>NZ_JBVJFK010000009.1:0-413286 GCF_055587885.1 Streptomyces sp. NPDC046349
GTCCCGAACCCCCACCGTCACCCTGGCAGCATGACCACCCCAAACAACCCCATACCCGGCACCACGTCCTTGACGGAGGACATAGAGACACCCCCCCCTCACAGGACCAGGGCCTCAGAGAGGTCCAGGGCCTTCGGTTCGGATCACGCCGCGAGCCCGGCGAGATCCGGAAAGGAGTCTCAGCTCTTGTCCGGGCGGTCGGTCACCCGGAGGGTGTTCAGCAGGGGCTTGCCGAAGCCGGTGTGCGTCACGAAGCGGACGTTGAGCACCCCGTCCGTGACCGTGACCGTGTAGGTGCGGGTCAGGGCCTTGTAGGTGCCCGCCTCCAGGGCGATGTCGAGGGAGGGCAGGACCTGCGTGCCCTCGGCGAGGACGTCGAAGACGCGCTTGTTCGGCTTGGTGGAGGAGAGTTCGGCGAAGCCGAGCTCCACCGTGTAGGTGCCGTTGGGGACGTTGTCGAAGCGGTACTCGTACATGCCCTCACGGGCGTTGCGGAAGAGGCGCTGTTCGTCGGTGCCGGCGATGGTGCGGCCGGTGGACTGGACGGTGCCGTTGCCCTGGTAGCCGTAGGAGCCGGCGGTGTACTTGCGGTCCGGGGACCAGGCGTCGCCGAGGGCGTCGGTGGTGGCGTAGCCGGAGCCCGCGTCCAGGGCGACCTGGTAGCGCGGGACGACGACCTTGACCGGGACGGTGAGGACCGGGGTGCGGCCGCTCGCCGAGGCGATCTTCAGGTCGGCGGTGAGGACGGTGCCGGCGGCCAGCCCGGCCGTGTCGACCGCGAGGGTGACCGGGACCTTTCCGCCCGTCGGCAGCTCGCCGGCGGCCGGCGTGGCCGTCAGCCAGCCCGCGTCCTCGGACACCGTGAACGCCGTGCCCAGGCCCGGGTTGGTGAGGTCCAGGGTCCGGGTCCGCTGCTGGTCGGCCGGGAGCACGACCTCCAGGGCCGGCGCGGACGCCGTCACCTTGCCGGTGCGCAGGGACTGCGTCACCGTCGTGACGTCGGCGGCCTTGACGTCCACGGTCGCCGTGGCGGACTGGTACTGCGGCGCCGCGAGGGAGACGGCCCGCGAGCCGGAGGGGCTCTGGACGACGTACCCGCCGTCGACGGCCGTGGTGGCCGACACGGCGGTGTCGCCCGTGCCGACGGTCACCGTGGCGCCCGCGACGCCGTTGCCGTCGTTGGCGTCGAGCACCCGGCCGGCGACGACGCCGCTCTTGGTGGTGCGGAAGGCGATGGAGAGGCCGTTCGTGACGACGGGGGTGTTGAAGGAGTACTTGAAGGCGTCGGTGCCGGCGGCGTTCTCCACGCCGACCGTGGCCGTGGAGCCGCCCTTGATCCCGGTGCCGCCCGTGCCCTTGTAGGAGTACGTGACGGTGCCGTCCTCGCCGATGGCCGCGGAGAAGGAGAACTTGTCGGCCTGCGCCGACCAGTGGGACACCTCGCGCCACTCGATCACGTAGGCGCGGTGCGGGGCGGTGCCGGTGACCGCGGTGAAGACGCCCGAGCCGCTGCCCGCCGCGCCGACGACCAGGTCGTCCCAGAAGGGGTAGAGGGCGGCGTTCGGCGTGGCCGTGCTCGGGAGGTCGCCGTTGATGTCGCCGGTGTTGTTGCCGCCGAAGCTGACCGTGCCGTTGGTGCCGATCCAGGCCTGGGCGTACGTCTTGCCGTACAGCGGCAGCGGGAAGGGCAGGTCGACCCGTTCGGTGGTGTTGTCGCCGCTCAGCGCGAGCTGCCGGCTCCCCTCGGCGTACGGCCGGTCCGCGGTGGCGCAGGCGTAGCCGTAGCCGTCGGTGCGCTCGGGCAGGTTCACCGCGACGGTGGTGTCGCCGCCGACGCTGACCTCGGCCGTCCCGCCGCTGAGGCAGCGGGAGGCGTGGGTTGCGTCCAGCCGGTAGGTGCCGTGCGGCAGGGTGACCTCGAAGCGGCCCTGCGCGTCGGCGATCGCGGTCACCGGGGTGTCGGCGACGGTGACGGAGGCCCCGGCGGCCGGCCCGGAGGCCGAGGCGACGGTACCGGTGACCTTGCCGGAGGCCGCCTGGGTGAGGGTGAAGTCGCCGATGGCGGTGGCGTTCTCGGTCACGGTGGCGGTGGCGGTCTGCCGGCCGTAGCCGAACTTGGCCGCGGTCAGGGTGTACTCGCCCACCGAGAGGGCCGGGAAGGAGTAGCTGCCGTCGGCCGCCGTGGTGGCCGTACGGTCGATCGGGCCGTCGGCGGTGACCTTCACGCCCGCGAGGGGCTGGCCGCCGGAGCGGACGGTGCCGCCGAGGGCGCCGAGCGCGCCGCGCGGGGCGGCGTCGACTGCGGCGAGGACGTCGAGGCGGCCCTCGCCGAAGACGTTGTTGTCGGCGGCGTTGCCCCCGCACTGGCTGCTGTCGGTGTCCTGGGCGGTGCCGTCCAGCAGCGACTCGGTCTGCGCGATGTCGCCTTCGAGGGACGGGGCGGCGGACCACAGCAGCGCCACGGCGGCCGCGGTGTGCGGCGAGGCCATGGAGGTGCCGGAGAAGGCCTCGTAGGCCCCGCCGGGGACGGACGAGCGGACGTTCACACCCGGGGCGGAGATGTTCGGCTTGACGATGCCGCCCGGGCCGGCGCCGCGCGAGGAGAAGGACGCGACGGCGTTGTTGATGTCGAAGGCGCCGGAGCTGTAGGAGCTGGCGTAGTCACCGGGCGAGCCGCTGGTCGAGCAGCCGGGGCCGGCGTTGCCGTTGGAGAAGGCCGGGAAGATGCCGGCGGCCCGCCAGGTGTCGACGATCTGCTGGTACCAGGTGTCGCCGCCCGCGCCGCCCCAGGAGTTGTTGACGATGTGCGGAGCGAGGTCGGGACGCGGGTTCTGGCCGTTCAGGTCCGTCGGGGCGACGATCCACTGGCCGGAGGCGAGCAGCGAGGCCTCGGAGCAGGAGTTGGACTCGCAGCCCTTGGCGGCGATCCACTGGGCGCCGGGGGCGACGCCGATCTTGTTGGCGCCGCCGTCGTCGCCGACCATCGTGCCCATGGTGTGGGTGCCGTGGTCGTTGTTGTCGCACGGTGCGGCGCCCGCGCACACGCCCGCCGGGTCGAACCAGTTGTAGGCGTGGGAGTGGCTGCCGTCCGCGTTCCTGCCGCGGTACTGGTGGGCCACGGCCGGGTGCGTGAAGTCGACTCCGCTGTCGATGTTGGCGACGACGATGCCCTCGCCGCGGACGCCGATGCGGTCCCACACCTGCGGGGCCTTGACCCGGTCTATGTTCCACTCGACGGCGTCGGCGACGGCCTTTTCGCGCTTGCCCTCGGCGGGCTTGGGCAGGTCGACCTTGTCGTCGGCGTCGATCCTGGCCACCTCGGGGCGCTGCGCGAGCGTCCCGGCGAGCTTCCCGCTGCCGACGACGCGCACGGCGTTCACGATCCAGTACGAGGTGTACTCGGCCCCGGCACCTTCCAGGGCCTTGATGACGTCGGCCTGGCTGCGCGCGGCGTGGTCCTTCTTCGTCCTCAGGACGGTCTCGGCCTTGGCGGCGCGGGTCTGCTGCTTCCCCGCGGCCGTGAGGTCGGCGGCGCTGTCGAGGTAGACCCAGAAGACGGCTTTGGCGGAGCCGTCGAGCTGGGCGCGGAGCTTGGGTTCGATCTTGCGCTCGGCCGCGTTCGGCGTGCCGGGGCCGGGATCCGGTGCGGCCGCGGCGACGCCCGCGCCGAGCGGGAGCAGCAGGACCGAGGTGAGGGCGGCGAGCGCCCTGCGTAAGGACCGTGCGGACCTGCCCGGCCTCGTGGGCCTCAGGGCTCGTGAGGGCCGCTTGTCGCGTTGGGCCACGTGTTGTCTCCTCGTACGCCGTGTGCGGGATGTGCGGGAAGGGTGCGCGTGACGTGCGCGGGTCATGCTGAAGGAGGCGTCATGCTCATTACAAGAGGGCCTTATGAGCCGTTCCGCGCCCCGGGACACGCCGCCGGCCCCGGAACGCGCCGCCGCGCCCCCGGTGGCCCTTCCGCGCAGGGCGGGCCAGCCTGAAGGCATGACCGTGCCTGCCGAGTCGCCTGACACGTCGCCCGAACCCGCCGTCCCGCTCGCCTCGGCGCGCGGCCGGTGGATCCTGCTGACCACGGTGCTCGGCTCGACCATGGCCATGCTGGACGGGACCGTGGTGAACGTGGCGCTCCCGCGCATCGGGGAGGATCTCGACGCCGATCTGGCCGTGCTCCAGTGGACGGTGAACGCCTACCTGCTGACCCTGGCCGGGCTGATCCTGGTCGGCGGCTCGCTGAGCGACCGCTTCGGGCGGCGCCGGATCTTCACACTCGGCGTGGTGTGGTTCGCCGTCGGCTCGCTGCTGTGCGGCCTCGCGCCGAACGCCGGGGTGCTGATCGCCGCCCGTGCCCTGCAGGGCATCGGCGGGGCGCTGCTGACGCCCGGCTCCCTGGCCCTGATCCAGGCGTCGATCCGCGCCGAGGACCGGGGGCGGGCGATCGGCCTGTGGTCGGGGTTCGGCGGGGTGGGTGCGGCGGTGGGGCCGTTCCTCGGCGGCTGGCTGGTGGACGGGCCCGGCTGGCGGTGGGTCTTCCTGCTGAACGTCCCGCTGGCCGCGGTGTGCGTCCCGGTCGCCCTGCGGCACGTACCGGAATCCCGGGACGCGCAGGCGCACGGGCGGTTCGACGCGGCCGGCGCGGCACTCGGCGCGGGCGCCCTCGGGCTGGTCACCTACGCCTTGATCGAAGCCCGGTCCGGATCGGCCGCCGTGATCGTCGCGGCGGTGCTCGGGGTCCTGCTCGGCGCCGCCTTCGTGTATGTGGAGCGGCGGCGCGCCGACCCGATGGTGCCGCCGGACATCTTCGCGTCGCGGCTGTTCACCGCCGTCAACCTCGTCACCCTGTGCGTGTACGCGGCCATCGGGGGGTTCTTCTTCCTCGTGGTGCTCCAGCTCCAGGTGGTGTCCGGGTATTCGGCACTGGCCGCCGGGGCCGCGATGCTGCCGACGACCCTGCTGATGCTTCTCCTGTCGGCGCGCTCGGGTGAGCTGGGGGAGCGGATCGGACCGCGCATCCCGCTCACGGTGGGGCCCGTGCTGTGCGCGGTGGGGACGCTGCTGATGCTGCGGGTGGGGCCCGCGGCCTCGTACGTGCAGGACGTGCTGCCCGCGATGGTCGTGATGGGCATGGGACTGGTGGCCCTGGTCGCGCCGCTGACGTCCACCGTGCTGGCCTCGGTGGATCCCGGCCGGGCGGGACTGGCCAGCGGCATCAACAACGCGGCGGCGCGCGTCGCCGGGCTGCTCGCGGTGGCGGCGCTGCCGCTGCTGTCCGGGATGGGGCCCGAGTCGTACCGCTCGGCGACCCAGTTCGACGCCGCGTTCGGGCGGGCCATGCTCTGGTGCACCGGGGCGTTCCTGGCCGGCGCCGCCGTGGCCTGGGCGACCGTGCGCGCCCCCGCCTCCCGGGCATGCCATCCGCGGTGCCACACCTACTGCGCGGTGGAGGCCCCGCCGCTCGAACCCCGCGAGCGGGGCGACCGCGCGGCGCCGGACTGAGGGGCCGGCGGCGGTCGGTCTCGCGGCCGCCGCCGTCCTCGCGTACGCCCTCGCGACGGGGCCGGTGACCGCAGAGACCCGGAGCCGCACCCATCGGCTACGGCGTGAATGTTCCGTGGATGCCGCTGGTCCTGGCGGGCCGCCTGTGCGCCACCCTGGCGCGCCGCCGCTCGCACGTGGCCGGCGGCTGCGGACCCTCGGCGTGGTCCCTTCCGGCGGGGGCGCCGGCCTGCTCAGCACTGTGGCGGCTGGAATTCGCCTCCACCCGGTGCTCCTTCGCCGCGGTCGCCTCGCTGCTCGTCCCGGGCCGGGTCCGGGGCCGGGAACCGGCCGCCCGGGGCACCTGATCGACCGGAAGTTACCTAGACGTATGTAGTGACTTCACACGCGGGCAGCAGTAGAACTCGTTCCCATTCCATCGAGAGTGAGGAACGTCACATGGGTGACAACACCCTGCCCGAAAGAGGCTCCAATGGAATTTCACGTCGCGGGTTCCTGGGTAGAACAGGTTACATAGTCGGCGCAGTGGCTCTGGCCGGTCACATCACCCCGGCCACGGCCGCGGCCGCCGCACCCGAACCGATCGCGGACGGTGCCCGCGTCCCGGTCCTCGTCATCGGCACCGGCTACGGCGGGTCGGTCGCGGCGCTGCGGCTGGCCCAGGCCGGAGTGGACGTGCAGATGATCGAGATGGGCATGAACTGGGACACGCCGGGCCCCGACGGCAAGATCTTCCCGAAGGTGACCAGCCCGGACTACCGCTCGTTCTGGCTCCGTACGCGGACCAAGGCCCCGCTCAGCAACTTCCTCGGCTTCCCCATCGACAGGGACGTCCCCAAGTACACGGGGATCCTGGACGCCGAGGACTTCGCCGGCATCACCGTCTACCAGGGCCGCGGTGTCGGCGGCGGTTCGCTGGTCAACGGCGGCATGGCGGTCACGCCCAAGCGGGCGAACTTCGCCGCCGTCCTCCCGTCGGTGAACGCCGACGAGATGTACGACACCTACTATCCGCGGGCCAACGCCGGACTCGGGGTCGGGATGGTCGACCCGGCATGGTTCGACACCGCCGAGTGCTACCAGTTCTCCCGCGTCGGCCGCAAGCACGCCCAGCGGTCCGGCTTCGCCTGGACCTTCGTGCCCGACGTGTACGACTGGGACTACATGAAGCGGGAGGCCGCCGGCACCGCCGCCAAGTCGGCCCTGGCCGGGGAGATCCTCTACGGCAACAACCACGGCAAGAAGTCGCTGGTGCAGACCTACCTCGCCCAGGCCAGGGCCACGGGCAGGGTCACCATCTCGCCGCTGCACAAGGTCACCACCGTCTCCCCCGCCGCGGGCGGCGGCTACACGGTCGCCATCGACCAGATCAACACCACCGGGGACACCGTGGCCGCCAAGACCGTCACCGCCGACCGGGTGTTCTTCGCGGCCGGCAGCGTCGGCACCAGCAAGCTCCTGGTCAAGCTGAAGGCGACCGGGGCCCTGCCGCACCTCAACGGCGAGGTGGGCAGGGGCTGGGGCGAGAACGGGAACGTCATGTGCGGCCGCGCCAACCACATGTGGGACCCGACCGGCAAGCTCCAGTCGACCATCCCCTGCTCCGGTATCGACAACTGGGACGCGGGCGGCGCCTTCGCCGAGGTCGCCCCGCTGCCCACCGGGATCGAGACCTACGCCTCCTTCTACCTCTCGATCACGAAGAACCCCAACCGTGCCGAGTTCACCTGGAACACCGCGACGGGCAGGGCCGACCTGAGCTGGCAGACGGCCTGGAAGCAGCCCTCCATCACCATGGCGAAGACGATCTTCGACAAGATCAACTCGAGGGAGGGAACGATCTACCGGACCGACCTGTTCGGTGGCAACAAGATCTGGAACGACAGCCTCACCTACCACCCGCTCGGCGGCGCCGTCCTCGACCGGGCCACCGACAACTACGGCCGTCTGCACGGCTACTCCGGTCTGTACGTGATCGACGGCGCGCTGATCCCCGGAAACGCCAGCGTGAACCCGTTCGTCACCATCACCGCGCTCGCCGAGCGCAACATCGAGAAGATCATCGCGACAGACCTCCCGTAGGGCCGCGCCCTCCCCCCAGCGGCCGGGGCCGTTCGGATGCGCCGAACGGCCCCTTTTCCAGCCCTGCCGCGCTCGGGGCCCCGCTCAGTGGCCGGGCAGCACGCAGACGCTGTCGAGGCCCAGCACGTGGTTGAGCCGCCCGAACGCCAGCCAGGACCCGATGCTCATCGTGAGCTCCACGATCTCCAGCTGGCTGTAGTGCGCGGTCATCCGGTCCCAGAACTCCTCGTCGAGACCGTGGTGGTCGAGGGTGTACCGCTCGGCGTACTCCGCAGCCAGCCGGGTGCGCTCGTCGAACGCCTCCGTGGTGCGCCACTCGGTGACCGCGTCCGCGAACTCCTCCTCGACCTTCTGCCCGTCGCGCTCGGTGCGCCAGTCCAGGCAGAAGGCGCACCCGTTGATCTGCGCGACGCGCAGCCGGGCGGCCTCGAACTCGCGCAGCCCCAGGGTGGTGTGGGCGTACACCGACAGGGAGAAGTTGGCGGCGGCCATGCCGATCCCGGGCACCATGTCGCCCCACACGTACTCGATCGGGTGCTGGCCTTCGGGGATGTCGATCCTCATGACGATTTCCTTCCGAGTCTGCCGGTCGCGGGGCGCAGCGGGACGTCGAGGGCGTCGTAGAGTCCCGGCTCCGCCGCGGTGAGCCAGTCGATGGCGCCGACGAGGCGGCCGACGGCGGTGGCGTTGCCGCCCGCGGAGCGGTTCTCGCCCTCGTCGGTGGCCTCGACGGTGACCTCGATGCGGGGTCGGCCCTCGATGACGACGCGGTGGGCGCCGTCGCCGCCGTCCGGCGGCGACGGCCACTCCGGTGCGCACGAGGGGTGGATGCGGGTGACGTGCTCGATGACGATGCGGGGCTCGCCGCCGACGATGCCCTGTACCTCGAAGCGGATCGCGCCCTGGGTGCCCGCCTCGAACTCGCCCATGCTGCGGGTGGTCACGGTGGTGTCGAGGGCACGGCGCTGCGAGGTCTCGCGGATCTCGTCCAGTTCGACACCGAGCGCCCGGGCCATCATCCGTATCTGGCCGCCCCAGACCATCGTCGGGATCGAGGGCATGAGCATCATCGGCTCGAAGTCCATGGGGTGGCCCATGCCGACGAGGTTGCGGACGGAGTCCGGCTGGTCGTAGGTGGAGTAGTCGAAGATCTCCTGGCAGCGGATGGCGTCGATGGTGGTGCCGAGTCCGCTGAGCAGGAGCGGGAGCGCGTCGTTGCCCCAGCCGGGGTCGACGCCCGAGGCGAAGAGCGAGCCGCCGCCCTCAGCGATCGCCGCCAGTACCGGGTCGCGGAACTCGGGCGGGGCGCTGCGGTGGTCGTAGAGCGGGTAGAGGGCAGGGCTGACGACGACCGCGCCCGCCCGGATCGCGCGGATGATGTCGGCGAGCGCCTCGTCGGGGCGGACGTCCCCGGACGCGGCGTACACCACCGCCCGGGGACGGCCGGCGAGTACGGTTTCGACGTCGTCGGTGGCCTCGACGCCCAACAGGCGCTCGAGTCCGCCGAGTTCGCCGGCGTCGCGGCCGACCTTGGCTGGATTGTGGACGATGACCGCGCAGAGCTCGAGCGCGGGATGGGCCGCGACGGCGCGAATGGCCAGACGGCCGACGTTGCCGGTACCCCAGACAACCGTGGGAATCATGCGCGGAGGGTAGCCACCGCCCCCGCACCTTTCCATAGCCGTGCGGCCCGAACTCGCGCGCCCCGGACGGTTACTGGTTCTGGCCACCCAGGACGAAGAGGAGGTAGACGAAGAAGGCGAAGAGGTGGCCCACGAAGAGGTAGGCGATCAGCCGGATGATCAGGCCGCGGGGGAACTTGGCCTCGAAGCGCGCGCGTACGCCGACGGGCTTGTCTGCAGGGGACACGGGGGTCATGGGTGGGCTCCTCGCCTATCGGTGGTGCGTGGTGGTCGCGGCCCCGCCGAGGCACACCCCGGCGAGGCTGCTCTGGAGCAGGGTGTGGACGAACAGCAGGTCGGCACCGCCGGAGGAGGCGGCGCCGATCCGGTGCGGGGTCAGGGAGTCGAAGTGCGCGCTGTCCCCCGCCTCCAGCAGGTACTCCGTCTCGCCCAGGTGCAGGCGCAGCCTCCCCTGGAGGACGTACAGCCATTCCTCGCCGGGATGGACGCGGACCAGTTCGTCCGGTCCGCGGCCGGACGGCACATGGACGCGCAGCGCCTGCATCCCTCGGCCGGCGCCGCCCGCCTGCCAGTACGTCCAGCCGTCCGCCTCGCGGGCGCCCGGACCGCCTGCCCGTACGATGGGATCGGCCGCGGCGGAGGTCTCGCCGAGCAGATCGGAGACCGTCGTACCGTAGGTGCGGGCCAGTCCCAGCAGGAGCGGCAGCGACGGCCGGCGCCGACCGGTCTCCAGACGGGACAGGTGGGCGGGTGAGAGCCGGGCCCGCGCGGCGGCGGCCTCCAGGGTGAGGCCGGCGCGGCGGCGCAGCTCACGCAGCTGCGGCGCCACTGCGGGCAGCTCGTCGGCCGTGTCGTCGGAGCGGTCGGGGGCGGGACCGGGGTTCATGCCCCCGATTGAGCCAGAGTCTTGCCTTCCTGGCAAACCTCCTTGCCTCTGAGGCAAACGGCGGTGCGTGCACCGTCCGCGGCAGCCTCGGCTACCACCAGCGGACGGGGTAGCGGGGCGCTGCCCGGTTCAGGCGGGAGGCGGCGTGACCGCCCAGGACGAGGACCACCGTGGCACAGAGCAGCAGCGGCACGAACCGCGCGGGGGCCGGGCCCTGGAACACCACGACGACGGCGGTGGCGCACGCGGGCGAGTGCTGGGTCCGGGTGAGGCTGGTGGCGGCGAAGGTCAGTCCTGCGGCCAGGGCCGCACTCCAGGGGCTGCTCGGCGCTGCCGCGAGGACCGCGTAACCGGCCGCGGCGCCCAGGAGATGGGCGACGACGACGGTTCGGGGTTGGGCCGCGGGCAGGGTCGGGGTGTGGTGGAGGACGGCGGCGCTGGCGGCCAGGGACGGTATGAGGACCGGTTCACCGATCACCGCGCCGATGGCGGCGATGGCGAGGAGGGAGGCGGCGACGGCACCGCAGCCGTGCAGGACCGCGGCAGCGGCGGCCCGGGCCCGGTGCAGGCGCCCCGTCTCCCTCGGGAGGAGTACGTCGTCGCGGGGGGCGTCGGCGCCGGGGAGGGCTCGGGGGGACAGCACGGAGTCAACGTCCACGATGGCGGCTCCCGGCACGGCGGATCAGGGTCACAGGTCGGCGCGACGACGGGGCGGGCCCGTCGCGCTGGGTGCCGTCCGTCAGGGCCCGGCACGTGGACAGCCACCTTGGCCCGCACCTCTATCGCCGTCCTATGACGGTTCGATGGCTCGGCTCAGGGCGTGGCCCCTGCGCCCAGCACCGTCTCGACGGTGTCGGCCTGCTCCGCGCCCTTGTCCGGGCGGTACCGCACCACCCGCGCGAAGCGCAGGGCCACTCCGGCCGGGTAGCGCGGCGAGCGCTGCAGTCCGTCGTAGGCGATCTCCACCACCAGTTCGGGGCGCACCCGCACGGTGAAACCGTCGTCCGAGGTGGCGAGCGCGCGCAGCGCCTGCGTCTGCCAGCGCAGCATCTCGTCCGTGAGGCCCTTGAACGTCTTGCCGAGCATGGCGTACGTGCCGTCTGCGGCCCGCGCCCCCAGGTGCAGGTTCGACAGGAGTCCGGTGCGCCGCCCGTGGCCCCATTCGGCGGCGAGCACGACCAGGTCCAGGGTGTGCACCGGCTTCACCTTCAACCAGTGCTTGCCGCGCCGGCCGGCCGCGTACCCCGAGGCCAGGGCCTTCATGACCACGCCCTCGTGGCCGCGGCGCAGGGTCTCGGCCCAGAACTCGACGGCCTCGGCCGCCTGGGCCGCCGGGTCGCGCACCTCCAGGCGGCGGACCCGGGCGTCCTCGGGCACGAGGGCGGCGAGGGCCTCGTACCGCTCGCGGACCGGGAGGTCCAGGAGGACGTCGTCGCCGGCGGCCAGGAGGTCGAAGAAATAGGGGACGACCGGCAGCGTCCGCCGGGCGGCGGCCACGTCCACCCGGGAGCCGACCCGGCTCGCGATCTCCTGGAAGGGGACGGGGCGGCCGTCCGCCGTCTGCCCGATGACCTCCCCGTCGAGGATGAACCGCTCCCCCGGCAGCGACCTGGCCAGTTCGCAGACCTCCGGAAGCCGCCCGGTGATCTCGTCGAGGGAGCGCGTGTAGACCCGTACGTCGTCCCCCTCGCGGTGGACCTGCACGCGGATCCCGTCGAGCTTCTCCTCCACCGCGCAGGGGCCGAGCGCGGCCAGCGCCTCGGAGACCGATCCGGCCGTGCCCGCCAGCATCGGCTGGACGGGCCGCCCCACCCGCAGGGTCACGGCGCCCAGCGCCTCGGCGCCGCCGGCGAGCACCGCCTCGGCGACCCTGGGCAGGGACCCGTCCAGCATCACCGCCCGCCGCAGCTCGGCGGCGGGTACCGCGGCGGCCGCGGCCACAGCCTCCAGGGCCACGGCGTCGAGCGCGCCCTGGCGCACCTCGCCCGACAGCAGGCTGCGCAGGAAGGCCTGCTCGGCCTCGGTGGCCGCGCCGAGCAGCTCGGCGACGATCCGGCCGCGCCGGGCGGCGGACCCGGCGCCGGCCTGCGCCGCGAGTGCGCCGACCGCCGTGTCGACGTCGCGGACGGTGAGGGTGGGTTCCGCCGCCGGTGCGGCCGCCTGGCCCAGGGTGCGCCAGCCGATGCCGGGACGGCCCTGCGGGAGGCGCCCGGAGAGGTAGGAGATGACCAGCCCGGCCTCCTCGGGCGGGGCGGCGGCGAAGAGCTCCGCGAGCAGTGCGGTCTTGCGGGAGCGGGCGGAAGTGGCGGCGACTTCCCTGGACACGCGAGCGACCTCGGCCAACAGCATGCGGCCATCCTCCCGCCCGGCGCTCCCGTCTGCAGGTCGGACGGGCGTACCGCAGGTGCGGTACGCGCCCGCGGCGGACTACTCCCTGAGAAGGTCGGCAGTTCCGCCTGTGGGTGCTCCAAGGCCGGCTACCGGCCGTTTAGGGTGCCCGTATGAAGCTCCGAATGCCCCGGCGGCGCCGAGACCGACTGCTCGCGGGCGCCGCCGCGCTGGCCGTCGTGGCGGGTGCCGGCACGTGGACGGCCGCGTCCGCGTCCGGCGACACGCCCGCCGTGCACCGCCAGGACCAGGTCCTGAACATGCCCGGTGCCGACATCGACACCTCCTACTTCCTCGCCGGCGGCGGGGAGGGCAGCGGGGCGAAACGTCCGGCCGTCCTCCTCGGGCACGGCTTCGGGGGCAGCAAGGACGACGTCCGTGAGCAGGCCGAGCGGCTGGCCCGCGACGGCTACGCCGTCATGACCTGGTCGGCGCGCGGCTTCGGCCGGTCCGGCGGCCGGATCGGGCTGAACGACCCCGAGCACGAGGTCAAGGACGTCTCCCGGCTGATCGACTGGCTCGCAGCCCGGCCCGAGGTACGGCTCGACGCGGACGGCGACCCGCGCATCGGGGTGTCCGGAGCCTCTTACGGCGGGGCCGTCTCGCTGCTGGCCGCCGGTCACGACCGGCGCGTGGACGCGATCGCCCCGGAGATCACCTATTGGAACCTCGCGGACGCCCTCTTCCCGGGCGGCGTCTTCAAGAAGCTGTGGTCGGGCATCTTCTTCACGACCGGCTCGGCCGGCGGGATGCAGCAGGCCGGGACGGCGCAGCAGGACGCCGGGGCCGGGCGCCCCGAGGGTGCGGGTAGGGGCGCGGGCGCGTCCGCGGCCGGCACCGTGACCGGGTCCGGCCCGCAGGACGGCGCCCCGGCCGGTCCCGGCTGCGGGAGGTTCACCCCCGAGCTGTGCGCGATGTACGAACGGGTCGCCGTGGCGGGCAAGCCCGACGCCGAGGCCCGCACGCTGTTGGAACAGCGCAGTCCGTCGGCGGTCGGCGACCGGATCAAGGTGCCCGCCCTCATCGTGCAGGGCCAGGACGACTCCCTCTTCCCGCTGGACCAGGCCGACGCGATGGCCGCGGCCATCGCGGCGAACGGCACACCCGTGTCGGTGGACTGGGCGGCCGGCGGACACGACGGCGGCATGCGGGAGGCGGACCGGGTGGAGGCACGCGTGGCCGCCTGGTTCGACCGCCACCTGAAGGGCGACGAGAGCGTGGACACCGGGCCGGCGTTCCGGGTCTCGCGCTCCGGCGGGATCGACTCCACCGACGGCGAGGTGATACTGCGCGGCGCCGACGGCGACCGCTACCCGGGACTGGCTTCCGGGCCCCGGGACGTCGCCCTGACGGGACGGGAGCAGACCTTCACGAACCCGGCGGGGGGCGCGCCCCCCGCACTGTCCTCCCTGCCCGGCATCGGCGGGCAGCTCGCCTCCTTCGGGGCCGGGCTCTCGCTGGACTTCCCCGGGCAGAACGCCCGCTTCGAGTCGGCTCCGCTGGACGCGGATCTGCAGATCACCGGAACCCCCACCGTGACCCTGAAGGTGAGGTCGACGGCTGCGGACGGTTCGGCCGTACTGTTCGGCAAGGTGTACGACGTGGGGCCCGACGGACGGCAGCAGGTGCTGCCCTCCCAGCTGGTCGCCCCGCTGCGGGTGGAGAACGCGCAGCAGGGCGCGACCGTGCGGCTGAGACTGGCCGCGATCGACCATGCGGTCGCGGCCGGACACCGCCTGCGCCTGGTCATCGCCGCCACGGACCTCGGCTATGCGAGCCCGGCCGCGACGGCCGCCTACACGGTGTCGGTGGACGGCCCCCTGGCCGTGCCCGTGGCACCCGGGGTGCGGACCGCCGCGGCAAGTATGCCCGCCTGGACCTGGTGGCTGCCGCTGGGGGCGCTGGCCCTGGCCGCGACGCTGCTCGGGTTCCGCCGGACCGGCGGGAGCGCCGCCGGGGCACGGGCTGGCGTACCGCTGCCCGACCCGGCGCTGGCCGACGTACCTCTGCAGATCACGGGACTGACGAAGCGGTACGCGAAGTCCCAGGACCGGTACGCGGTACAGGACCTGTCGTTCCGGGTCGAGAAGGGGCAGGTGCTGGGGCTGCTCGGGCCCAACGGGGCCGGTAAGACCACCACCCTGCGCATGCTGATGGGGCTGATCTCGCCGGACGCCGGGGAGATCCGGGTGTTCGGGCACGCGGTGCGGGCCGGAGCACCGGTCCTGTCGCGGGTCGGGGCCTTCGTGGAGGGGGCGGGCTTCCTGCCGCACCTGACGGGCCGCGCCAACCTGGAGCTGTACTGGCAGGCCACCGGCCGCCCCGCCGAGGACTCGCACATGGCGGAGGCCCTGGAGATCGCCGGGCTCGGCGACGCGCTGGAGCGCGCGGTGCGCACGTACTCGCAGGGCATGCGGCAGCGGCTCGCGATCGCGCAGGCGATGCTCGGGATGCCGGACCTGCTGATCCTGGACGAGCCGACGAACGGTCTGGACCCGCCGCAGATCCGGGAGATGCGGGACGTGATGATCCGCTACGCGGCCGGTGGTCGGACGGTCATCGTCTCCAGCCACCTGCTGTCGGAGGTCGAGCAGTCCTGCACGCACCTGGTGGTCATGGACCGCGGCCGGCGGGTGGCGGCGGGTGAGGTCGCCGAGATCACCGGCGGCGGGGACACCCTGCTGGTGACCCTGGCCGAGCCGGTGGACGAGGTGACCGTCGAGAAGGTGGCGGCGCTGGAGGGCGTGGGTTCGGTGGTGGCCGCGGACGACGGGCTGCTCGTACTGCTCGAAGGCTCGACGGCGGCCGGGCTGATCGCCGAACTCGTGCGGCTGGAGGTGCCGGTGACCGGAGTGGGGCCGCACCGCAGACTCGAGGACGCGTTCCTCACTCTGATCGGAGGTGCGGCGTGAGTACGGCGACGACGGCGCGGGAGGTGGCTCCGGGCTACCGGGCGAGCCGTACGCTGCCGCTGCGCGTGGAGGCGCTGCGGCAGTGGCGCCGGCGGCGGACGCTGGTGATGGGCGGGGTCCTGGCCGCACTGCCCATCATCATGATCATCGCCTTCGCGGTGGGCGGCGGGCCGGAGGGCCGGCGCGGCGGCGGCAACCGGATCACCCTGATCGACACGGCCACGGCCTCGGGCGCGAACTTCGCCGCGACCTGCCTGTTCGTGTCGGCCGGTTTCCTGCTGGTGGTGCCGGTGGCACTGTTCTGCGGGGACACCGTGGCATCGGAGGCGAGCTGGTCCTCGCTGCGCTATCTGCTGGCCTCGCCGGTGCCGCGGGCGCGGCTGCTGTGGAGCAAGCTGGTGGTCGCGCTGGGCTTCAGCCTGGCGGCGATCGTGCTGCTGCCGGTGGTGGCGCTGGCCGCGGGCACGGTCGCGTACGGGTGGGGGCCGCTCAAGCTTCCGGCGGGCGGCGCGCTGGCGGCCGGGGACACGGTGCCACGGCTCGCGCTGGCGGTGGCCTTCGTCTTCGTGTCGCAGCTGGTGACGGCGGGGCTGGCGTTCTGGCTGTCCACGCGGACGGACGCGCCGCTGGGCGCGGTGGGCGGCGCGGTCGGCCTGACGATCGTCGGGAACGTGCTGGACGCGGTGACGGCGCTCGGCTCGTGGCGCGAGTTCCTGCCGGCGCACTGGCAGTTCGCGTGGGCGGACGCCCTGCAGCCTCAGCTGGAGTGGGGCGGGATGGCCAAGGGGGCGGTGGTGTCGGTGTCGTACGCGCTGGTGCTGTTCGCCCTCGCCTTCCGCGGCTTCTCCCGCAAGGACATCGTGTCCTGACCGGCGGCCGCGAGCCGCCCGGGCGCGAGCGCCCCCGCCCCATGGGCGGGTGGCGCTCGTCGGCGTCCCGGCGCCTACGCGCTGAAGCCCGGGGCGATCGCGTCGATCTCGGCGAGCAGCTCCGCGTCGAGCGGGCGTTCGCCGGCGGCCGCGTTCGCGCGTATCTGCTCGGGAGAGGTGGCGCCGGCGATGACGGAGGCGCAGCCGGGCCGGGCGGAGAGCCAGCCGATGGCCAGTTCGAGGACGGTGCGGTCGTGCTTCTCGGCGATCGCGGCCAGCGCCTCGACCACGTCGAGGCGCTCCTCGGTGAGGTAGGCGTCCCTGCCTTCGAGGCGGGAGCCGGCCGGGACGGGCGCGCCCCGGCGGATCTTGCCGGTCAGCAGGCCGTTGGCGAGGGGGAAGTACGGGAGTACGCCGACACCGTAGTGCAGGGCCGCGGGGACGAGCTCGCGCTCGGCCGACCGCTCCAGCAGCGACCACTCGTTCTGCGCGGAGACGAAGGGGACGGAGCCGGTCTCACGGGCGACGTGGGCGGCTTCGGCGAGCTGCCAGCCGGTGAAGTTGGAGTGGCCGATGTAGCGGACCTTGCCCTCGGCGACGAGCTCCGTGAGCGCGGCCAGCGTCTCGGCGATGGGAGTGGCCGGATCGGGGCTGTGCAACTGGAGCAGGTCGATGTGGTCGGTTTCGAGGCGGCGCAGGGACTCCTCCACGGCGCGCCGGATGTAGGCGCGGCCGCCGCGGGATCCGGCTGCGGGGCCGTACTTCATGTCGACGCCGTCGTAGCCGAACTTGGTGGCGAGGACGACCTGGTCGCGGCGACCCTTCAGGGCCTGCCCGAGGTGCCGCTCGGAGCCGCCCGCGCCGCCGTAGATGTCGGCGGTGTCGAGGAGGGTGACGCCCGCGTCGAGGGCGGCGTCGACGACGGCGCGGGTGGCCTGGGCATCGAGTCGCCCGCCGAAGTTGTTGCAGCCGAGGCCGACGGCGGACACGTGCAGACCTGAACTGCCCAGGGGGAGATAGCGCATGCGTTTTCGTTCCTCCGGCTCGACGGGTACATGATCAAGGGAGTCACCGACCCCCCTGCATACTGCCACCCCCGGCCGCTGCACTGCGGCGGTGGACGTTTCGTCCGTACCGCCCGGTGCGGACCTCTTCGACCTCCTTCGGCCCGCGCCTGCGGCCGGCGTCGTCCCTGCCGTGTTCGCCTTCGCTGTGCCGTCCGGCCCGTTCGAAGGGCGAAGCTCGCCTTCGAACGGGCCGGACGAGCCGCGCAGCGCTCGCGTACCCGAGGCAGGGGGAGGACGGGGATCGAACTCTCACGGTGCCGTCACCGTCAGGGCCCGGCGGGGTCGGCCGGGTCGTGGACACCGGGATTGCCGAGGGAGATGCACCACGGACATTCGTGGACGTCACCCGCTGCGCTCTCCGCATGCGGCGAGGGCAGGGAGAAACCCGCCCTGTATACGTCCTCACGCAGCCGCGCCGAGCATATTTTCGTCCGGGGCCAGGTGATTGCCCCGGCACCACCCCGTTGCACGAAGCGGCGTGCCGCCCGTACCAGCGCCGCCCGCACCGTGTTCCCCACCCGTGATGCTCCAGGCAGGAAACGGCCAAGGGCGGTCGCCCACGGAAGGCGATCGGATCGGTCACCGTAGGGCGCCATGCTCGCGCAACCCTTCTCGCGGAAGATTCGTATGCACCACAACTCTGACATCGTCGGCTGGTCGCGAAATGTACTCCTCCTCGATCGCGCGGGGTGCGAGTGAAGATCTTGCCGCCGGGGGCGCCCTCCAGGTAAGGGTGGCAGACCCTTGCGAATTCCGGACCATCCCGCGCACGAGCGCAATTGATTTACTTTTTAACGTTCCCGCATTTCCATCGAGCATCAGAACCGAGATCCGTCGAACAGGAAACAGGCAGACCACATGCATTCGGCGAGATCCCAACAGTTCGACCAAAGTCAGCAATGTACGGATTGCCGGGGTTTTTTAGCGGCCGGCCGCGTGTGGATTGCCGGGGTTTTCACGGGATTCGGCGATCGAGTCCGCCCTCCCTGGGTCCCGGAATGGCACACCTTGCCACGCAGTCCAGGAGTGCCGACTCGGCCGGTGCCCCGTGACGGGACGCCGGAGCCCGACCGTCGAGCGGGTGGAGTCGGTCGGCGGCGTGGAGGCACACGGCCGGAGGGGTCTCGCACGAAGACCGGTCGCCCGGCTCCTGCCACCCCGGAGGGAATCCGCACCCGGCCAGGTCGAGACACCGACGGGCTTCACTCCCGGTCCCTGCGGTGTCGCAGCTCGCCGGGAAGACAGCCGGACAGCGTCCACATGGCAGGACAGGACGTGCTCGAGGCGTTGACGGCGCCCCAACTCAAGGGCGTCCACGCGCCACAGGCGGCCGGTCCCTGATGACGTGAAGGCCGTGCAACCCGTGCCCAGCGCGGTGGAGATCAGCACGATCCAGAGGAGAACATCTCCCACAGCCCATCCTTTCGAAGGGTGATGACCCCAGGGCGCACACGATCGAAGCCCTGCGGACTTCGGGCATAACGCAGAGGCATATGCAGAGTTGCGCCCTCACCTTCGATTGCAGCCATGCGCAGCAATCTGCGGATCTTGACATCTCAGCGTTTTTGATGATGTTGGGCCGAAGCCGGGGGCGCAGAGAAGGGGCTCGCAGGGCTCGGCGGCGAGGATGGAACGTGCCGGACGGCGGGGCCCGGCGGCATGCGCAGACGCAGCACGCGAGGTACGGCGGTTCGGCAGCACGCGACGCACACCGCCCGGAAAGCCCTCGCCCCGAGGAAGCGCTCGACCGTCGGGCGCGCCGCGAACGGGAGTTCAGGGGCGAGGGGTCCCTGGCACCGGGTCCGCATCGGCCCGCCAGTCCGCGGCGCCTTGAACTGCGGAGAGGCAGGTCACAACTGCCTCGCCGGCTGAATTTGCAGAAACGATAAGCGGCAGGGAGCACCTGTGCATCCGCCACCACCACCCGGATGGCCCATACCCGGACCAACATCGACAGCGTTTACGGCATATGACAACAGCAAAGCTCCCCCTCTCCTTCCGCGGCCCTGCGGAAGGAGAGGGACAGGGGAGCAACGTTCACGCCGGGGCCACTCGCATCGGAAAGTGGACTTTCACTCCGCGTTCAACCGGCTGCGGCGAGGCCGGGAACGCGACGTTGGAACACGACAGCCTGGCGGTCGATCTGAGCTATTCCTCCTCGATCTTTGAGGACTTCCTCCACACGATGAGAATGATCCAGGTCGACTTCGAACGGCGGACGGAAGACACCGAACGGTCCGCGATGCCGGGCGACCAGGGTTCGGGCGGCAGCTCACGTGGCTGAGCAGTACGGATCCCCGGACGCCCACGCCACCCGCATCGAGCCGGACGACACCGCCTTCTGGCTGCAACCGGACCCTGTGCAGCGTCACTCCCCCGGGCAGCCGCTCGACGGTCCCGGTGAGCCGGGCCGGCCGTGGGATCCGGCGGAAGAACTCGCCATCCTTCTTCAGGAGAGCACCGCGCCCCGGCACACGGAGCCCTTCAGCCGGCTCGGCTTCGACGCCGCGGCCGACCCGGTCGGTGCCGCAGGCCTCGTCGCCGGGCTCGATCACACCCCCGTCGAGCGGCCGCCCAGGCACACTGCCGGCGGGCACCGCCGGAATCCGTCGAAGCGGCCGATCGTGACCCTGCTGCGAACGGGCAGTCTGTTCACCGCCGTGTTGGTCGCCGTCATCGCCGCCTTCGTGAGCATCCTCAGCGGCCTGGCCATCTGCGAGGCCCTGCGCCACAGCGCCGGACTCCACACGTCCCGCGAAGTGGTCAGCTGGTGGCCCCTGCTGATCTACGGGCCCTGGATGGTCGCCTCGCTGTCCATCCTCAGATCGGCTCTGCACCAGCGCCGTGCGCTGCATTCCTGGTCCATCGTTCTGCTGTTCTCCACCCTGGCCACGCTTCTGTGCATTGCCCAGGCGCCCAGAACCATCGCTGCCGGAACGTCGTCCGCTCTTCCCGCCGTCGCGGCGCTGGCCTGCTTCCAGCAGCTGGTCCGCCAGATCACCCTCACCCGGCCGCCTCGCAACGCCGCTCCACGGCACCGGAACCCGCCCGCCGCTGCGCTCGGCTGGACCACCACCGCCGGACGCGGCCCGGCCGGCGCCCCTGCCGGCTACTCCACGGCAGGAAAGGGGGCAGCCCGCTCCCCATCCGGCAGTCATGGATACAGGTACGGCGCATGACGGCCTCATGCGTGCGGCGGTCTCGGCTGCGCAGCAGGTCAGAGCTGCGGCGGCCGGTCCGGGCACCGGGCTGCGGGTCCTGTGACGGGCGAGGCGGGAGCGGGTTGCCGCCACTGCGATCGCGGTCGTGCCGGCGGCGCGGGGGCAGCCCAGGGGTTGGCCACTTGTCTGCTCGGCAGGCGTCGGTGCGATCCCGCGGAAGGTCCGGGCGCGCGTCGGTACCGTCACCGGCGTAGGGCCCGCCGACAGCCTTGCGGTCGTCGAGGACGGTCCGCCGTCCAGGCGCGGGAGAGGGATTCCCGGGTGAGCGTCCTGGCGGAGCCGGCGTCGTCGGCCGACGACGCAAGAGTGCCGAGCGTCCCCACGACGGCGACCGCGAAGAGCGAAGGCGGTAGCAGCCGCTGACTCCCTGGCCAACCCGGTCCTTCCCACACATCAAAGAGGTGTTCGCCTGCACCTTTGAAACGAAGATCGAAACCGATGGTCACGGGCCGTACCCGGACTCGGTCCGACGGTCTGCCCACGCCTGCCCCACCGCGAGCCCGGTCCAGTCCCGTCCGCCACGGGTGCGGCCCGGAGCGCCGCACCCCGCACCCCGGGCATCCGGTCTCTGCAGCACACCCCGGCGGACGTGCCGCGGGGAATCCTCTCCGCACCCATCATGAAAGGTCGGCTACATGTACGAAGAGCGGATCCACCACAAGCGGCGCCAGGACGCCGCCCGCCAGGCGGGCGCAGAGGCTGTCACCGGCCTTCGGGCGGCGCTCGCACTCGCCGACCTGACCCTTCCCTCCCTGAGCAGCGACGGGCCGCTGGCCGGCCACGGCTTCGTCCGGCTCGGAGGATGCAACGCGGCCCTCGCCAACCGGCTCGCCGAAGTCGTCACCGCAGGCGCCTTCGCTCTGCAGTGTCAACGGAAGGCCGGCACGGTGGAACAGCCGCCGGGAGGGCTGCAGCAGCCCACCGCCCACGGCGTCGACATCGACGGCTACCGGATCCTGCGCGCCGACGTCCCGGTCGCGCCGGACCACATCGCCGCGTTCCTCCTCGCCGTGCGCGACACCACCAGGCATCCGGCCCTCGTCGACCGCAGGCCTGCGCGGGCCCGCTGAGGCCCGTGGACTGTCTGGCCGTGTCCGGTCGGGAGATCGTGGACGGCCTGGACGGGCACGGATCCGGCGGGTGGGGCGCCAGGCCCTCGGCTTCAGGCTGTTCGAACCGTCGAGCGCCGGGCCGTGACCCGTCGGTGCGCGCCGCCGAGGCCTGGTATGCCCGGCCGCGTCGCGGGGTACGCGTGTGGCGTGGGAGGCGAACGTTTGACGTTCGACGGCTGGATCGCCGCCGTCGGCACGGACTCCGGCACGCGCGTGGTCGTGGGTCACTGGCCGCGGTCACCCTTCGGGCCGTTCAGTGATGTGATGCTGGAGCGCGCCGACGGATGGCGCACGCTGATCGCGCCCACCGCGCGGACGGCCGAGTACATCGCCGGCGTCTACCACTTCGACGAGGCCCGCACGGCCCCGGTGGGAGTGCGGATTCATGACGGCACGTGGGACGTCACCGCAGGACCCCTGGATCTCGGCTTCCGGGTCGGGCGTCAGGGAGTCCTCGGCCTGGCCCTGCGGGCCGTGCCCCGGCCGCTCGCCCGACGGCCGGTGTGGGCGGCCGTGACCGACGTGCCCGCCCGCCTGATGGCCGGCGTACGGACCCGGGGCAGCTCGCGCCCCGGATACCGCCAGTGGTACGCGGCAGGCGGCCTGTGGCCGATCACGAACGTCCGGGCCTTCTTCGAGGCGCACGACCTCGGCGCACTGGCTCCTGTCGTCCCGCCCGTACGCTTCGGCTTCGCCTCGGCTCCCGCCTCGCCCGCACTGGTCCGGGTGCTCTCCACCGTCGAACGCACTGCTCGCTGACCGGCCGGAGAGTCCGCAGGCAACGCCCCGCGGCGTCGCCCGGAGGGTGACGACCTCGGTGCGGCCCGGGTCCGGTCGGTCACGCAAGTACAAGGCCCCCGAGACGATCCGGGGGCGGCCCGCGCGCCGGAACCGCCCTGGCCCGTCGCCGACGATGCGTCGCAGGTGAGCCGGCCCCGACTCCCTGGGCAGTTCGCGGTGCCGTGAGGTGCGGAACACCGCCGAATGCAGGAACGTGCCGCCAGGGCCGGCAGCGGTCCTGGGCGGCCGGATCGCTCGCTTGCCGACCCCCCGTTCCGCTGGCATATGCGGCTGAATCAGGTCGATCGCTCCGCGCCCGTTGGGGAGCAGGTTCGCTCCCTTGTTGTCGCATGCTGATCCTTTCGCGCGGCCCGCGAGAACCGGCACTTCCGAAACCGTCCAGACGGGTGACTTCCGCACACTTCTTCCAAGAAGGGAGATGTCCGGATATCTGCTCTGAGGTGATCCTGCTGGGCTAGAACGGGTGCCCCCACGGCACCGATCGGCCCGCCCGGTCGGCGATTTCGAGAGGACCCCTTCGTGAGCCACTCGCAGGACGACAACCCGATCACCCACGTCACCGCAGCCCAGTTGAACCGGATCGCAGGGCAGGGCATCTACAGCTCGGCCACGTCCGTGGACCCGGACGCCGTCAACGTCGCCGAGGCCCTGGTCGCCACCCTGAACGGCACGGCGGAGACGCCGCTGCTCACCGCCGACCTCCAGAAGCTCACGGAACAGGTGCGGCAGAAGGCGACGATCGGCTTCCCCTGGATCACCACCGACGACGGGGTACGGCTGTCGGCGCACACGATCAAGCTCAACACCTCGGAGCCCCGCCCCGTGGTGGTCGTTCCGTCGGGCTGGACGCCCTTCGGCTGGATCCTGTTCGAGTACGCGTACCTCCAGCTGGCGCTCCGCGGCTACCACGTGCTCGCCTACACTCCCCGGGGCATGGGCCTCACGTCACCCCTGCCGGGCGGCGGCTTCGTCGACGCCCCCTGGACCTCCCAGGGCACGATCGACGTGGCGGGCCCCTTGGACTGGGCCGACGGCTCCACCGTCATCGACTACGCCCAGCAGCACCTCGACCCGAGCAGGATCGCCTTCCTCGGCGAGTCCTACGGGTCCGGCATCAGCCAGATGGTCGCGGCGAACGACCCGGCCGGCCGGGTGGACGCGGTCGTGGCCCTGAGCACGTGGGGCGACCTGGCCGACAGCCTCTACCAGAACGACACCCGGCACCTGGCGGCGGTCAAGGCGCTGATCGGCTTCACCGGCGGCCCGATCGAGCGGAAGTTCGACCCGGCCACCCGCCGCCTGCTGGAGGACTTCCTGGCCGGCCGGAACTCCGATCCCGTGCGGGCATGGCTCAAGGAGCGGTCGCCGTCGGCCTACCTCGACGAGACCAACGCCCGCGGCATCCCCACCTTCTTCTCCAACACCTGGCACGAAACGCTCTTCCCGGCCAACCAGACCGTCGCCCACTTCGACAGGCTCACCGTGCCCAAGCGGCTCAACCTCTGGATCGGCGACCACGCCGCACCCGAGGGCGCCGGCCTCACCATCCCCTTCAGCGGGCCGAACGTGCCCGTCGAGGAGGCGTTCGCCTG
Organism: Streptomyces sp. NPDC046349; assembly: GCF_055587885.1. Lineage (NCBI taxonomy): Bacteria > Bacillati > Actinomycetota > Actinomycetes > Kitasatosporales > Streptomycetaceae > Streptomyces > Streptomyces sp. NPDC046349. Next base: position 24,067 of record NZ_JBVJFK010000009.1, read on the forward strand.
GCTCGACCACCACGTGCTCGGGGCGGACAACGGCGTCGGCGCATGGCCGCAGGTCAACAGCCAGATCATGTTCACGTACACGACCAAGATCGACCCGGAGACCGGGCAGAACGTGATCACCGAGCCCGCCGTCCGCGAACCCAGGCCGTCCTGGGCGGACGTCACCACCTCCACCGAATCCTGGTACCTCACCGCCTCCTCCACCGACCGCCGCGACGGCGGCCTCGGCACCTCGCCGGAAACGGGCTGGAAGCGGGAGTTCACCGCCGGACAGCTCACGGCCGCCACCGCGGTGGACGCCATCATCACGACGGGCCAGGCGGAGTGGAAGGGCAACCCGAAGTCCTACCCCACCGGCACCTTCGACCGCCGCCACCTCGCCGTGTGGACCAGCGGCCCGCTCCAGCAGGCCCGCCGCATCCGCGGCGTCCCCGAGCTCACCCTGACCGTCCGCAGCTCCGCCGCCGCCACGACCCTCGTGGCGTACCTGTTCGACGTCGCCCCCGACGACACCGCCCGCATCATCACGCACGAGCCCCTCACGCTGCCGGACCTGGCCCCCGGTGAGGACCGCAACGCCTCCTGGAAGCTCCAGGCCGCGGGCTACGACCTCGCCGCGAACCACCGGCTCATGCTGGTCGTGAACAGCATGGACCAGCTCTACTCCGACGCCGGCGAGGGCAGGAGCAGCACCACCACGATCACGTCTGCCGACGACAGCACCGCCCACCTGGTCCTGCCCCTCGGATAGTCCGCCCCGGCGGGGGCACGACGTCCGCGCCCTGCCCCCGCCCCTGCTTCCGCACCCCCGCCTGCCGACTTGGACGCCCCGGGCCGAAAGGGCTCGGGGCGGTGGAAGCGGGGCGCGAAGGGTGCCATAGCGTGCCCTCATGGATCAGGAGCACATAGCCGGCCCGGCCGGGGACGGCGAAGGCGCGGGCAGGCGGCGGTTCCTCGCGATCGCCACGGGCGCCGCGACGGCCGCGGGACTCGGGGCGGCGGCCGGCTGCGCGGGCGGCGACGGGAGCGGGAACCTCCGCGCCGGCGAGAAGGCAGGGCCCCCGGACCCGGACGGCAAGCCGTCGGCGACAGGGCCGCACGGCTTCGACGTGAAGGCCGAGAACGCCCGCCCGGGCAACGCCGACTGGGCCGTGGCGAAGGCCGGTCCCGCTCGGGCCGTCGAGGGCTTCGCCGACAAGGTCAGCGTGCTGCCCGGCGAGTCCTTCGGGCTGTACGTGTCGACGACCGCACCCCGGTTCACCGTCTCCGCCTACCGGATGGGATGGTACGGCGGCGCCCGCGCCCGGCTGGTGTGGCGTTCGGAGGCCCTGCCCGGGGTGCGGCAGCCCGAGCCCACGGTGGACTCCGACACCCGGATGGTCCGCACCCGGTGGGCCCGCACCGCCACCGTGGAGACGAAGGACTGGCCGGAGGGCAGCTACCTGCTGCGCCTCGACACACAGGGCGGCGAGGGCGGCCAGCGCTTCGTACCGGTCACCGTCCGGTCGGCGGCGACGGCCGGGCGTACGGTCGTGGTCAACGCCGTGGCCACCTGGCAGGCCTACAACCGCTGGGGCGGCTACGGCAGTTACGACGGCCCCAGCGGCGGCTACGCCTCGCGTTCCCTCGCCGTGTCCTTCGACCGGCCGTACGAGTACGACGACGGCGCGGGCCTGTTCCTGGTGTACGAGGCCCCGCTGATCGCGCTGGCGGAACGTCTCGGCATCCCCCTCGCCTACGCCACCACCACCGACGTGGCGCGGGAGAAGCGGCTCCTGGAGGGAGCCGCGGCGGTCATCTCGCTCGGGCACGACGAGTACTGGTCCCCGGAGCAGCGCGCCCACGTCACGGCCGCCCGCGACGCCGGCACCAACATCGCGATCCTGGGTGCGAACTGCTGCTTCCGGCGGATCCGCCTGGAGGCCTCCGAGCTGGGGCCGGACCGTACGCTGGTCTGCTACAAGTCCTCCTACGGCCAGGACCCGGGCTTCAAGCGGGGCCATCCGGCGACGGTGGACTTCCGCTCGGCTCCCGGCGCGGACCCGGAGAGCTCCCTGCTCGGTGTGATCTACGACGGCTATCCGGTGGACGCCCCCTACGTGGTGACCAACCCCGGGCACTGGTTGTTCGAGGGCACCGGCGCGAAAGCGGGCGACCGCTTCGAGCACCTGGTCGGCGTGGAGTACGACAAGGTCAACACCGCTTTCGCGACGCCCCGGCCGATCGAGATACTGGCCCACTCCCCCGTGGTCTGCGACGGCCGCCCCAGCCACCAGGACACTGCGTACCACACGGTGCCCAGCGGTGCGGGGGTCTTCGCGACGGGCACGATGCGGTGGGTGGAGGCCCTGGACGCGACGGGAGACGGCCGCAGCGGGCGCAACCACGGCCTGGACGCGCGGTCCGGGGCGCTGACGACACGCGTGACGGAGAACCTCCTGCGGGTGTTCGCGGCGGGTCCGGCCGGCCGGTCGCGTCCGGCGCGGGACAACGTCAAGGCGGTGTACGGGGGTTGATGACCCTGTGGCGGCACGAACGGCTCGGCTTCGGCCCGGCGCGATCCAGGGGCTCTCGCGTAGGATCGTGATCACGGCATCGCGTGTCGGTCACCGACCGGGTGAGGCATGGAGGTGCCCGTGATGTGCCTTCCGGAGGCATTCACCCATGTCCGTACAGCTGAACCACACAATCGTCCACTCCCGTGACAACCGGGAGTCCGCCGAGTTCCTGGCCTACGTCCTCGGTCTCGAAGTCGGGCCCGAGTGGGGGCCGTTCATCCCCGTCGACACCGCCAACGGAGTCACCTTGGACTTCGCTGCCGTCCCGGCCGGGGCCATCACGCCGCAGCACTACGCCTTCCTGGTCTCCGAGGAGGAGTTCGACGCGGCGTTCGAGAAGATCCGCTCGGGCGGGATTGCGTACTTCGCCGACCCGCACGGCAGGCTCCCGGGCGAGATCAACCACAACGACGGGGGCCGCGGCGTGTACTTCACGGACCCGACCGGGCACGGGATGGAGATCATCACGCGCCCGTACGGCTACCAGGAGCCCGCCGCCACGGGCAGGTAGACGACGTTGGGCGAGCCCGTGTCGGGGTGCACCCCGACACGGGCCCGCACGCCGTACACCTCGGCCAGCAGGTCCTCCGTGAGCACCTGGGCCGGCGTCCCCGAGGCCGCGACCCGGCCGCCCGCCAGGACGTACAGGCGGTCGCAGAAGGCGGCCGCGAGGTTCAGGTCGTGCAGAACGAGCAGACCGGTGGCGGGCAGGGCCCGGACCAGGCCGAGGACCTCCAGCTGGTAGCGGATGTCCAGGTGATTGGTAGGCTCGTCGAGGGCGAGCAGTCCCGGGTCCTGGACGAGGGCGCGGGCCACCAGGACGCGCTGCCGTTCGCCCCCGGACAGCTCGTCGAAACGGCGGGCGGCGAAGCCGGCCGCTCCCACGGTCTCCAGGGCGTCGGCGACGCGCCGTACGTCGTCCGGGCCGTCCTGTTCCCAGAAGCGCTTGTGCGGGCTGCGGCCCATGGCGACGACCTCGCGGACGGTCAGGCCGAGGGTGCCGCTCGCGTCCTGCGGCACCACCGCCACGCGGCGCGCCCGTTCCTTGACGGTGAGCGCGCCCGCGTCCGCGCCGTCGAGCAGCACTCTGCCGCCGGTCGCCCGCAGGGCTCCGTGGACGCAGCGCAGCAGGGTGGTCTTGCCGCTGCCGTTGGGGCCGACGACCCCCACCGTCTCGCCGGCCCGCGCGGTGAGGTCGATCCCGTGGAGCAGGGTGTGCCCGTCCGTTTCGTAGCGGACGGCCTCGAGGGCCAGTTGCACCGGCCGGGCCGGTCCGGTCGGGTCCGTCATCCGGTCACCCCTTCGGTACGGCTGGAGCGGCGCAGCATCCAGAGGAAGAACGGCCCGCCCACGAGCGCGGTGACGACACCCACCGGTATCTCCTCGGGGGCTGCGGCCGTACGGGCGATCAGGTCGGCCAGGATCAGGAACACCGCCCCGCCCAGCGCGGCGACGGGCAGCAGTGCCCGGTGTCCGGCGCCCACGACCATCCGGGCGGCGTGCGGGACCATCAGCCCGACGAAGCCGATGGCGCCGCTGCACGCGACGAGCACGCCGATGACGAGGGAGGTCAGGACGAACACGGCGGCGCGGAAGCGTCCGGTGTCCAGGCCCAGGGTGTGCGCGCCCTCCTCCCCGGTGAGGAGCAGGTCGAGCGGCCGGGCGAGGGCGAGGAGGAGCGCGCCGCCGACGAGGAGCGCGGTGGTGGGCAGGGCCAGTTCGTCCCAGCGCGCCCCGCCGAGCCCGCCGAGGGTCCAGAACAGCACGGAGCGGATCTGGTCGGGGTGCGCGGCGAGGACGAGGACGAGGCTGGTGAGAGCGGACAGGATGTACTGGACGGCCACGCCGGCCAGGATCAGCCGGCCGGTGGTCATGGTGCCGCCGCGCCGGGCCATCGCGTAGACGGCGACGAGCGCGGCCATGGAGCCCGCGAAGGCGGCCAGCGGCACACCCATGCCGAAACCGGCCGCGGTCGTGCCGAAGACGATCACGAGGACGGCTCCGGCGGAGGCCCCGGAGGAGGCGCCGAGGAGGAACGGGTCGGCGAGCTGGTTGCGTACGAGGGCCTGGAGCACGGTGCCCGCCACGGCGAGCCCCGCTCCGACGACGGCGCCGAGGAGGATCCGCGGCATCCGCACGTCCCACACGATGGAGGCGAAGGCCCCGGTGGGCCGGTTCCCCGACAGGCCGCCGATGACGATGTCGAGCACGCGGCCGGGGGCGATCCGTACGGGCCCCAGCGCCAGGCCCGCGATCGCCGAGACGGCGAGCGCGGCGGCGAGGACGGCGAGGACCGCGCCGGTGCGGAGCCTCACGCGGGGTTCGGGTGGAGCTGGCTCCCCAGCGATTCCACCGCGTCCGCCACGCGGACGCCGAGGACGGCCGAGGAGAGCGGCAGCACGACGAACCGCCGGTTCTTCACGGCGGGCACGTCCGCCAGTGCCGGGTCGTTCAGCAGGCGCTGCTTCTTGGCCTCGACGGTGGTACCGCCGTAGTCGTAGATGAGGACGACCTCGGGCTTGCGCTCGATGACCTTCTCCCAGGCGACGTCGCCGAAGGTGTCCTTGAGGTCGGCAAAGACGTTGGAGCCGCCTGCGAGGGAGATGATCTCGTTGCCCACGCCGTTGCCTCCGGAGGTGGAGGCGGTGCCCTCGCCGGAGTCGTAGGCGAAGACGGTCGGCCGGGGGAGGTCCTTGACGCGGGCGGTCACGGCGTCGATGCGGCGCTGCTCGTCCTCGATGAGCTTCGCACCGCGGTCGGGTACTCCGAAGGTCCGCGCGACCTCGGTGATCTCGGTTTTGAGCTGGTCGAGGCCGACGGGCCCCTCGGTGCAGTACTCCACGTTGAGGCGGGAGTCGATGCCGGACTCGGCGAGTCCCTCGCGGTCGCGGCCCTGCGTCCTGTCGAAGGCGCTGGCGTAACCGCCGTAGACGAAGTCCGGATCGGCGCCGAGCAGGATCTCCTTGGAGGGGTACTCCTCGGCCAGCACCTTGATCTTGTCGTAGGCGGGCTTGTAGGCGGGCAGTACGGCGTCGTCGAGGTAGGCGGTGCCGGCGATCCGGTCGCCCAGGCCGAGGGCGAGCATGAGCTCGGTGGCGTGCTGGTTCATGGTGACCGCCCGCCGGGGCGGGGCCTGATAGGTGTTGCTCACACCGCAGTTGGTGAGGGTGTACGGGAAGCCCGGCGCGGCGGCGTCCTCCGCAGCACGGTCCTGCCCGCCGCCGGGTGAGCCGGCGCAGGCGGTCAGGGATATCAGAAGCGTGACAGGGGTGAGCGCGCGCAGGGCGGCGCGGGAACGCGACATGGCGTGGCCTCTCCGGGGGATCCGCGTCCCCTGGTCGTCGTGAAGGAGCAGAGGCGGTGCGTCAGTGTCTGACTCCCGGTGTCCCGCGCGGGGAGGACCGGTCACAGTGGCGGGACCGCACCGGAATCGCACCGGTTTCCTGTCCTGCACCGCCTGGTCGTGCGCCCCCAGTCTGCCAGAACGCGCACGTGGACCGGGGTGCCGGGCCCTGAGAGTCCCGCGGTCACGCGGGCTCGCGCTGTGTCACGGGTACGTCAACAGACCTCACGCCGCCCACACACCGGACACGATGGCGTGATGCGCACACACCGCACCGCCGCTCTCGCCGCCACTGCCGCCGCACTTCTCGCCCTCACCGCATGCAATCCGCAGACCACCGACACCGGCAAGCCCCCCGCTGCGCCCAGCGCGCCCGCCGCGAACTCCGCCCCCGCTCCGGCCTCCAGTGCCCCGACCTCCGCGAAGACCGCCACCCTCCCGGACATGGTCGGCAAGGGACTCCAGAGCGCCCAGGACGAAGCGCAGGCCGCGGGGTTCGCCCTCCTCAAGTCCCACGACGCGCTGGGCCGCGACCGGCTCCAGGCTCTCGACCGGAACTGGAAGGTCTGTTCCCAGACTCCGGCTGCCGGCGCGGACGTCGACACGGGTACGACCGTGGACTTCGGGGCCGTGAAGCTGGAGGAGTCCTGCCCGGCCGCCGACGCACCGCCCCCGAAGCCTGCGGGCAGCACGATGCCGGACTTCGCCGGGCAGGGCATGAAGGCCGTCCGCGGGGCGCTGCCGTCCCACGCGAGCATCACCGTGAAGGACGCCGTCCAGAGCCGCATGGTGCTGCAGGAGTCGAACTGGAAGGTGTGCTCCCAGGATCCGAAGCCGGGGACGGCTCTGACGGGGCAGCCGGTGTCGTTCCAGGTCGTCAAGACGGAAGAGTCCTGCCCGTAGGCCTTTCCCGCGGTTCCGACCCTGGCGGGGTGCCGACCTCGCGAGACGACGGCCGCCCGGCCGGCCTTTAACGCGGCCGAGCCCCGTCGAACCATCGACGGGGCTCATACTTCGGCGAGGACGAGAGCCGCTCGGCTCCCTTCCCTCATGGCAGGGGCGGCAGGATTCGAACCTGCGGCCTACGGTTTTGGAGACCGTTGCTCTGACCAGCTGAGCTACACCCCTTCGGCGAGACCAACCATGGCACGGCCGGGCCCTGCGATCCAGTGAATTCCCGTCGCGTCGCCGGACGGGATCAGCGACAGAGCTCCATGATCATGTCGTCGAAGCCGGGGAACTCCTCGGCCGCCAGCTCGACCACGGCACCGGCCGTACGCCGCGCGCCCGGGGCGAACCGGTCGGCGACGGCCGTCAGGGCCTCGTCCGGGCGCGAGGTCCGGTCGGCCCCGTAGGGCGCGGCAGCCTCGTACGGGCCGCACCCGTCGGCCAGCAGCCACAGGAAGTCGTCCAGGTCGCGCGCGACGACGCCCGTCTCCCCCTCGGACCCGAGGAAGACCACAGGCTGTTCGGCGAGCGGCCGGCCCGGGCGGACCATCCAGAACGCCGCGTATCCGCCGGATCCGTCCTGGCCGAAGACACGGAAGGCGCCGCCGTCCACGTCGTTGTTCCCCGTCCACGCCCTGAACCAGTCGTCGGTGTCCTCGGCGGACAGGAAGGCTTCGAAGGGGTCGAAGTCGACCCCGTCTCCGTCCGCGTGGCCGAAGGGGACCGCCAGCGCGGCGGCGAGTGCGGCGGGGAACCGTCGATCGTCGTTGAGCGTCACCCGCACACACTAACGGGGCGACGCCCGCAGGTCAGGCCAGGGCCGGAAGGAAGCCGCCGCGGGAGGTGCCGGAGCGCAGGAGGTGCGGCCAGTCCAGCGTCTCGGGCAGCGCCTCGAGGGACAGGACGACCACTCCGCCCGCCCGTTCGGCGTCCGCGCACCAGTCGGCCATGTCGCCGGCCCGGGGGCTTCCGCCGGATCCGTCGAGCACCGGCGCGGCCATGGCGGGAACGACCAGCCCGGCATCGCCGGGGCCGTCCACGACGCACAGCGTGAGCCTGGGGACGATGCTCCACCCCTCGCACGGGGGCACCGCCCCGTCCTGCGCGGCAAGCACCGGCAGGGCGTCGTGCACGGGGGCGTCCGCCACCAGCAGTGCGGGGGTGGTCCCCCGGACGAACAGGGTCTTCTCAGGATCGAACAGCATGGGGCACCCTCGCGGATCGGCGCGGCCGAGTTCCGGCCGCCCCCTTGACCGCTCTGGTCCAGACCAATAGTTTCCGGCATGCACCGCCTCACGCGCTCACGCCCATCCCTCGCATCCGCAAAGGAAGCCCATGCGCCGCAGCATGCTCGGCAGACTGGCCGTAGCCGCATGTTCCCTCTCCCTGCTGACCGCCTTCGCCCCCGCCGCCGGTGCGGACGCCGCCGCCGCGGGCGGATCAGGTCGCGCGTACAAGAAGGTCGGCTACTTCACGCAATGGGGCGTCTACGGCCGGGACTTCCAGGTCCAGGACCTCGATGCGAACGGCTCCGCCGGCAAGCTCACCCACATCAACTACGCCTTCGGCAACGTCAATGCGGAGGGCAAGTGCTTCACCGGCAACGTCCCCGGCGAGGCCGACGCCTGGGCCGACTACGCCCGCCCGCTCGACGCCGCGAACTCCGTCGACGGGGTCGCCGACACGTGGGACCAGCCGCTCGCCGGCAACTTCAACCAGCTGCGCGAACTCAAGGCCAAGCACCCCGGTCTCAAGGTGCTCATCTCACTGGGCGGCTGGAGCTGGTCCACCCACTTCTCCGACGCCGCACTCACCCCGGCCTCCCGCAAGGCCTTCGTCGAGTCCTGCATCGACCTGTACATCAAGGGCAACCTCCCCCAGGACGGCACCCGCGGCGGCGCCGGAGCCGCCGCCGGCGTGTTCGACGGGATCGACCTCGACTGGGAGTGGCCCGGCTCCGCGGGCGACACCGACACGAAGTACCGTCCCGAGGACAAGCGCAACTTCACCGAGCTCGTCAAGGAGTTCCGCACCCAGCTCGACGCGTACGCACGGAGCCGGAAGAAGGCCGGGTACGAGCTGACCGCCTTCGTGCCGACCGCCCCGGCCAAGATCGACGCGGGCTTCGACGTCCGCCGCATCATGCGCGACCTGGACTTCGTCAACCTCCAGGGCTACGACTTCCACGTCTCCGGCGAACCGAGGACCGCGCAGCAGTCCGCCCTGTACGCGCGCGGCGACTTCAGCGTCCACGGCACCGTGGAGGCCTGGAAGCGGCGCGGCGCGCCCGCGCGCAAGCTCGTGATGGGCATGCCGTTCTACGGGCAGGGCTGGACCGGCGTCGGCGGGGGCGGGGACGGCCTGGGGCAGCCCGCCACCGGGCCGGCCCCGGCCACCTGGGCCGCCGGGTACGAGGACTACAAGGTGCTGAAGAAGCTGGCCGATTCGGGTGCGTACCAGGTCCACCGGGACCGGCGCGGCGGGCACGCCTGGCTCTTCGACGGCACCACCCTGTGGACGTACGACGATCCCCGGGTGTTGCGCGCCAAGACCGGCTACATCCGCGAACACGGCCTGGGCGGCGCGATGTTCTGGTCGCTCGACGCGGACACCGCCGCCGGCGAGCTGATGACGGCCGTCGACCGGGGCCTGCGCGGCCGCTGACCGGCGCCGCCGGGCCGTGGACTTGCGTCCGGCCCGGCGGCGTCCCTCCACGTACGCTCCCCCGCATGACACAGACGCATGCGACGGTACGGGCGGTCAACCACCTCACCACGCGCTGGGCCGCGCAGGCCGTGGACGGCACCCGGGGCACGGTCTTCACCGCGGCCGGGGTCTGGCCGCTGCTCGCCCTGCTCGCGGACGGCGCCGACGGGCCCGCCCGCGACGAACTGGCCCAGGCCCTGGGCATACCCGCCGAGGACGCGGCCGCGGCCGCGGGAGAGCTGCTGGCCGAGCTGGCCGGCGTACGGGGGCTCAGCACCGCGACCGGCCTGTGGACCGCGGCCGGCCTGCCGCTGGAGGATGGGTGGTCGGCGAAGCTTCCGCCCGGTACCCGCGGCACGCTGACCGGTGACCTGGAAGCGGACACGAAGGCCCTGGACGGGTGGGCGTCGGACCGGACGGGCGGCCTGATCGAACGCATGCCGGTCACCCTGCAGGACGACACCCGTCTCGTGCTCGCCTCCGCGCTCGCCCTGACGCTGAAGTGGGCGGAGCCGTTCCGGGAGTTTCCGGGCCGGCCGTCCGACGGCCCCTGGGCCGGGCGCGTCCTGCGGCAGCTGTCGCGTACCACGTCCTCGCTGGATCCGGTCCGGGTTGCCGAGGGCCCTGCGGGTCCGGTCACGGCCCTGGAGGTCACCGGCGACGACGACATGGACGTGGACGTGCACCTGGTGCTCGGCGGCCCTGCGGCGCCGGCCGCCGAGGTGCTGGCCGCCGGCATCGCGGCCATCTCCGGAACCCTCCCGTCCGTGGCGGGCGGCGCCCTCCCGGACGGAAGCCCGGGACCCGGGCTGGCGATCGCGACGGTGGAGGCGTTCAGTCCGCAGCCCCAGCTGTCCGTGTCCACGGTGGCCTTCTCGCTGTCCGCGGAGCACGACCTGCTGGAGGACGCGGCGCTGTTCGGGCTCCTGACCGCCACCGACGAGGCCTACGGGCACTTCCCCGGGATCAGCAGGGAGGGCCTGGCGATCGCCTCGGCACGGCAGTCGGCCATGGCCCGGTTCCACGCCACCGGGTTCGAGGCGGCGGCGGTCACCGCCATCGCCGCCCGGCCGGGCGGGGCCGCCCGGCCGGTGAACCACCGGGCCCGGCGCGCCGTGATCAGGTTCGACCGGCCTTTCGGGTTCCTGGCCGTCCACCGCGCCTCCGGGCTGGTCCTGGCAGCGGGCTGGGTCACCGATCCCGAACCGGCGGCGCAGCCTCGGCCGGGAGTGGCCGACCCGCTCGCTCCGCCGCCCTTCCCCGGTGCGCGGCCGCCAGCGCCGCCGTCTCGGTGAAGGCCGGGATCCGCCCGGTGCCGCCGCGGCCGGACACCGACAGGGAGGCGGCGGCGATGCCGTGGGCCACGGCGTCCTCGAGGGTGTCACCGAGGACGAGCCGGGCGGTCGCGGTGCCCGCGAAGCAGTCGCCCGCACCCGTCGCGTCGACCGGTGCGGGGTTCACGGGCACCGGGTGGTGGACCGCCCTCGTGCCGTCGTCCAGCAGGAGCCGGCCGGCGCCCGCGGTGACCGCGACCGTAGGGGCGCCGAGCGCGCGCAACCGGGCGGCGGCGGTACGGGGGTCGGCGGTGTCGACGAGGGCCTGCGCGTCGGCCGGGCAGGAGGTCTTGAGCAGTGCGGTCAGCGGGGCGATGCGGGCAAGCAGGGCCCGTGCCTCGGAACGGCCGGTGAGCCGGGGGCGGAAGTTGGGGTCGTACGTCAGTTGCCCGCCCGCCCGGTGGACGAGGCGGGCGGCGGCCAGGACGGCGGCCCGGCTGCTCGGTGACAGGGCGCCGGTGATCCCGCTGGTGACGAGCGCCCCGCAGCGGGTCAGCAGTGCGCCCCAGGATTCTATGTGCCGCGGGGCGAGGGTGGATCCGGCGCTGCGGGTGCGCCAGTAGACGAACTCGCGGTCGCCGCGGGGGTCGGCGGAGAGCAGGTAGGCGCCGTTGGGGCGCGGGGCGCGGCGGACGTGGGAGACGTCCACGCCGAGTTCGGCGGCCCGCCGCAGCAGCGGGACGCTGAGCTCGTCGTCGCCGACCACGGCGAGCAGCGCGGTCCGGGCTCCGGCGGCAGCGGAGGCGGCCGCGGCGTTGAGGGCGTCGCCGGAGTAGGAGAGGCGGGCCGCGGTGCCGTCGGCGGCTTCGCGCAGGGCGGTGCCCGCGTGGATCTCGACCAGGACCTCGCCGAGTACGAGGACGTCGTAGTCGGTGGGGGCGCGCCCGGTCACGGCCGGAGCTCCGGGGCCGCGGCGCGGTCGACGGCGGGGCCCCGGTCGCCGGGGGTGCCGCGGCCCGGCCGGACCGGTACGGCGACCGCTGCGAACACGGCGGCCAGTGCGTCCGGATCGGCCGGAAGGCCGCTGCCGATACCGACGGCGGTGGCTCCGGCGGCGATCCAGTCGGGAACCTCGTCGGGCCGGATGCCCCCGGTCGGTACGAGCACCGCGTCCGGCAGGACGGCCCGGAGGGAGCGCACGAATCCCGGGCCGCCCACGTGGGCCGGGAAGACCTTGGCCGCTCCGGCGGCCCGGACGGCGGAGGCGATCTCGGCCGGGGTGAACCCGCCCTCGATGAAGACGGCTTCGTGCCGCGCGGCGGCCTCGCGGACCTCCGGCGCCGGGTACGGGGAGACCAGGAAGGCGGCGCCCGCGTCCAGGGCGGCCCGGGCCTGCGCGGCGGTGGTCACCGTACCCACGCCGATCAGGGCGGGACGTCCGTGCGCGTCCGCGAGGTCGGCCGTACGGGCGACGGCCCCGGCCCAGCCGGGGGTGGATGTGGTCAGCTCCACGGCGCGGCAGCCGGCGGCGAGCAGGGCGGTGGTGGCGCGGACGGCCTCGTCGGCGCCCGCGTTGCGCAGCACCGGGAGGAGGCGCTGGGCGGCGAGCACCTCGTACGGGTGGCTGGACATGGGACCCTCCCCACTTGTTCCACGTAGTGGAACTGCGTACCGTCTGACGGAACGATGTGGTCCAGACCCTACACACTCAGGGAGTTGCCGTGCCGACACATGCCGAGGAAGCCGACAGGGGTGTGCGCGCGGGCCGGTCGTCGGCGGCCGGTTCGGCGGCGGAGAAGTCCCTGCGCGTCCTGGAGGCGGTGGCGGTGCCCGGCGGCCCGCACCGGCTGACCGATGTGGCGGCGGCGGCCGCCGTGCCGAAGTCGAGCACCTTCCGCATCCTGGCCTCCCTGGTCGACCAGGGGTTCGTGCGCCAGGAACCCGAGAGCCGCTACGGAGTGGGGCCGCGGCTGCGCGCGCTGTCCGCCCTGGTCGACGGCGGGGAGCCGGACGGGATCGGACGGGTCCTCGGCGAACTGCAGCGGGCCACCGGGCAGACGGTCCACCTCGCCCTGCACAGCGGGGAGACGATCACCTACATCCGCAAGCTGGAGGGCGACCAGCCCTTCCGGACGGCCTCCCGGGTCGGCATGCGCATGCCGCTGCACACGACGGCGATCGGCAAGGGCGTCCTGGCCCACCTGCCCGCCGGGGAGGTGGGCGAACTCGTCGCCGCCACCGGGCTGCCGCGCCGGACGCCGAACACCCTCACCAGCGCGCAGGCCCTGTACGCCCAGTTGGAGGCGGTCCGCTCCTGCGGCCACGCGCTCGACGACGAGGAGAACGAGCCCACCATCCGCTGCATCGGGGCGCCGGTGCTCGGCCCGTCGGGCCGACCGGTCGGCGGGGTCAGCGTCACCACCGTGACCTTCCTGGTCTCACGGGAGGAGATCGAGTCGTACGCACCCGCCCTGCACGCCGCCGCGGAGGCGCTGGCACCCCTGTTGTGACCCCGGTGGGTGCCCGGAAATGGCCTCGGGGAAAGTTCTTCCGATTAACTGTTATCGGGGCCCCCCTCGGCGGTCTCCCATGTATCGGGCATCATCGACCGCCGGTACGGACAGGGACATTCACATGACTACTCAGCACACCGCAGCGCTGGTGGCAGCGGCACGCGCGGGCGATCCCCGCGCCCAGGACGAGCTCGTCGGCGCCCACCTCCCGCTCGTCTACAACATCGTCGGGCGGGCTCTGGGCGGCTCCTGCGACGTGGACGACGTGGTGCAGGACACGATGCTGCGGGCTCTCGACGGGCTGGGCGGCCTGCGCGCGGACGAGTCCTTCCGGTCCTGGCTGGTGGCCATCGCGATGAACCGGGTGCGGGCACACTGGCAGGCCCGGCAGAGCGGCTTCGGCGAGAGCACCTTGGAGTCGGCCTGGGACGTGGCCGACCCGGGCGCGGACTTCGTCGACCTGACCGTCGTACGCCTCAACCTGGCGGGCCAGCGCCGGGAGACGGCACGGGCGACGCGCTGGCTGGAGCCCGAGGACCGGGGGCTGCTGTCGCTGTGGTGGCTGGAGTGCGCCGGGGAGCTGACCCGGGCGGAGGTGGCCTCGGCGCTGGAGCTGTCCCCCCAGCACACCGCGGTGCGGGTGCAGCGGATGAAGGCGCAGCTGGAGGCGGCTCGGGTGGTCGAGCGCGCCCTGGACGCCCAGCCGGGTTGCGAGGAGCTGCGGTCCGTGCTCGCGGGCTGGGACGGCCGGCCCTCGGCGCTGTGGCGCAAGCGAATAGCCCGTCACGCACGTGAGTGCGTGCGGTGCTCCGGACTGTGGAGCGGACTGGTGCCGGCGGAGGGACTGCTGGCCGGTCTGGCACTCGTCCCGGTCTCGGCGGCCCTGCTGGCGGGGATGCGCACGGCCGGACCGGCCGGGTTCGCCCCGGCGGCCTTCGCACAGGACGCGGCCACCGCGAACGGCACCGACGGCGGGTTCGCCACCGACGGCGGGTTCTCCGCCGACGGCGGGTTCGGTGAGGCGACCCAGCTCACTCCGGTGGCCGGTCCGGGCACAGGCGGCCGGGGCGCACTGCGCAAGCGTCGGCAGAGCCGACGCCGGGTGGTCGGCGGTGCGGTAGTGGCAGCCTGCGTCGCGGGCGGCGGTCTGGTGTACCTCGGCGGACTGCCCGGTTCGGCCGGTGCGAAAGACGACGGCGGCGCGTCCTCGGCGCCCCTGGCGGCGCTCTCGGCCACGGAGTCCGCCGGGACCCCGTCGGAGTCGGCCTCCCCCTCTCCCTCCGCTCCGGCGTCCGCGTCCCCCTCGGCCTCGGCGAGCCCGTCGGCGAGCCCGAGCCCCACGCAGCGCCGCAGCACCTCGCCCAGCCCGCGCGCCTCGGCGCCCAAGCCGGCGCCCGCGCCGCCGGGCATCGCCGGGCAGGTGGTGGCGCTCGTCAACACCGAGCGGGCGGCGGCCGGCTGCGGCCCCCTCAAGGAGGACCCGCAGCTGCGGGCGGCGGCGCAGGGGCACTCCGACGACATGGCCGCACGGGACTTCTTCGACCACACCAACCCGGACGGCAAGGACCCCGGGCAACGCACGACGGCGTCCGGCTACCGCTGGTCGACGTACGGCGAGAACATCGCGAGGGGCCAGCAGACGGCCCAGTCGGTCATGGACTCCTGGATGAAGAGCCCCGGCCACCGGGCGAACATCCTCAACTGCTCGTTCAAGGACATCGGCGTGGGCGTCCACCAGGGTGCGGGCGGCCCCTGGTGGACGCAGAACTTCGGCGCCAAGTAGGGAGCACCCGCGGCGGTTGTGACCCGGGCGGTACCGCCTGTGCCATTCCCGCGTTCCCCCGGTCATGGCCGTGCGTCACTCCTGCGGGTCGGCCGGGCGCCTGCCCCGGACCGTCCACGCGCGGGCGGCGAGGGCGACCGAGCCGTCGGGGCGGGTGGGGAGGGCCTCCGCGAGCCGGGTGCGCAGCCGCTCACGGGCTGCGGGGGCGAGGGTCGCGACGTAGCCGGGGGCCGGTCCCTGGCCGCAGAGGAAGGGCTCCCACAGGTCCTCGAACCCGCCGAAGACCGTGGGCACCTCGACGGGGGCGACCGCCACGTCGACCAGCCCGGCCCCGCTCCAGAGGGCGCGCAGCGGGCCGGGGCGGCACAGCGCGAAGCGGCGGCCCTCGTCCAGGGCCGCGGCTGCCGGGTCGAGGGAGGCCGCGGCGTCCCAGAAGCGGCGCAGAAAGGCCATGCCGTCGGCGTAGTCCCACACGTACGCCGCGACGAGCCCGCCGGGCCGGACCACCCGGACGGCCTCGGCGACCGCCCTCCCGGGCGGTTCGAGGAAGTTGAGGGCCAGCCCGCTGACGACCGCGTCGAACGCCGCGTCGCGGACCGGCAGCGCCGACGCGTCGGCCACGGCGAAGCGGGCGGGTGCGGGTGCCGAGGCCCGGGCGGCGCGCACGAATCCCGGGGACCGGTCCAGTCCCAGCACGGTGCGCGGCCGGCACCGCGACGCGACCACCGCGGTCAGCGCCCCGGTGCCGCAGCCGACGTCCAGCCACCGCGGGCCGGCCGGGCCACCGATCCGCGTCACGAACACCTCTGCGACCCGGCGGCTCCACCGGCCCATGTACCGCTCGTACGCGTCGCCTTGTGCCCAGACGTCGGACGGGCCGCCTCCTTGCATCCCGCGCGGCTAGTGGTGGAAGCCGGAGCGGGGTTCGGCCGCGGGCACCGGCGGGGGTGAGGACGTCAGGTGTTCCACGGCCCGGCGCAGGTCCTCGACGAGCAGGGCGATCTGGTCGCGGGTCACGCCGTGGCGGACCAGAACGCGCTGGATGACGGTGTCGTCGCGGTCGGCGGGCAGCGGGTACGAAGGCACCTGCCAGCCGCGCATGCGCAGTCGGTCGGAGAGGTCGTAGAGGGTGAACGGGGACGAGGCCGGGTCGGCGAGCGTGTAGGAGACCGCGGGCAGGGCGCCCCTGCCGTCGTAGAGAAGGGTGAAGGGGCCCATGTCGGCGATCTGCTGTGCCAGGTACTGGGCGGTGTCGGCGCAGGCCTGCTGGACGCGGGTGTAGCCGGCGCGGCCCAGACGCAGGAAGAGGTAGTACTGGGCGATGATCTCACCGCCGGGGCGGGAGAAGTTGAGGGCGAAGGTCGGCATGTCGCCGCCCAGGTAGTCCACCTTGAAGACGAGGTCGGCGGGCAGCAGGTCGGCGGAGCGCCAGATGATCCAGCCGACTCCGAGGGGCGCGAGGCCGTACTTGTGGCCGGAGGTGTTGACGGAGGCGACGCGCGGCAGCCGGAAGTCCCACACCACGTCGGGGTGGAGGAAGGGCGCGACGAAGCCGCCGCTGGCGCCGTCGACGTGGATGGGGATGTCCCAGCCGTGCTCGGCCTGGATGCGGTCGAGCTCGGCGGCGAGCTCGGCGACGGGCTCGTAGTCGCAGGTGTAGGTGACGCCGAGGATGGCGACGACGCCGATGGTGTTCTCGTCGACGTACTGGGCGAGCTGATGGGGCTGCAGGCCGGTGGCGCCGGGCTCCAGAGGGACTTGGCGCAGTTCGACGTCGAAGTAGCGGGCGAACTTGTCCCAGCAGATCTGGACCGGCCCGCAGACGAGGTTCGGCCGGTCCGTGGGGAGCCCTTCGGCGCGGCGGCGCTCGCGCCAGCGCCACTTGAGGGCGAGGCCGCCGAGCATGGCGGCCTCGCTGGAGCCGGTGGTGGAGCAGCCGGTCGCGGTGGTGCCGGCGGGGGCGTTCCACAGGTCGGCCAGGATGTTGACGCACCGGGACTCGATCTCTGCGGTCTGGGGGTACTCGTCCTTGTCGATCATGTTCTTGTCGAGGCAGACGTTCATCAGGCGGTGCACGCCCTCGTCCGACCATGTGGTGCAGAAAGTCGCGAGGTTCTGTGCGGCGTTGCCGTCGAGGAGGAGTTCGTTGCGGAGGAGCTCGTACACGACCTCGGTGGGCGAGTGGTCCTCCGGGATCCGGTATTTGGGGAGGATCTGGCCGCTCAACGTGGACGCGAACACGTCCGTATCGGCGTCCTGGCGGGATGCGTCCTTCGTCTCATGCAAGGCCATGACGGGACTATAGGTGACGAACTTCCTCATTCCCGGGCAGAACAGACATCGACGCGGTGTGGGGCCTGACCGTCGTCGCCGGAGGGGGCCGCCGGGGTCCGGCCGCCGCGGCCGGACCACAGGAGGGCTGCGGCCAGGAGGGCGGCACCTCCCAGCAGCCAGGGAAGCGGCCCCGGTGGGAGGAGCCCGGCGACCGAACCGGTCACGGCCGCCGACAACTGCAGGGCGAGGGACTGGACGGACAGGGCGGTGGCCCGCCCCGCCCCTCCGACGCGACGGTGCATCAGCTCGTTCTCGTTCGGGCCCGCCGCGCCGCGGCCCAGGTAGACCAGCCCGAAGCCGGTGGCCGCGAGGACCGCCGGCCCCACGCCGCCGGCCGCCGCCGTGGCGCCCAGCAGGAGCAGGCCGCCCGCGGCGGCGGCGAGTCCCGTCAGGACCGCTCGCTCTCCGCTGCCCGCGAGCCTGGCGGCGAGCGGTGCGAGGTGGCTGCCGACGGCGGAGCAGGCGAATCCGGCGCAGGCGAGCAGGGCGAAGAGCACCGCACCCGACTCCGGAGCACCCGTCAGGGCCGCGGTGCGGCCCGGGGTGAGCAGTTCGACCACGGCAAGCGCGCTGCCTGCCCCCGCCGCGCTGAGGAGGACCCGGCGGACCAGCGCGTCACGGCCGCCCAGGCGCAGCCCGCCCGCTACGGTGGCCGGTACGCCCCGAAGCGCGCCGCGCAGGGTGGCCGCAGGCCGGCGCGGCTCGGGCAGGGCCGTGAGGGCGTACAGGACGAAGGCCACCTCGACCGCCGCGCCCAGCAGGAGCGGTACGGACAGGGGCAGCACCAGCCCGGAGGTCGCCCCGCCGAGCCGGCCGCCGAGGTCCGGCCCGAGTCCGAGCAGCCAGGGCAGGGCGCCGCCCAGCAGGGTGCCGCCCGCGAGTGCGGCGGAGGTCGCGGAGGCGCCGCGGGCCAGGCCGGTGCGCAGTTCGGCGCCCGGACCGGAGCGGGCGTGGACGGCGTCGACGTACCAGGCCTCCGCCGGCCCGCTGGCCAGGGCGCGGCCCGCGCCCATCAGGGCCATGCCGAGTCCGAGCTGCCAGGGGGCGGTGCCCAGGGCCACCAGGACGAGTGCGGCCAGGTTCGAGAGCCCCGCGGCGGCCAGGACGGCGCGGCGCCCGAGGACGTCGGACAGGCCCCCGGTGGGCAGTTCCAGCGCCGCGGCGGTGAGGGAGTGCGCGGCGAAGCAGCCGGCGATGGCCGCCAGGGTCATCCCCCGCTCGGTGAGCAGCAGGATCAGCGGGGCGATGGTCAGCCCGATCGGCAGCCAGAACAGGACGCAGGCCGTGACGTAGCGCCGGCGTGCGGCGGACGGCTCCGGTATCCCGCTCACCAGGCGCCCTCCGCGTCCGCGGCGGCGTCCGGTCCGGCCGTTGCCGGGCGGGGGGCCATGGGCAGGCCGGCGGTGAGCAGGACGACCTGCATCGCGCGCGGGTCGCCCGCGTCACGCGCGGTCAGCTCTTCCAACTTGCGGCCGAAGGCCTCCCGCAGTTCGGCGAGGGATTCGGGGGTCAGCCTGGGCATCAGATCGCTGATCCCGGAGGGCTCCACCCATTCCCGGCCCAGCCGGCCGTCGGCGATGTCGGCCTCGTACCGGGCGAGGCACTCCTCCAGGCGCCGGATCTGCACTCGGCGGGAGAGATTGACGTAGGCGCGGCTGCCCGGCGTGGCCTCCATGGCCCTGTTGCTCCAGGAGGTCAGGGCGTGCACCGCCTGCCAGCGTCGTTCCCGGCCGTCGCGGTGCTCGGCCTCGGCGACGAACGCGTACTTCGCCAGGACGCGCAGGTGGTAACTGGTGGAAGCGGACGACTCCCCCGTGCGGACCGCCAGTTCGCTGGCGGTGGCCGGTCCGTCCTGCCGGAGCATTCCGAGCAGCCGGATGCGCAGGGGGTGCGTGAGGGCCTTGAGCGCCGCCGCGTCCTGTTCGGGATCGAGTACGCGCTTTTGATCTTCGCTGGGCATGAGGGGGAGGGTAGAGCGGCACCGCACCCTTTCCAAAAGTATTTCTGCAGAATGTTTTTTGCAGAGTCCGCTCGGTGCCGGGGCTCGGCGGGCCGTCAGCCGTCGGCGCGGAGGTACGCCTCCAGTCCGGCGGCGCCGGTCAGCAGGGACCGGCCGCGGGACGACAGGCGGTCGTTCCAGGTACGCAGAGCCGACTCCAGGGGTTCCAGGCCGCCGGCCGAGCGGACCTGGGCGAGCAGGGGGGCGATCTGCTCCAGCAGGTAGCCGCCGCGCCTGAGTTGGCGGGTCAGGCGGGCGTCCCGTACGGCTGCTCCGTCGTAGACGCGGTATCCGGTCAGCCGATCGCGGCGCGGCTGGACGAGGCCGGCCCGCTCCCATGCCCGCAGGGTCGCGGGGCGGATCCCGAGCTGCTCGGCGAGCGGTCCGATGAACGTGTCACCGGACGGCGGCGCCTGCGCGGCGGGTGCCAGGTCGCGGAGGGCGTCCTTGACGGCCCGCAGGGTCCGCCGGTCGTCGAGCAGTTGGGCATGGCTCTCGTCGATGAGGCGGAACGCCTCGTCGAGCTCGCCCTCGTTCACCGCCCGCATGATCGACGTCGCCGCCCGGTGGCCGTGACCGGGCACGAGGGCGAGGAAGGCGTCCAGGGCGTGCGCGTGCAGCGGGGTGTAGGTGCGGTAGCCGTGGGGTGTGCGGTCGGCGGCCGGAAGGATGCCGGCCTCCTCGTAGTTCCTGATCGCCTGCGTCGACAGACCGCGGCCGCGCGCCAGGTCGACCGGCCTCAGCTTCTCACCGCTTTTAAGGTTTCGCCCCATCTGCCCCACGATATAGCGTCAAAGTTTCAACCGGAGCTTCAGCGATAGCGTTGAGGGCATGGCTACTGACCTCAAGGACACCGTCCATGCCGTCGATGCCGCCGCCGTCATGGGGCTGCTGGCGACCCGGCCGCGGGTGCTCGCGCTGGGCGAGCCCACCCACGGCGAGGACGCACTGCTCGACGTGCGCAACGAGCTCTTCCGGCAGCTCGTCGAGGAAGAGGGCTACCGGACGATCGCGGTCGAGAGCGACTGCCTGGCGGCGCTGCTCGTCGACGCGTACGTCACCTCCGCCGCCGGCAGCCTCGACGACGTCATGGAGCGCGGGTTCAGCCACGGCTTGGGCGCTTCCGCAGCCAACCGCGAACTCGTGCGCTGGATGCGGGCGTACAACGTCGGCCGGCCCGCGCCCGAGCGGCTCCGCTTCGCCGGCATCGACGGCCCGCTGGAGATGACCGCAGCCGCGAGCCCCCGCGAGGCCATGACCTCCCTCCACGGATACCTCGCCCGCCACGTCGACGCCGGCCTGCTCCCCTGCACGCAGCGAACGCTGGACCGCCTGCTCGGATCCGAGGGCCGCTGGACCGAGCCGGCCGCGATGAGGGACCCGGCCCGCTCGACGGGCCGGTCCGCCGAGGCGGGGGAGCTGCGGCTGATCGCCGACGATCTCGCGGCTCTGCTCGACGCGCACACGCCGCACCTGAGCACGGCGACCTCGCAGGAGGAGTTCGAGCGGGCCCGCCTGTACGGGCGCACCGCCACCGGCCTGCTGCGCTACCACTTCTGGATGGCCGACACCTCCCCCGGCCGCCTGGCGCGGCTGACCGGCCTGCGGGACCTGATGATGGCCGACAACCTCCTCGCCCTCGCCGAGCGCGGCCCGACCCTGGTCCACGCACACAACAGCCACCTCCAGCGGGAGAAGAGCTCGATGCGCATGGGGGGCCTGCCGCTGGAGTGGTGGGGTGCCGGTTCGATCGCAAGCGCGCGCCTGGGCGGTGGTTACGCCTTCTTCGCCACGGCCCTCGGCACGATCCGGCACCGGGGAGTGGACGCCCCGCCGCCGGGCACGCTGGAAGGGCTGCTGTACGCGCTCCCGGACGACGTCTGCGTGGTCGACGCGCCCCGCCTCGGCGCCGCCCTCGCCGACACGCTGGCCGCGCCCCGCGCGTCCGCCTGGTTCGGCTACTTCCCGTTCGACCCGGCCCACTTGACGGCGACCGACGGGCTCGTGTTCATCAAGGACATTCCGAAGGGCCGTGCCGCGTCCACCCGACAGCTTCCCTGACGCTCCGCTTCCGGCCGACTCTGCCGTGTGACACCGTTCATACGACCCCGGCCCGACCGCAGAAATTACTGCCGGATATACCCATTACCGCAGATCTTCCCGTCCTGACCTCGGGAGCCGGTCCAGACGGGAAGATCATCCAACTTGTTCTACCGGCAACTTATCCATCGATGTCCGGATAGCGGCAGAGCCCGTCCCGAGCGCTGATACCTCTTCCGGCATGAACAAGATCACCCGCCGTCAGGCCCTGGGGACAACTGCCGGTGCACTCACCGTCCTCGGCCTGACCGCCGCAGCAACGAGCGTCGCCACGAGCGCCGCCGCGACCCCCGCCGCGCCCACACCCCAGGGCACGGTCGACGAGGTCTACCAGGGCCGCCGCATCCAGATCATCATGGGCGGCGGAGGCCACCACGGCGGCCACCACTCGCCCGGTCAACCCACCGTCCGGATAGACGGCAGAGAACTCCACATCATGCGCAACGCCGACGGCAGCTGGATCAGCGTGATCAACCACTACGAGACGTTCGCCGAGCCCAAGCTGCTCGCCCGCGCCGCCGTCCGCGACCTCCAGGGCGCGCCCCTCGTCCCCTTCGGAGGTGCGGCATGACCGTCCGCAAGAACCAGGCCACGCTGACGCCCGACGAGAAGCGCGCCTTCACCTCGGCGCTGCTGGAGCTCAAGCGCAACGGCAGCTACGACCGCTTCGTCACCACCCACAACGGTTTCATCATGAGCGACACCGACTCGGGCGACCGCGTCGGCCACCGCTCCCCCTCCTTCCTGCCGTGGCACCGCCGCTTCCTGCTGGAGTTCGAGGAGGCGCTGCAGAAAGTGGACGCGAGCGTCGCGCTCCCCTACTGGGACTGGACCGCCGACCGCACCACCCGTTCCTCCCTCTGGGCCCCGGACTTCCTCGGCGGCACCGGGCGGGCCCGTGACGGCCAGGTCGTCGACGGCCCCTTCGCCTACTCGACCGGCCGCTGGAACATAAACGTGCGCGTGGACGGCCGCCCGTACCTGCGGCGCGCTCTCGGTACGGGCGTGGCCCAGCTGCCGACCCGGGCCGAGGTGGACTCCGTACTCGCCATGCCGGTCTACGACATGGCTCCCTGGAACAGCTCCTCCAACGGCTTCCGCAACCACCTGGAGGGCTGGCGCGGCGCCAACCTGCACAACCGGGTGCACGTGTGGGTCGGCGGACAGATGTCCACCGGGGTCTCCCCCAACGACCCGGTGTTCTGGATGCACCACGCCTTCATCGACAAGCTGTGGGCGGACTGGCAGGCCAAGCACCCGCAGTCCACGTATCTGCCGGCCGCCGGCACGACGAACGTGGTGGACCTGAACGACACCATGCGGCCGTGGGACAACGTGACCCCGGCGGACATGCTGGACCACCGGAAGTTCTACACGTTCGACACCGAACCGGCCGCCGCCAGCCAGCGGTAGTGCAGTTCGGGGCGGCCGACCTGGCCGTACCGGGGGGTCCGGTCCGCGCGGCCGGTGTCCACCAGGTGCTCCAGGTAACGGCGGGCGGTGATCCGGGAGATGCCGGCCGCCCCGGCCGCCGCCGCCGCGGTCAGCCCCTCGGGCGCGGCCCGCAGCAGGGCGGCGACCCGGTCCAGGGTCGGCGCGCTCAGCCCCTTGGGGAGCTCGGCCGGGCGGGGGGCGCGCAGGGCGGCCATCGCCCGGTCGACGTCGTCCTGGCCGGCCGCCTCGCCCGCCGCCTGGCGGAATTCCGCGTAGCGCAGGAGCCGTTCGCGCAGGGTCGGGAAGGCGAAGGGTTTCAGGACGTACTGGACCACGCCGAGCGATACGCTCTCGCGGACCACGGCCAGATCCCTGGCGGACGTCACCACGATCACGTCGACCGGATGCCCGGCCGCCCGCAGTCCGCGCGCGAAGCGCAGGCCGTGCCCGTCGGGCAGGCCGAGGTCGAGGAGCAGGAGGTCGACCCGGGTGCGCTCCAGCACCCGGGTGGCCTCGGCGAGCGAGTGGACGGCGCCGACGGCGGTGAAGCCGGGTACCCGGTCGACGTAGAGCGCGTGCGCGTCGGCGGCGACCTGGTCGTCCTCGACCACCAGCACGCGCACATCGGTGCCGCTCACCGCGGGCCCCCTGCGGCCGGGGCCCGGTCCCCGGGCCGCTCGGGCGCCGTGGGCAGCCGTACGGTGAACTCCGCACCGCCGCCCGGTCCCTGCGCGGCGACCACCGCGCCGCCGTAGCGCTGTGCGACCTGGGCGACGAGGGCGAGGCCGAGGCCGCGGCCCTCCCCCTTGCCGGACCAGCCCCTGCGGAACACGTCCACGCCCTCCGGCAGGCCGGGCCCGTTGTCGGCGACCCGTAGCAGCAGCTCCTCCCGCTCGGGCCGCAGCGTGACCGCGATCCGCGCCCCCGGTACGGCCGTCACGGCGTCGACGGCGTTGTCTATGAGGTTGCCCAGCACGGTGACGAGGTCACGGGCCGACGGCAGTCCGCCCAGGTCGGCGAGGCTGCGGCTGTCGGCGGTGACGACGAGTTCGACCCCTCGTTCGTGCGCCTGGGCGGCCTTGCCCAGCAGCAGCGCGACCAGTACCGGCTCCCCCACCGCGGTGACCACCTCGTCGGTGAGGGCCTGGGCCAGTTCCAGTTCGGCGGTGGCGAAGTCCACCGCCTCCTGCGCCCGGCCCAGCTCGATGAGGGAGACCACGGTGTGCAGCCGGTTGGCCGCCTCGTGGGCCTGGGAGCGCAGCGCCTGGGTGAAGCCCCGTTCGTGGTCCAGCTCGCCGGTCAGCGCCTGCAGTTCCGTGTGGTCGCGCAGGGTGACCACGGTGCCGCGGCGGCCGCCGCCGGCGACCGGTGAGCTGTTGACCACCAGGACCCGGTCCGCCGTCAGGTGCACCTCGTCCACCCGGGGCCGGTCGGCGAGCAGCGCACCGGTGAGGGGGGCCGGCAGTCCCAGGTCGGCGGCCCCGCGGCCGGTGACGTCCCCCGGCAGGCCCAGCAGCTCGCGGCCGGCGTCGTTGATCAGGGTGATCCTGCGCTGCCCGTCGAGCATGAGCAGTCCCTCGCGCACCCCGTGCAGGGCCGCCTGGTGGTAGTCGTACATCCGGCTGAGCTCGGCCGCGTTCATGCCGTGAGTGTGGCGGCGCAGCCTCGCGTTGACGACGTACGTGCCCACACCGCCCAGGGCGAGCGCGCCCCCCGCGACCCAGACGAGTGCGGTGAGCTGGGCGCCGAGCCGGTCGCTGATGGCGCGGACGGTGATCCCCGCGCTGACCAGGCCGACGATCCGGCCGCCGTCCTCCAGTGGGGTGACCACGCGGATGGAGGGGCCGAGGGTACCGGTGTAGGTCTCGCTGAAGGTCTCGCCGCGCAGGGCCGGGGCGGTGTTGCCGAGGAAGGGCTCGCCGATCCGGCGCGGGTCGGGGTGGGTCCAGCGCCTGCCGTCCGGGGCCATGATCGTCACGAAGTCGACCCCGGAGTCCACACGGACCTTCTGCGCGTAGGGCTGGAGCTCGACCGACGGGTCGGTGCCCCGCGCCGCTCCCCGTACGGCGTCGCGCACGGAGGGCGAGTCCGCGACCGCGCGGGCCACGGCCCCGGCCTGGCGCCGGGCGGCCTCCTCGGCCTGGCCGCGGGCGGTGGCGTAGGCGAAGACCGCGCAGCCCGCGACGACCACGGCGACGAGCAGCACCTGCATGGCGAAGAGCTGGCCGGCGAGGCTGCGCGGCGGACGAGGGAAGCGGAACATGGCGCTCAGTGTGCACCGGCTCGTGAACTCAATGAACGCAAGGGTGACCGGGGTCACAGCCCTGGGCGATGGTCTCCACGGACGACTTCACCACCAGGAGGCATCGTGGCCGCCAGGCGCGACAGAACGCACTATCTCTACATCGCGGTGATCGCCGCGGTGCTGCTCGGCATCGGGGTCGGGTTCGCCGCGCCCGGCGTGGCCGTGGAGCTCAAACCGCTGGGTACGGGCTTCGTGAACCTCATCAAGATGATGATCTCGCCCGTGATCTTCTGCACGATCGTGCTGGGCATCGGCTCCGTGCGCAAGGCGGCCAAGGTGGGCGCCGTGGGCGGGCTGGCCCTCGGCTACTTCATGGTCATGTCCACGGTGGCATTGGCCATCGGCCTCCTGGTCGGCAACCTCCTGGAACCGGGCAGCGGTCTGCAGCTGACCGAGGCGGCGCGCAGCGCGGGCGAGGCGCAGGCCAAGGCGGGCGGGGCCGAGAGCACCACGGAGTTCCTGCTGGGGATCATCCCGACCACGCTGGTCTCCGCCTTCACCGGCGGCGAGGTGCTCCAGACGCTGCTGGTGGCGCTGCTGTGCGGGTTCGCGCTCCAGGCGATGGGCGCGGCGGGCGAACCCGTGCTGCGCGGCATCGGGCACGTGCAGAAGCTGGTGTTCCGGGTGCTCGCGATGATCATGTGGGCAGCTCCCGTGGGCGCTTTCGGAGCGATCGCGGCGGTGGTCGGCGCGACCGGCATCGACGCCCTGAAGTCCCTCGCCGTCATCATGATCGGCTTCTACACGACCTGCCTGGTCTTCGTCTTCCTGGTGCTGGGCACGCTGCTGCGCGTGTGCACCGGGGTCAGCGTCTTCGCCCTGCTGCGCTACCTGGGCCGGGAGTTCCTGCTGATCCTGTCGACCTCCTCGTCGGAGTCGGCGCTGCCGCGGCTGATCGCGAAGATGGAGCACCTGGGCGTCTCGCGGCCGGTCACCGGCATCACGGTGCCGACCGGGTACTCCTTCAACCTGGACGGAACCGCGATCTACCTCACGATGTCCTCGCTGTTCGTCGCCGAGGCGATGGGCACGCCGCTGGCCCTGGGCGAGCAGATCTCCCTGCTGCTGTTCATGATCATCGCCTCGAAGGGCGCCGCCGGGGTGACCGGCGCGGGTCTGGCCACCCTCGCCGGCGGCCTCCAGTCGCACCGGCCCGAACTGGTCGACGGAGTCGGCCTGATCGTGGGCATCGACCGGTTCATGAGCGAGGCCCGGGCCCTGACGAACTTCGCGGGCAACGCGGTGGCGACGGTGCTCATCGGAACGTGGACGAAGGAGTTCGACCGCGGCCGGGCCGCGGAAGTCCTCGCGGGACGCCTGCCGTTCGACGAGAAGACCCTGGTGGACGACGGGCACGGGACGCAGCCGGCCGAGCCGGACACGACCCCGGAGGCGACCCCGGCAGCGACCGCCGCGCCGGTCCCGGCGCACACCCCCAAGGACGGCGTACCGGTCTAGGACTCCTCCCCCGCCGGTCCGCCCCTCCGGGCCGGCCGGGCAGGGCTCGCCCCCACGGTGCCCAGCCCGGCCGGCCCGCCGCATTCTCCGCACTTGCGCCCATAGTCGGTATTCCGCCACCGATAAACGAACCCCCGTGCTGTAAAAGGTACTTCCGCAACTGGCCGCGTGCATGACATCTTGCGTCCACCACTTGTTTCGTACGGCCCGGCCTGACCACCGGGTCAACGGAGGACGCATTGATACCCCACATATCCAGCCGACCTCGACGTACCCTCGTGCTGGCCGCCACCCTCGGTGCGGCCCTCGCCTTCGGGGCACCCGCCGCACTCGCCGGCACCGCTCCGGTCTCTCCGTCCGGCTCCGCCGCCTCCGCTCCCGCGGCGGCGCCCAAGGCCGCGGCCCCGGCTTCCCAGAGTGCGACCTGGGTTGCCGGCACCCGTGCCTACCTCGTGATCACCGCCCCCGGTGACACCACGGCGGTCCGCAACGCGGTCACCGCCAACGGGGGAACGGTCTTCCAGTACTACGACGCGATCGGCGTCATCACCGCCCACTCCGCGTCCGCGTCCTTCGCCACCACCATGCGCGGTGTCAGCGGGGTCCAGCAGGTCGGCGCCACCCGCACCTCGGACGTGCCGGCGGACGCCTACAACCCGGCGCTGCCGGCCAACCCGGCGCAGTCCACGACGCCTTCCGGTGAGCCGGTCCGCGCCGACATGACCCAGATCAAGGCCGACCAGGCCTGGGCCGTCACCACGGGTTCCGCCTCCGTCAAGGTCGGCATCCTGGACACCGGTGTGGACGACCAGCACCAGGACCTGGCCCCGAACTTCAACGCCGCGGACTCCGCGTCCTGCGCGTACGGCAGGCCGGATACCCGTACCGGCGCCTGGCGCGACGTCGGCACCCACGGCACGCACGTGGCCGGCACGGTCGCCGCCGCCAAGAACGGCAAGGGCGTCATCGGCGTGGCCCCCGGCGTGAAGATCTCCTCGGTGCGCATCGCCGAGCCGAACTCCTCGCTGTTCTTCGCCGAGAACACCATCTGCGGCTTCATGTGGGCCGGCGACCACGGCTTCAAGGTCACCAACAACAGCTACTACACGGACCCGTGGCAGTTCAACTGCCCGGACAACGCCGACCAGGCCGCGATCATCGAGGGCGTCAAGCGCGCCCAGGAGTACGCGGAGGGCAAGGGCTCGCTGCAGGTCGCGGCGGCCGGCAACTCCAACCTGGACCTGGCCAACAAGACGACCGACACCGAGAGCCCGAACGACTCGACACCGGTCACCCGCACCATCACCAACGCCTGCCTGGACATCCCGACCGAGCTGCCGGGCGTGGTCACGGTCTCGGCGATGGGCACCACCGCGAAGGCCTCGTACTCCAACTACGGCCTGAACGTCATCGACGTCACGGCCCCCGGCGGAGACGCCACCGGCATCTACAGCACCCTGCCGGGCGGCAAGTACGGCTCCATGAGCGGCACTTCGATGGCCTCGCCGCACGTCGCGGGTGTGGCGGCGCTGATGGTCAGCACCAACCCCGGCATCACCCCGGCGCAGCTGCGCGACAAGCTGGCCACCCAGGCCAACGACGTCGCCTGCCCGTCGGACAGCCGCTGCAAGGGCACCACGGCGAAGAACGGCTTCTTCGGCGAAGGCCAGGTCGACGCCCTCAAGGCCGTCGGCAGCACCCCGCCGCCCGGCAAGTACTTCGCGAACGCGGCGGACTTCGCCATCGGTGACAACACCACCGTGGAGAGCCCGATCGCCGTCAGCGGCGTGACCGGCAACGCCCCGGCCACCCTCAAGGTCGGTGTGAACATCGTCCACACCTACATCGGTGACCTGAAGGTCGACCTGGTCGCCCCGGACGGCTCCGTCTACACGCTCCACAACCGCTCGGGCGGCAGCACCGACAACATCAACCAGGTCTACACCGTCAACGCCTCCTCCGAGGTCGCGAACGGCACCTGGAAGCTCCGGGTCAACGACAACGCCGGCGGCGACACCGGCAGGATCGACTCCTGGAACCTCACCTTCTGAGGTCGCGTGAACCGATAGGACACAGGGCGACCAGGGCTTTTCTCTCGGCGTCGCGAGCCCGGCAGGATCCGGGAGAGAGGTCCTAGTGCTGGAGGACGTCGGCGAGCCAGTCGAAGACGATCTCGCAGTGCTGCTGCGGGGCCATCGGGGAGCAGTGCAACTGCGCCCCGGTGGCCTTCGTCAGTTTCACGTACTCCCGCCGCGTGCGCAGCAGTTCGTACATCGCACGCGGCTGGCCCGGGTAGAACTGCTCGAAGTCGTAGTCCAGGACGAGCGTCGGGGCCTTGATCCGGCCGACCACCTTGGTGATGTCGAGCCCGATGGCCACCTGGGCCGGTGTCCACAGGTCCGTGAGGACCGTGCCCTCGCGCGCCTGGCGCAGCGCCTGCCGGTCGAAGATCTCGAAACGCTTCTTGACGGTGAATGCCTCCTGCGGGGTCAGTTCCGGAACGACGTCCTCGTTCCACACCCGGTTGGTCTCCGCCTTGTCGGGCGTGACGATGTCGCGCAGTTCCTCGTCGAAGCCGAGCCACGGGCTGAGGCATCCGGGTTGCGCGACGACGGCGGCGAGGCGGTGTTCGAAGGCGGCGGCGCGCGGGGCGAGGTTGCCGCCCATGCTCAAGCCGGTGAGGGCGATCCGGTCCCCGTCCACGTCCTCGCGCCGGAGCAGCCAGTCGACGATCGGGCTGACCACCGTCTCCCAGCGGGTGGTGAAGGGGATCTCCTCCACGAACAGCAACTGCCCCTGTCCCGGGCCGTCGTAGACGAGCGCGTTCCAGCCGCGGTCGAGGGCCGCGGACACGCCGTAGGTCCACATGTCCACGTTCTGGCCGTCACTGCCGTTGGTGAGGATGACGGTGGGGCGCCGCTCTGCGGGACCGTCCGGGCGGAAGAACCACAGCGGGAGGCGCGTCCTGCCCCACGGGACCCGGTCCGTGACGGCGGCCGGCGTGCAGAGCCTCGCGAAGGTGTCCCAGGCCCTGCGTCCCGCCCGGTACACCGCCTCCTCGTCCCCCGGCTGGTCGGTGCCCAGCACGTAGAACAACGCCTGGGCGTAGTACTGGGCTGCCCGCAGGGAGCGGAAGCGACGGGTCTGCGACGGTGCCCCGCCGCCGTCCCGGCCCGCGGCCGGCGGCGCGGCGAGCCTGTCGCCCCAGGAGCGGAAGGTGTCGGTGTACGTCTGCTCCGAAAGGCCGGCCGCATTGATGGCGTTGACCGCGGTGAGCACCTCGCCGACCTCGGAGGCGCGCATCCCGGCGGCTCCGAGCGCGAGCAGCCCCGCGAAGTTGAAGCCGGGGTCGGCGAAGAGCTTCATCGCTCCGGGCGCCGGTTCCGCCGCCGCGGACGGTGTGGGCACGGCGGCCGCGGTGCGGGCGGTGCTCCCGACGGCGAGCGCCCCGGCTCCCGCGGCCAATCCGGTCAGGGCGGCGCGGCGGGTGAGGGAGGCGGGCTGGTGCGGTGTGCTTGCGGTCATGCAGGGGACGCTACGGCGCGACCCCCGTCCCCTGCGCCGCGCCGCGCCCTCCCCTGCTCCGAACGGGCCCCGCCGGCGGGTCAGCGACTCCCCCGGGTGCGAAGGACGCAGTCGCCGCACAGACCGCCGCCCGGAACCCGGTAGTAGAGGCAGCAACTGCGCCGAACGAAGGCCACGCCGAGCCCCTCCTCGTGGATGAACGTTCCGGTGCCGGCGAGCGCGCCGTCCGCGGCCAGCAGGCCGCGCACCAGTCCGGGGGCCACGCCGCCCGGCACCCGGTCGATCAGCACCCGCAGCGCGCCGACCAGCCCGGCCGCGGCGTTCCCCCGAAGGACCGTCGGGGAGACGCCGTACCGCTCCCGCAGAGCCGTCTCCAGCAGGGCCAGATGCCCCAGGACCGACTCCCCGAGGCCCTCTGCGGGCCGCCCGGCGGGCTCGGGCAGCCAGAGCTGGAGCGAACCCGCCTCCGGCAGCCGCCACCACACCCGGTCGGCGGCCAGGTCCGGCACCCGCCCGGCCAGGGCCGCGCACCCCAGCCCGATCGACCACAGCCGGGAGGCGATCCCGAACTGGGCGGTCGAGGCGGCCACCCTTCCGGGCCCGCTGCCGATCCGGCGGCCCACCTCGGCCACGTACGGACCGAGGTGCCCGCCGTACAGCGCGGTGAGCGGCAGGAAGCCGGGCCCGGGAGGATCCTGCCCGTGACCGGCGGTGAAGAAGGGCCCCACGTCGGCCAGTCGCCGCAGTACGTCGTCCATACCGGGAATGATCTCAGGCCGGCACATGGACGTGCTCACGTCACCGCAGGCGGTCAGGCCGGGTCCGGCGTCGCCCCTTCGAGGATCTCCACGTAGTGCGGGTTGCGCATGATCCCCAGCACGTTGCCGAAGGGGTCGGTGACGGCCGCCGTGACGAACCCGCCGTCCCCGTGCGCGGTCACGGGCTGGTACTCCTCGGCCCCCAGCTCCAGGAGCCGCCGACGGGCCCCCGGAAGGTCGTCGACGACCCAGTAGGCCACCGCCCCGCCCGGCTCCTCGGCGGCGCCCGGCGGGGCGTAGCGGCGGTCGACGATGCCGATCTCGTGCTGGTAGTCGCCGATGCGGAACTCCGCGTAGCCGGGCCGCTCGAAGTACGGCGGGATCCCGAGCACCTCGGTGTACCAGGCCTTGGCCGCTTCCAGGTCGTCGGCCCAGAAGTTGATCGTGGCAAATCCGCGCAGCATGCGCACCCTCCTCTTCGTGATCTTCCCCCGACTGTACGGCTCCGGGGCCTGCGGCGGGCCCCTGCGGGCCCGCCCGGCTCAGCGGCCGGCCGGGAACTCCGGCAGCGCACGGTTGCAGGCCTCCGGCAGCTCCCCAGCCGGGCGCTCGGCCCGGCCTCGCCGGGCGGGGACCCGGGTGGCGCAGTCGCACCTCCATGGCGATCCGAGCGCCCGCGGACACTCCACCCACGACCACGTGTTCGATGTCCGGCCGCGGCGGGAGGGCGGCGTGATCGTCCGCGGGACCGGCGAGCAGCGCCTTGCCCGGCAGCACCGGACTGTCTCCGCATCCTCGCAGGTCAGGCATGATCGCACGGTGTCCTGAGGCTGCGAGCGCGGCCGTCCGGGGGACCCGCGGCGTGCGGTGGAAGAGCCGTCCGCGGACCAGGATGACGGGCGCTCCGGCGCGGGGACCCGAGTCGGCGAAAACCAGCGTCACACCATTGCCGAATTGGGGCTTCAAGAGAGGACTTCGAGGGGCTACATTGAGCCACTCGCGTTCACCTGACAGCCGGTTGCCTTTCACTCGTGTTTTGCACGGGGGGCGACGTCATGGACGCAGACTGTGCAACCACCCCACCGCCCAGAAGGACCGAAGGCTCCGTGCCCGTACCCGTACACCTCGCGGGCCGCACCGTGCGGCTCGAGCCCCTCGCACCACACCACACCGAGGCCCTGGCCGTGGCCGGTGCCGAGGATCGTACGACTTACGCCTTCACCCCCGTACCCCACGGTGTGCAGGCGTCACACGAGTACATCGACCGCGCGCTCGCCGATCAGGCAGCGGGTCGATCGCTCCCGTTCGCCGTCGTCAGAGCCACTGACGGGCGCGTGGTCGGCTCGACCCGGTTCCTGGAACTCGACTACTGGCAGGGGCCGCTGGTGTGGCCCGCCGTGCCGGGCGTCC
The DNA here is from genome assembly GCF_055587885.1 of Streptomyces sp. NPDC046349. Lineage (NCBI taxonomy): Bacteria > Bacillati > Actinomycetota > Actinomycetes > Kitasatosporales > Streptomycetaceae > Streptomyces > Streptomyces sp. NPDC046349. Next base: position 56,515 of record NZ_JBVJFK010000009.1, read on the forward strand.
CGTTCGGCGATCCGGCGACGGCGATCCCCGATGCCGCCGAGATCGGCAATACCTGGCTGTCCCCGACAGCCCAGGGCACCGGCATCAACACCGAGGCGAAGCTGCTCATGCTCCGCCACGCCTTCGAGACCTGGGGGGTCCGGCGCATCTCACTGCGCGCCGATGCCCGCAACGGCCGGTCGCGGGCTGCGATGGAACGTCTCGGCTTCACTTGCGAGGGGGTCCGCCGGGCTCATTCGCGGGGGCTGGACGGCGCCGTCCGCAGTACAGCCTTCTACTCGATCCTCGACGAGGAGTGGCCGGCCGTGCGGTCGATCATCGAGCTGAGGCTGTCGGCGGGGGCGCAGCGCAAGCGCCGCCGCAAGACCCTGGTCCCGGCCTAGGCCGGACAGAAGAACGGAAAAACGGTCCTGCCCCGGCGTTCCCCATCCGAGGAAGGCCGGGGCGAGGGCCGAGTCCGTCGGCCGGACCGGAGCCCCGCACCCGTCGGCCGGTACGGCGTACGGGGCGGCGCCGCTGTTTCGCCGCGGGCCGGGTGGCTCCGGCCGCCCATGACCATGGCCGCGTAGCAGGCCCGCTCGCGGCGGCGAAGTCCACACCCCAAAGTTCACGTCGGCGCTGCGGTACGGTCTGCGCCCTTGTGGACCGTGAAGCCCCGAGCGAGGCGCCGAACCTGCCGGTACGCAGGTCGGACACGCAGGACGGCGAGCGGGCCCACGGCCGTGGGGCACCCGACCCGGCGGCGTGTGCCGGAGCAGGAATGGGCGGTCCCCGGATCGGCACCTCCTGCGACCACCGTGCAATGGGCTGCCCCAGGAAACCCCAAGAGAAGGGAAAGTGCGCAACCCCGGCGAACTTTCGTTCATCTTCCGAACGGAAGAACCGAGACGTCGGACCACCCGCCCCCCTGGGGGCAGCACCAGCCGGAGAGCCACCGCACATGTCGTACGCACCCGAGGGGCAGCAGCACCAGCCTTACCGGCCGGAGGGACAGAGCCCGCAGCCGCCCTACGGCGACCCGTACGGCCGGCCGTACGGGCAGCAGCCGCACGGACAGTCCCCGTACGCGGAGCAGTACGGCGGGCAGAGCCCGTCGTACGGCCAGCAGCCGCAGGACCAGTGGGAGCAGGAGCAGCCCGACCCCCCGCGCCGCAAAGGCCGGGGCCGGCTGATCGCCGTGGTGTCGGTCCTCGCGCTCGCGGGCATAGCCGCCGGCGTCATGGCCCACTACGAGATACCCCCCTTCACCGACAAGGGCTCGGCGGTGTCCTTCGGGCAGGACGCGGGCGGCAAGGGCTCCGGCCAGGGCGGCGCGGGGAGCCCGCAGCCGGCGAACTCCAAGATGCTCATGCCGACCGGGCCGACGGCCGAGTTCAAGAACTCGATGACACTGGCCGACGGCACGCATGTGGCCGTGACCACCCTGGACGGCAAGAAGTCGGGATTCAAGGGCAAGGTCTGGGTCTGGGCCCCCAAGGAGTACAACGACCCGAAGTTCGCCAAGAGCGGCTTCCCTGTCATGATCGCCCTCCCGGGCGGCGCCGGTTACCCGAACAATTACTGGATGGGCACCGACCTCGGCCTCCAGACCAGCATCAGCAAGTGGTACGCGGAGGGGAAGAGCAAGCCCTTCCTGCTGGCCATGCCGGTGCTCAACCCCGGCCCGGACGACAAGGGCGTCTACTGGGACGGCTCCGACATCCCCGGCCAGCCGAAGATGGGCACGTGGCTGACCGAGGACGTCCCGGACCTGATGAAAGCGAACTTCCGCACGGTGAAGTCACGTGACGGCTGGGCGTTCATGGGCTCCTCGACCGGCGGCTTCGCGGGCATGAAGGCCGTGCTGAAGCACCCGGACAAGTTCAAGGCCGTGATCGCCTCCGGCCCGGACATCGTCCCGGACTCCTCCCTGTGGAAGGGCCACGACAAGGAGAAGGCCGAGAACAACCCGGAGCTGCTGGCCAAGCAGCTCATCGACGCCAAGGGCCCGGACGTCTACATCGCCTTCCAGGTCGGCGACAACGAGAACAACAAGAAGACCCTGCCGGACGTGCAGAAGTTCGTCGCCACCTTCGGCAACAAGGGGCCCGTGCACACCAGCCTGCGGGTGATCCCGGGCGGCCGGCACAACGCGAAGACCTACGTCCCGAACATGGGCGAGGGTCCGATCCAGTACATCAGCAAGGTCATGGAAGGACCGGTCGAGTAACCTGCGGCTCCTGCGTCCGCTCCAGCTCAGGCCCGCCGAACACTTTCGGCGGGCCTGAGCCGTTCCAGGGCGCCCAGCCCGGTTCGCCCGTCGTCGCGAACCGCACCCACGCGCCGTGCATCTCGTCGGCCAGCTCCTGCGGGGCGTCCCGGCCGGCCAGCCACCCGGCCTCGGGCACGGACAGGGTGTCGAACACGAAGCCCAGCTCCAGGGCGTGGCAGGCGCCGAGCCCCGGGACGCCCGAACACCAGGCGAACTCGTACAGGAAGCTCGGCGCCTCCCGCCGGGCCCCGGCGAGCCTGCGCAGCGGATCGCGCAGCAGCAGGTCGGTGAACAGCTGACCGGCGAGCTCGGCAGGACCGGCCGCGGGCAGGGCGGTGCGCAGCGCCGCCACGGCGGCCCGGTCCTTGCCGGTCCGGGTCCGGGCCAGTGCCACGGCGAGCGGCCCCATCCGGTCCAGCAGCCGCATGCCGCCGGTGGGGGCCAGCCAGAGCCGGTACTCGTCGGTGGTCCAGCCGAACAGCAGGGGCACCGCAGCGGAAGCGGGGTCCTCGTCGGCGGTCAGGGCGTCGAGGGGGTCGACGGGCAGCGTCTCCGGGTCGACGACCAGGCCGAAGGCGGGTCCTCCGAGGAGGGGGCCCGATCTGCGCAGGACGGCCGCCTGGGCCGCCATCAGGTCGGGCAGGGAGACGGCCGTGAAGGCCGCGGCGGTGGCCTCCACCTTCAGCAGCGAGGCCATCCGCCGGACCATGGCCCGCACCCGGGGGCGGGGCAGGGCCTCGGGGGCTCCGCTCTGCAGGACCGCCCGCCGGAAGAGTCCGGCCGCGCGGGGCGCGGCCAGGAGGGCGCCGATGCTGATGGCTCCGGCGGATTCGCCGAAGAGGGTGACGCGGGCCGGGTCTCCGCCGAAGGCCGCGATGTTGTCGCGGACCCATTCGAGGGCGGCGATCTGGTCCAGGAGGCCGCGGTTGGCGGGCGCGTCGGGGAAGAGCCCGTACCCGAGGACGCCGAGGCGGAAGTTGAAGGAGACGAGCACGACGCCGTCGCGGGCGAAGGCGGAGCCGTTGTAGACGGGCACGGCCGAGGAGCCGCGGGTGTGCGCCCCGCCGTGGATCCACACCATGACCGGCAGGCCGGCCCCGTCAGCCGGCTCGGGGGTCCACACGTTCACGTTCAGGCAGTCGTCGCCGGGGATCGCCGGGTCGGGCAGCAGGGCCGCGAACGTGGGCGGGTAGGGCACCTTGGGTGCGGTCGGCCCGAAGGCGGTGGCCTCGCGCACGCCGTCCCAGGCGGCGGGGGCCGCGGGTGGTGCCAGGCGGAGGGCGCCGACGGGCGGGGCCGCGTAGGGGATGCCCAGGAAGACGGAGATCCCGTCGGCCCCGGTACGTCCCTCGACCACGCCGGCCCCGGTCACGACCCGCGGCCGGCCGACGCCGGCGACGACGTCCTCTGCACTCATCCGTCCTCCTGCTGCTGGTACCGGTCCCGCACGGTCGCACAGCCGTCCGAAGGGTGACAAGGCGTGACCGGTCCGGGGACCGGCCCGGTTGCACGGGCATGCGAATCCTGCGTATCCACCACACTGTGCCCGTCCTTCTGCTGGCGGGCATCTCGTGCGTCGCCGGTCCGGCCCACGCCGCGGGGCCGGATTTCCAGTACGTCGGCCAGGACGACCGGGTCCACGGGCTCACCGCGCCGCGGGGCTGTGCGGCCGCGGAGGGCGGCGGCGGCCGTGCGGTCACCAACGCGACCCGCGGCTCGGCGACCCTGTACCAGGGGCCCCGCTGCACGGGCCGGGTCGTCGGGGTGCTGCGCCCCGGGGAGATCACTCAGGTCCGGCCCCCTTTCGCCTCCGTCGCCTTTCCCGTCACCGGGTAGGCGCAGGGGCCGTGACCCCTCGGCTCTCCTCGCGTTGTATGCCATGTCAAATGCCACAGATTCTGTGGCGCCCCATATCTCACGAGGAGATCTTGATGTCGCGTATCGCGAAGGCATTCGCCATCACCGCTGTCACCGGTAGCGCCGTGGTCGCCGGTGCGGGTCTGGCTGTCGCCGATGCCGGAGCGCACGGTGCGGCGGTCGGCTCCCCCGGTGTCCTGTCGGGCAACCTGCTCCAGGTCCCGGTGCACGTCCCGGTCAACGTCTGCGGCAACACCGTGAACGTGATCGGCCTGCTCAACCCCGCGTTCGGCAACACCTGCGTCAACGCGTCGGGCGGCGGCGACCACCACACCGAGGGTGCCGGCTACGGCCACTGATCGCCTGCTCGACCGAAGGGCCCCCACCGCGGCGCGGCGGGGGCCCTTCCCGTGTGCCCTGCTGCCCTGCCCCCCCCGCCGCTCACCGCGCCCTCGCGGGCGGGTCATTCGTAGCGGTACAGACCCTGGTGGTCGAGCACCTCGCGCGGGGTGACGTCCCAGGGAGGCATCGGCTCGTCAAGGGCGATCACCCGGCCGCGCTGGAGGTCACCGAGGGCCAGGGGCGCCGCGGGCAGGTAGCCGGAGCGGGGGTGCTTGCGCTGCCAGCGGTCCCAGACGAGGTCGACGAAGGCGTGGTGCAGCCAGAACGCCGGGTCGTTGGGCGCCGTACCCCCTGTCATGTGGCCGCCGATCCACTGGTGGACCTTGTTGTGGTTGCGCCACCGCTCGCTCCTGGGGGCCGCCCAGCCCTCCAGCTTGTTGCGGAACCCGCCCGCCGTGGCGGTGGAGTCCCACGGCGAGACGTCGTAGACCGGGTCGTCGATCGCCCACTGGAGTTCGGCCGGGGTGGGCAGGGCGATCGGATTCTGCGGCCTGCCCAGGTTGCGGGTGAGGAACGCGGACTCCGTGATGCCCACGGTCACCGTCCAGTTGCCCCTGTCGTAGGCGAACGGCCCGGTCATCACCTTGCGGTCGGTCGAGCGGCCGGTGCCGCCGAGGAAGTCGTCCGCCCAGAGCGAGGAGACCGGGCTGGTGTCGGTGGTCCAGTCCCAGTACGGGACGGAGACGCGCGGGTCGATCTGCTGCAACTGCTTCTCGAACTCCAGCAGATAGAGCCGGTGCCACGGGAAGAAGGACGGCGACATGTGCCCGACGCGCAGCTTGCGGTCGCGGTCGGGCACGAAGTACTTGTCATGGGTGCGCACCAGGGCGTCGTAGGCGCCGCTGCGCTTCAGCTCCAGTACGGCCGCGGTGAACCGCTTCTTCTGGGCGCTGGTGAGGTTCTTCTGGTTCTGCCGGACGTGCAACGCGTGCATCCTCCCGTTCCCGTGGGTCTGTCAGCCGTGGTGCGGAGCAGCGAACGCCAGCTGGGTCGTGCCCAGTTCGTCGACGGCGGCCCGGGCCAGTTCCAGTGGGGTCGGATAGGACTGGAAGTGGTTGATGCCGCTCAGGTAGCTGCCGTCGGCCCGGCGCATGACGTGCAGCGGGCGGCCGTCGATGCGGACCCCGGCGGCGTCCACGGCGATGTGCCGGCCGCGGTACGTCTCCTCCTCGGCCAGCGGCGCCGGGGTGAGGGTCTGCCGGGGCCGGCGGGCGCGCAGCACCGGGGCCAGGGCCGCGCCCGTACCGGCCAGCACGGCCGCGGTGAACGCCGCGCGCAGCAGCGCGCGTCGGGTCAGGGGTGCGGCGGCTGCTGCGGACATGCGGTCTCCCTCGATCGGTGGCCGGCGGCTACGGGTCTAACGCCGCGCGGCGGGCGAGGTCACCGGTGGGCGCCGCGGAGCTGCTTGTAGAAGAGGGTCGTCGGGTGCAGCCGGCCCGCCGGGTCGGTGGCGTAGTCGGGGATGGTGCCGGCCTCCGTCCAGCCCGCGGAGCGGTAGACGTGCTCCGCGCCGCTGCCGGTCTCGGTGTCCAGGAACAGCAGCAGCACCCCGGCGCGGACGGCCTCGGTCTCGGCGTGCGCGAGGAGGGCGCGGGCGGTGCCGCGGCCCCGGGCGGCCGGGTGGACCATGAGCTTGCGCAGCTCGGCGCGGTGGCGGCCGTTGGGCTTGGATTCGCGGTACCAGCTGACGGTGCCGTCGATGGGGCCGTCGGCACCGGTGCGGGATACCCACACGGCGAGGGAGCCGTCCTCGACGGCGGGCAGCAGGGAGTCCCACCAGGCGGCGGCGGCCGTGTGGTCGAGGCCCTCGAGGAAGCCGAGCGAGGAGCCGTCGCGGACCACGGCGTGCAGGAGGGCTGCGAGTTCGTCACGGTGGGTGCGCAGCGCGGTCGCGGACAGCGCTGCGATGACGGCGGTCATGCGGTGAGCATAGGGATCGGTCGGGGACGTGCCGCAGGCGGGGCAGGTGCAGGTCGCGGACGATCGCGGCCATCCGCAGCGCGAGGACCGGGCCGGGGACGGGGATGTCGACGGTGGCCGGGACGCCGGTCGTGGGACGCCGGTCGCGTGCAGGCCGAGGTGGGCTCGGCCGAAGGCGCACCACGCCGGCTCCCGGCGGCCGGGGCGGCCCTGTCAGCGCCCTTGCCCCTGCGTTTCGCCCCGCACCCGGTCGACCACGTCGCGCACGGCGTCCGCCACGGCGCGGGGCTGCTCCACGGCGATCCCGTGTCCGCTGTGGGTGTCGGTCACGTGCCGGGCGTGCAGTTCGGCGGCGAGCCGTTTCTGAGCGGCCGACCGCCGGAGCCGTTGCCGTCTTGCGGTACGGCGCGACGGCAGGCACCGGGCCGGCCGACCGCCGGAGACCCCAGGGCCTTCTTCCGGAACCTGCGGGGTCGTGGCGCCCGGCACCGCACCGCACCCGGCCGCGTGGTCGTCGGCCGCCGACGCTCCGCGGGGACCTCCTCCTCCGCCGTGCGATCCGCGCCGCACGCCGCACCCTGATCCGGCCTGATCCGAGAGAAGGCCCCTAAGGCGCCGGGAGTTCCGCGAAGTCGGCGACCAGGCCGCGGTGGTGACCGGCCGTGCCGAGGGCGAGGGAGTCGGCCTTGGCCCGCTTGAGGTAGAGGTGGGCCGGGTGTTCCCACGTCATGCCGATGCCTCCGTGGAGCTGGACGCATTCCTCGGCGGCGCGGACGGCCACCCCCGAGCAGTGGGCCTGGGCGACGGCGACGGCGAGGGGCGTGTCGGGGGCTCCGGTGGCGAGGGCGTCGGCGGCGGCCCTGGCCGCCGCCCGGGCGGAGGCCACGTCCAGCCAGAGCCTCGCCAGGCGGTGCTTGAGGGCCTGGAAGGAGCCGACGGGTCGGTTGAACTGGTAGCGGCCCTTGACGTGTCCCACGGTCTCGGTCAGGCACCACTCGGCCAGCCCGACCTGTTCGGAGGCGAGCAGTCCCGCCGCGGAGAGCAGCGCTCCGGCGACGGCCGCCCGGGCCGTGGCCGGGTCGGCGAGGCGGACGCCGGGGGCCGCCTCCAGGGTGACGGTGGCGAGCGGGCGGGTCAGGTCCAGGGGTACGAGCGGGGTGACGCGGGCTTCCCCTGCGCGAACCGCGTACAGCCCGGTGTCGGCCAGGACGAGCAGTACGTCGGCGGCCACCGCGTCCGCCACGGCAGTGACCGTGCCGGTCAGGGTCCCCCCGCCGAAGTCGCGTACGGGCGCCGGCAGGCGGGCGCCGGGGGGCGAGGGTCAGCGGCACGGCCGGGGCGCAGACGGTGCGGCCCGAGGCGAGTTCCGCCAGCAGCGTGGTGGCTTCGGCTGTGTCGCAGGCGAGCAGGATCTCCGTGGCGAGCACGGCGCTCGTGAGGTACGGGACGGGCGCCACGGCCCGGCCCAGCTCCTCCATCACCACGGCGGCCTCGCGGTGCCCCGCGCCCTGTCCCCCGAGCTTCTCGGGTACGAGGAGCCCCGCCGTGCCGATCTCGACGGCGAGGGTGCGCCACAGGTCCGGGTCGTGCGGCAGGGCCGTCTCGGCCCGGGCGAGTACAGCCGTGGCGTCGCACCGGTCGGCGAGGAGCGAGCGTACGGCGGCGCGCAGTTCCTCCTCGGCCTGGGAGTAGAGGAGGTCGGCCGGGGCCGCGGGCGCTGCGGCCGGTGCCGGTGCGGTCATCGGGACAGGTCCTTCCACGCGAGGTCCTTGTCGTCGCGCGGCTCGGTCGGCAGGCCGAGGACGCGTTCGGCGACGATGTTGAGGAGGATTTCGCTCGTGCCGCCCTCGATGCTGTTGCCCTTGGCGCGCAGGTAGCGGTAGCCGGCGTCGCGGCCGGTGAAGTCGACCAGTTCGGGGCGGCGCATGGTCCAGTCCTGGTACAGGAGGCCTTCCTCGCCGAGGAGTTCGACCTCCAGACCGCTGATCTCCTGGTTGAGCCGGGCGAAGGTCAGCTTCATGCCGGAGCCTTCGGGGCCCGGCTGGCCGGCGGCGAGCTGCTGGCGCAGCCGCTCGCCGGTGAGGCGGGCGACCTCGGCCTCGACCCACAGTTCCAGCAGCCGCTGGTGGAGGGCGTGGGTGCGCAGTTCGGGGCGTTCGCGCCAGGCCGCGGCGACGGGGGCGATCATGCCGCCCTCGCGGGCGATGCGCATACCGCCGATGGAGACGCGCTCGTTCATCAGGGTGGTGCGGGCGACCGCCCAGCCCTCGCCGACGGCGCCGAGGCGGTGGGTGTCGGGGATGCGGACGCCGGTGAGGAAGACCTCGTTGAACTCGGCCTCGCCGGTGATCTGGCGCAGTGGCCGGACCTCGACGCCGGGGTCGCGCATGTCGCAGAGGAAGTAGGTGATGCCCTGGTGCTTGGGCAGGGTCGGGTCGGTGCGGGCGACGAGGATGCCCCAGCGGGCGTTGTGGGCGCTGGACGTCCAGACCTTCTGGCCGTCGACCGTCCACTCGCCGGCGGCCTCGTCGAGGACGGCGCGGGTGGCGAGCGCGGCGAGGTCGGATCCGGCGCCGGGCTCGCTGAAGAGCTGGCACCAGACCTCCTCGCCCACCCACAGGGGGCGCAGGAAGCGCCGCTTCTGCTCTTCGGTGCCGTACGCGAGGATCGTGGGCGCGGCCATGCCGAGGCCGATACCGATCCGGCGCGGGTCGTTGTCGGGGGCGCCGGCGGCCTCCAGTTCGGCGTCGACGGCGGCTTGGAGGGAACGGGGCGCGCCGAGTCCGCCGAGGCCCTCGGGGTAGTGCACCCAGGCGAGTCCGGCATCGAAGCGGGCGCGGAGGAAGTCGTCGCGGGGTGTGGACGCGGGCGGATGCCCGGCGAGCAGGTCCCGGACCCGTGTGAGCAGTTGGTCGGCGGTGATCGCTGTCATCGGGCCGCACCCGGCTCTCGGGGCACGGCCAGGACCACCCGGCCGGTGGTGGTGCCGTCGGCGAGGCGCTGCACGGCGTCGGCGACGCCCGGGAGTGCGACGAGCTCGCTGATCAGGGGCTTGACTGCGCCTTCGGCGGCGAGGCGGGTGAGTTCGGTGTGGCAGGCGAGGATCGCGGCCGGGTCCTTGGCCGCGTAGAGGCCCCAGTGCAGGCCGAGGATCGCATAATTCTTGATGAGGGCGTGGTTGAGGGCGGGGGCGGGGATGTCGCCGCTCGCGAAGCCGACCACGACGATCCGGCCCTCGAAGGCCACACACTTGGCGGAGGCGGTGTACGAGTCGCCGCCGACGGGGTCGTAGACCACGTCGGCGCCGCGTCCGCCGGTGAACTCCTTGACCCGGGCGACGACGTCCTCGCTCGTACGGTCGATCACCAGATCGCAGCCGAGCTCCTCGGCGGTACGCACCTTGGCCTTGCCTCCGACGACCCCGATGACGGTGGCTCCGGCGGCCTTGCCGAGCTGGACTGCCGCGCTTCCGACCCCGCCTGCGGCAGCGTGCACGAGCAGGGTCTCGCCCGGCTGGAGGCGCGCCCGGCGGTGCAGACCGAACCAGCCGGTCTGGTAGCCGATGTGCAGGGCTGCGGCCTCGGCGTCGTCGAGGCTCTCGGGGGCCGGGAGCAGGGCCCGCTCGGACGCGATCACGTACTCGGCGAAGCCGCCGTGGGGCAGGCTCGGGGTGGCGATGACGCGCCGGCCGTCGTCGGTGAGGCCGCAGATCTCGACACCGGGGGTGAAGGGCAGCGGCGGGCGGATCTGGTACTGGCCGCGGACGAGCAGCGCGTCGGGGAAGTTGAGGTTCGCCGCGAGCACCCGCAGCCGCACCTCGCCCTCGCCCGGGAGCGGTTGGGGAATCTCCTCGAGGCGCAGGGCCTCTCGGGGCTCTCCGGGGGTATGTACTCGCCATGCCTGCATCCGGGGCCTCCAGCCGCCGTCGAGGAATCACGTTCCGCGCGCATACTAAGCGGTCGCTTGCCCCTCTGTGAACCGTCGGCCGACAGGAAGGCCCTCCGATCCGGTACCGACACGCGCCATTCAGGCCACATCCGCCTCAAGATCAGGCAACATGTGGCGTGCACGTGTCATGACTCAACGGGGAACAGCACCTGTCCAGGGGGGACCACCACATGAGAAGAAGCCTGCCCGCAGCTGCAGCCGCCGTCGTTCTGGCCGGCCTGGTCAGCGCGGCCGGCCCGGCCGCCGCGTCGACCGACGCTCAATGCGCGCCGAAGATCCAGGTCTCGGCTCGATCGGGGACGAGTCGTACGTGCGCGACATGCAGCAGAGCCAGGGCGTCTTCGACTTCGGAGCGGGCGACCTCGCGGTCGGCGTCTCGGGCCACAGGCCCGTGTACTGGACCGGCACCGCGGTGCACCGGGTCCCGCTCACCGACCCGAACGCGTCGGGCCGGGTGATCGCCGTCAACGCGCACGGACTGATGGTGGGCGTCCTCCACGATTCCGCCGGCGCCTCCCTGTTCACCTATCAGGTGGGCGCCGCGGCGATCACCCGGCTGCCGGACGGCTACGGCCACGACCTCGAGGCCGACGTCAACGACGCCGGGTACGTGGTGTCCCGCGCCGACAGCGGGCCCGGGACCGTCTGGAAGGACGGCCGGAAGGTCCGTGAACTGCCCGTCCCGGCCGAAGCCGGCCCGGGGACCCGGATCACGATGGTCACCGGCATCAACAACCGGGGCGACATCCTCGGCATGGCGACGCAGGACTACGAGGTCCCCGAGACCGGCGCGCACCTGGAGGGCACCCACCCGGTGCTGTGGCCGGGGGACGGCAGCGCCGCCCGGCTGCTGGATCCCACGATGAACGACAGCTACGTCCAGGACCTCGACGAGAGCGGCCGGATCGTCGGCTACGACTGGGCGGGTCCGTGGCACGAGTACCGGACGTGGGTCTGGGAGCCCCCGGTCGGCGGCCCCGGCACCACCCCCGGGGGGCTGGCCTCGCACCCGTACGCCACGTTGGAGGCGATCAGCCCGACCACGAACGTCAGCGTCGGCACCGCCAAGTTCCACCCGGACGAGATGGCCCTGCCGGACCAGGCGCTGCTGCGGGCCGGTTCCGGCCCGGTCAAGGCCCTGCCGCGGCTGGCCGCGGGCGGGGCGAGCATGGCCGACGCGGTGTCCGACGCCGACCGGGTCGGCGGAGCGGCCGTGAACGCGAAGGGCAGGCTCAAGCCCGTGATCTGGACCTGCGCCACCAAGCAGGCGTACAACCCGGGCAGCTAGTTCCGTATCTTCCGGATCAGGATCTTTCGGATCAGGCCGGATCGGGGAGCGGGTCCGGTGCCGTGCACCGCGTGGCGGAGGAGGAAGCCCGTGCGGAGCATCGGCGACGGACGAGCAACGCGGCGGGGCGCGGTGCGGTGCGGTGCCGGGCGTCGCGAGCCCGGCAAGGCCTGTAAGGGGGCCCTGGGGCGCGGGCCTCCCGGGGATGGTGATCTGAGCGTCCGCGCGCTATCGATGGGCGGATGGAGAACCCTCAGCGCGGCCTGCCCGCGCCACCGCCCCTCGGTGCCGCCGCCCTGCCCCCCGGTACCTACGGGGGGCAGGTGGTCCTCGTGACCGGCGGCGGCACCGGTCTGGGCAAGGCCGTGGCGGCCGAGTTCGCACGGCTCGGCGCCGACCTGCTGATCGCGGGCCGGCGTCCCGAGCAGCTCAAGGCGGCGCAGGACGAGCTGGCCGCCGTACCGGGTGCGGGCCGGGTGACCGCCGCCGTCTGCGACATCCGCGACCCCGAGCGGGTCGCGGAGGTCTTCGACGCGGCGCAGGCGGCGCTCGGGTTGCCGGACGTACTGGTGAACAACGCGGCCGCCAATTTCCCCTCCCCGGCGGAGGACCTCTCCCCGAACGCCTGGCGGGCGGTCGTGGACATCACCCTGACCGGCACGTGGTTCATGACCCGCGAGTTCGGCTGCCGCCACCTCGCGGCGGGCACCCCCGGGTCGATCGTCAACATCGGCGCCTCGTACGCCTGGACGGGCGGGCCGGGCTTCGCCCACAGCGCCGCCGCCAAGGCGGGGGTGAAGAACCTCGTGGAGACCCTCGCCGTGGAGTGGGGGCCGTACGGCATCCAGATCAACGGGCTCGTCCCGGGCCTGTTCCCGCACGCCGACATGACGGCGGACATCCGCGGCGGGCTGGAGCGCGGCGCCCCCGGCCCCAAGGACGCCCGGCAGCCGGCGTTGCGGGTCGGGGTGCCGCGCGAACTGGGCTGGGCGGCGACGTTCCTGGCCTCGCCGTACGCCAGGTTCGTCACCGGGCACACCCTGGTCGTCGACGGGGCCAACTGGCAGCGCCGGACGGTGGTCAGCCCCGAGGTGGTCCCGGTACGCGAGCAGCTGGGACGCGGCCCCTTCGCCGCCGGGCCGGGCGAGCCCCACCCGGCCGTCCCGCCGTCGCCCGGCATCCCCGGGACCCCGCGCCCGGGAGACTGAGCTGCCCCAGTCGGGCCGCGCGCCCGGGAACGCTGAGAGTGCGTCGGCGAACCGGTCCGGGACCTCCGGGTCCGGTCAGTGGGCCGTGGCCGCAACAGCGTCCTCGCCGACGCCCGGGATCGCGGACACCAGCCGGGCGGTCGCGGCCGTCCGGCCGGAAGAGTCCAGGGCCCCGTCGGCGGCGAGCGCGGGGACCACGGGGGTCGGCGGCGCGGTCGGCGTACGGGGCACCGGCACCCGGTGGTCGGGCTCCCCGGGCCACGCTTGCCGCTCCTGGGCGCGTCGAGGCCGTTCCCTACCGCGTGCACCGGCGCTCGTCGCCGGTCCGGCTCCCCGAGGCCGGTGGCGGCGCCATCGCCGCGGCCCTGTCCGACGACGGCGACGTGGGCCGGCGGCCTCCTGCGGTCAGCCCCCGGTGAAGCGGGGTGGCCGGCCGTCGGCCTGGGCGCCGTATCCCTCGCGGGCGTCGTCCGAGGCCAGCGTGAGGGCCGCGGTCATCGCCACCCGGTCGAGGGCAGCGGGGAGGGCCGCGTCGGCGTAGGCGTCGATTGCGCGCTTGATGCCCTGCACCGCGAGGGGGGCGTTGGCGGCGATCTCCTCCGCCAGGGCGCGGGAGGAAGTCGCCAACGCATCAGCCTCCACGACGAGTTGGACGAGGTTGAGCCGCTCGGCGGTCGCCGCGTCGATGCGGCGGCCCGTCAGCGCCAGCAGCTTCGCCCAGCCCGCGCCCGCCTCGCGGGCGATGCGCAGGTCGCCGCCCGCGTCGACCGCGACGCCCAGCCGGGCCTCGGGCAGGGCGAAGACGGCGTCCCGCGCCGCCACCCGGATGTCGGCCATCAGGGCCAGCTCGAAGCCGAAGCCGAGGCAGTAGCCCTGGACGGCGGCCACCACCGGCTGCGGAAGCCGGGCGAGGACCGCGAACCGCTCGTGGGCCCAGCGGATGCCCTCGCAGTAGTTGCGGGTGCGTTCGGAGGCGGACCCGCCGGTGATGCCGCCGCCCGGGGCCGTCACGTCGATGCCCGCGCAGAACGCCCGGCCCTCCGCCCGCAGCAGCACGGCCCGCACCGAGGGGTCGAAGCGGATCCGGTCAGCGAGCAGGCCGAGCTGCCGGCTGGACTCCCAGCTCCAGCCGTTGAGTTTGTCCGGGCGGCAGAGGGTGAGGACCGCCACGCCGTCCGCGACCTCCAGGCGGACCCGCTCCTCGCCCTCCGCGATCTCCGTGGAGATGGTGTCGATCACCTTGTCCCGCACCCCCGGCCCCGACGAATGCCCATCATTTGACGGTCCGTCAGAGTACGGGTGGAGGGTCAGCGGGGGAAGACCTCGAACGCGACCGCCGGGCGGCCGCCGAACCGCGCCGCCACCCCCTCGGCGTTGCCGGTGAGGAACGTACGGACGTATTCCTCGGGGTCCTGGCCCGTCAGCGCCTCGATGTAGGCCTTGTGCTCCATCAGGGAGAGCACCGACCGCTCCAGGCCCGGACCGGCGTCGGCCGCGTGCGTGGGCGTGCTGGTCCCGGCCACCGCCACCCAGCGGACCCCGTTCCACGGCTCCAGGCCCTGTTCGGAGATGAGCTCCGGGAAGATCCACCGGTTGCCCGCGTCGGCGGCGGCGTCCAGGGTGGCCCTGCCGACGGCCTTGTGATCGGGGGTGTTCCAGTAGCCGCCGCCCTGCTCCCCGCCCCACGTGTCACGGTGGTTGAGGGTGATGACCAGTTCGGGGCGGTGCCGGCGGATGGCCGCCGCGATGTCCCGGCGCAGGCCGAGTCCGTACTCGACGACCCCGTCGCGGTGGTCCAGGAACTCCACCGCGGACACCCCGACCACGGCGGCGCTCGCGCGCTGCTCCGCTTCGCGCAGCGGGGCGCAGTCGGCGGGGGCGAGGGAGTCGATGCCCGCCTCGCCGCGGGTGGCCAGGAGGTATACCACCTCCCGCCCGCCGTCCGTCCAGTCCGCGATGGCGGCCGCGCACCCGTACTCCAGGTCGTCCGGGTGGGCGACGACGGCGAGGGCGCGCTGCCAGTCGGTGGGCATGGGCTCCAAGGGGGCCTGCTGATCACGTGGTTCGGTCATGCGTCGCACAATAGGCGAACGGACCGTCACGGGCCGGGACGTACGGGCCACCGCTGACGCCTGCATGCCGCGCAGCCGGGCGGCGAGCGCGACCGTTGTCGGCGAGGGCGCGGACCGGCCCCCGGGCCGCCCCCTCGCCGCCGGCGCGGCGGGCGTCGGCGTCCTCGCACGTCACACCTCGACGTGCGCGCCGGTCACACCGCGTCGTTCACGAGGGCCAGCAGCCGGTCCAGTACGCGGGGGCCGCCCGCGCGCAGGCCGTCGTGCTCGAACTCGTCCGTCACCCAGGTCCGCAGCCCCCGGATGGCGCGGGCCGTGCGCAGCGAGTCCTCCACGTCCACGTACATGTCGTCGTGGTAGACCGCGGCAGCCACCGGCACCTCGTTGGCCGCCAGCCGCTCCGGGTCGTAGAGCGGCTGCCAGCCCGTACGGGCGGCCAGCAGATCGGCGGTCTCGCGCAGCGGGGAGAGGGCCGGGTCGGTGGTGAAGTGCCAGGGGTGGATGGTCTCGCCGGTGAAGAGCACGGGCTCGTCGCCCGTGAGCGCCTTGCGGGCGTCGAAGCGGGGGTGCTCCGCCCGGACGCGCTCGGCGGCCCAGGCCGTGGGCGCGGCCGGGTCCTGGGCGTAGATCGCCTCGTGGACCAGGGCGTAGAGGGGGTGTCCGGCGAAGGAGAGGAGGCCGCGGGCGCTTTCCAGGAAGGCGTCGGAGAGGGCCGGCCCGGCGGGGGTCGGGACAAAGGCGTCCTCCAGCAGGTAGTGGAGCTGGTGGCTGCCGTCGCCGCCGCCGAGGAGGATGCCGAGGGACTGGAAGGCCTCGACCGTCAGGACGTGGCCGCCGGGGAGCTCGGCCGGCTGGTCCGCGAGATGGGCGGCGATCCGGCGGGCCCGCTCGACGTCCATGGGGTAACGGGCGTAGTGGGCCGCGTTCTTGCGCTCGATGCGCGGGTAGGCGGCCCGGTAGACCTCGTCGGCGGTGGCGGTCAGCGCCGGCAGGCCGCCGGTGATCAGGGCGGCGGTGAGGCCCTCGGGCGCGCTGGAGAGGTACCGGACCGTGCAGAACCCGCCGAAGCTCTGGCCCAGTACGGTCCAGGGCGCGCCGCCGGTGAGACCGGGGCGGATCGCTTCGGCGTCGCGCACGATGGAGTCGGCGCGGAAGTGGGCGAGGTGGTCGGCCTGCCGGGCAGGAGTGCCGCGCAGGGGCAGCGTCTGCCGGTTCAGGGGGGTGGAACGGCCGGTGCCGCGCTGGTCCAGGAGCAGCACCCGGTAGTCCTGGAGGGCCCGCTCCAGCCAGGCCTGCCGGCCGACGAAGCGGCGGGCGCCGAAGCCCGGCCCGCCCTCCAGGTACAGCAGCCAGGGCAGGCTCTCCGGGTCCTTGCCGGTGGCGACCACTTCCCGGCCGTACAGCTCGATCCGCTCCCCGTCCGGGCGCGCGTGGTCCAGCGGGACGGAGAACCGGTGGTCGGTGAGGACCGTGCCGGGCTGGCGGTAGCTGTGGACGATGGTCACGGACGGCCCCCAGGGGTAGGTACGGAGGTACGCGGCCCGGCCGGGTCGGGCACGGGCGCGCGGCGGTCCGCCCGAGTCTAGTGTCCGGGGCGCACAGGGCTGCGGGGCCTTACCGCGGACGGCCTTCCGTGCGGCCGCGGCGGACCGGGTCGCACGGAAGGCGGTGGTGGGGCCGTCGGGCCGGCCGCAGCTGCTTCAGAACTCGACGACCGAGCGGAGCACTTCGCCGCGCTCCATCCGGGCGAAGGCCTCCTCGACGCCGTCGAGCGGGATGGTCTCGGAGACGAACGCGTCCAGGTCGAGCCGGCCCTGCAGGTAGAGGTCGATCAGCAGGGGGAAGTCCCGCTCGGGCAGGCAGTCGCCGTACCAGGAGGACTTCAGGGCGCCGCCGCGGCCGAAGACGTCCAGGAGCGGGAGCTCGAGCTTCATCTCCGGGGTCGGCACGCCGACCAGAACCACGGTCCCGGCGAGGTCGCGTGCGTAGAAGGCCTGCTGGTAGGTCTCCGGACGGCCCACGGCGTCGATGACGACGTCGGCGCCGTTGCCGCCGGTCAGGGCCTGGACGGCCTTGACGACGTCCTCGGTGCGGCCGTTGACGGTGTGCGTGGCGCCGAGGCCGCGGGCCCATTCCAGCTTCCGGTCGTCCAGGTCGACCGCGATGATCCGCGAGGCGCCCGCCAGCCTGGCGCCCGCCACGGCGGCGTTGCCCACTCCCCCGCAGCCGATGACGGCGACGGAGTCGCCCCGTCCGACGTTCCCGGTGTTGAGGGCGGCGCCGAGGCCGGCCATCACGCCGCAGCCGAGCAGTCCGGCCGCGGCCGGGGAGGCGGCCGGGTCCACCTTGGTGCACTGGCCGGCGGCGACCAGGGTCTTCTCGGCGAAGGCTCCGATCCCGAGCGCCGGGGAGAGGGGGGTGCCGTCCTCCAGCGTCATGGGCTGGGTGGCGTTGTGCGTGGCGAAGCAGTACCAGGGGCGCCCGCGCCTGCAGGCCCGACAGGTGCCGCAGACCGCACGCCAGTTGAGGACGACGAAGTCGCCGGGTGCGACGGAGGTGACGTCCGGCCCGACGGACTCGACGATTCCGGCGGCCTCGTGGCCGAGCAGGAAGGGGAACTCGTCGTTGATCCCGCCTTCTCGGTAGTGCAGGTCGGTGTGGCAGACCCCGCAGGCCTGCACCCGGACGAGCGCCTCGCCCGGGCCCGGGTCGGGCACGAGGATCGTCGTCGTCTCCACCGGTGCGCCCTTGCTCCGGGCGATGACCCCTCGTACGCGATGCGTCACGTCGTACCCCGTTCTGATCGGTTCGGTCTGGATCAACGAACGTACACGGACGGCACCCGGTAAGGGAGTTGTGTCACGCTTCGGCGCGCGACCCGGCCAGATCCGGTGGTACGGCGGCGCGAAGGGCCGCGCCGAAGGCGGCCACCGCCGGGTGGGTGCCGGCTCCGCTGCGGAAGGCCAGGCGGGTACGCCGTTGCATCACCAGCCGGGTGAGGTGCACGGCCGGGTCGGGGGGACCGGCCACCCCGAGCTGGGGTACGACGGCCACGCCCTGGCCGGCGGCGACCAGCGCGAGCACGGTGGCGAACTCGTCCACCTGGTGGCGCACGCGGGGCGTGAAGCCGGCCGCCTGGCAGGCCCGCACGGTCATGGTGTGGCAGAGGGTGCCCGGTGTGGCGGTGATCCAGGGCGATCGGGCGTGTGCGCGCAGGACCGCGCCCTGGTCGGGCGCCGGGGGCGGCTGCGGGAGGTCCCCGGCGGGTGGACGGCCGGCTTCCGCCCCGGCCGGCCCCCTCGCCCCGGGTGTCCCGGGCCTCTCGGCCGCCCGGGGCGTTCCCCCCGTGGGCTCCGCCAGGTACATCGCCTCGCCGTAGAGGGGCTCGGTGGTCAGGCCCGGCTCGCGCTCGGCGGGTACGAAGTCGTACGAGTGGACCAGGGCGACGTCCAGGTCCCCGGCCCGAAGGGCGTGGGCGACCCCCGCCGGATCGGTCTCGCAGACCATCGGCTCCAGAGCCGGGTGGCGGCGGGCGAGGGCCACCAGGGCCGCGGGGACGATGGCGCGCGTGGCCGTGGGGAAGGCGCCGATCCGCAGGGCTCCGGCGAGGCCCCCGCGGGCCTCGGCCAGGTCGGCGTCCGCCTGCTCCAGCAGTTCCAGGACGGCCTCGGCGTGCCGGACCAGGTTCTGCCCGGCCGGGGTGAGCCGGACCCGCCGCCCGGTGCGCTCCAGCAGGGGCAGTCCGGCCTCCCGCTCCAGCACGCCGAGCTGCTGGGACACCGCCGAAGGGCTGAAGGAGAGGGCCTCGGCCACGGCGGCGATCGTGCCGCGGCGGGCGAGTTCACGCAGCAGGCGCAGGCGCCGGACATCGAGCATCGGCTCAGCTTACGTGTTGCCCAAGAAACGTGAACTGGATTCGGCGCTGGGGGCGGGCCAGGCTCATGGGCATGGCACAGGACACGACACAGAACACCGCGGAGGACCTCGCGGGGGGAACCTCCGGGGGCATCGCGCGGACGGTCCCGCTCCACGGGATCCACGTACCGCTCGTCACGCCGTTCACGCACACCGGAGGGATCGCCGCCGAGGCCCTGGAGGCGCTCGCCCACGAAGTGCTCGAGGCGGGCGCCACCGGGATCGTCGCCCTCGGCACCACCGGGGAGGCGGCCTGCCTCGACGAGCCGGAGCGCGACCTCGTCACCGGCGTGTGCGCCCGGGTCTGCCGGGAGCGCGGCGCGATGCTGACCGTCGGTGCGGGGGCGGTCGGCACCCGGGCCGCGGAGGCCTCGCTGGCCGGGCTGGCCCGCTGGCCGCAGGCGGGGGCGGCGCTCGTCACCGTCCCGTCGTTCGTACGGCCCTCGGCGGCGGGGGTGTTGGCACACTTCGGACGGCTGGCCGAGGTGAGCCCCGTACCGCTGGTCGTCTACCACATCCCGCACCGCACGGGTCAGCCGCTGGACGCCGCCGCGCTGCGGACCCTCGCGTCGCTCCCCGGGGTCGCCGGAGTGAAGTACTCCACCGGCAGCGTCGACCAGGACGCGGTGGAGCTGCTCGGCGACCGGCCCGCCGGATTCCACGTGCTGGCCGGGGACGACGTGTACGTGTCGCCGATGCTCGCCATGGGCGCGTCGGGCGCGGTCCTCGCCTCGGCCCACCTGGCGACGGAGCGGTTCGCGGAACTCGCCGCGGCCTGGCGGGCGGGGGACGCGGTGCGCGCCCGGGCACTGGGGCACGCCTTGGCGGGGCTGTCGGCGGCGGCCTTCGCCGAACCCAATCCGGCCGTCGTCAAGGGCGTGCTCCACGCCCAGGGCCGCATCCCGGCCGCCGACGTCCGGCTCCCCCTGCTCCCGGCCTCGGAGGGGGCGGTGGCGGCCGTCCTGGAGCGGTTGGCGGCACTCGAGGAACGCCTCCCCGCGCAGCACCCGGGGGAAATGAACGCCTGAGGGGGAAATAGGCGCCGGAAAGCATCCCTCCTGGGCGATTTGACCCCTACGCGCGAGTCGCCCGAATGAGCCCGTCAGGGACCGGACTTGCCCCTAATGCCCCCGGAGCCCCGACCCCGTGATGTCAGTCACGCGGGACACGTCAACATCATTTCCCGCAAGAGGCCGATTCCCTTTTCCCGGAAAGGGAATCGGCCTTTTCGCCGGGATGTCCACAAGGTCATTTCCGGGGCGGATTGCGGGATGTCGATCTATGGGTGGAATTCAGGGCTTGTTCCCGCCCGGCGGGCTCACCTACGGTCACCTCACTCCAGGTGACGGGCGGCCGAATACGGCCCCGCCACCCGGGTCTCCCGTCCCCCCACGTGAGGAATTCCGCCATGCCTGCAAAGGGCAAGCACCGCCGGCCGAAGCAGAACCCGATCACCCGCAAGCTGGCCCTCGCAGGCACAGGCGGCGCGGCTCTCACGCTGCCGCTGATCAGCGCGACCACCGCGGGAGCGGTGGGCACGAGCGCGCCGGCGGCAGTGGCCACCGTCACCGCCGCCACCGCCGTGAACGTGGCGGCGGCCCCTCCCGCCACGTATTCCGTGGTCGTCGGCGACACCCTTTCGGAGATCGCCGCGGACCACTCCGTCAGTGGCGGATGGAAGCAGCTCTACGAGGCGAACCGTGCGGTGGTCGGTGACAACCCGTCCGTCATCCGCCCCGGCATCAAACTGACCATCGGTGCCCAGGCGAAGGCGGCGGCGGCCGCCAAGTCCGCGGCGAAGACCGCCGCCAAGCCGGCTTCCTCCTACCCGAACAATCTCGACGGGTGGATCCGCGAGTCCCTCGCCGTGATGGCCAAGCACGGTATTCCCGGAAGCTACAACGGAATTCACCGCAACGTGATGCGGGAGTCCTCGGGCAACCCCAAGGCGATCAACCTGTGGGACATCAACGCCCGGAACGGAATCCCCTCGAAGGGCCTGCTCCAGGTCATCGACCCGACCTTCAAGGCCTACCACGTGCCCGGCACTTCGCTGGACTCGTACGACCCGGTCGCCAACATCACCGCGGCATGCAACTACGCGGCCGCCCGCTACGGCTCCATCGACAACGTCAACGGCGCCTACTAGCGGGTGCGGCGCGGCCTCGGCCGCCCGACGCGGCGCGCACGAGGATCCGCAGGGGCGCGGTGAGGCCGTAGCCGACGTCGCGGCGCAGGGCGCCGGCGCCGGCCCGCTCCACGGCGGTCAGCTGGTGCGCCATGAGGTCCGCCATGGTGGCGACGACGGGGCGCAGGCCGGGCTCGGCGAGGTCGAGGATGCCGTGGGTGGCGTCGAGGGCCGCGCGGGCGCGCCGGGCCTCGGCGGCGAGGAGGGCCCGTACGGCAGGGGTGTCACGGGCCCCCTCCAGGTCGGCCCGGGTCACGGAGTGCTCGTCGAGGCGGGCGCGCGGGAGGCAGAGCCTGCCGTCGGCGAGGTCGCCGTGGAGGTCGGCGAGGAAGTCGACGCGCTGGGCCGCGTCGACGAACCGGCGCCAGCCGGCGGCCTGTTCGGGATCCGGGCCGCCCTGGTACTGCAGGCCGGTGAAGACCAGCACACCGGGCCAGGCGTAGGCGTCGAGGTAGGCCTGGAAGTCCGCCTCGTCGGCGAAGCCGTCGAAGGCGGCCTCCGCCGAGGCGGCGCCCGCGAGGAAGCGGGACACCCAGTGCTCGGGCAGGCCCCGGGAGTCCACGGCGTGGGCGTAGGCCAGCAGTACGGGATGGGGGCTGTCCCCGGACTCCAGGGCGGCCTCGACGCGCTCGGTCAACGCGGCGAGGCCGGCGGCACGTTGCTGCGGGGTGCCGGTCTCGGCCCCGTCGTCGACGAGGTTCATGAAGGCGAGACCGGCGGCGAGGGCCGGCACCAGGGGCGGCGCTGCGAGCAGTCGCAGCGCCAGGTACGGCGCGGGTTCGCGGCGGAGCACCCGGCGGGCGGCCTGCGTGTAGTCGTCCCGCAGCCGGGTGCCGGATATCCCGGCCGCAGTGAGGGTGGTGCGCCAGCTGGGCACGGGGGTCGCGCTCCTCGAGGTCGGCGTGGGCGGATGGGGGGCGCGGGTTCGGGGCGCGCCCCCGGTCGGTGTCGTGCGGCCCGGTGCGGGGCCGCGCCGGGTCAGGTGGCGGTGACCTTCCTGAGGCTGCCGTCGGTCTTCCACAGGACGTAGCCGCCGCGGCCGTACTCGTCGCTGAGGTAGGTACGGATCGACGGGACCTGGTCCATCATCCACGGGTCGATGATCACGTGGCGCGAGGTCGGCTTCTCGACCTTCAGGTCCTTCTTGGACTGCTCCAGCATGCCGGGCAGGGCGTCCCAGTTGACCGTGGCCATGTCGATCAGCGGCTCCCCCTCCTCGACCGTGCCGTCCGGCCCCGTGCGGGAGGCCGCGCCGTCCCGGTACTGCCAGGAGTCGACGGTCTCGGCGCCCGCGGCGGTGGGGATGGAGGCGAGGATGTACCCGTCGTAGAGCGTCATGTCGACGAAGGTGGTCGTCCCCGTCTCCTTCTTGAACGCCTCCAGCGCGGTGCGGACGTTCTCCGGCGTCATCATGCTGCCCCGGGGAGCGTCCGCCTTCTGCGCGCTGGCCTTGGGGGCGGGGGCCGATGCGGTGTCCCGCCCGGGAGGCGTGGCGGAGGTGGCGACGGCCGGGCGGGTCGCTGCGCCGCCCTTCGCCTCGTCGTCGCCGGAGTTCCCGTCGGGCAGCAGCTGCACGATGCCGACGACGCCGGCCGCCAGGACCACGGTGATCGCGGCGCCGATCAGGGCCGGGCGCCTGCGCGGGGCGCCGCCCACCGGGACGGGCGTGGTCGCGGCGGCGTACGGGGAGCCGCCGGCGCCGTAGGGCGGCGGGGTGTGCGGGGGCGGCGGGGTGTGCGGGGTGCTGTTCGGCGCGTAGGGACCGAACTGCCCGTACGGGGCCGGCACCACCGGGGAGGCGACGGGCGGTGGGGTGGCGGCGGGACCGGTGCCCGCGCCGGATCCGAGAGCGGCGCCAGCGTCCCGGAGCAGTTGTTCCAGCTGTGCTCCGTCGGGGCGCGCGGCCGGGTCCCGCACGAGGAGCCGCTCCAGTACGGGCCCCAGCGGGCCGGAGCGCACCGGCGCGGGGATCGGCTCGTCGAGCACGGCGACGACCGTGGCCAGGCTGGTGGCCCGGCGCAGCGGGTTGGTCCCCTCGGCGGCCACGTACAGGAGCATGCCGAGCGACCACAGGTCGGAGGCGGCCAGCCCTTCCTCCCCGCGGACCCGCTCGGGTGCGATGTACTCCGGGGAGCCGATCAGCACACCGGTCGCGGTGAGGCCGGTGGAGTCGTGCAGCGCCGCGATGCCGAAGTCGGTCAGCACGGCCGACCCGTCGGGGCGCAGCAGCACGTTGGCGGGCTTCACGTCACGGTGGAGGATCCCCTCGGCGTGTGCGGCGCGCAGTGCGGACAGCACGTCGAGGCCGAGCCGTACGACCTCGGCGGGCGGCATCGGGCCGGACTCCAGGCGGTCGTGCAGGGAGCCTCCCCGGACCATCTCCATGACGATCCACGGGTGCCCGTCCGTGCCCTGCGCGGGCTCGACGATGTGGTGGATGGTCACGACATGGGGGTGGGCGAGACGGGCGAGGGCGCGGGCCTCGCGGACGGCGCGTTCGCGCATCTGGTCAGCGAGGCCGGGCTGGGCGGCGGCGGTCGCCGGGTCCGGCGGGCGCACCTCCTTGAGCGCCACCTCGCGGTGCAGGGCGATGTCGCGCGCCCGCCAAACGGTACCCATGCCGCCGCTGCCCAGGGGCGCGACCAATTCGAAGCGCCCGTCGATCAGCTGTCTGCCGGCCTCACTCGTGTCCATGGCGGATCATCGTAGGCGGCGCCGCCGTCAGCAGCGCCGCCGGTCCACCGTGACCGTGCCCTGGGCGGTGGCCACCGCGCGGTCGTAACATCCGCCGGGCGCCTGGGACCCGTACAGCCGGTGGCGGGCGGAGGTGGTGGCGACCGCATGGCGCTGGTCGCGGGGGACGTTCGCGGTGTAGGTGGCGTCGCCGGTGTACCGGTCGTCGAGCCGGGAGGCGTCGACGGTCCGGCCGGCGCGCACGGTGACGGTGTCCGCGCGATCGCCCAGGGTCAGGACCGTGCGCAGGCGGTCGCCGGCTCCGAGGGTGGTCTCGCCGTCCATCGTGTAGGTGCGGTCGGTCCGGGTGGTCGTCGGCCCGTGCGTCACGCGCTCCTCGTCGTTCCAGGCCGCGGTCAGCGCGTCGCGGCTCCCGCCCTCGGTCCAGCGGTGGGCGGAGGTGTGGTGCACGGAGCGGGTGACGGTGGTGGCCAACCGGCCGCGGGAGGTGTCCAGGTACCCGGCGACGGTCAGCCGGTGGTCGCCCTCGGTGTCCACCCGGTGCTGGCCGGGACCGGCCGGCGTCCAGCGGGAGCGCACCGACGGGGCGCTCTCCTCGTGCCGGGTCAGGGCGCCGGTGACGACCCGGCGGGCCTCGTCCTGCCACAGCAGCAGGTTGGCGGGGGTGCTCCAGCCGCTCTGTCCGGCCGGCAGCCCGGCGACGGTCACCTCGATGCGGTGCGGGCGGCCGTCGTTGAGGAGGGCGGCGTAGGGCGTGAGGTCGTAGCGGATCGGCTGCACGTCGAAGGCCCGCGGGCCGGGGGTGACGTACCAGAGGAAGGGGTTGGACCAGCCTCCGGTCCAGACGGTGGGGAAGGGCGCGGCGATGCCGGCGAGCCGCCCGTCGACCAGGACGCGGACCTCGCGGTGGGGGCCGCCGTCCGCGGTGCAGGAGTACGGGGCTCCGGGGGGTGCGGTCAGGTACCAGTACTCCTCGCAGCCACCGCCGGAGCCCGTGGCGTACACCTCGGCGAGCAGCCGTTCGGTGTTGCGGGGGGTGGTGACGGTCGGGGTGGTGAGGGGCAGGACCCGGTCCGGGGTGTCGGGTGCGGGGGTGCGTCCGTCGGCGGCGTAGAAGGTCAGGGTCACCTCGACGTCGATGACGCCGGTGTAGGTGTCGTTCACGACGTTGCCGATGAGCATCTCGACGGGCTGCGGGCGGGCGAGGGTGTCGCGGTAGCGGGTGACGTCCTTCTCGACGGACCAGGTGATGCCGTCGGGCGAGGGCTGGGGCGTCGAGGTGCGCAGGATCTCCACGCCGCCGAGGGACAGGTGGCCCAGGCGGTCGTACTGGCGGCCCTTGACCTTGCCGTCGAGGCGGAGCACCACCGCGGCCCAGTCGGCCGCGCCGCACCCGGCGGGGGGCGCGTAGTCGCCGCGGTAGGGGGTGAAGTCGCGGAACCGGGCGTGCGCGAGGGTCACCTCGCAGGACCGGGTGGCGGGCCGCGCGACGGGCGGTGCCGCGGTGAGGGGGTCGTGCCAGTCGGTGCCGAACTCGGCGGGCGGCGGGTCGGCCCGGGTCAGGCCGTGCGCGGGTCCCGCGGCCGCCAGGGTGCCGGCGGTCAGCGCGAGCGCGCCGAGCAGGCCCCTGATCCTGTGTCGTCTCATGGACCGGCAGTGAAACCCGGTGCGCAGGGCGGCGGCCAGGGCCGCGGGCCGGACCTGGCCGGTTCTCGTCGTCAGCCGCGCAGGAGGACGACGCCGTCGTCGTCCGCGTGGACGGTGTCCCCGGCGCGGAAGGTGACCTCGCCGATGGTGACGGGCTCGTCGACGGCGCCGGCGCCGGTCTTGCCGCTCTTGCGGGGGACGGTGCCCAGGGCCTTCACGCCGAGGTCGAGGGCGCCGAGGGCGACGCTGTCGCGGACCGAGCCGTTGATGATCAGGCCCGCCCAGCCGTTGCGTTCGGCCGCGCCGGCGATCAGGTCTCCGACCAGGGCGGTCCGCGGCGAGCCGGCTCCGTCCACGACGAGGACGGCGCCCTCGCCCGGGGTGTGGAGGAGTTCGCGCAGCAGGGCGTTGTCCTCGTGGCAGCGGACGGTCCGCACGGGGCCGGCGAAGAGCCGGCGGCCGCCGAACTGCCGGAAGCCGGTGGTGCAGACGTCGAGCGCTTCGCCGTGCTCGTCGTACAGGTCGGCTGTGGGGACGGGGGTGATGCTCATGCCGGTACCGGTTCCTCGCTGCTCGGTCTCGTACGTCGCGCCGTGCGGCCACAGTAGTGGGCCCGGCTCGGCCAGCAGGGGGGGGCGGGGGCGGGCAGGCCCGGACAAAGGCCTGAATCCGACGGGCCGATGGGTGCCGCGCCGGCGATCCGGGGCGGGCGAACCGTTTCGCCTGTGCGCAGCGCGGGTCTGCGGGCTCAGACGGGCACTCGTCCCCCTGGTACGGCCAGTTCGCCCGCCGCGGCCGGCACCGGAGACGTCGGGGCGCCCTTCGAGGCGACCGGTGCGCGGGTCAGCAGGACCACGCCCCGCGCCGCGACGAGGGCTCCGGCCCCCGCCAGCAGCAGCCCCGCCGGCCCGCCCTGGAGGCGTTCGCCGAGCAGGACCGCGCCGATGGCGGCCGCGGTGAGCGGATTGGCCAGGTTCACGACGGCGAGCGGGGCACCGAGCCCGCCGCCCCGGTAGGCCCGCTGCGACAGGAGCATCCCGCCGACCGCGAACACCACGACGAGCAGGGCCACGGCGACGACCCGCACACTCAGCAGGGGCCCTCCGCGGCCGCCCGCGACCGCCACGGTCTGGGTCAGCGCGGAGGCCACGGCGGAGGCCAGCCCGGAGGCCGTGGCGTGCCGTAGGCCCGCGCCCGGCTCCCTGACCGCGGTCAGGAGCAGGATGACGGCCGCGGTCGCCCCGGAGACGGCGAGCGCCTCGGCCAGCGTGAGGGTGTCGTCGGGGGCCGGCCCGGAGGCCGGGAGCAGCAGCAGGCCGAGCCCGGCGACGGTGGCGAGGGTGCCGCGCCATTCGGTGGCCGCCACGCGGCGTCCGGCCCGGCGCGCCCCCATCGGGACGGCGGCCACCAGGGTGAGCGCGCCGAGCGGCTGCACCAGGGTGAGGGGGCCGTAGCGCAGTGCCGCCGCGTGCAGCAGGGCCGCGCCGGTGTTCAGCCCGGCCGACCACCACCAGACGCCGGTGCCCAGCAGCGCCCCGGCGCTGCGCGCGGCGCCGGCACGGGCGAGCCGCTCCTGCGCGACGGCGCCGGCAGCGTAGGCCACGGCCGAGGCGAGGCAGAGCCCGACGGCGAGGGTGGTGTCGTTCACCTGCCCGCTCCCACGACCTCGGCGTCGCTCTTGCGGCGCGGCAGTCCGGGTACGGCGCCCTCCGCACCGCCGTCGGTGCCGGTTCCCGGCCCGATGTCCGTACCGGGCTCCGTACCCGTGGGCGTGTGGTCCCGCCCGCTCGTGCGCGGCCGCGGCACCAGTAGCAGGGCGATGCCGAGCAGGGCGGCGGCGACGATCGCGTCGATCCAGTAGTGGTTGGCGGTGCCGACTATGACCAGGAGGGTCACCAGCGGGTGCAGCAGCCACAGCGGCCGCAGGCGCGAGCCCTTCCCGCCGCCGTTGCCGCGGGTCGCGACGATCACGCCGATCGCGAGCATCAGCGCCCAGCCGAAGTGCAGGGAGGGCATCGCGGCGAACTGGTTGGCCAGGGTGTCCGCGTCGGGCGCGGCCCGGTAGACGGTGGGCCCGTAGACCTGGCCGGTGTCGATGAGCCCGGCGGCGGGGAGCATCCGCGGGGGCGCCAGGGGGTAGGCGAGGTGCAGGACGAGCGCGGCTGCGGTGAGCACCGCGAGCACCCGCCGGGTCCACAGGTAGTGCGCGGGGCGGCGGATGTAGAGCCAGACCAGGAAGAGCGCGGTGGCGGGGAAGTGGACGGCCGCGTAGTAGGTGTTCGCGGTGGTCACCAGGGCGTCGCCGTGCAGCAGCAGCCGCTGTACCGCGCCCTCGCCGGGCAGGTGCAGGAGGCGCTCGGCGTCCCAGATCCGGTCCGCGTTGCGGAAGGCCTCGCCGGTGCGGTCGGTCGAGAGCAGCCGGCCCGCCTTGTAGACGGTGAAGAAGCCCGCGACGAGCAGCAGCTCGCGTATGAGGCGCCGACGGGCTGCTCTCGGGCCGGCTTCCGGCCCGGCAGGCGTGGTGTGGGCGGTCATCCCCCGGTCTCTCTTTCCTGTTGCGCGCACAGCGAAACGCCAGTGTATCGATACATTGGCGTATCGATACGCTGGTGTACCGATACGGTCGCGTTCCCGTACACTTCACAGCGGAACCCACCAGCCGAGGCGCCCCGAGGAGAGCCGCAGCCCATGACGTCGACGCCGACCCCCGCGCGCCGCTCCAAGATCACCCCGGAGCGGGAGCAGGAGTTCTACGACGCCGTCCTGGAACAGCTGCGCGAGCACGGCTACGAGGCCCTGACGATGGAGGGCATCGCCGCCCGGGCCAGCTGCGGCAAGTCCACGCTCTACCGGCAGTGGAGGACCAAGCCCCAGCTCGTGGCCGCCGCCCTGCGCTCCGCCCGGCGGGGCACCCTCGCCGCGGTGGACACCGGAACCCTGGCGGGCGACCTGCGCGAGGCGGCCCGGGTCGCGGCCGGCACCTCCGGCCGCGACACCCGGCTGACGCAGGCCCTCGGGCACGCCGTGCTCAGTGACGAGGCCCTCCAGGCCGCCCTGCGCGAGGCCCTGGTCGACCCCGAACTGGCCGCCTTCGACGCGATGGTGGAGCGGGCCGTGGCCCGCGGCGAGATCGCAGCGGACCATCCCGCCGTGGAGTTCCTGCCGGCCCAGCTGATGGGTGTGCTCCGCATCCGGCCGGTGCTGGAGGGCCAGTACGCGGACGCCGACTACCTGATCCGGTTCGTGGAGGCGGTCATGCTCCCGTCCCTGGGGCTCGCGCCCGAGCGCCCCGCCCGGCGGACGGCCGGCCAGGCCCCTTGAACCGGCGGGCCGTCGTCCCGGTGACCGGACGGCGCCCCGCCCGCGCTGCCTCGTGGGGACGGCGGCAGCGCGCCACCCGGACCGGGCGGCGGCCACTCACCCCAGTGGCCGCCGCCCGCTCCGAGCGGCCCCGCGGCGCTCTCCGCCGCATTCAGCGGACCCCGCCCATGACCCGGGTGAACTCCTCCGGGTCGACTTCGAAGCCCTCCAGCCGTACGTCGAACGACCAGGCGCCCGAGGCGTCCCGGGTGAACTCGGCGACGGTGGCCGCCGTGGCACCCGGCACGTCCGTGAAGTCGCCCTGGGCGAGGTCGGTGTGGCCCTCCCGGATCCGGAACCCCGTGCCCGCGACATCGGCGAACGTCTTCGCGCCGGCCGCGCCGCCGCCCGCTGCGGCTCCGGGTTCCTGGATGACCACGCCGATCACCACACGCCCCCTGTCGGGGGACATCCGGTGCAGTTCGACGGTCATCACCTCGTCGAAGCCGAAGCCCTGGCCGGTGTGGCTGTCCCGGTTGAGGGTGATGGTCCCGTCCGGCGACCGGCTGCCGAAGTGCACGAGTTGGACGGGGGTCCCGTGCGGATCCGCGGCTGCGTAGACCGCGGCGACGATGTCGAGGTCGTTCGCGGGCGTGCCGGCCGGGCTGGGGTCCCACCGCAGCGCGATCTCCACCTTGGCCAGTCCTTTGCGTACACCGGTCACCGAACTCCCCCTTCGTTTGCGGGTATTGCCCGCCCATGATCCCACGCGACGCCCGTCCCGGCCCGAACGGCCGTACGTTCCCGGCCAGTCGGTCGGGATCGGGCCCCGCACACCACCCCGCGGGCGTCGGCACCGCCGGCCGGGCCCGGCCGCCCGGCACACCGGCCCCCGCCGGCTACCAGTCGCCGTCCTGTACGGGCTTGCCGGGCCTGGGCGCGGTGCCGAGCGGCTTGACCTGGCCGGGGGCCGGCTCCACCCACGGTGCATGGTCGTCCCCGAGCCACTCACCCACCGGCTTGACCCCGCTCAGGGCATCGGTCGGCGCAAGATCGGCGGCCGAGTCGTCGTAGTAGTCGAACCAGGGCAGCCCGGCCCTGGTGTAGGCGGCCCGGTCGACGGGCGAGGGCGGAGCCTCCTCTCCGGTGATGCGGCGCCACGCCGGCGGGGGCACCAGGTGCACGAAGACCCGCGCGGACGGCTCCTCCGCCCAGTCGGACAGCGGGCGCTCGTCCCGGTAGACCTCCTGGTGCATGCTGCCGCCGACGCCGAGCCCCATCGCGGGTGCCGCGGGCGGCCCCGACCTGCCTGCGGGAGGCGCCGAACGGGGCGCCGCGGCCGGCGCGGGCGGAGCCATCATCGGCGCGGGGACCGGGCCGCCGAAGCCCCCGCCGCCGGGCGGGCCCCCGTAGAACCCCTCGGCCCCGCCCGGCGGCGGGGGCGGCGTCAGTCGCGCCCGTTCGGCCCGCCGCCACTGCGCCAGCGCCTCGCGGCCCAGTGGAAACGCCTGCAGCTGCACGCCGCCGGTGGTCTCCTCACCGGTGACCTGCCCCTCGACCGTGGCGCCGAGGCCCAGCGGCACGGCGACGAACTGGCGCACCGTGCCGTCCCCGGAGTTGATCCCGTCCAGCCAGGGCTGCCGGGGCAGCACCACGTAGTTCTGCGGGGTGCGCGCCAGGCGGCCGCTCCACCGCTCGCCGGAGACGGCGCAGACCTTGCCGACGCCGACCTGGAGCGCGGTGGGCGTCCGGGTCCCGCCGAAGCTCAGCCACATCGCCTCGCGCAGGTACACGGGCAGCATCACGCCGCCCTTCGCCAGCCACTCCGGCGGAACCGTGTCGGGATGGTCCTCGACCCTGCGCAGCGGGAATTCACCCAGCCCCGGGGGCAGTGAATGCGTTCCGGATTCGGGCAGGCGCAGGGTCCGTATGAACCGGATCTGCACCCCTTCTCCCAAAAGCAGCGCATTCCCGTCCACGCGTACCGAACCTGTTCCCACACCCGCCCCTTTCTGCTGGTCAAACCCGGTTCTGCCGAAGAAATTGCGGCTGAGCCGGATCGTTATCCTCAAGTTTTGCTCAAATGTAGTGACGCTGCGGCCGCCCTCTTCCTAGCTTCCTCGTACACGTCTCGACGTGTCGTACGTTCTCGCGGTTCCACACGCCCGGCGATCCCGGTGACGCGTCCCGCGTTCCCCCAGGAAAGAGTGCAAGCATGAAGGTTCCCCAGGCCGGCGCGGTCGCCGCAGTGATCGCCCTCGCCCTGACCGCCTCCGGGTGCGGTGGCGGAGACGAGGACAAGGGGACCCTTCCCATCGGCATCAAGTTCGACCAGCCGGGCATCGGCATGCGGGAGGCCGGTGGCACCTTCACCGGCTTCGACGTGGATGTCGCCACCTACGTCGCCAAGGAGCTCGGCTACGCGCCGGAGCAGATCGAGTTCAAGCAGGTCCTGAGCAACGACCGAGAACTGCTGCTCCAATACAACGAGGTGGAGTTCGTCGTCGCGAGCTACTCGATCAACGAGAAGCGCAAGGAGAAGGTCGACTTCGCCGGGCCGTACTTCGTGGCCCACCAGGACCTGCTGACCCGCGCCAACGACACCTCGATCACGAAGCCCGAGGACCTCAACTCGAAGACGATGTGCTCGGTGACGGGCTCCACCTCCGCCGAGAACCTCAAGAAGAACCTCGCCCCGAAGGCGGCGCTTCTGGAGCTCGGCGGCTACTCGGACTGCGTCGTCGCCCTCCAGGAGGGCCGCGTCGACGCCATGACCACGGACAACTCGATCCTGGCCGGGTACGCCGCGCGCAAGGGCAACGAGGGCAAGTTCAAGCTGACCGGCCAGAGCCTCAGCAACGAGAACTACGGCATCGGGGTCAAGAAGGGCGAGAAGGACCTTCAGCGCAAGATCAACGACGCTCTGAAGAAGATGGTCCAGGACGGTTCCTGGGAAGCGGCCGTGAAGAAGAACTTCGGCGCGAACTACAAGTACGAGCCGGCTCCGGCGATCACCACCGGCAGCTGACGCCCCTGGCTCGGCCGGCCGGGACCCCGCTGTCGAGGGGTCGCGGCCACCCGTGCGTTCCGCCCCGGGTCAGGCCACGGGGGCCTTGCCGCGCAGCACGGTCAGGAACTCCCTCATCCAGCGCGAGTGGTCGGGCCACGCCCGGGCCGAGACCAGGGTGCCGTCGACCACCGTCTCGGAGTCCTCGAACTCCGCCCCCGCGGCCTTCATGTCCAGTGCGAGCGCCGGGTAGGCGGTCACCCGGCGGCCGGCCAGGCCACCTGCCGCGGCGGTGATGAGCGGGCCGTGGCAGATCTGCGCGATCGGCTTGTCCGCTTCCGCGAAGGCGGCCAGGATCCGCCGCACCTCGGGGTCGTTGCGCAGGTATTCGGGAGCCCGCCCGCCCGGGACGACCAGGGCCGCGTAGTCCTCCGTCACCACGTCCGTGAAGGCCAGGTCGGCCGGCCAGGTGTAGCCCGGCTTCTCGGTGTAGGTGTCGAAGCCGTCCTCGAAGTCGTGGACCACGAAGCGCAGCTTCTTGACCTGCGGTGCCGCGATGTGGACCTCGTACCCCTCCTCGCGCAGACGCTGGTACGGATACAGCACCTCCAGCGACTCGGCCGCGTCGCCGGTCACGATGAGGATCTTCACTGCCATGGGCTGCTCCAGGTAGGGCTGATCACGGTTCGGGCCGGCCCCGCCGGGGCCACCGCTACCCTGCCCGCGACAATCGGGGCGCACACCCGGGCTTCCACGTCCCGGACACATGTTTTTTGCCTGATGGGCACATGACAATGCGATCCTCTTGCACGCCACCTGATCCCCCGCCGATTCCCCGGGCGGGGACGGTGCGTACGGAGAGGTACCCCCCACCCGATGAGAATCTCGCGCCTGACCCCCTGGGCGGCCGGCCTCGCCGCCGTCGCCCTGGTCGCCGTACCGGCGGCCGCGTCCGCCGGCCAGCAGGGCACGACCCCCGGGGCCGCCCCCGCCGCGGCCGCCTCCTACGACGCGTACTACGCCTCCGCCGAGGGCAAGACCGGTGCCGCGCTGAAGGCGGCCCTGCACGACATCATCAAGACGCAGTCCAAGGTCACCTACGACGGCGTGTGGAACGCCCTCAAGGTGACCGACCAGGACCCGGCGAACCCGAACAACGTCATCCTCCTCTACTCCGGCCGCTCCCAGTCGAAGTCGTCGAACGGCGGCGGCGCCAACGACTGGAACCGCGAGCACGTCTGGGCGAAGAGCCACGGCGACTTCGGCACGGCCACCGGCCCGGGCACCGACCTGCACCACCTGCGACCCGAGGACGTCACGGTCAACAGCACCCGCGGCAACAAGGACTTCGATCTGGGCGGCAGCGCCGTGGGCGAGGCCCCGGGCAGTCTGACCGACGCGGACTCCTTCGAGCCCCGGGACGCGGTCAAGGGCGACGTGGCCCGCATGCTGCTCTACATGGCCGTCCGCTACGACGGCGGTGACGGCTTCGCGGACCTGGAGATGAACGACAGGGTCAACAACGGCTCCGCCCCGCTCTTCGGCCGGATCAGCCTGCTGAAGCAGTGGAACCGGGCGGACCCGCCGGACGCCTTCGAGCAGCGCCGCAACCAGGTCATATTCGACGTGTACCAGCACAACCGCAACCCGTTCGTCGACCACCCGGAGTGGGTCGACTCCATCTGGTGACGCCGGGCGGCCCGGATCGGCGGCCTCCGGGGGTGACGCGCGCCGGGCCGGGTGTTCGCAGGCGACAGCCGCGGACCGGGCCCGCCGTCGGCAGCCCGCGGAGGCATGTCGCTCAGAGGCGGCCGGCGAGGGCCTGGAACTCGGACCACGGCAGCTGCGGCGTCCGCGCGTCCCACACCTTCTGCGACAGCGCGGCCAGCGGCATCCGGATGCCGGCCGCCACCTGGTCCTGGGTCTGCGCACCGGACAGGTCGGCCCATACGGCGAGGCGCCCGCCGAGGATCTGGCCGTCGTAGGAGGCCGGTACGGCGGTGGTGCCGCGCAGGACCAGCGGGGTCCACTGCTCGTAGATGCGCCGGCCGGTGGGGTAGGTGAACTGGTTGGGCTCGCCGAGCACGTAGTACAGGTACTCGTCGTTGAGGTTCACGAGCTTGCGGCCCTCGCGCAGGTACTCCAGCGGCGGGCGGGCGCCGATCTCCTTGCCGGTCCAGTACTCGACCTGGATGTCCTTGGCAGCGCTGGTGACCCCGCCGGCGAAGAACCCGTCGTTCCACGCCTTGAGCGCCTTGCCCGACGGGCGAACCACGGCGGCGCGGTCGTTGAGCCACCCCGTGGCCAGGTCCTGCACCCGTGCCGAGGGCCCGTAGCGCTGCTGCGCGGCCCGTGCGAGCTGGGGGAAGGAGGCCTGCGGGTCGCGGACGACCAGCGCCTGGTACTCGTCGGCGCCCAAATGCCAGGCCCCGCCGGGGAAGAGCGGCCGGTACTCGCGCAGCAGCTCGTCGATCAGCTTGGCGGAGGCCGGGTTGGATATGTCCACCGCCCCCTTGACGGCCCTGCCCGTGACGTCCCGCAGCTGCAGGTCCGGGTGGGCGCGCAGCACCGCGCCGAGGTGTCCGGGCGAGTCGATCTCCGGGACCACCGTGATGTGGAGCCGGGAGGCGAGCGCCGTGATGTCGCGCACCTGCGCCTTGGTGAGGTGCGGGGTGGAGACGATCTCGGGGTGGCTGTCGGACTGGATCCGGAAGGCCTGGTCGTCGGAGAAGTGCAGGCCGAGCTGGTTGAGCTTGAGGTCGGCCATCTCGCGCAGCCGGCTCTTTATCCACTCGGGTGTGAAGTGCTTGCGCGCTATGTCGAGGTTGAGGCCGCGCTGGGGCTTGGCCGGGGCGTCGCGCACGGTGCCCTCGGGGGCCGAGCCGGAGGCGCGCACGGCCTGCTTGAGGGTGCGCGTGCCGTAGAAGACGCCGGCTTCGTCGGGGGCGTTGATGCGTATGCGGCCGTCCTTGACGGTGAGGGTGTACGACTCGGGGCGGTCGGCGCCCTCGACGGACAGCGCCACGTCGCCGGCGCGCGGCGCCGCCGACTCGCCGTAGGTGATGCCCAGTTCCCCGGCGAGCAGCCGGGCCTCGTCCGAGAGCGCGGCCGTGTCGCCCTGTGCGACGACGACGCGGGCGCCGGGGGCGGGCTTCCAGCCGGGGCCGCGGGCCGGCTCGTGTTCGCGTACGGCCGGGATGGTGCGCGGGGCGGTGGACAGGGCGTAGGTCGGGGAGGGGGCCGGCGGGGTGGGGGCCGCGGCCGGGGCGGTCGTCGCGGGGGCGGTGCCCTGGGCCGTGGGGCTGGGGGCGCGTACCTCGTCGGAGGCGGCCGTGCATCCCGGGAGGGCAAGGGTGGCCAGCACGGCGGCACCTGCCGTCGCGATGGTGTGGACCCTTCTGCGCTTCATCGGCTTCCGCATCGTGCGCCCGTGTCCCCCGTACCAGACCAACGTGGCACGGGGGACGCGGGCGCGCGACCCGGCGGTCTCAGACCAGGGCCTCGAGCGCGGCGGCGGCGAAGGCGTGGTCCTGGTCGGGGGCGCCGCCGCCGACGCCCACGGCGCCGACGAGCCGGCCGTCGCGGTGGACGGGCAGCCCGCCCGCGATGAACAGCAGGGGGCGGTCCAGGGCGGTGGGCAGCGTGTGGAACGGGCCGTCGGGCCGGACGGCGTCGACGAGGTCGGCGGTGGGCGCGTTCAGCTGGAGGGCCGTGTAGGCCTTGCGGGTGCTGGTCTCGCCGGAGATCAGTACGGCGCGGTCGTCGCGCCGGAAGGCGAGCAGGTGTCCGCCGGCGTCGAGGACGGTGACACTGACCGTGGCCCCCGCCGCCTCGGCGGCGGTCGTGGCGGCCGCGACGAGCTGTTCTGCGTCCAAGGTGCTCAGGGGCGCGACAGCGGTGGGCGTGGGGGTGAGGGTGGGGGTGGACATGCGGTTTCTCCTTGCGTGGTGGACAGGGGTCGATCAGTGGCGGGCGGGTGCGGCGGCGGCCTCGCGGACCGCGGCAGCGGCGACCACCCGACTGTGCGGGTCGCGTACGGTCGTACGGCGTTCCAGTGCGCCGGAGACGAGGGCCAGCGCCAGGGCCGAGGCGGCGAGCGCGGCGCCGACCCAGTTGGGGGCGGTCCAGCCGAGGCCGGCGGCGATCACGAGCCCGCCGAGCCAGGCGGCGAGGGCATTGCCGAGGTTGAAGGCGCCGATGTTGACGGCGGAGGCCAGGGTGGGCGCGCCGACGGCCTGGTCCAGGACGCGCTTCTGGAGCGGGGGCACCGTCGCGAAGCCGAGGGCGCCGATGAGCACGATGGTGACGGCGGCGCCGGCCTTGGTGTGGGCGGTGAGGGTGAAGACGGCGAGGGTGACGGCGAGGGCGCCCAGTGAGACGTAGAGCATCGGCATCAGCGCGCGGTCGGCGTAGCGCCCTCCGATGAGGTTGCCGGCGACCATGCCGAGGCCGAAGAGGACGAGGAGCCAGGTGACGGAGGAGTCCGCGTATCCGGCGACGTCGGTCATCATCGGGGTGATGTAGGTGATCGCCGCGAAGACGCCGCCGAAGCCGAGGACGGTCATGGCCATCGCGAGCAGCACCTGGGCATTGCGGAAGGCGGCGAGTTCGCTGCGGATGCGCAGCTCGCCCCCGGGCCGGGGCAGCTCGGGCACGAGGCGGGCGATACCGAGCAGGCCCGCGACGCCGAGCGCGGCGACGATCAGGAAGGTGACGCGCCAGCCGAGGGTCTGTCCGACGAGGGTTCCGAGGGGGACGCCGACGACGTTGGCGACGGTCAGGCCGGTGAACATCATGGCGATCGCGCCGGCCTTCTTCTCGGGGGCGACGAGCTCGGCCGCGACGACCGCGCCGATACCGAAGAAGGCTCCATGGGCGAGCGAGGCGACGACCCGGCCGGCGAGCATGACGCCGAAGGCGGGGGCCAGTGCGGAGAGCACGTTGCCCGCGATGAAGAGGCCCATGAGCAGCATCAGCATGCGCTTGCGGGGGATGCGGGTGCCGAGCACGGTCATGAGGGGGGCGCCGAGGACGACGCCGAGGGCGTATCCGGTCACCAGGAAGCCGGCGGTCGGGATCGAGACGCCGTAGTCGGCGGCGACCTCGGGGAGCAGGCCCATGATCACGAATTCGGTGGTGCCGATCCCGAAGGCCCCGACGGCGAGGGCGAGGAGTGCGAGAGGCATGGGAGGTGCCCTTCAGGGAGGTGGTGCGGGTGCGGCCCGCACCCATCGATGCTGCCGCCGCTTACGTGCGTCCACATTAATTGCACGCGCGGGATATTTGCAAGCGCGGGCTATTGCGATGGTGGCATACCCTGGTGGTCACACGCCCGCGCGGCACGCTTCGACGCTTCGATGGAGGAGCCCATGACGGCCACGGACAGCGCGCTGACCGCCCTCTCCCAGGGCTGGTGCGCACTCTCGCTCCTGCACGGCCGCATCGAGGCGCACATCGAACGGGCCCTGCAGGCCGGGCACGGCCTCAGCGTCCGCGAGTACTCGCTGCTCGACGTCCTCAGCCGTCAGCACGACGGGCCGGGCGGACACCTGCGGATGCACCAGGTCGCCGACTCGGTGGTGCTCAGCCAGAGCGCGACGACCCGGCTGGTCAGCAGGCTGGAGGACCGCGGCCTGCTGAACCGGTACATCTGCGACACGGACCGGCGCGGCATCTACACCGACGTGAGCCCGTCC
This sequence comes from Streptomyces sp. NPDC046349, assembly GCF_055587885.1. Taxonomy (NCBI): domain Bacteria; kingdom Bacillati; phylum Actinomycetota; class Actinomycetes; order Kitasatosporales; family Streptomycetaceae; genus Streptomyces; species Streptomyces sp. NPDC046349. The sequence continues at coordinate 93,908 of NZ_JBVJFK010000009.1, forward strand.
GGCCTGGCCCTGCTGGCCGCGGCCCGCCCCACGAACGACACCGCCCTGCGCGAGGCCCTGGACGAGGCTGCGGGCAATCCCGAACTGGCCCCCCTGGTGGCGGTCGTGGAGAACCTCCGCAAGCCGTAGGGGGCGCCTTCGCCCGGACACCCCGTCGGGCCTACCGCCCGGGGGGCGGGGGGGACGAGACGACGGCCGCCCCCGGCATGGTGGACGAGCTCTGCGAAGGCGTCACCGATCCGGCCCGCTGCGGGGACGCCTGAGCCGTCGGGCCCGCCGACCGGGTGGGTCTCGCGGATCCGGACGGGCCCGCCGACGCGTCCCCGCCCAGGGGCGGGCCCGGCCTGCTCGGCGAAGGCGACGGCGGAGCCCCGGTGGACGGGCCCGGGGTCGTCACCCGCGGCGGGGTGGCGGGCAGCTGCGGGCCGGGCTCTGGGTCAGGGGCGAACAGCAGGTAGCCGACCCCGGCGGCCGCGGCCGCCGCCAGACCTGCGAGCGGCAGCGCGAACCGCCGCAGCCGCTCCACCGCGGGCCGCCGTCCCGCCCGCGCCCCCGGCGGGCTCGCCGGGCGCAGCAGGCGGACGTCGACGCTGTCGGCGCGAGCCTCGAGCGCCCGGCGCAGCCTGCGCTCCACGGGGCGCTCGCCCGGGTGTTCGCCGAGGCGTTCGCCGTCGGGCGTCATATCCGACCCTCCAGATTCCGTTCCAGCGCGTCCAGGCCGCGGCTCGCATTGGACTTCACCGCGCCCCGGCTGATCCCCAGGGTCGTCGCGATCTCCGCCTCACTGAGATCGGCCCAGTACCGCAGTACGAGGACCTGCCGGCGGCGGGGTGTCAGCCGGGCCAGCGCGGCGAGGACCTCGCGGTGTGCCTCGTCCAGGACCACATGGTCCTCGGCGGACGGTATGTCGACCGCCGGCGGCGGGGCCCAGGCCCGCGCGGTGCGCCTGCGGCGCAGGACGGAGCGCGCTGTGTTGACGACCGAGGTGCGCAGGTAGCCGAGGGCGTTGTCGACCTCGGCGATCTGCTCGCCGTGCCGCCGGTAGAGGGCGGTGAAGGCGTCCTGGACCACGTCCTCGGCGGTGGCGAGGTCGTCGACGAGCAGCACCGCCAGCCGGACCATGCCGAGCCGGTGAGCGTGGTAGAGCTCGGTGACGGTGGGCGGTCTCGGGCCCGCGCCGCCCGCGTGGTCGTGGTCGTGGGTGTGGGCGTGCCACGGCCCGTACGAGGGGGCGTACGCCGGGCCGTACGGCCGGGGGGAGACCCGCGGGTCGGTGGAGCGCTCGCGGCGCAGCCATGACCACAGGCCCCGCCACGCCCGGCCGGGACCGGGCGTGAGGGGGCCGACGGACGGTGCGAGGTGGAGCACGGGGTTCCTCAGCTGTTCGCGCGGCGCCGCACGGCGTAGAGGGCTCCGGCGCCGGCGAGGACCAGCCCGGTCGCCGCCGCCCCCATCGCGACGGTCGTCGCCGAGGAGCCAGTATGCGCGAGCTCGGCGCCCTCGCCCGCCTCGGGGGCGGCGGCGGGCGACGAGGGAGAGGCGCTGGGCTCGGCACCGCCGCCCGCGGCACTCGGGGAAGCACTGGGGGCGGCGCTGGGGGACGCGCTGTTCCCGTCCTTGCCGGTGCTCGACGGGGTGCTGACCGAAGGAGCGGGCCGGGGGCCGCCCTCGCCGGGTGAGGCGCTCGCCGGGAGGCTGACCGACGGGGCGGGCGCGGCCGAGCCGCCGCTCGCGGCGTACGCGGGGCCGGCCAGGGCGACGGCCGTCCCCGCGGCGGCTGCGGCGACGGCCGTGCGGCGGACGGCCGGGTGGACACGCTTCAGGTTCTTCACGGTGGTTCTCCACGGTCGGGTCGGGGGTGCGGGACCGCGCCCCTTCACCCCCGCACGACGCGCGACCGTCCGGCAGGTTGCCGCCGCTGCGGAAAAACTTTCATCCGCCATCCGTCAGACCGCCCAGGGCCGTGCCCAGGGTGGCGATGCCGTCCTCGATCTCCCCCGCGGTGCCCGCCGCGTAGCCGAGGATCAGGCCCGGCGGGCCGGGCCGGTGGCGGTGCCAGGACAGCGGGTGGGTCTTGACCCCGAGGTCGAGGGCCGCCGAGGCCAGGTCGGTGTCGTCGAAGCCGGCGCCGTCGAAGGTGACCGTCAGGTGCAGGCCGGCGGCGGCTCCGTGGACCCGGGCCCCCGGGAGCCGTTCGGCGACGGCCCGGAGCATGACATCCCGGCGGCGCCGGTGGCGGCGCCGGACGAAGCGCAGGTGCCGCTCCAGCTCGCCCGAGTCCATGAGCCGGGCGAGGACCAGCTGGGCGAGGACCGGATTGCCGAGGTCCGCGTAGCGTTTGGCGGCGGCCACCGCGTCGCGCAGGTGCGGCGGGACCAGCAGCCAGCCCAGGCGCAGCGCGGGCGCGAGGAGCTTGGACACGCTTCCGGCGTAGCAGACGCCCTGGGGCATCAGGGCGCGCAGCGCGGGGACGGGCGCACGGTCGTAGCGGTGTTCGGCGTCGTAGTCGTCCTCGATGACCAGCCCTCCTGCGGCCGCCCAGGCGAGCAGGTCGCGTCGGCGCTCGCCGTCGAGGACGACCCCGGTGGGGAACTGGTGCGCCGGGGTGAGCAGGACGGCCTCGGCCCCGCTCGCCCGCAGCGCCGCCACGTCCAGCCCGGCCTCGTCCACGCGGACGGGGACCGTCTCCATCCGCCCGTACTCGAGCTGCTGCCGGGCGCCGAGCGAGCCGGGGTCCTCGACCGCGATCCGGCGCACGCCCCGCTCGCGCAGGACCTGCGCCAGCAGCCCCAGGGCCTGGGCGACGCCCGCGACGACCACCACCTCGTCCGGATCGGCGCGGATGCCGCGGTTGCGGGCCAGCCAGCCGACGACGGCCTCCCGCAGTGCGGGCGCGCCCTGCGGGTTGCCGTAGCCGAAGTCGGCCGGGGTCAGATCGGCGAGCACCCGGCGTTCGGCCTGGATCCAGGCCGAACGCGGGAAGGCGGTCAGGTCGGGGACCCCGGGCGAGAGGTCGATCCGGCAGGGCACGGCCCGCAGCGCGTCGACGAGGCCGCCGCGGTCCGGTGCGAGGGACGGAGCGGCGGGGACGGCGGAGGGGGGCGGGGCGGCGACGACGACCGTCCCGCCGCGGCCCCGGCCCGCCACCTGGCCGGTCTCCGCCAGCCGCTGGTAGGCCTCGGTGACCAGCCCGCGGGAGACCCGCAGTTCGGCGGCGAGGATCCGGCTGGCGGGGAGCCGGCTGCCGACGGGCAGGGTGCCGTCGGCAATGGCGGCGCGGAGCCGGCCCGCCAGCCAGTCGGTGCGGCCGCCGGCCGGCGCCTGGCCGATGTCGAGTTGGAGGAAGTCGGAGCCGCTCGGGCTTTTGGACCCCTGGACCGCACCCTCATTGGACCTGCTCATGAGTCCATTGTGGGGACACGCTGGACCGCATGCAGACAACCACCCCCACCTCCCCCTCCGGCGCCTTCCGGGACCTGGCCCCCGGTGTCGCCGGGATGGCGCTGGTCGGCAGCAGCGTCACCGTCTCCCACGCGCTCGTCGACGCCCCGCTGTTCGCCGTCCAGTCCGTGCGGTACGCGGCCGCCGCACTGCTGCTGTTCGCCCTGGCCCGGGCCGCCCGGGTGCCGGTGCTGCGGCCGCGCGGCCGGGAGTGGCTGTGGCTGGGCGGGATCGCTGCGACCGGCCTGGTGCTGTTCAACGTGGCGGTCGTCCGCGGGGTGGCGCACGCCGAACCGGCCGTCATCGCCGTGGCGGTGGCCTCCGTACCGGTGCTGCTGGGGGTGATCGGGCCCTTCCTGGAGAGGCGGCGGCCGAGCCTGCGGGTGCTGCTGGCGGCTCCGGTGGTGGTGGCGGGCGCGGTGCTGGTCCAGGGCACGGGCCGGACGGACGCCGCCGGAGTGGCCTGGGCCGCGCTCGCGCTGGCCTGCGAGGCCGCCTTCACGCTGCTGGCCGTACCGGTGCTGCGCCGGCACGGCGCATGGGGGGTGTCCGTCCACGCGGTGTGGCTGGGGGCGTTGATGCTGGCAGGCCTCACGGTGCTGTTCGAGACGCCTTCGGACCTGGGGTCGCTGCGGGCCGGCCAGTGGGCGTCGGCCGGCTACCTCGCCGTGATGGTGACAGCGGTGGCGTTCCTCCTGTGGTACCGCACGGTGGCCGCGGTGGGCGCGGGCCGGGCGGGCCTGTTGACCGGGGTCGCGCCGCTGGCCGCGGCCGGCGCGGGGGTCCTGGCCGGCGGCCCGGTCCCGGGCCCGGCGGTGTGGCTGGGCATGGTGGTGGTGGTCGCCGGCCTCGCGGTGGGGCTGCGTCCGGCCCGCGCGGCGGTGGAGCCCGCGCGGGCGCCCCGTACCGGCCGGGTGGGCGGCGGGAAGCCCGCGCCTGCCGCCCCGTGAGGCGTCCTGGCCGCCTCGGCGGTCAGGGCCTGCGCCGGGCGTAGCAGAACAGGTGCTCCTCGGGGCCCGCCAGGCCGTCGGCGGGCTGGAACACCGCGGTGTGGTGGTGCAGTACCTCCAGGCCGCGGTCGGCGAGCCGGACCAGGTGGTCCTGGGTGGAGAGGCTGCTGACGGTGACCTCGTGGCCCATCCACTCGATGTCCAGGCCCCGGATGTCCCCCGGCACCGTGGCCATCACGAAGTAGCCGCCGGGTGCGGTCCACGAGGCCATCCGGTCCAGTGCCGCCGCGACCTCGGGCTGGTCCATGACCAGCAGCGGGAAGAAGGAGCACACGGCGTCGAAGGCGGCTGTTCGCGGCGTGTAGGTGCGCACGTCGGCCTGTTCGAAGCGGGCTCCCGGGACTCTGGCGCGGGCCAGGGCGACCATGGCCGGCGAGACGTCGATGCCGGTCACGTCGCAGCCGGCGCGGACCAGTGTCTCGGCGGTGGGCCGCCCGGTGCCGCTGCCCACGTCCAGTACGCGGGCTCCCGCGGGCAGCCGGGCGGTGAGCCAGTCGAGGGCCTCGATCTGGCCCGGGACCGGGCCGAACACTTCTTCGTAGCGCTCTCCCAGAGCGTCGAACACCTCAGCCGCCGACTTGCGTCGACTCATCGGGCCGCCCCCTTCGCCTGCGGAGCAACCACCGTACAGGGAAGGTCAGGTGGAGGCGGGGACGAGGATGACGGCCGTTCCGTAGGCACAGACCTCGGTCCCGACGTCGGCGGCGTCGGTGACGTCGAAGCGCATCATCAGCACGGCGTTCGCGCCGCGCGCCTTCGCCTGTTCGACGAGCCGGTCCATGGCCTGCTTGCGCGTCTGGACCAGGGTCTTGGTGAGGCCCTTCAGCTCGCCGCCGATCATCGACTTCAGTCCGGCGCCGATCTGGCTGCCCAGGTGGCGGGAGCGCACGGTGAGTCCGAAGACCTCGCCGATGACGCGCTCGACCCGGTAGCCGGGGACGTCGTTGGTCGTCACGACGAGGACGCCGCTCTCGTGCGCGCCGGCTCCGCCGCCGTAGTCGTCGATACCCATGGGACCCACTCTTGCTCCGCCTGCCCCCACCCGCATCCGGGAAGCCCCGCGGCCGGGGCATTCGGGCGGCCGGAGCCTCTCCGGCGACCTCGCCGGGCACGGCGCCGGGTCGAACTCGTCGGCGGCGGTCCGGCCGCGTCGCCCGGCGCCGTTCCGTCGCTGCTCTGCCGGCCGCCCGGCCGGCAGCGGCCCTGTCCCCCGGGGTCCCGCTGCGCGGCCGTGCCCGTACGGGGGCGGGCACAGCCGCCGCACGGGCCCTGTCCCCCGGGGTCCCGCTGCGCGGCCGTGCCCGTACGGGGGCGGGCACAGCCGCCGCACCCAGGTGGACAGGTTGGGCATATCGGGCTAAAAGCCGGTGAGTCATCGGGGCTGCGGGTCCGGCCCTCGTCATAGTCGTCCGTGGCAGCCGCCTGTTGCCATCCCGCGCCGCGCGCAGCGGCCGGTCGGACGTCTTCACAGAGGAGTCGGCTCATGCTGAAGCCCACCGGAACCATCCTCGCTCTCGCCGCAGGAAGCCTGGTTCTCGGTCTGGTCGGGGTGGGCGCCGCCGTCGCGGACGAGGGCCCGCAGGAGATCATCGTCGGCGAGGGTCCCGCGTCCGCCCAGCCGGGCGGATACCCGTACGACAAGTACGCGTTCGGCAGGGTCGTCTCCAGGGGACCGCTGAAGGTCCGCAGCAAGCCGACCACCGCTTCCCGCGCGATCGGCCAGGTGAAGCCGAACAGCAGGGTCGAGATCGAGTGCAAGAAGTACGGTGAGAAGGTCGACGGGAACCGCATCTGGTACCGCCTGCACGTCGAGCGCGAGGACTGGGAGAACGGCTCCGGCCGCGAGGAGCGCCAGGACCCGAACCGCGCGAAGGCGTACGAGAACGAGCAGTGGGTCTCCGCCCGCTACGTCAGGAACCTCTCCGAGGTGAAGTACTGCCGCTGACCCCGGTCAGTCCACCGGGCGTACGGAACGCGGTCCCACGCACCGCGCACCGTGCGCCCGGACCCGTTTGCGCAGTTCGCGGTCGGCCGTGACCACGACCACGGAGCAGCCGTCCCCCGCATGGGCCGCGGCCAGCTCCACGATCAGGTCGTCACCGCTGCCGGGCGCCGTCTCGACCCGCACGCCGGGCACGGACCCGACGCCGCGGGCGGAGCCTTCGACGACGAGGACGACCTCCTCGCCGTCGTCACGGGCGGCCAGCCGGTCACGCAGCCGTTCGGCCGCGCCGCGCCGGTCGCGCCACCAACCGTCCGGCACCGAGCCGACGACGTTCGCGGCATCGACGATCAGCACTTTCCTCACAAGGGAACTGTAGGGGCTGTCCGGCGGATCGCGGCCGGACAACCCCTGAGCCCCTAGAAGTCGCCGTAGTTGACCTGCCAGGTGGGCAGGCCCATGCGGCGCCAGATCGCGACGACCCGGTCGCGGTCGTCGAGCGACACCCGCACCGCGTAGCGGTGGCGCACGTGCGCGTCGAACAGCTCCGCCTTGACCACGTCGTCACGACGCGTGTCGCCCGCCGCGCGCATCCACAGCTCGTCGTACGGCACCTGGTGGCGGCGCAGCCAGGCCTCGGTCTGCGGCCGGTACTCCTCGCTGCGGCCCGACAGCAGCACGATCACGTCGCCGTCCGCACGCCGGAAGGCGTCCAGCGCCTGCCGCACCGGCTCGTTGAGCAGGTCGAGCTCGCAGCGCGTGAAGTCGTACGGCCCCCGGTCGCCGGTCAGCGCGAGCGTGCCGTCGATGTCGCACATCACCGCCGCCGGCAGCGCCGGGTCGGGGACGTAGGGCGTCACGGGCGGCGCGGCCACCGCGCCCGACCCGCCGTTCATCCACTCCGCCGTCAGACGCCAGCCGCCCTTGCGGGCGTTGCCGTGCTTCTCGGCCAGGATGCGGATGATCTCCTCGCCGACCTGCCGTTCGCGGGCGGCGTCCCGGCGCAGGCACTCCTCCAGCGGGACGTCGGTGAAGTCGTGCACGACGAAGGTCGCGAGACCGCCGACGGCCGCCTTCAGCCGCTTGGGGATGTTCTTGGTCAGGTGGGTGTTGTCGACGACCACGTCGAAACCGCCGTCGACGGCCGCGCGGACCGCCGCGTCCTGGACCGCCAGGACCGTCTGCTCGTGGGCGAAGCTGCGGCCCCGCCCGGGGTCCGGCAGGTCGAGCATGGCCCTCAGGTCGTCGAGGTTGACGCGCCGCATGCGGCCGCCGGCCTCGGCCTGGAGGGCGCGCGCGGCCGTCGTCTTGCCGGAGGCGGGCAGTCCCGTCATGACGTGGACGACGGGCAGCCGTGCCTCGGGCTCCGCGGGGCGGTCGGGCCGGTCCGCCGCCGGCGCCGGGATCCGCGGCGCCGCATGCGGGGCGCGGGCGGGCGCGGCGGCGGGCGTCCGCTTCTGCGCGGGCGCGGCGGCGGGCGTCCGCTCCTGCGCGGGCGCGGACCGGTCGCCCTGCTCGGGCACGGTCTTGTTCTCCTCGTCGGTGATGTAGGGATCTGCGGCGTCCGGCCGTACCTGGCGCCAGGTCGTGAGCTCGGTGGGCCGGCCGTCGAGCCGCATGAACATCGCCGGCCGGACGCCACGGTCGGGCAGCTGCGCGACCGCCCGGGCGAAGGCCCCCCGGTCGCCGGTCAGGTGAGCCAGGCCCGCGAAGGCCTCGTCGATGGCGCGCTCGTGGCGGGCGGCTGCCTCCTCCAGGCCGGCCACGACCTCGCGCACCCAGTGGTCGAATTCGTCGGGCACCTGCTCCAGGAGCGCGTCGAGGGGTTTTCCGCCCCAGGCGTCGATGTCGGCGACGGTGCAGTTCAGGCCCTGCGCGAGCTGCTTGGCGGGCAGGCCGGCGAAGCGCTGGATGCCGTGGCCGCGCCAGATGTCCCGCGCGGTCACGCCGGTGAGCACCTTGTGGAGCCGTACGTACTCGGACAGCTTGGCCTTGGCGCGCACGCCGGAGGCGAAGCGCAGGACGAAGCCCTCGGCATCCATGCCGTTGGCGGGGGCCCCGCCGGGCAGGGTGTTGGACTCGGTCAGGGCGAGCAGCTCGTCGAGGGGCATGGCGGGCCACGCCGTGACGACGGAACCCACCCCGCCCCAGTGGGCCGCTGCCTCGGCGAGCGGGACCTCGGCGCCGTCCGTCCGGAAGGCCGCGAGGAGGACGAGGTCGCGGCGGTCGCCGTAGTCGACGACGATGCGGTTCTGCGGGTACAGGATCTCCGCGAGGTAGGTGGTGCCCGGGTGGAGGGCAGCGGTGTCCGCACCGTCGAGCCGGCGCTGTGCCCAGGTGGCCTGGGCACTGGTGAAGGACCCCTTGGAGGCGACGCGCCAGCGGCCCGCGTAGTGGAAGACGATCGCGAGGCTGCCGTCGACCTTGTCGTACACCTCGAACGGCTCGTCGGGGAGGGCGGGGGCGTACGGCTGGCCGGACTCGTGCTCGCCGACGTTGAAGAACTTCGGCAGCGGCAGGGCGACGATCGCGCCGGTCTCGTCGTCGGCGACGAGACCGCGGCAGCGCGTGGTGACTTCGTTCCAGACGCGTTCGTACTGGGCCGTCCGCGTGTACGTGTAGATGGACAGCGGCAGCTCGGGGTGCGACTTGCGGGTCACGTATCCTGCGTCGATCGAGTCCGCCAGCGCCTGGGCGGGCAGCAGGTCATGCAGAGTCAGGGTCTCCTGGCTCATGGGGTCCTCCCGGTTCGAGATGGCTCATTCTCACCCGCGGGAGGGTGTGCCCGGTACTCAATTATGCCTGGTCGGGGCACCCCCCAAGCGGTTGATGTCCGCGGGCCGCAGGATGTGGCCGGGCACCTCGGTGCCGGGCGTGGCGACGGCGATCATGGCGCGGCCGAAGGCCTCGGAGGTGATGACGAGGTCCGGTGCGAACCTCCGCAGCAGCGGGACGAGCGGCGCGGTGACGGCGTAGAGCACGCGGTGGAGCCGGGTCCTGGACGGGACGCCGCGCACCGGCTGCACGATGCCGGGGCGGAACATGTAGGCGCGGAAGGGGAGTTCCAGCAGGTCGTTCTCGGTCCTCCCCTTGACGCGGGCCCACATGGAGCGGCCCCGCCCGGTGCTGTCCGTGCCCACTCCGGAGACGTACACGAAGGTCATTCCGGGGTTGGCCGCGGCGAGCGGGCGGGCCACGGCGAGGGTGAGGTCGTGGGTGACGCGCCGGTACTCCTCCTCCTTCATGCCGACGGAGGAGACGCCCAGGCAGAAGAAGCAGGCGTCGTGGGCGGCCGGGTCGACCCCGGCGGCGGAAAGGTCGGACGGGTCGTCCTGCACCCGCTCGCGCAGTTTGGGGTGGGTGACGCCGAGCGGGGAGCGCCCGACGGCCAGGACGCTGTCGACCGAGCCGTCGCGCAGGCACTCGCGCAGGACGCTCCGGCCGAGCATTCCGGTCGCGCCGAAGAGGAGGACGTTCACCCGTGGAAGCGTAGGCGCTGCCGGGCCTTCGCGCACGGAGGCGGGCGGGGTCGCGGGACCCGGCGGGACCCGGCGGGACCCGGGAGTCCTTGTGGGTCCCGCGGGGTCCTGCGACTCAGTGGGAGACGCAGAGTTCGTTGCCCTGGGGGTCGGCGAGGGTCGTCCAGGTGCTGGGGCCCTGGCGGCCCTCGTGGAGGTGCTGGGCCCCCTTGGCGACGAGGCGCTCGACCAGCTCCTTCGGATCGTCGTCGCCGGTGCGGACGTCGAGGTGCACCCGGTTCTTGACGGTCTTGGCCTCCGGGACGAGCTGGAAGAGGATGCGCGGCGCGCCGTCCAGCCCCTCGGGGTGGCGGATCGCCGCGCCCGTCTTCCAGACGAGGGTGCCGCGGTGGGTGGTGGTGTCGTCCTCGGTCGCGTGCCCCGCCGCGATCAGGCCGCGGATGAACTGCTCGTCGCTGGGTTCCACTTCCCAGCCGAGGGCGTCGGCCCACCAGTCGGCGAGCGGGTGCGGGTCGGGCGAGTCGATGGTCACCTGGAACGTGTACGCCATGCCGGGACCCTACTGACCGGCCGCAGGCCGCGCCACAGGAAGGGCGCCGTCACGCCGGTGGGACGCCCCGGCGGGGCGGGCGCCGGGCGGTGAGGTGGGAGGAGACGAGTACGGCGACGGTGACCAGCCAGGCCGCCACTGCGATCCAGAGCAGGAACTCCCCCAGCGGCACCAGCCAGGCGACGCCGGCGGGTTCGGCGACGGAGAGGCAGGCGGTGGCCGTCATGCCGAGGGGGAAGACGGTCGCCCAGCGGCGGATGTCGTAGCGCGGCCGGGGGTGGCGCAGTTCGGCGGCGAGCAGGACGGCGTACCACAGGAGGGACAGGGCGAGCGCGACGAGCGTGACGGTACGCAGAGCCGTGTGGGCCGAACCCGACCATACGGGTGACGCGGTGAGCCTGGAGCCGGCCAGGGCGCAGATGGAGAGCGCTCCGCCCGCCACCCAGTGGTCTCCGGCGCCCCCCACCACCTCGCGCAGGTCGAACCTGAAGAAGGCGGCCGCGTACAGCAGCAGTCCGAGGCAGAAGGCGGCCAGCGCCGCCCGGGCCAGCCAGTCCTGCCGACAGGCGGCGGCGAGCACCGCCGCGAGGACCGCGAGCCCCTGCGTGGCCACGCAGCCGAGGAAGGCACCTCCGGGCATGCGGCGGCGCCAGTGACGTACGACGTTGAACAGGAGACCGGGCCAGAGCACCGCGGCCAGCGCGAGCAGGGCGGCGGCCGCGGTCTGCCACCCGAGGAGGGAGAGACGGGTGCCGACGACGGTGGTCGCGGCGACGGCCGTCAGCGCGGCCGGGGTGTCGGCCTCGGCACGGAAACGCCCGCGGTCGCCCACGAGCCGGGCAGTGAAGTCGACGGCGAGTACGAGCCACAGGGCGACGGAGATGACCAGGGCGACCAACGACGACGCTTCGTGTCCCGTCATGTGCAGGGCGACGGAGATGATGCCCGTGGCCATGACGGCGGCTCCCGCCGCCGGCGGGAGCCCGGTCCACCAGCCCGGGCCGGGAAGGACGCTCACACCTACAGCGGACCCCAGGGGGCGGCGGGCCGCCAGCGGGCTGGGCCGACCGGCGTCCAAACCTCTTGCGCTGAAGATCAACGGAACGTGCGCGCGATGCACGGGGCGGGGGGCGGCCCCGTCCTAGGCTCGGGGTGGGACGAAGACCTGCCGGTCCGTCACAGGGGAACGGACCGGCGGGCCCCCTCGGCCTCCCGCTTCCGCGTTCACGCCCATCGGCCCCGACCTGCGTCCTACCGGCGTCCGGCACGGTGGCCGGAACTCGCGCTTGTCACTCCTGTTAGGGCTACCTAACCTATGGCTCGCTCGCGCTCGAGCGCGTTCGGCACGACTTCGGGACCCGTCCCCGACCGAAGGAGCCTCCCCCATTGAACGCACAACTCGACCACGCCCGGCCCTACGCCGTCGGCCTGTTCCGGATCGTCACGGGCCTGCTGTTCGCCTCGCACGGAGCCGCCTCCCTCTTCGGCGTCCTCGGCGGCGCCCACGGCGGCGGCACCATCGCGGCCGGCACCTGGCCCGGCTGGTACGCGGCCGCCATCCAGCTGGTCGCCGGCTCCCTGGTCCTCCTGGGCCTGGGCACCCGCGCGGCCGCCTTCGTCGCCTCCGGATCCATGGCGTACGCGTACTTCACGGTGCATCAGCCCGGCGCGCTCTGGCCGCTCCAGAACGGCGGCGAGGCCTCCGTGATGTTCTGCTGGGCCTTCCTGCTCCTGGTGTTCACCGGACCCGGCGCGCTCGCACTGGACTCGCTGTTCACATCGCGCACTTCGGCCCCCTCGGGGCACCGCGACGACACCCGCCCGGAGACCGTGACCGCCTGAGCAATCGATTCGTCGACAGCTCGACGGCCGATAGCCTGGGGCATATGGACGAACTCAACGGGGTGGAGATCGTCGGCTTCGCGGACGCCGAGGCGTTCGAGAGCTGGCTCGCCGAGCACCACACGCGCAAGGAGGGAGTGTGGATCAAGCTCGCGAAGAAGAAGTCCGGTATCGCGTCGGTCACCGATGACGAGCTCGTCGACATCGGGCTCTGCTACGGCTGGATCTCCGGGCAGCGGCGCTCCCTCGACGCTCTGCACTATCTGCAGAAGTACGTGCCGCGCCGGCCGAGGAGCCTGTGGTCGCAGGTGAACGTGGACAAGGTCGCGGCACTGACCGCCGCGGGCCGTATGCGCGAACCGGGGCTCGCCGAGGTGCGCAGGGCGCAGGCGGACGGCCGCTGGGTCGCCGCCTACGCCTCGCAGCGGACCGCGGGGGTTCCGGAGGACCTCGAGGCGGCCCTCGAAGCGCGCCCGGAGGCCCGGGCGGCCTTCGAGGCGCTGGACCGGACCGGGCGCTATCTGGTGGCACTGCCGCTGCTCCAGGCACTGACGCCGCAGACCCGGCAGGCCCGGCTCGAGCGGGCCGTGCGCCTGCTGGCCGGTGACCCTCCGCAATGAGCCGTTGAGCAAGTGGCCCGTTCGGCCGGGTGGGGCGGTGAGCCGGTGGGGCGGTCCGCGTCAAGACGTCAGGCCCGGCCTCCCCCGCGAGGGGAGGCCGGGCCTGCGGGGAGTCCGGGGAATCCGGACCGCGGCGGTCAGGACTCCTGGTTGCGCGGCTTCTCGGCCCGCTCCGCGTTGCGCTCCTTGATCCGCACCGCTTCCTTGCGGACCTCGGCCTGGGTGGCCCGCTCCCGCTGGAGCCACTCGGGGGCTTCCTGCTTCAGTGCTTCGATCTGCTCGGTGGTGAGGGGCTCGGTGACTCCGCCACGGGCGAGGCCCGCGATGGAGACGCCCAGCTTGGAGGCGACCACCGGCCGGGGGTGCGGACCGTTGCGGCGCAGCTCCTGGAGCCACTGGGGCGGGTCGGCCTGGAGCGCACTCAATTCACTGCGCGAGACGACACCCTCCTGGAACTCTGCGGGGGTGGCCTCGAGGTACACGCCCAGCTTCTTCGCCGCGGTCGCGGGCTTCATCGTCTGGGTGTTCTGGTGCGACGTCATGAGGTCAAGGGTATCGAGCGTGTGCACGGGTTCCGACCACGCCCGGTAACCTTGCGGGGTGACAGGCTCGGAAGTACCCCATGCGTTCCGGCTCGCTTATGTCCCCGGCGTGACCCCTGCCAAGTGGGTGCGGATCTGGAACGAGCGGCTGCCCGACGTCCCACTGGCCCTCGCCCAGGTGTCCTCCGCCGAGGTGCTGGGCGTCCTGCGCGCCGGGGACGCCGACGCGGGATTCGTCCGGCTCCCGGTCGACGGTACGGACCTCAGCGCGATCCCCCTCTACACCGAGACCACGGTGGTCGTCGTCCCCAAGGACCACATCGTGGCGGCGGCCGAGGAAGTCACCACCGAGGACCTCGCCGACGAGGTCGTGTGGCATCCCCTCGACGACACCCTCGACTGGGAGAAGCTGCCCGGACAGCCCGCGATCGAGCGGCCCGCCACGACGGCGGACGCGATCGAGCTGGTGGCGGCGGGCGTGGGCGTACTCGTCGTGCCCCAGTCCCTGGCCCGTCTCCACCACCGCAGGGACCTCACCTACCGTCCGGTCACGGACGCCCCCACGTCGCGGGTCGCGCTGTCCTGGCCGCAGGAGGAGCCCACTCCCGATCTGGTGGAGGAGTTCATCGGGATCGTCCGCGGCCGGACGGTGAACAGCACGCGGGGCCGTCAGCAGACCGCGCCGCAGCCCAAGGCGAAGCGCAAGGCGCCGGAGAAGGCCACGGGTACGGGCAAGGGCGGCGCGGGGGCCCGGCGCGGGGCCGCGGCCGCGACGGGGAAGCCGGCGGGGAAGAACCCGCGAGGGGGCTCCGGAGCCGCCAGGGGCGGCAGCGGAGCGAAGGGCGGCAAGGGCGGCAAGCCCCGCCGGCGTCCGTAGGGCCGGAGCCCGGGGCACGCCGGGGACGGGCCGGGCTGAACCGTCGGTGGACCGGCCGGTTCGCCCACGGCCTGGCTTCGGGGGTCGCGATCGCCTCGCGGTGTATGCAGGAGGGATGGATCTCCGGCCGCCGCTCACACGTCATCACCGGCCCCGGCAGCTGAGCCACGCGCAGCTGGTGGCCCCGTTCGCGCTCATCGCGGTCGTGACGGTGGTCGACATCCTCGCCCCGCCCGAGGTGCACCTCGGGCCCTTCCTGGCCGCCGCACCGGCCATGACGGCTTCGTTCGCGGGGCCCCGGATGACGGGTTTCGTGGGTCTGGTGGCCGTGCTGGCCCAGGTGATCGTCTCGGTGACGCGCACCACCCTGACCGACCTGAACCACACCTTCCAGATCATCGCGCTGGTCATGATCTCGGTCTTCGTGACCTTCTTCGCCCACCTGCGGGAGGTACACGAGAAGGAGGTGGTGCAGCTGCGCACGGTGGCCGAGACCGCCCAACAGGTGGTCCTGCGGCCGCTGCGCGACCGGATCGGCCCGCTGGGCGTCGCCTCGGTGTACCTGGCCGCGGCGGCGGAAGCCCGGATCGGCGGCGACCTGTACGCAGCCGCCCGCACGGCCACGGGGACGCGACTGATCATCGGCGATGTGCGCGGCAAGGGCCTGGAGGCGGTCGGGGACGCCGCGCTCGTACTCGGTGCCTTCCGGGCCTCCGCCCACCAGGAGGCCGAGCTCTCCGGACTGGTGGACTACCTGGAGGCCGCGGTCTCCGCGGACCTGGACGGAGGGAACGAGGGCGAGAGCTTCGTGACCGCGGCCGTGCTGGAGATCCCGGACGACGAGCCGGTGCTGCGCCTGGTCAGCTGCGGGCATCCGCCGCCGCTGGTCCTGCTCCAAGACGGCTCAGCCATGGGGCTCGAAGTGGACCGGCCCGCGCCGCCGCTCGGTCTCGCCGGGCTCATGACCGGGGCGGTCACCGCCCAGACCTTTCCGTTCGGGCCGGGTGACGTGCTGCTCCTGTACACGGACGGGGTCCTGGAGGCGCGCGACCGGGCGGGCACCTTCTATCCCCTCGAGGAGCGTGTCGCCGCGTGGACCGGCATGCGCCCGCAGGCCCTGCTGGACCACCTGTGCGAGGACCTGCTCGCGCACGCGGCCGGGAACACGCTCGACGACGACGCCGCGATGGTCGCGGTCGAGCGGCCCGCGCGGCCCTGACGCACGGGCCACGACCCGGCCGACCCGGATTTGCCAGAATCGGCTCATGCTGACCATAGGGACGATCGTCATGGGCGCCGCGGACGTGCGGCGGGCCGCGGAATTCTGGTCCGGTGCGCTGGGTTACGTGCCGCGCGGCGGCGAGGTGGACGACGGCTGGACCGTCCTGGTCCCGGCTGACGGCGGCGGGCCCGGACTGGCCCTCGGGCGCAGCGTCACGCCGCTCCAGGAACACCCCCGCGTCCACCTCGACCTGTACGCGGCGGACGCGGCCGAGCAGGCGGCGGAGGTGGCGCGCCTGGTGGCGCTGGGGGCGCGGCACGTGGACTGGGACTCGTACCCGGAGGACCCGGACTTCGTGGTGCTGGCGGACCCGGAGGGCAACCGCTTCTGCGTGATCGACGCGACCCACGGCTGAGGCCGGCGCGGCAGGGCCGGCGCGGCAGGGCCGGCGCGGCAGGGCCGGCGCGGCAGCGGCGCCGATCCCCCTGGTGCGCCGCCAGTTTTGCACCGCCGCGCGTGAGGGGCGGGGGCTGTCGGCATCGCGTGTCCGCGGGTGGCCGCCTACCGGGGTTCCTGGGCCGCCAGACGGCAGGCGCCGGTGGCCGCGCCGCCCGGGACGCCGGCTTCGGTGAGGCCGTTCACGCAGCCCTGCAGGTCTGCGACCACACCGCGCCGGCATGCGGCCGTGACGGCGTCGGTGGTCTCCGTGCCGGCCTGCGCGGCCATCTGCGTGCAGGCCGGGATGTCCGCCGGGGCGGTGGGGGCGGCGGCGACGATGCCGCCGAGCGTGAGAACGAGGCCGGTGAGGACCCCGGCGGTTCGGATGGGCCTTCGCATGGAACACACCTCGCCCGCGGTCGTTTCCGGGCGGGACGGCGAGGAGCCGGATCCCTCCTGACTCCACCGTACGGCCGGAGGCACCAACCCACACCGCGGGGTCGCAACGCCGCTACCTGATGCCCCGCTTTCCCCTTCCTTAAGCGGAACCTAAGACTCATCGAGGCCGCACCGAAACGAACGAATGTCCGTTTCCGGGCGGCTAGCGTGCTGCCGAAACCCCAACTCCCCAGTAACACAGAGGCAGGCACGCGATGGGCAGCACAGTCGGTCACCGGCGCAGGACGAGTCGTACGGCCAGGGTCACGGGCGCGATCGTGGCGGCGGCGGTGATCGGCGGCGCGGCCTTCGCGCTCACCGGGACCGCCCACGCCGGCTCCGTCGGCGCCGTCTACACCAAGTCCAGTTCCTGGAGCGGCGGTTACACCGGGCAGTACGTCATCACCAACAGCACCGGCCAGGCCCAGTCGGGCTGGACGCTGGAGTTCGACCTGCCGGCTGGTACGAAGATCGACTCGCTCTGGAACGGCACGCACACCGTCGCCGGGCAGCGCGTCACCGTGAAGCCCGCGAGCTGGAACGGGCAACTGGCGGCCGGCGCCTCTGTCACCGTCGGCTTCGTCGCGAGCGGCTCCGGCGCGCCGGGCGATCCGACGGGCTGCCGCATCAACGGGGTGAAGTGCTCCGTGGACCAGGGCGCGACGGCCCAGCCGAGCGGGCGCCCCACCGCCCGCCCCACCGCCACGGCGGCCCCCACAGCCACGGCGGCCCCGACCGCGTCGGCGACCTCCGCCGCGCCGACCGGCACCGCGGCGCCCTCTCCCACGGCTACCGCCCCCGCCCCGGCCGGCGGCGGCGCGCGGTTCGCCCCGTACGTGGACACCTCGCTGTACCCGTCGTACGACCTCCTCGACACCGCAGCCCGGACCGGCGTGAAGGAGTTCCACCTGGCCTTCATCACCTCCGGCGGCGGCTGCGCACCGCTGTGGGGCGGCGTCACGGATCTCGCCAGCGACAAGGTCGCCGCGCAGATCGGTGCGCTGCGCGCCAAGGGCGGCGACGTACGGGTGTCCTTCGGCGGGGCCGCCGGGCACGAACTGGCCCTGAACTGCTCCACGGTGGACGACCTCGCCGCGGCCTACGGAAAGGTCGTCGACCACTACCGGCTCACCAAGGTCGATTTCGACATCGAGGGCGCGGCCCTGCCGGACACGGCCGCCAACGCGCGCCGCGCACAAGCCATCGCCAAGCTCCAGAAGGCCCACCCGGGCCTCGACGTGGCCTTCACCCTGCCCGTGATGCCCGAGGGCCTGACCCAGCCGGGCGTGGCGCTGCTGGCGGACGCCCGGAAGAACGGCGTCCGCGTCGACGCCGTCAACATCATGGCGATGGACTACGGCCCGGCGTACAGCGGGGACATGGGGCAGTACGCGATCCAGGCCGCGACGGCCACCCAGGCCCAGATCAAGGGTGTGCTCGGGCTCTCCGACGCGGCGGCGTGGAAGGCCGTGGCCGTCACGCCGATGATCGGTGTCAACGACGTGACCAGCGAGATCTTCACCGTCGCCGACGCGACGCAGCTCGTGGAATTCGCGGCGTCGAAGGGGATCGGCAGGCTGGCGATGTGGTCCGCCACGCGTGACAAGCAGTGCGCGGCCGGAGCCGTCAACCACGCCGATGCCACGTGCAGTTCGATCCTTCAGCAGCCGCTGGCCTTCACCAGGGCGTTCGCCGCCCTCAAGTAGCGGACGCCCTGGCCGGCCTCTGCCGGATCAGGCCAGGATGCCCGCACAGGTGGCGATGTCGAGCGCCGCGTCGGCGCGCGGCGCGGGGCGGCCCTCGATGTCGGGAGCGGTCAGCAGGGCCGTCACCGCGTCGGCGTCGGCCCTGGCGTGTCCTCGAGCCCGTGAACCCCCGGAGCAGCAGTGCGGAGTCGGCGTGCCCTGCGACGAGGCGGGCCGGGCGTACGGCCCGTCCCGGCCGGAGAGTCCGGCCGGGACGGGCTCGGTGCTACGGCCTTCAGGTGTTGATGCAGGTGTTGCCGGCGGCCGGGTTGAGCGCACCGATCACGTTGATGCTGTTTCCGCACACGTTGATCGGAATGTGGATCGGGATCTGGACGACGTTGCCCGAGAGGACGCCCGGCGAGCCGACCGCGTAGCCCTCCGCGACGGAGTCCGCCGAGGCCGAGGACGCACCGCCGATGACCGCCAGGCCCATCACCAGGGCGAGGCCCGCACTCTTCCAAACACGCGACACGTGGAATCTCCTTGTCGTGCACGACGGCGCCTGAGCACCGCACGGCCCCGAGGGGGGCCGCCCCTCCTTCTTCGGCATCCGACCACGGCCGACCGAAGCCAGGACGGCCCTGTTCGCTCGAAGAGGTGTCCCCTCGGCCTCCGTTTGGAGGTATGAGCGGCGCGGTGGAGCGCCTGCGCCTCCGGCCCGAACTCCCTGTTCGAGCACACCGGTTCGCGTGGCGGGCGAGTTCCGCGACCGTAGAGCCGGAAACGTGGCGGGGCCGTCGCACCGACCGCGCGGGCGCCGCGTTCCGGCCGGTGTCCGCTCGCGAGCTCCGGTTCAGTATGCGTCATTTCGACGATCCGGCAGGCGATGGCGCGATCCGGCGGCCGAGGGTGCCACCACGGCGCCGCTCCGGCGCCGCCGTGAGCGCGATCCCGGCCCGGCGTCGCTCTCGAACCCGCCGCACAGTGACTCAAAGTCACCAATGACGCCGCTCGGCCGGGGCGACTGCCTCGTGCAGGCCATGGTGCCCGGCCCGGCCGAGGACCCGGCCGGGCTGCTCGCCCGGCTGCTGGCCGAGTCCGGCCTCGCGAGGCGGCTGCGCCGGGCGCCCCGTACCGCGGTGGCCCTGGAGGCGGCGCCGCGGATCCACCTCGCCCCGGCGGTCCCGCCCGCCGCGGGCCGCGGCGGCGTGCTGGTCGTGGGCGCGGGCGCCCTGCGCCAGGACCCCCTCAGCGGCACGGGCACCGCACAGGCGCTGCGTACGGCGATCCTCGCCGCGGCGGTGATCGACGCGGCCGCGGCCGGCACGTCCGCGGGCGCACTGTGCGCCCACTACGCACACCGCCTGCGCGCGGCCCACCGCGACCACCTGGCCACCTGCCTGCGGCTGTACGCGGCTGCTTTCGGGTCCGATGCCTGGCGGGACGAGATCGACGCCACACGCAGAGCACTGGGCGGCTCCGCGCCGGTACGCTTCCGGGTCGATCGGACCGTGCCGTTCCCGAACCCGCCCAGGAGCCACCACCCAGATGATCTCCCTCCGCGAAGTACGCGACAGTGACCTGCCCGCCTTCTGGGAGCAGCTCTCCGACCCGGCGGCGCACCAGGTGGCCGCGGTCACCAGGGAGTACCACTACGAGCGGGGCCGCTTCGAGAGCCATTGGGCGAAGGTCCGCGCGAGCCCCGACGTCCTCGTGCGCACCGTGCTCTCCGGGGACGAAGTGGTGGGGCACGCCGCGGTGTACGGGCCGCCGGACGAGCGGGAGGTCACGTACTGGATCGGTCGCGCACACTGGGGGCGCGGGATCGCCACGAAGGCCCTCGCGGCGCTGGTCGCCCTGGAGGGCACCCGCCCGTTGCACGCCCGCGCGGCGGCCGACAACACCGGGTCGATCCGGGTGCTGGAGAAGTGCGGCTTCGTCGTCACCGGGCACGAGCGGGGCTTCGCCCGTGCGCGGGACGGCGAGATCGACGAAGTGCTCCTCACTCTGGAGTGAGGCCCTGTCGAGGCCGCGCGCGGCGGCACCCGGTCCGCTTCGAGCGGACCGGGTGCTCGCCTGTTCGCAGCGTCACGCGGGCTTCTGCGACCAGCTCGTGCACAGGGACCAGATGATGAACACGTCGATCGCGATGATGATGATCGACCACCACGGCTGGTAGGGAAGCCACAGGAAGTTCACGATGATGCTGAGGCCGGCGAGGGCGATGCCCGCGCCCCTGGCGACGTTCGAGCCGAGGAACAGGCCCACTCCGGTCAGGACGACGACGAGTCCGACGATGAGGTGGATCCATCCCCAGGCCGTCAGGTCGAACTCGAAGACGTAGCTGCCGAGGCGCGCGTACACGTCGTCCTCGGCGATGGCCGCGATGCCCTGGAAGATCGCGAGGCATCCGGTCACCACGAGGAGGACCGCGGCGAAGAACGTGCCGACCGCTCCTCCGGTTCCGTCACCACCGCTGGACAGCGGTGCGGTGCCCGGCGCGGGGCCGGTATTCCAATTTCCCCCGGTCGGTGTCGACTGGCCCATCGAACTCACCTCACAGTTGGCGGTACCGCGCCGGACACACCTCGCAGTGTGGTCCGGCCGACGGCTTCTCGTGATCACCCGCAGCGGGTGGTCCTCCCTTCCGGGTCACGGGGCGGGCACGGCGTCAGGCAGGTACCTGGCGCATTTCGAGCACCCGCAGGCCCAGGGACTGGAAGCGCGTGAGGAGCCCGTACAGGTGTGCCTCGTCCGCCACGAAGCCGAGGAGGAGCGTCTGCTCCCGGACCGGGATCCGGTCGAGCTCGGGGAAGTTCGCGGCGAGTGTGTCCGGCACGACGCCCGAGATGCGGAACTCGTAGCGCATGAGAGCACTCACTTCTCTCCGAAGGATGACTTCACGTGCCTTGCCCTGCCCTGCCATGGTGGTCCCGGACCCGTCGCCCTGCATCGCCCGGTACGGGCGATAAGCCGCCCCTAGAGCAGTCCGAGATCCTGGGCGCGGTGGACGGCGTCGCTGCGCCGGGTGACGCAGAGCTTGCGGTAGATGCTCTTCAGGTGGGTCTTGACCGTGTTGGCCGACACGTACAGCTCGGCCGCGATCTCCTCGGTGGACAGCATCCGTGCGGCTTGGCGCAGCACCTCGGTCTCCCGCGCGCTGAGCGCCTCCACCACGGGCGGCGGCCCGTCCGGCGCCGTCGGCCCGTCGGCCGGACGGCTGTGGCGCGGGGCCGGCCGGGGGGCCTCGCGGAGGTTGCGGCGCACCCAGGGCCCGCTCTCGGCGAACGGCCGGCGCAGCTCCTCCGGCCGGGCGAGCTCCACGGCCTCGGCCAGCTTCCGCTGCGCCTCACCGGTGTGGCCGGCCGCCGCGGCGAGCTCCGCCCCGAGCAGCCGGGCACGCACACGTGCCGGCGCCGAGAGGCCGTCGTCGGCAGGCAGGCCCGCCAGCTCACGCGCGGCCGGCTCGGTGTGGCCGGCCGCCAGCAGGGCGCGGGCGCGGGCCAGCGCGGGCGCGGGCCGCCCGGCGGGTGCGGCGTCGAGGACGCGCAGGGCCGCCGCGGCGTCACCGCGCGCCAGGTGCGCGGCCGATTCGGCCACGACCAGCGCGTCCGCCGCCCATGCCGCGCAGGGCACCGTCATGGGGGCCGTCCCTCCCGGACCGAGGCGGGCGAGAACGGCGAGCGCGGCCTCGGCGTCGCCCTCGGCGGCGGCGATCCGGGCGCCGATGACGGCGGCCTGGACCGCGGCCGCGGGTTCGGGGCGGGGTGCGGCGGCCGCAGTCGCGGTCGCCAGGTCCAAGTGGGAGCGGGCCGCCCGCAGATCGTCCTGCTCGACGGCGACGCCCGCCAGGACGAGGTGACCCGTACCGGACCGGCGCTCGGGCGGCAGCGCCGACTGCTCGGCGACGACGAGCGAGGCACGGGCGTGCTCGGCGGCCTGCCGCAGTCGGCCGCGCAACAGCTCGGCGAGGGCCAGCGAGCCGAGCGCGTCGCAGAGCGGATACTGCGTTCCGAGCTCCGTGCCCGGCTCCGTCGCGGGCTCTGCGCAGGCGTCGACCGCGGCCGTGAGCGCGCTGTGCGCGCCGTCGAGCCGTCCGGCGCCGAGCCTCACCGCGCCGAGGGCCGCGAGGAGCAGGGCGCGGATCTCGGGGCGGGCGGCGACCAGTGGGGGTGGCAGCTCTCCGAGTACGCGCTCGGCGTCGGCCGCCGCGCGCTCGGTGGCTGCCGGGTCGGCGTTCGCGCGCCCGGCGAGGACCCCGAGGAAGGCGCGGCTGAACCTGGCGGCCGCGCCGGATCCGGCGCCCAGGTGGGAGTCCGCGCGCCGCACCGCTTCCTCGTAGCCGGGGAGATCCTGTACGACGAGCCGGGCGGCCGCGCCGACCAGTGCGGGCGCGGCACCCGGCGCGTCGGCGGGCAGGGGTGCGAACGCCCGGTTCAGCTGCTCGGCCTCCAGGCCTGTGAACAGCCGGCCGATCGCCAGGTCGTCGACGAGCCGGCCCGCGGCGAACGGCCAGTCGCCGGCGGCCGCCCCCTGGACCACGGCCTCGTTGAGCCGGCCGGTCCCGGCGAGCCAGCGCGCCGCCAGGCCGTGCAGTTGCTGCTCCAGGCCGGGGTGGCGCTGGCGCAGGTGTGCGCGCAGGACCTCGGCGAACAGGGGGTGGAGCCGGTACCAGGCGGATGCGTCGACCTGTTCCAGGAAGGCGTTGTCGCGGGCCAGTCCGGCGAGGGTGCGGGCGGCGTCGTCGCGGCCGGTCAGCGCGTCCGCGAGGTCGGGGTGGACGCGGTCCGCGACGCTGACGCGCAGCAGCAGGTCCTGCGTGGCGGGCGGTTGCGCGTCCAGCACCTCTTTGAGCAGGTAGTCGGCGATCGTGGTGCGGTCGGCCGCGAACTGGCGGACGAAAGCCTCCGGGTCGGGGCTGCGCTGCATGGCGAGGGCGCACAGCCGCACGCCGGCGGCCCACCCCTCGGTCCGTTGCATGAGCAGCCGGACGCCGGCCTGTGAGATGTCGAGTCGGTGCTCGGCCAGCAGGGCTTCGGCGTCCGCGGGGGTGAACCTGAGGTCGGCGTGCCGGATCTCCGCGATCTCGCCGGCCGCCCGGTAGCGGTGCAGTGGGAGCAGGGAGTCCGTCCGGCTGGTGAGGACGATGCGCAGCCCTCCGGCGGCGTGCCGGAGCACGAAGTCCAGTCCTTCGGTCAGGGCGGGCGGCTGGGCCGTGTCGAACTGGTCGAGTACGAGGACCACGGGCCGTGCGGACCCGGACTCGGCCAGCCCCGCCGCGAGACGCACCAGGAAGGACTGGGTGACTCCTTCGGCGCGGGTCGGTCTGCCCACGGCGGCGGGCAGCTCGACCCCGCCCCGGTGGAGGGCCTCCAGGAGGTAGGCCCAGAAGACGCCGGGGGCGTCGTCGGGTTCGACGGTCAGCCACAAGGGGGGTCGAGGGGCGCGGCCGCCGGCCGCCGCCCAGTGGGCGGTGAGCACCGTCTTGCCCGAGCCGGCGGGACCGTTGATCAGGGTGAGCGGGCCCTGCACACCGGCCGTCAGGCGTCTGAGCAGCTCGGGCCGGTGGACGAGGGTCTTCGGCACGGCCGGTGCGGTGAACCGGGCCGTGAGCATCGGGTCGCACTGCTGCGGTCGGGCCACAGGCACCACTGAAGCCGTGATCGGTCGTGATCACCAGTTGTGTCACCCGGTACGGGTGAGGTGCGGGCTCACTGCTGGGTTCGCTGCGGGGCGGGTCCGGGCTCCCGCGGGTCGTCGGCGGTGCCCAGCCGGTGTGCGAGCACGTGCTCGTGGGCCAGTACGTATCCCAGGGCGATACCCATGGTGACGACGACGAAGAACATGATCAGCCAGGAGAGCACAACGAAGACCGGCCCGAGGCCGCCGAACTGCTGGAGACTGTGGTTCAGGGCGCGGGGCATGTAGAACCTGGAGCCCCAGCTGATGAGGCTCGCCCCCACCGCGACCAGGACGGCGCCGGGCAGCAGGGGCAGCCACGCCACGCGGCCGCCGAGCAGGAGGTGCTGGGTCCACCACCACAGCAGGAGGCCGCTGATCAGGGAGACGACCGCGCCGAGCACCGGGCCGGCCCCGAACGCCTGCTGTATCGGCCCCTGGAACAACAGGGCGGTCAGCCATACCAGGAGCCAGGCCACCCAGCGCCAGGCCGCGAGCCGGGCGCCCGCCTTCGGCAGGTGCCACGCGCGCTCGCAGGTCCGCTGGAGGGCGCGGCTGCAGGCGGTCGCGGACAGCAGGGTGACCACGACGCCCACCACCCCGGTACTCGCGATGGTCGCCGTGTCCTCGCCGCTGTTGTGCACCACCGAGCGGATCTCGTCCAGGGCCGGTCCGGTGAGGCCCAGGGTCGCGCTGAGGGTCGAGACGAGCTGCTTGCGCATCCAGTCGGGTGCGAGCGCCCCGATGACGAAGATGGCGGGGATCGCGCCGAGGAAGGCCTGCGCGGCCAGGCGGGTGGCGCAGTCCAGCAGGTTGACCCGGGCGAACTGTTCGAGGATCCGGCCCAGGAACGGCGTGTACCTGCGCATCCAGGCCGGCATGGTGAAGCGGGGCGGCTTGTCGCGCGGCTCCGACACGGTGACGGCTCCTTCCGCGGACGGCGCCTGTCGGCTGCGGTGGCCCTCCATGAGCAGGATGGGGCAGCCCGGGAGGTCCGGCACGTCGGCAGGGCCGCCCGCACGGGGAAAAGGAGCGCGGACGCGGCGGCTCCGCGCCTACGATCCGGGCTGAGCCCTCTGAGAGAAGGAACGATGGAGATCATCTTCCGGAAGCTTCCGGACAACCGGCACGATCTGGAAGTGCGTGACCGGCGGGGCCCGGACGTGCGGCTGTTGCCCCGGGCGACCGGACCGACCATGCCCCACGACCTCGTGCACGCGGCGGTCGAGAGCGCGCTCGGGATCACCGACGGGTTCTGGGGGGCCATGGCCCGCGGCGCCACCTTCGAGGGGTTCGAGAGGGCGGCCCCGTCCCGCCACCGCCGGTCGGGGATGAAGATCCTCCGACGCGGCGGCGACGCGGTGATGCGGGCCGAACTCTGCGTCAACTGGACCTACCGCGTCTGGTCCGGGCTGGGCACGCAGGGCCGGGGAGTGGGCCGGAGCCCGCTCGACGAACGGCAGGTCGCCCTGGCGTGCGCGGCGCTCGACCGTGCCGCCGAACGCTGGTCGGGCGTGGCGGAGGGCGGAACCCTCACCTGGCGCTGGTGAGGGCCGGGGCAGGGCCGGTCCGGGTTTCGAGAGCGGCCGGCGCCGCCCGCCGCCCGCCGCCCGCTGCCCCTCGCCCGCCGCCCCCCTCTACCGCCCCTGGGGTCCGTCCAGGAGGGCGATCTCGTGTTCCAGCGGACCGAGTTCCATCCGGTGGCCGGTGTCCAGGAGGGTGATCTCCCTCTGCACCCCCTCGAGTTCCTCCTGGTGCCCCATGGCCGCCAACTGCAGCCGACAGGCCTTGAGGACGACTACGAGCAGCTGCGCCCTCCCGGCATCCAGGGAGTACATCCGGCGTGCCGCCTCGAGCGCCTCGGTCCGCAGGGCGAGGGCCGTACCGGGCTGGTCGGCGAATTCCTGGCGGCTGTAGCTGCACAGCGCCCGGGCCAGCAGGGGCAGGTACGCGAGCGGGCTCACCTGGGCGAGCACGCGGTAGGCGGCGACCTCCTGTCGGACGGTCAGGGCCTGGGAGCCGAGGAGGGCCACTCGGGCTCGGAGTACCGCGTCGTGACTGATGTGCGCCGTGTGATTCATGACGCTGATTCTGAAAGCCGCACAGGAGCCCAAACAAGGGCAATCGACTGTGCCCTTGGTCCTACGAAAACCCGCTCTGACCTGTCATGATGGGTACGTCTTCACCTCTGCGCCCGCACGGCGGCCGAGTCAGCCGGCGAGGAAGGACAGCCGCACCTGGCGGCGGGGGTTGTCCCGGTTGGTGTCCACCAGGGTGACGGACTGCCAGGTTCCGAGTTCCAGCGTCCCGTCGATCACCGGAAGCGTCGCGTGGGGCGGGACGATCGCGGGCAGGACGTGGTCGCGTCCGTGGCCCGGGGATCCGTGCCGGTGCCGCCACCGGCCGTCGGCCGGCAGCAGGGACTCCAGGGCGGTCAACAGGTCGTCGTCGCTGCCCGCTCCCGTCTCGATGACGGCGAGCCCGGCGGTCGCGTGCGGAGTGAAGATGTTGAGCAGTCCGCTCCGGCCGCGTGCCACCTCGCTGAGGAAGGCGGCGCAGGCGGAGGTCAGGTCGTGGACGGTCTCCCGGTCCCCGGTCGTCACGTCGATGGTGCGCGTTGCGAAGGTGTCGGCCATGGCACCATCCTCCCGCCGCACCACTGCGGGGCGACGCAACCGGGCCGGGGCGGGCCGGCTCCGGACCCAGCCCCTCCCCCGCCGACGGGCGACCCGTCCGGCTTTCCGAACCCGGGGAGCCCAGGGCCGTCACGGACGCAGCGCCGATCGCGCGGCCCGAGTGGGCCCCTCTGGCGGAGAAGGCGTCGGACGAGCGGGCGAAGCCCTGCGGTCGCGCCGGGAACCCCCTGGTCAGCGACCCATTCGGCGCTGCTCGCCGAACCGGAGCAGCACCCGCACCAGACGCCACACGCCGGCCGACACGGCGAGCAGCCCGCCGACCGCCAACACGCCCTTCTCCGCCGAACCGGAGATGCCGAGGGCCAGGACGAGAGTCAGAGCGACGGCAAAGACCACCGCAGCCAGCACGGCTGCAGTCACCAGGGCGAAAACGATCTCCACCGTCATTGCGTCTTTTTCCCACCGCGACTCGCGCCCCATGTCCATGCCGCAAGTCTCACATCCCGGTCAAGCCGCCGCGCCCGGCGCTGCGGCCGACTTGCGCGGTCCGTCACCGCGGCAAGGTGCTGCGCAGGGGGCCGCGGCCCGGTGAACGTCTCCGGCCACAGCACCGGCCGACGTCGGTGACACGGTGTGCGTCGGCGACGGGAAGTCGCCTTCTCCGCTTCCGCATTGAGCTGGCGGTCCGTCAATGGGGCTGTTTTCGGGACTGATTCGCCGAGCGGGCAGTTGGATCCGCGTCCGGCGGCCGCCGGACGGGCTGCGCCGTCACTGCACGCTGAAGCGATGGGGGTGGGCGGGGTCCCGGGGGCAGGCGAAGACGTTGAGCTTGCCGTAGTTGCCCACGGCGACGCCCGTCGGCCGGTGCGCGTCGGCCCCCGCCTCGGCGGGCAGGGGGCGCCAGCTCTCGCTGTCGGAGCGCCACTCGTACGAGTCGACGGTCAGCAGCAGCCGCATCGTGTGGCCGCAGTCCCCGCAGTCCGTACTCCCGGGCCCGGTCACGTTCCACGCCGCGTGCCCGCCGGCCTTCCAGCCGGGCGCGACCGACAGGTCGCCCTGGTAGCTCGGCCGGGCGGCGTCCTCCTCCTCACCTCCGTCCTCGTACGCGGCCTCCTCCTGCGCGTCCTCCCACTCCTCCACCCGGGCGCCCAGTTCGCCGGCCAGCAGCTCGATGTACGGGTACTCGGTGACCTGTTCGGGATGCAGCATGCACGGCGCGGGCAGGTAGCCGTCGAAGCCGACGCGCTCGGGGCGCGGCTGCGGCGCCAGCACCTCGCGCACGTCGGCCGACCGCCGCCACTTCAGCCGCACGTGCATGCCGTGCCGCGTGGGCCCGTGGAGGTCGAAGGGGCACCACAGCACCTGGAGGAGGTCGCAGCCGTCGGGCCCGGCCGCCAGGTCCGGCACGTCCCGGGAGTACAGCTGGGCAACCGCGAGCAACGGCCCGCCGTACGGGTGCGGCTCGTCGCACACCGGCCACGGCTCAGCGGCCGGCCACAGCAGCGGACCACCGACGTGGCTGTCGCGCGCCGTCGGACTCCCTGCGCGGGGGTGCAGCCTGGTCGCCGTCGCGCGGTGGGCGGCCAGCCCGGGGAAGAGCGCCTCGGCGTCCAGCGGCCGCGGCGGGGTGGTGAAGGTCATGCGGCCGAACCTACAAGCCGGCGCCGCCGGTGCGTTCTGCGGGTGTGGGAAGGCAACCGGAGCGGGCATACCTTTCATACTTCCCCCCACCGCTCGTGCAGCCTTCGGTTGAAAGGATGATCGGTGACCTCTCAAAGCATTCATCAGTCCTCTGATGGGCATGTACCGGTGCTCCGTGGCGACGCGACAGTGGAGTGGGCGATGGGCCTGGTGATGGCCCTGACACCCTGCGGGACCCGTGAGGCGCGGCTCGTGCTGGCGGCGGCCGCCGAGCTGGCGCGGGTACCGCTGGCGGAGTTCGCCGCCGCGGTGGTCGCGGGCGCGCGCGGGGAGCCCGCACCCGCCCGGTGGGAACGGGCGCTGCGGCGGGCGGTCGAGGCCTCGAGGAACCCCCGGCCCGGGCCCGAGGGCGGGCGGGGCGTGGGGCTGCTGCCCAGCCGGGCCCGGACCGGGGACGTGCTGGCCCGGTTCCGGGCGGCCCGGGACCGCCTCGCCGCCGCTCCCGGCGACAGCGCGGCCCGCGGGGCCATGGACGACGTGGCCTACACCCTGTGCGTGCTGATGGGCCGCTCGACCGTCCACGAAGCGCTCCTGGCGGCCGAACGGCACCTGGCGGGGCCGGACTGACCGCTGGTGGAGTGACACCGCGGCGAGGGGCGGGCGCGGCGCGGGGACATAGTACGGCCGGCGGGCCGATCCCCGGCTCCGCCCCCTCCCCCGGGGCGGCCGTGTGGGGCGTCCCGTCACGGGTAGGCGCCGCACGTACCAGCCGTGCGCACATGAGCGGTCGGCATGCCCCGCGGAAGCGGGACGCGGGAACGGCGGTACGAGAACGGCGCCGAGGAGCGGCGCACACCCGATGACGGCGAAGGAGAACACGATGGCACGGCACGGACAGTCCCACGGCCGGCGGCCGACCACCCCGTCGCAGGCTCCGGGCGAGAGCGGTGACCGCGAGGCCCGCCGCGAGGCGGACGAGGCCGTCCGGCGCGATACGGGGGGCGGGGACGGCCGGGAGGCCGACGCCCATACCGCGAAGCGGCAGCGGCCCGGCACCGGGCGCGAGGAGCAAGTACGCCCGCACCCCCCGAAGGGCGAGCGGCCTGCGCCGGACGGCCCTGACCACTGAGCCGGTCGGCGCAGGCGGCGGATGATCAGGGCGATCCCGGGGTAACCGCACCGGGTGATCACATTCGGCGTCGAAGAGGAATACCTGCTGGTGGACCCGGTGACGGTGCTGCCGGTCCCCGGGGCCGAGTACGTACGCAGGGCGGCCGGGCTCGGGCCGATCGCGGAGGACGGCGAAGTCCAGGACGAGCTGCTGCAGGCGCAGGTCGAAGTCGCCACACCGGTCTGCACGGAACTGGAGGAGGTGGGCGGGCACCTGCTGCGGCTGCGGCACGCCGTCGCGTCCGCCGCCGAGGAACACGGCTGCCGCGTCGCCATGGCGGCGACCGCACCGCTGCGGGACGCGTCGGCGGTGCCGGTCACCCGCAAGCCCAGGTACCTCAGGATGGAGGGCCAGGCGCGGCAGCTGGTGGACGAGCAGCTGATCAACGGCATGCACGTCCACGTGGGGGTGCCCGATCCGGCGACCGGGGTCGCGGTGCTCAACCGCATCCGGGTGTGGCTCCCGACGCTGCTGGCCATGTCGGCGAACTCTCCCCTGTGGGACGGCAAGGACACCGGCTTCGCGAGCTGGCGCACGATCGTCTTCGGCCGCTGGCCGGTCAGCGGCCCGCCGCCGTACTTCGACGGGCTCGACGACTACGAGCGGCGCGTCGACGCCCTGGTCGGCTCCGGGGTGATCGCCGACCGGGGCCAGCTGTACTGGCAGGCGCGGCTCTCCGACCGCTTCCCGACCATCGAGGTGCGGTGTCTGGACGTGCAGTTGCGTGCCGACGACGCGGTGATGCTGGCCGGCCTGGTACGGGCGCTCGTCGCGGTCGCCCTCGCCGAGGAGAAGGCCGGGGCCGCACCGACCCGGTGCCGGCCGGAGCTGCTGCAGGCCGCCAACTGGCACGCGGCCCGGCACGGCCTGAACTCCACGCTGGTCGACCCCGACGGGCGCTGCCGCAGCAGCGGGGACGTGCTGTACT
This sequence comes from Streptomyces sp. NPDC046349, assembly GCF_055587885.1. Classification (NCBI taxonomy): domain Bacteria; kingdom Bacillati; phylum Actinomycetota; class Actinomycetes; order Kitasatosporales; family Streptomycetaceae; genus Streptomyces; species Streptomyces sp. NPDC046349. The sequence continues at coordinate 124,052 of NZ_JBVJFK010000009.1, forward strand.
CCCTGCTCGCCCACGTCGCTCCGGCGCTGTCCGAGTCCGGCGACGAACGTGAGGTCTCGTCGCTCGTGCACCGGCTCCTCCAGGAGGGGACGCCGGCCGACCGGCAGCGCCGCGCCCTGCGGGAGGGCGGCATGCCGGCCCTGCGGAGCCTGATCGTGGGCGACTCCCCGTCCGGCTGAGGCCCGGGACCGCCACGGCGACGATGCCGGGGCCGCAGGCCTGGCAGGAGCCACGGCGGTGTCGGGCCGGCGCCGGGCCCGCGGTTCGCACCGTGCGATGCTGGGACGCATGACCCTGGAAGACCTGGTGAGGCTGCGCCGTGCCCGGGACGTGATCGACCGCGACTACGCGGAGCCCCTGGACGTACCGGCGCTCGCGAAGGTCGCCCTGATGTCGCCGGGGCACTTCTCCCGCAGCTTCCGCGCCGCCTTCGGGGAGAGCCCGTACAGCTATCTGATGACGCGCCGCGTCGAGCGCGCGAAGGCGCTGCTGCGCAGGGGGGACATGAGCGTGACGGACGTGTGCTTCGCCGTGGGGAGCACCTCGCTGGGGTCCTTCAGCTCGCGTTTCGCCGAGCTGGTCGGCGAGAGCCCGAGCGCGTACCGGGCCCGCGCGCACGAGGCGGGCGAGGCCATCCCGGCGTGCGTCGCCAAGTACATGACGCGACCGGTCAGGGGCGGTGAGCCGAACAGGGGCGGTGAGCCGAACAGAGGCGGTGAGCCGGTCGAGGATCCGATCAGGAATGGAGAAGCGAAATCGACGGGCGCCTCGTAGCGTCGGAGCCATGAACATCAACCTCTCGCAGTGCTTCATCGCAGTCGACGACCACGACAAGGCGATCGCGTTCTACCGCGACGTCCTCGGCCTGGAGGTACGCAACGACGTCGGGTTCGAGGGGATGCGCTGGGTGACCGTCGGCTCGCCCTCGCAGGACGTCGAGATCGTCCTCGAACCGCCGCTCGCCGATCCCGGCGCGCCCGCCGCGGACCGGCAGGCGATGGCCGAGCTGCTGGCCAAGGGCATGCTGCGCGGCGTGATCTTCTCCACCGACGACGTCGACGCCACCTTCGAACGCATCCGGGCCGCCGGCGGAGAGGTCATGCAGGAGCCCATCGACCAGCCCTACGGTGTCCGCGACTGCGCCTTCCGCGACCCGGCCGGCAACATGCTCCGCTTCAACCAGCCCCGCAAGCAGTAGGAACCCCTTCCCCCACGGGCCGCGGTCACGTTCGCGTGACCCGGCGTGCCCGTGACCCCCGGCCCGCCCCATGGATGGAGACACGTCAAGCATGGCCACGAGGAAGAGCACGCAGCCCCCCGGCCGGCACGCTGCCGACAGTCACGATCTGATCCGCGTGCACGGTGCCCGCGTGAACAACCTCAAGGACGTCAGCATCGAGATCCCCAAGCGCCGGCTGACGGTGTTCACCGGGGTCTCCGGCTCGGGCAAGAGCTCGCTGGTCTTCGACACGATCGCCGCGGAGTCGCAGCGGCTGATCAACGAGACGTACAGCGCCTTCGTCCAGGGCTTCATGCCCACGCTGGCGCGGCCCGAGGTCGACGTGCTCGACGGGCTGACCACCGCGATCATCGTCGACCAGCAGCGGATGGGCGGCGACCCCCGCTCGACGGTCGGCACCGCGACCGACGCCAACGCGATGCTGCGCATCCTGTTCAGCCGGCTCGGCAAGCCCTACATCGGCTCCCCGAAGGCGTTCTCCTTCAACGTCGCCTCCATCAGCGGCGCGGGTGCGGTCACCGTGGAGCGCGGCGGCCAGACCGTGAAGGAGCGCCGCTCCTTCAGCATCACCGGCGGCATGTGCCCGCGCTGCGAGGGCCGGGGCTCGGTCACCGACCTCGACCTCACGCAGCTCTACGACGACTCCAAGTCGCTGAACGACGGCGCGCTCACCGTCCCCGGCTACAAGCCGGGTGGCTGGAGCTACCGGCTCTACAGCGAGTCGGGTCTCTACGACCCCGACAAGCCGATCCGCAAGTACACCAAGAGGGAGCTGCACGACTTCCTCCACCGCGAGCCGGTCAGGATGAAGATCGCGGGCATCAACATGACCTACGAGGGCCTCGTCCCCCGGATCCAGAAGTCCATGCTCGCCAAGGACCGGGAGTCGATGCAGCCGCACATCCGGGAGTTCGTGGACCGGGCGGTCACCTTCACCACCTGCCCGGACTGCGACGGCACCCGGCTCACCGCGGCGGCCCGGTCATCGAAGATCAAGAAGATCAGCATCGCCGACGCGTGCGCGATGCAGATCAGCGACCTGGCCGCATGGGTCGACTCCCTCGACGAGCCCTCCGTGGCGCCGCTGCTCGCGACGCTCCACCACACCCTCGAATCGTTCGTCGAGATCGGGCTCGGCTACCTCTCCCTCGACCGTCCCGCGGGCACGCTCTCCGGCGGCGAGGCGCAGCGCGTCAAGATGATCCGCCACCTCGGGTCCTCCCTCACCGACACCACGTACGTCTTCGACGAGCCCACCACCGGCCTGCACCCGCACGACATCCAGCGCATGAACGGCCTGCTGCTGCGGCTGCGGGACAAGGGCAACACGGTGCTCGTGGTGGAGCACAAGCCGGAGACGATCGCGATCGCCGACCACGTCGTCGACCTCGGCCCCGGCGCCGGCACGGCGGGCGGCAGCGTCTGCTTCGAGGGCACCGTCGACGGGCTGCGCAAGGGCGGCACCATCACCGGCCGGCACTTCGACGACCGGGCGGCCCTGAAGAAGACGGTGCGCGAGCCCACCGGCCGACTCGAGATCCGCGGCGCCACGACGCACAACCTGCGCAACGTCGACGTCGACATCCCGCTGGGCGTCCTCACCGTCATCACGGGGGTCGCCGGCTCGGGAAAGAGTTCGCTGATCCACGGTTCGATCCCGGCCGGCGAGGGTCTCGTGTCGATCGACCAGGGCGCGATCCGCGGGTCCCGGCGCAGCAACCCGGCGACCTACACGGGTCTGCTCGACCCGATCCGCAAGGCCTTCGCGAAGGCGCACGGCGTCAAGCCCGCCCTGTTCAGCGCCAACTCGGAGGGTGCCTGCCCCACCTGCAACGGCGCGGGAGTCGTGTACACCGACCTGGCGATGATGGCCGGTGTCGCGACCACGTGCGAGGACTGCGAGGGGAAGCGGTTCCAGGCGTCGGTGCTGGACTACCACCTGGGTGGCCGCGACATAAGCGAGGTGCTCGCGATGCCGGTGACCGAGGCCCTGGAGTTCTTCGGGTCCGGTGAGGCGGCCACGCCGGCGGCGCACCGCATCCTCGACCGGCTCTCCGACGTCGGGCTGGGCTACGTCAGCCTCGGCCAGCCGCTCACGACGCTGTCCGGGGGTGAGCGGCAGCGGCTGAAGCTGGCCACGCACATGTCCGACAAGGGCGGGGTCTACGTCCTCGACGAGCCGACCACGGGACTCCACCTCGCCGACGTCGAGCAGCTCCTCGGCCTGCTCGACCGGCTCGTCGACTCGGGCAAGTCGGTCATCGTCATCGAGCACCACCAGGCCGTCATGGCGCACGCCGACTGGATCGTGGACCTCGGTCCCGGCGCGGGCCACGACGGCGGCCGGATCGTCTTCGAGGGCACCCCCGCCGATCTTGTCGCCGACCGTTCCACCCTCACCGGGGAGCACCTCGCGGCCTACGTCGGGGCCTGACCGCCTGGTGGGCTCCGCGGCGCCGTGACCGCGGGGCCCGCGTCCGATCAGGTCGCGTACGGTGCGTACGCGCGCGGGAGGGGCCGGTGCGCGGAAGGCTTGCCGGGTGACGGTGACGCTTCGCGGATCAGCCGGCCGGCTTCCCGCCCGCCGGTCCCTCCTCACGGTGTGCGCCCTGGCGCTGGCCGCCGCGGGGTACGCGCCGCTCGGCTGCGCCGGGCGGCCGGGACCGGCGCCGGTCGGCGAGAGGGTCCGCACGGACGCCGGAGCGGTGCGCGGTGTGCGGTCGGGTCCGCACCTCCTCTTCCGGGGCATCCCGTACGCGGGCGCCCCTAAGGGGCGGCACCGGTGGGCGCCGCCCCGTCCCGTACCGCCGTGGAAGGGGGTCCGGGACGCGACCTCGCCGGGGCCGCTGTGCCCGCAGGTCGCCTCGCCGTACGCCCCGATCTCCAGTACCGAGGAGGACTGCCTGGTCCTGAACGTGACCACGCCGCCCGCGGCGGACCGGGGCCGGCCGGCCCCCGTACTTGTCTGGATCCACGGGGACGGCTCCGTGGGCGGCGGCTCCTTCTTCGACGGCCGCCGGCTGGCCGCGCGCGGCCTGGTGGTCGTCACCGTCAACTACCGGCTCGGCGTCTTCGGCGGCTTGGCCCTGCCGGGCCTGGAGGGCTCCGGCACGTTCGGTCTGCAGGACCAGCGGGCGGCGCTGGCCTGGGTGCGGAGGAACGCGCGGGCCTTCGGCGGGGATCCGGGCAACGTCACCGTCGCGGGCGTGTCCTTCGGGGCGTCGGCCGTCGCCGGGCATCTGACGTCGCCCGCCTCCGCGGGGCTGTTCCACCGCGCGGTCATGGCGAGCGGCGAGGGCGCGATGGACATGCCGCCCGGTGCGATGGGGCCGGGCGTACCGGGATATCCGTGGTACGTGTGGCGGACCGGGCGGGAGATGGAGGACATCACCACGGCGGTGACGGCGTCCCTGGGCTGCGGTGACGACCGCCCGGAGGGCACCTTGGCCTGCCTGCGCGCCCTGCCCGTCCGCAGGATCCTGGAGGTGCCGTACGTCATGAACGCCTTCCAGGCGCTGGGGTACGGCAACGCCACCCTGCCCGAGCTGCCGCCTGCGGCGCTGCGGGCCGGACGGTTCCACAAGGTGCCCGTCCTGTCGGGCGCCACCCGCGACGAGCACCGCGTCTTCGTGGCAATGTCGTACGACGCGGCCGGGAGGCCCTTCACCGAAGCGGACTACGACCGCTCGCTGCGGACCGCGTTCGGCGCGGCGTCCGCGGCGCGGGTGCGTGCGGCGTACCCGCCGGATGCCTTCGCTTCCCCGGCTCTGGCGTGGGCCGCGGTGGTCACCGACCGGATGTGGGCGCGCGGCACGCAGGCCCAGCATGACGCGCTCGCGCCGTACGTGCCCGTGTACGCCTACGAGTTCGCGGACCGCGGCGCGCCGATGTTCCTCCCGCTGCGGGCCGGCTTCGCCTTCGGGGCCTTCCACGCCGGGGACGTCCCGTACCTGTTCGAGGACGAGGCCGCCGAGCCGCGGTTCACCGCGGAACAGCGCCGGCTGTCGGCCGCGATGACCGGCTACTGGGCGGCGTTCGCCCGTACCGGTGCGCCGCGGGGGGCGGGCCTGCCCGACTGGCAGCCCCACCGCGTGGACCGGCCGTACACGCAGTCCCTGGCACCGCGGCGGATCGCTCCCGTCGACTACCGCCGGGAGCACCGCCTCGGCTTCTGGGACGGCCTTTCCTGACGCGGTCCGGCACACCCGCCGGCCCTGCCGCACAGGTTCGGGCCAACTCTCCCTGTTCGCGGACGAGTTGTCCCTGCGCTGGCTATGTTCTACGGGGCTCATCAGTTCGCCCCAGGAGGTCAGATTGCAGTCCAGGCGCTCCTTCGCGCTCTCCCGCCCGTTACGCCGCCCCCACCTGCTCATAGTCTTCGCCCTCGGCTCCCTGCTGGTCGGCCTCACACCCTGGCTCGGGGTCACGAGCACCGCGGCGGCCGGCCGCGTCCCGGGGCCGCGGGCGGCGCCCGTGCCCACCGATCAGCAGGCGGCGGTGCAGTCGCCGCACCACGGCATCGCGCCGGCGAACGCCATGGAGCCCGCGGCTCCCGTCCTCGACCGGGGCGGGTGGACGGCGACGGCGAGCGACGAGGAGACCACCGGCGAGAACGGCCGCGCCGCCAACGTGCTCGACGGTGACAACAACACGATCTGGCACAGCAAGTGGACCGCCCCCGCCGCTCCCCTGCCGCACAGCATCACCCTCGACATGCACCGCACCGCGGTCGTCTCCGCCCTCGTCTACCGACCGCGCGCGGGCGGGTCCAACGGGCGCGTCGGCGAGTACGCAATCAGCGTCAGCCCGGACGGCCAGAACTGGGGCGCCCCCGTCGCCACGGGAACCCTCGCCGACGACGCCACGGCCAAGACCCTCGGTTTCGCCCCGACGGGCGCCCGCTTCGTACGGCTGACGGCGGTCACCGAGGCCGGCAACCGCGGGCCCTGGACCTCCGCCGCCGAGATCAACCTGCTGGGCGATCCCGGCACCCCCGCCGCGACGGTCGACCTGCCCCGGGGCGGGTGGACGGCGACGGCGAGCGACGAGGAGACCACCGGCGAGAACGGCCGCGCCGCCAACGTGCTCGACGGCGACGACAACACCATCTGGCACAGCAAGTGGACCGCCCCCGCCGCTCCCCTGCCGCACAGCATCACCCTCGACATGCACCGCACCGCGGTCGTCTCCGCCCTCGTCTACCATCCCCGCGGCAACGGGCCCAACGGGCGGGCGGGCGCGTACACCGTCGCGACCAGCACCGACGGCATCTCCTTCGGCGCCGCGGTGGCGTCGGGCACCTGGCGGGACGACGACACCGTCAAGACCGCCACCTTCACCCGCGCCGAGCACGCGCGCTACGTACGCCTCACCGTGACCACCGAGGCCGGCGGCCGCGGGCCGTGGACCTCCGCGGGGGAGATACGCCTGAGCGGGCCGGCCAGCCCCGCCGTGCACGGGTCCTGGGGCAGGATCATCGGCTTCCCGCTGGTGCCGGTGGCCACCGCCGCCCTGCCCGGGGACAAGCTGCTCGCGTGGTCCGCGTACGCCGTCGACCGCTTCGGCGGCAGCAACGGCTACACGCAGACGGCGATCCTGGACCTGAGGACGGGCAAGGTCACCCAGCGCCGCATCGACAACACCGGCCACGACATGTTCTGTCCCGGCATAGCCATGCTGGCCGACGGCCGGGTGCTGGTCACCGGCGGCAGCAACGCGGAGAAGGCCAGCATCTACGACCCGGCCACCGACTCCTGGTCCACGACCACCAGCATGAACACGGCCCGCGGCTACCAGGCCATGACCCTGCTCTCCACCGGCGAGGCCTTCGTCCTCGGCGGGTCCTGGAGCGGGGACGCGAGCACCGACAAGGCCGGTGAGGTCTGGTCGCCGGACACCCGTACGTGGCGCAACCTCCCGGGCGTTCCCGCGTCGCAGGCACTGACGGCCGATCCGGCCGGCGCCTACCGCGCCGACAACCACATGTGGCTGCACGCCACTTCGGGCGGCAAGGTCCTCCAGTTGGGCCCGAGCAAGCAGATGAACTGGATCTCCACCAGCGGCCGGGGCGCCATCACCCCGGCCGGCACCCGGGCCGACAGCCAGGACGCGATGACCGGCAACGCCGTGCCGTACGACATCGGCAAGCTGGTCACACTGGGAGGCTCGCCGGCCTACCAGGACTCCCCCGCCACGCAGCGGGCGTACACCGTAAGCATCTCGGGCAGCCAGGTCCAGGCGGCCCGCACCGGGGACATGGAGCACCCGCGCGCGTTCAGCAACAGCGTCGTCCTGCCGGACGGCAAGGTGGCGGTCTTCGGCGGCCAGGCCCGCCCGGTGCCCTTCAGCGACGCCACGTCGGTTCTGACACCCGAGCTCTGGGACCCGGTGACCGGCAGGTTCACCCCGCTCGCCTCCATGGCCGTCCCGCGCAACTACCACAGTGTGGCCAACCTGCTGCCGGACGGCCGGGTCTTCTCCGGTGGCGGCGGCCTGTGCGGCGACTGCGCGACCAACCATCCCGACGGGGCGGTCTTCACTCCGCCCTACCTGCTCAACGCGGACGGTTCGCCCAAGCCGCGACCCGTCATCACCGGGGGTGTGCCCCCGAGGGCGGCCCCCGGCACGCAGCTGACGGTGAGCACCGGGGCCTCCGTGGCGTCGTTCGTCCTGATGCGGGCCGCGGCCGCGACCCACTCCACGGACAACGACCAGCGGCGGGTGCCGCTCGTGTCCACGACGGCGGGGACCGGCACGTACACCGTGTCGATCCCGGCGGACACCGGCGTTGTGCTGCCGGGGACGTACATGCTCTTCGCCCTCGACGCGCAAGGGGTTCCGAGCATCGGGCAGTTCGTCACCGTTTCCTGATCCGGAAGTGCGTCGCCCGGCCCGGTGGGGCGGACGGCGGCGCCGGAGCCGAGGCCCGGGGACACCCGTCCCGGGGCCTCGGCTCGTCGGTCGGTGCACGCACCGCCACCCCGGCATGTGATCCTTACCGGACTTCCGCACGAACGTCGTGGCCGGATCACGGCGGATGGCACGGGTGTTCGGGCGACCGGTCTCCTCGCGCGCTCGCCCGCGGGTACGGTTCCGGCATGGACGACTCCACAACGAACCCGAGCGACGACGGCGCGGCACTGCCGGCGGTGGTCATGGCAACCGCACGCAGACAACTGGCGGAACGGGGGGCGTCGGGGTTGTCCCTCGACGTCGTGGCCCGCGACAGCGGTCTCCCCGGCACGGCTGTGAAAGCCGCCTTCCCGCACCGGGACGACCTGCTGACCGCGCTGGTCGTGGACGCCTACGATGCCTCCGGTGCGGCGATGGAGCGAGCCGACCGGGCCGCCGCCGACGCCGGTGCGACGGCGGGTGCCAGGCTCCTCGCGGCCTCCCGGGCCCTGCGGGAGTGGTCCTTCGCCAACCCGGCGGATTTCACGCTGATCTACGGATCGCCCGTACCGGGCTACCACGCCCCGCAGGACACCGTCCCGCCCGCCTCTCGCACCCCTGCGGTCCTGGCCGGCATCCTGCGGTCGGCGCTGGAGGCCGGCGAACTCACCCCGCCCCGGCGGACACTGCCCGGCGGGCTGCTGCGGCCGGAGGCCCTGGAGCTCTTCGGCGGTGCGCCCGAGGCTCCCTTCTCGGACATCGTCGAACGGGGCATCGTCCTGTGGAGCAGCCTGATCGGGCTGCTGGTGTTCCAGGTCTTCAGCCGGACGCACGACAGCGTCCGGGACGAGGCGGCCTACTTCGACCACGCCGTCGCCGTCGCGGCCGAGACCGTCGGACTCGAGGTCCCCTTCTGCGAGGGCGACCGCTGACGTGACCGCCATCAGGACCCTCTGTTTCGCGATAGCGGCCCTCTCCTCCTACGCCGCGCTCTTCTACCGCCTCTCCCAGGCCCGGCGCAGCTGGCGGGACGGCGCCTACCGCGCGCTGATCGCCACCCTGCTGCTCCAGTGCCTCACGTTCACCATGGGCGCCGTGGCCATGGGCGGCGGAAGCTTCCTCGGCGTGGGCAACCTGGCCATCCTCATCATGCACCTGGCAGCGGTGGCCTTCTGCGTCGCGGCGCAGATCATCCTGCTGCGATGGGCGGCCACGGACGAGGCGGCGGCCCGCGGGACCCGCTACTGGCTGATCACCGGCATCGTCCTGGACGTGCTGCTGACGGTCCTGTTCTTCCTCGCGGACGGCCCCGGCCGGCCCACCTCCGACTTCGACGGCACCAGCAGGCCGCTGCTCCTCACCTACCTCCTGGTGTTCATCGTGTCCCAGGCCGTGCCGTGCGTGACGATCTACCGCCAGTGCGGCCCGTACGCCCGGATGACGGACAACGCCTCGCTGCGGCAGGCCCTGCGGATGCTGTCCGTCGCCGCCGTGGTGCTGTTCCTCTACTGCACGGCCCGTACGGTCAACATCCTGACCGCGGCGGCCGGCGTGGACATCGGCGCCTGGAAGCTCGCCTCGAACGTCTTCAGTGCCTCGGGGATCGTGATCCTCTCCCTCAGCCTGATCAACTCCCTCTGGGGGCCGCCGGTTTCCCGGCTCACGGAGTGGGCCCGCAGCTACCGCTCCTACCGGGCGCTGCACCCGCTGTGGCGGGACCTGTACGAGGCTTCGCCGGACATCGCGCTGGAACCCCCGGGGTCATCGGTGTCCGACCTCAACTACCGCCTGCACCGCCGGGTGGTCGAGATCCGCGACGGCTGGCGCGACTTGCGCCCCTACATCGACCGGGAGACCAACGCGGCAGGCGCCGCGGGCCGGCAGACGGGCGGTGGGGCGAACGGAGAGGCCGGCGCGGAGCTGCGGCAGGCCTTCGCGGAAGCGGCGCAGATCAGACAGGCTCTGCAGGCGAAGCGGACCGGCATCGTCCCCGACCACAGCAAGGACGCCGGCGATTTCGACGACCGCGACACGGACAACTTCGTGGCGGAAGTCGCCTGGCTCACCCAGGTTGCCGCCGCCTACAGTAAGCTCAGCAAGGCGAGTTGAGAGCTCCCGCCCGGTTTGCATCCCCCGTCAAACCGGGCGGGCACTCCCGTTCCCCCGTGTTTCATCGGGCCGGACGGGTGGCTTCCGCCCGGACTGGCCCGGCCCATCCCCCGAGGGCCGGGCCAGTCCGATTTTCCGCAGCAACCCGACCCCGTTTCCCCCGTGAGTCGCGTTAGCTGACAGCTATCGGCGAGACCCAACGTTGGCGGAGTCCAGGCCAATTGTCAACTGACCGCTATTCTGGGAAACTGACGTATAGCCAAGGGCTATACCGAGGAGGTGACGGGAGGAAGGTTCACCATGACGGAGACCGAGACCGGGGGCGATGACCGGCCCCTGCTCGCAGTGCGTCTCGACGACCTTTTCAAGACGGTGCGCCCCAAGGGCAAGCACTGGACCAACGCCGAGGTGGCGGAGGAACTGAAGCGGGCCAGCCCCGAACTCAAGGTCGGGGGTGTGTACTTGTCGCAGCTGCGGACGGGGAAGCGCTCCAATCCCTCACCCGACCTCCTCGCCGCCCTCGCCCGCTTCTTCGGCGTCTCCGTCGCGTACTTCTTCGACGACAAGGTCGCCCGGTCGGTCCTCAGCGAGCTCGCCGCGGTCGAGGCGCTGCGGCAGTCCGGAGTCCGCGCCGTGGCGATGCGGGCGGCCGGTATGAAGAAGGAGAACCTCCAGGCCATCACGGCCATCATGGACCAGTACCGGCAGTTGCAGGGGCTCCCGCCGGTCGACGACCCCTCCGGCACCGAATGAGGGGCGCCAGGAGAGAGCGGTCGGCCGGCCAGGACCGCCGCACGCAGCTCAAGAAGCTCCGGAAGGCCGGTGCGGAGCGGATCGCCGAACTCGACCTGCCGAAGGCGACCGACGTGGCCGAACTGTGCCGCCACCTCGGTGAAGCGCGGGGCCGCCCCATCATCCTGGTACCGATGCAGATGCCCTCGTCGCACCCGTGCGGCATGTGGGTCGCCGCCCGCGACGAGGACCTCATCTTCTACGATGCCAACACCACCAGCGCGCATCAGGAGCACATCATCTTGCACGAGCTGGGCCACATCATCTGCTGCCATCGCGGGGCCGGCGGGCTGGACGAGGCGGCCGCCCGTCTGCTCTTCCCCAACCTCGACCCCGAACTCGTCCGCGACATGCTCCTGCGAGCGGCCTACGACGACGTGCAGGAGCAGGAGGCGGAGATCATCGCCTACCTGCTCTCCCAGCGGATGGGCGCCGCCGAGGGCCGCGACGGCGCCGCCCCCTCCGGCGAGACGGGAGCGGCCGGGGATCCGGGGACGACTGCCATGCTCAGCCGCATCGAACGCACGCTGTTCTGACATGGCCGGCTCAGGACCGGGCGGCAGCCGCCACCTCCTCGGCCAGGACGGTGACGGCCCGGCGGACGTCGTCCTCGCGGTGCTCGCTCGTGAGGAAGAACCGCAGCCTCGACAGGCCCTCCTCCACGGCGGGGTGGAAGATCGGGTCGGCGATGACCCCGCGCGCGAACAGCCGGTCCGCGACGCGCAGGGTCCGCGCCGAGTCGCCGAGGACGACCGGCACGATGGGGGTGCCGGCGCTGGAGCCGGTCGGCAGACCGGCCGCCGCGGCAAGGCCGAGGAAGAGTGCGGCGTTGCGCCTGAGCGCGCGCACCCGATGGGGTTCGGAGGCGATCAGCTCGGTGGCGGCCAGTGCGGCGGCCGCGTTGGCCGGGGTCAGGCCCACGCTGTAGACGAAGCCCGGGAGGGTGTGCCGCAGCCAGCGCACCATGCGGGCCGAGCCGCCGAGGTACCCCCCGCAACTGGCGAAGGACTTGGAGAGGGTGCCCATCCAGAGGTCCACATCGGACCGGTCGACACCGAACAACTCCCCCACGCCCCGGCCGTGTTCGCCCACGGTGCCGATGCTGTGCGCCTCGTCGACCATCAGCAGGGCGCCGTAGCGCTTCTTCAGCTCGATCACGGCGGGCAGGTCGACCAGGTCGCCGTCCATGCTGTAGGCGCCCTCGACGACGACCAGTACCCGGCGGAAGCGGGACCGGTTGATCCGCAGCAGGTGTTCCAGGGCACCGCTGTCGTTGTGGGCGAACGGCCTGCGTGCCGCCCCGGACAGGGCGCAGCCCTGGAGGATGCTGTCGTGGGCCAGCGCATCGTGCAGGACGAGGTCCCCCGCGCCGACGAGGTGCCCGATCGCGGTGACGTTGGTGGCATGGCCGCTGACCAGTGTGAGGCAGTCCCCGACCCCGAGGAAGCCGGCCAGGGCGCGTTCGAGACGGACCGTCAGTCCCCGTTCACCCGAGAGCGCACGGCTCGCGGAGACGGAGGTCCCGTACCGCTCCACGGCCCGGTGCACGGCTTCGTTGACCGCAGGATGGCCCGATATCCCCAGGTAGTTGTAGCTGCCGAAGGACAGGTACGAGCGGTCGCCGATCACCGTGGTGTCGCGGATGGTGCCCTCGTGGACGCGGAAGTACGGGAAATCGGCGCCGCCGGCGGTGACGGCGGCCAGGCGCTCCTCGAAGAGGGCGACCTCCGGGAAGTCGTCGACGCTCGCGGTCTCGGTGCCCCACTCGGCGGCCCGCGCCTCCCGGGACGGCAAACGGCCGGGCGCGGCAGGCCGTGGCCGGTCCGGATCGAGCAGCGCGATCAGCCCGCCGACGGTGAGTCCCGGCGCGAACAGGTCCTCGGAGCGGAATCCGGGCGCCCGCTTGCCGATGTTGACCGCCAGTTCCTGGAGCATGAGGGAGTCGAAGCCGAGACCGGCCACCAGCGTCATGCCCTCGCCCAGGTCCGCGAGGGGGAACACCCCGGTCCGCGACACCTCTTCGAGCACGATGGACACAGCGTCCTCGCCGGACGCGGCGGAGGAGGCGGCAGCGGCGGGCGCGGCGGACGGGGCCGGCGCCTCCGTCGGGGCGGGCGCCTCCGTCGGGGCGGGCGCCTCCGTCGGGGCCGACACGGCCGCCTCCCCCGCCTCGCGCTCCGCGTCGTCCACGACCCAGTGTCGGCGCGGGGCGAGCGGACTCGGCGGCAGGGTGCACGGGGGTGTGCGCCCCGCCGCGGGTGGTTCGGCCGGCGTCGGCGCGGGTCCGGACTCCACGGCACGGCCGGCCTCCAGCGCCGAGGCCGCCACGGTCAGCCGGGAGGCCGCCTCGGCCGAGTCCCGCGCCATGAGGGCGAGGCGCTCCCGCAGGGGACTGCGGCGGGCCAGCGTGTCCGCGACCCGGGCCAGCGGCGGCCCGTCCTCGGTGATGGTCCGTGCCACGTCCCGGGCGTACCGGACCAGCCCGGCCCGGTCGCGTGCCGTGAGGACCAGCTCATAGGGTTCCCCGGCCGGTGCAGAGCGCAGCGGTGGAGCGGGGGCCTCCTCCACGACCAGGTGGACGCCGGTGCCGCCGAAACCGAAGGCGCTCACCCCGGCCCGGCGGGGCAGGTCGCTCGCGGGCCACGCGACCGGTGTCGTCGCGACGGTCAGCCGCGCGGCGTCGAGGGCGGCGGTGTCGGCGAGGCCGAACTCCGGCTGCGGCGGGATCACCCCCCGCTGCACGGCCAGCACCGACTTGACGAGCCCGGCCAGTCCCGCGGAGTTGAGCGAGTGCCCGACCACGGCCTTGACCGCCCCGAGGTGGGCGGGGGCCGCGTCCTCACCCCGCAGTTCGCGCAGGACCTCGAGCTCGACGGGGTCGCCGACGGAGGTTCCGGTGCCGTGAGCCTCCAGGTATCCCACCGCGCCCGGGGACAGGCCCGCGTCGCGGTACGCCCGGCGCAGGGCTCTGAGCTGGCCGCCGGCCCGGGGGTGCATGCCGCCCTGCACGGTGCCGTCGTTGGCCGTGCCCACGCCGCGGATCACGGCGTAGACGCGGTCGCCGGCCGCCCGCGCGTCCGTCAGCGGCCGCAGCACCAGCACCCCGGCGCCCTCCCCCAGGACGAAACCGTCGGCGTCCGCCCCGAAGGGCAGGCATCTGCCGCTGCGCGAGATGGCGCCTATCCTGCACAGCCCGACCAGCAGGTCCGGGGCGAGAATCAGCTGGGCGCCACCGGCGATCGCGATGCGGGAGCGACCGGCGCGCAGCGCGTGGACCGCGTTGGCGACGGCCATGAGTCCGCCGGAGCACGCGGAGTCCAGTGCGTAGCTCTCGCCGTGCAGGTCGAAGACCGAGCTGATGGTGTTGGGTCCCATGTTGAGCAGGAGCCCGGCCACGGACGTGCCGTGCAGCCCGCTGACGGCGCGTACGGTCTCCTGCCAGCCGGAGTCCGTCGCCCGGGTTCCGAACTCGCCGCCGGCCAGCTGGCGCATCCGTATCCGCATGGTGCTGAGCTCGCGGTAGCCGCTCTCGGTGAGGGCCGTGATCACGGAGGTCTCCTCGCGGTCGAAGCCGTCCGCCTCCCACCCCGCATCCTGGATCGCCTCACGGGTCAGGTCGATCAGCAGCCGGTGCTGGGGGTCCATCGCGGCGGCCCGGCGCGGCGGGATGCCGTAGTGCGCCGCGTCGAAGTGGCCCACATCCGGCAGCAGCGCCATGGTGTCGGTGTAGGTCGACGACGTGTCGCGGAAGTCGCCGGTGAGGAAGGCGGCGCTGCGCCAGCGGGTGTCGGGGATGGCGGAGAACTGTGGCTTCGGGGCCGTCAGGAGCCGCCAGTACTCGTTCAGGTTCCGGGCTCCCGGGAACCGGCAGGCCATTCCCACGACGGCTATGGCCTCGTGCTGCTCCCCCGGCTTCTGCGTCCCTGTCACGGGCGTCACCCGGACGTCGGTCGCGCGCGCCACCAGTCGAGCGTGGCCTTGACCTGTTCGTCGACGGGAGTGGCGCGCACCGCGAACGCGGCCTCGTAGGCGCTCGAATCGACCGTGAAGGGGCCGTCGAACTGGTAGCGGATCTCCTTCAGTTCGCGCAGCAGTGGGGAGAAGAGTCCTCCGAGGGCCAGTACGGCCGGAGGGATCCTGCGCACCACAGCGGGCCCGGTTCCCGCTTCCGCGGCGAGCCGGTCGGCCATCTCCCGGACGGACCGCGCGGGTTGGGTCGGGACGTGCCAGGGGCGCCCCCAGGCCCGCTCCTCGGCCGCGACCTCGGCCATCGCCGCGGCCACGTCGGGGAGGTAGGTCCAGCTGTGCGGGGCGTCCGGGTCCCCCAGCGTGGAGACCGGCTTGCCGCGCAGCAGCGCCGGTACGACCCGGCCGGCGAGGTGCCCGCCGTCGGCGACGCCCGGCCCGAAGAAGTCGCTGGCGCGCACCTCGACCGCCTGGATGCGGCCCTGCTCGTGCCGTGCCCGGATCTGTTCCCAGGCGGCGGCGCGGACACGGCCCTTGGGGCCGGTCGCCGC
This sequence comes from Streptomyces sp. NPDC046349, assembly GCF_055587885.1. Lineage (NCBI taxonomy): Bacteria > Bacillati > Actinomycetota > Actinomycetes > Kitasatosporales > Streptomycetaceae > Streptomyces > Streptomyces sp. NPDC046349. The sequence continues at coordinate 139,601 of NZ_JBVJFK010000009.1, forward strand.
GAGCGGCAGCTCCTCGGTCATCGGTCCGTCCACAGGCCCGTAGCCGTAGAGGTTGCCCAGCATGACCAGTACGGCCCCGGTGGCCTCGGCCGCGGCGCAGACCGAGGAGACGAGCGGCGGCCATGCCCGGACCCAGCGGTGATAGGGCGGCGCGGCGCAGTGGTGGATCGCCGCTGCGCCGCGTGCGGCGGCGGCCAGCCGCTCCCCGTCCGTCGCGTCGAGGGCGAGGTGCTCGATCCCCGGTTCCGGGCTTCTGCCCGTCCTGGTGACGACCCGTACGGAATGTCCCTGCTCTGCCAGCAAACGGGCGGTGGCGGCGCCTGCGGGTCCGAAACCCACGACCACATGAAGACTCACGGGCGCACAGTAGCGCGAGAGCGGATCGATCTCTTCCAAGTTTGGCTGGTACAGGTCAATCGCCGACCGGAACTGGCCCGTTGATCGGCAAGGCCTCTCGGCGCAGGGGCACGGAGGGCGGCCGGATTGCGCTGCGGCGAATTTGGCCAGGACCCGTCCGGCTCCCGGCCCCGGCGCCCGGCACCGCTCGGCCGCGGCGCCTGTGATCCGGAGCACGGTCGAGGTTGCCCCGCGTCAGGGTGGATGTTCGTCGCAGCGGCACGACGTCGACGCACGCGAACCGGCGCCGGCGCCGCGCCGGTGACCGGCGGTACGGAGGTTGCTGCAGCACACCAGTGGGATCTGCAACCACACCGGCGAGCTCCACGAGGACGGATCCCTGGAGCCGCACTGCTGGGTGATCCGGTCGGCCGGCAGGCCTGGGGCAACGCCTCCGCCCCGTACAGCTTGGTCGACGGGCATCGCCGGGACCGGGCGCAGCTCTCCGCCCGGCTGACCGGGCTCGCCGAGGCAGGCTGCGCTCCGCGGGCCTCCGCTTCCCGCGCCCCTGACGGGGCGCCACGCCGGAGGGCCGGACCCGTGCTCGCGGGCCCGGCCGTCGTGCTTCGGTGTCAGACGCGGTCGGCCGCGATCAGGACGTACTGGAAGGAGCCGTCCCTGTAGGAATTGATGAACGCCTCCTCGATACCCGTGACCAGGGAGGACGTGGCACGCAGCTCCCAGTAGGGCAGGGTCTCGGGGGTCAGGTCGATCACGGCCTGCGGCACGAGACGGTTGTCGGCCATGGCCCGCATGTACTCCCGGCGGGAGTGGATGTTGCACTCGAAGTGGGCGTTGATCTGGGAGACCCACTTCGAGGGCTGGCCGTAACGCGGGTTCCAGCAACCGGTGATCGTCACGTAGCGGCCGCCGACGGCGAGGACGCGGGAGTGCTCGGCGAACAGGTCGTGCAGGTCGACGTACATGCTCGACTCGTTGTTCCAGGAGGCGGCGGCCTGCCCGGTCTCGAACGGCGTGTGGAGCATGTTGCAGACGCGGGCGCGCACGGAGTCCTCGATGCCGAGCTCGCGAGCCCGCTGGTTCGCGAAGTCGGCCTGCTTGGCCGACAGGGTGACACCTTCGACCTTGCATCCGAACCGCTGGTGGGCCATGACCATCGAGCCGCCGCGGCCGCAGCCGGCGTCCACGAGCGTGTCGTCGCGTCCGATGGAGCCGAGGTGGTTGAGCAGGACGTCCGCCTGCGCGGACTCCAGGCGGTGGAGCTCGGCGATCAGCTTCTTCTCGTATGCGCTGTCCTCGGTGTCCCCGAGGGCCGCGTGGTCGATGTCACCGATGCCGTAGTGGTGGTGGTACAGACCGTCGACATCCCCGAGGCGCAGGTTCACCGGCCGGGCCTCGTGGTCCCAGTAGCGGGCGATGTCGCCCTGGTAGGGCGTCGCCGGCGCGGGGATGAAGGCGGAAGTGGGGGCGGCAACGGTGAAATCGGTGCTAGTCACGGATAAGTCCATCCTTACCAGAAGTCGGGCAGGCTGTATCGGTAGGTGTTGCTCTGGTGCCAGTAGTGGTTGCCGTCGACCCAGACGGCCACGCCCCGCAGGAAGCGCACCACGCGTGGATCGGGGCAGGAAACGGCCAGTTCCGCGGCCGCGGCCTCGAAGGCGTGCATGAGGTCGTTGTGGATCTCGACCGCCTTCAGGTAGGCCTCCTTGTCGGAGAGGCCCTCTCGTGCTGCGATGACCACCGGCAGGTTCAGGTGCAGGCCGGGGCTGTCGAGTTCCTTGGTGTAGGAGTACAGGTCGTTGGAGATGGTGGTGGCGTTGCCGGCCAGCGCGATCACCCGTTGCATGGCGGGCATGGCGTGCAGATCGGCCGGGAGTTCGTAGCCGCCCACGGTGTCGGTGATGGTGGGGCAGGGACGGAAGTTGTTGAACTGGCGCATCGCCAGGTATTCGGACACTTCCGGGACGTACTTCGTCTCGGCCCAGGCGGCCTCGGCGAGGTACCCCATGTGCAGCCGGGCCATGTCGTGCCGGTACCGGTCGGCCTGGGACGGGGTCGCCGCCTGCGCGAAGTACTCCATGGCCGAGCGGTAGGAGCGCCGCGGCGCGTCCGAGAGGAGCGACTGCGCCCACGCCGACTGGTATGGCGCGGTCGTGTGGACCGGGTCCAGGGCGGTGTGCGCCAGCAGAAGCCTTCCTCCTAGTCCGACCGGCGAACCTCCGTGGTCCTCGCAGTAGCAGTCGTCGACCACGTTCTCGGCGACCATCAGCCGCGTGGCGATCATGAGGTGGTCGACGGTGGGGGCGTCCGGGTGGCAGGCGACCATGTAGCGGCCCACGGAGAAGCCGTCGAACTGGTCCTCCCACTCCGGCGGATACGCCTGCACCTCGTCCACCGCCCAGCGCTTGATCCGGCGGCTGACCTCCTCCACGCGGGCGGGGTCGGGCTCCGGGACGGGGTGGTGGTACAGGCCGGGGATCGGCCTGCCCCCCGCCGCCGGCCGGGGGGCGGGCGGGTCGGCCGGCGCAGGCGGCGCGCCGGGCGGCGCCTGGCGCGGGGTGAAGAACAGCCCCTCCGTGCCCACACCGCTGGGTCCGCGCAGGATCCGTTCCAGGGCGGGGTTCGGTGTCGCCGCCGCCGCGGCGGCCTCCCGCGCCGGCCCGGCGGCCGGGTCGCCACCCGGTCCTTCGGCCGGTACGGGCAGCGCCTCGGGCACGGGCGCGGGAGCAGGAACGGGAACGGGAACGGGAACGGGATGGGAGGGCCGGGCCGCCGGCCCGAAGGGCAGCGCCGGCCCGGTCGGCAGCGCGGGCTTGCCTCCGGTGACGGCGTCGGCGCCTCGGCCGTGTCCGTGGGTCCCGAAGCGGGCCGCGGCGGCAGGCAGGCTCGACTGCGCAGGGGAAGGCCCGGGAACGGGCATCCGTGGCTCCTAGGTGATGGGGGTGGCTGTGCCGGACCCTCCCGGGCACGTTCGGCCGGCCCGGGAGGGGCCGGGCTGATGACGGCAGGGCCGTCAGTCGCGTCGGCGGCCGATCTGGACGTTCTCCATCACGCCGAGCGCGTCGGGCACCAGAATGGCGGCGGAGTAGTAGGTGGTGACCAGGTACGAGATGATCGCCTGCTCGCTGATGCCCATGAAGCGCACGGACAGGCCCGGCTCGTACTCCTCCGGCAGCCCGGTCTGGTGCAGGCCGATCACGCCCTGGTTGTCCTCGCCCGTGCGCATGGCGAGGATGGAGCTCGTGTTCTCCTTGCTGATGGGGATCTTGCTGCAGGGGAGGATCGGGACCCCGCGCCAGGCCGGCACCTGCTGGCCGCCGAGGTCGACGTGGTCGGGGTAGAGCCCGCGGGCGTTGAACTCGCGCCCGATCGCCGCGATGGTCTTGGGGTGGGCGAAGAAGAACTTGGTGCCGCGGCGGCGGCACAGCAGTTCGTCCAAGTCGTCCGGGGTGGGCGGGCCGGAGTGCGTCTGGATGCGCTGCTTGAAGTCGGCGTTGTGGAGGAGGCCGAACTCCCGGTTGTTGACGAGCTCGTACTCCTGGCGCTCGCGCAGCGCCTCGATGGTGAGCCTGAGCTGTTCCTCGGTCTGGTTGTGCGGCCCGTTGTAGAGGTCGGCGACGCGCGTGTGGACGCGCAGCACGGTCTGGGCGATGGAGAGTTCGTACTCGCGCGGCTTGAGTTCGTAGTCGACGAACGTGCCGGGGAGCGCGGCCTCGCCGGTGTGTCCGGCGGACATCGCGATCTCGGCCTCGCCGTGCTTGTTCTGCCGCTGGTGCGGGAGCGAGCCGAACTGCTCGACGTGTGCCCGGAGGTTCGGTGCAGCGTCGAGGACGGCGGAGAAATCGGCGCGGGAGAGGGTGAGCAGGGTGCCGGAGGTCTCGGCGGTGGCCGTGCAGTCGGCGGTCGCGTCGGCGTCCAGCAGCGCGTTCTCGCCGAACCGGTCGCCGTCGGCCAGCACCGCGACGGCGATCGCGTCGCCGTACTTGCCGACCGAGGTCTGGCTGATCCGGCCGTGGGCGATCAGGTGGATCCGATCGGCGGCGGCCCCGCGCTCGACCAGCACCTCGCCGGCGCGGAAGTCGCGCTGGACGCACCGGTCGGCGAGCGTGACCAGCACCTGCTCGTCCTCGAAGCCGCGCAGCATGGCGAGTTCGCCCAGCTCGCGCGGGATCACGCGGACGTTGGCTCCGTCCTGGACGAACTCGATGCGACCGTCACCGACGGTGTAGGTCAGGCGGCGGTTGACACGGTAGGTGCCGCCCTTGGTCTCCACCCAGGGGAGCGTCTTCAGCAGCCACCGGGAGGTGATCTCCTGCATCTGCGGGGCGGACTTGGTCGTGGTGGCAAGGTTGCGGGCCGCCGCCGTGCCCAGACTGGTCTGCTGGGTCGGCTCCAGCTGCGCCTCTGGGCTGGTGTCCACGGTCATCGCGCAGGGCTCTCCTTCGTGCGGGCGGTGATTCGGCACATGGGTGTGCCTGTCACCAGTGAAAGAAGAAAAATAGGGTGAATACCCGGGCAATCCCTCTAGATCCGGAAGCACACTAACGGCCCGCCAACCGGATCCCCCAAAGGAAGGGGCGGGCATTACCTCGATTCGGTGATCTTGGGCCGTGGGGTGTTTGACCAGGTCCTCCGCGGTTTCGGACACGCACGCCGGGCACTTTCCGCCAAGGCTGCGGCGGACTGTCAACTTCCGCTCCGTCGGCCGAGGTTGCGGGGCGCTCATCCGGACAACCGGAGTGGTGCGGCGGCGGGTCCCCGCTCTCCGTGACCGGCGGCGCGGCGAGGTGGACCGGCCGACCGTCCGGGCGCGTCGCCGGCGCGGCCGGCGCGGGGCCCGAGCGGGCGCTCCCGCCGGACTGCCGGCCCGGCATTGCACGCACCGCGGGGGCTTCGGCCCGGTGTCCCTGCACACCGAACGGCAGGCACCGGACGCCTGCGGGATCGGGGAGGTGGCCGAGGTGTGCCCGAAGCCGCTGCGGATGCGGGAGGCCGACCCCGAGGCGCCGCGCAGCCCGGTCGGCCGAAGTCACCGTTCGAGGACGTCACCCGCCCGGTCTTCGGCGGGCGTACGAGCGGGCACTGCCGGAGTTCTCCGGACCATACCGCTCCGCCGCCCGCGTGGGCCCCGCAGGCCGGCCGGCGAGGGCCGATCCGCAGGGCCGGGCGCGCCGTACGCGAGGAGGCGGCGGTGACACCCGGGCGACGCCCCGTGGCTCAAGCGGGCGGGGGGGCCGTGATCCGGCGGACCGACTCCACGACGGCCGCCCGGTGGCGCGCGAGCCGCTCGGCGGGCCAGCCGGTGCCCGCCGCTCCCGCCGCCGGGCCGCCCACCGCCCCGAACCAGGCCTGTGACAGGCCGATGACCAGTGTCAGCACGTCCGCTGCGGCGATGCCGGCGTCGATCCGGCCCGCTTCCTGCGCCTCCCGCACGGCCGCGATCTTGCCCTCGTAGGACTCGGCCTCCGCCCCCGTGGATCCGGGGCGCTCCAGTTGCTTCCACAACACGAGACGCATCAGCTCGGGCCGCTCGACGAGGTGGTCGAACACGGCGCCCGCGTAGCCGGGCAGGTCACCGGCGTCGAAGGGGACGATTTCCGAGCCGGTCTCCAGGGCCCGCCGGAGCACGGCGTCGAAGAGCTGCTCCTTGTTGCCGTAGTAGACGTAGATGAGCCGCTTGTTCGCCTGCGCGCTCTCCGCGATGCGGTCGACGCGCGCACCGGCGATGCCGTACGCCGCGAACTCGGAGAAGGCCGCGTCGAGCAGGCGGGCCTTGGTCGCGTGGGAATCCCGTGCCATGGGCCGCAGCCTAGCAAGTAACTATCTGGTTATTGACAATGCGAACCGGTGCGCCGCAGACTCTATCTATCCGGTTAGTTACTTTCTTGGGAGGAGCACACCATGCAGATGCGCACACTGGGCCGCCAGGGTCTTGCGGTGGGGGCGGAAGGCCTCGGGCTCATGGGCATGAGCGCCCACTACGGCGCCACCGACGAGGCCGAGTCGCTCGCCACGATCGACCGCGCCCTGGAGCTCGGCGTCACCCTTCTCGACACCGCCGAGGGCTACGGCCCCTTCCGCAATGAGCAGCTGCTCGGCAAGGCACTCGCCGGGCGCCGCGAGGCGGCCGTCGTGGCGACGAAGACCGGGATCGAGTTCACCGACGAGGGCGCCTTCCTCGGCCACAACGGGACCCCCGAGTACATCCGCAGGTCGGCGGACCGATCCCTGCGCCACCTGGGCACCGACCACATCGACCTCTACTACCTGCACCGCGTCGACCCGAAGGTGCCGATCGAGGAGAGCGTGGGCGCCCTGGCCGGGCTGGTCGAGGCCGGCAAGGTCCGCCACATCGGTCTGTGCGAGGTCTCCCCCGCCACGATCACCCGTGCCCACGCCGTGCACCCGCTGGCCGCGGTACAGACCGAGTACAGCCTCTTCGAGCGCGGCATCGAGCACGACGGGGTTCTCGACACCCTCCGCACGCTGGGGATCGGGCTCGTCGCCTACTCCCCGCTCGGCCGCGGCTTCCTCTCCGGCGCCATCAGCAGCCCCGACGACTTCGCGGCGGACGACTTCCGCCGCACAGACCCCCGCTTCCAGGGCGAGAACTTCCGCCGGAACCTGGCCGTCGTGGACCGGGTGCGCCGACTCGCCGCCGACAAGGGGGTGACGCCCTCGCAGCTGGCGCTGGCCTGGACCCTGTACCAGGGCGCGGTGCCCATCCCGGGCACCAAGCGCCGCACCTACCTGGAGGAGAACGTCGCCGCGGCCGGCGTGGTGATCACCCCCGCCGAACTGGCCGCGATCGACGCCGTCGCACCGCACGGCGTGGCCTCGGGCGACCGTTACGCGCCCGAGCTGATGGCCTCCCTGAACGGCTGACCGGGCGCGGGATGCCGCGGGGACGTGTTCGATCCGGGCGGGTCCACGGGTCGGCGCCCCGCATCAGGGTGCGGGCCGTACGCGGTGCGCCGGCCCGGTTCCCGGTGGGGGTCGGCGCGTCGTGGCGTCGCGCCCCGCTCTCCGGGCCCGGTCAGAACCGCGGGAACCGGCGGTGACGAAAGTCAGCCGAGCGGCTCCGCAGGACCCGCCGGGTCGGCGGTGAGGGCCGCGGCGGCCGCGAAGAGGCGGGCGCAGCGGCGCGTCATGGCCTCCGGGGATTCGTCGGGGTGCTTGACCCACCAGCGGACGAGGGTGGCGACCAGGTCCCGCCACACGTACCTGAGGGCGTCCGCGTCCAGGGGGTCGTCGGAGCCTGCCGCGCGCAGCAGATCCGCGGTCCCCCCGGCGGCAAGACCGTCGAGGGCGGACCAGTACTCCGCGGCACGGCGTGCGGCCGCGCCGTCGGCCGGCAGGGACGTGTCGTACAGCACGAACCACGCCCTCCGCTGCCCTTCCAGGGCGGTGAAAATGCTCTGCAGCACCCGCAGGGGCGTGTGCCCGGTGGCCCCCTCCCGGCCCATCGCGGTGCGGACGGCGTCCAGCAGGCGGTCCCCGACGGGCACCAGGCAGGCGACGTACAGGCCCTCCTTGGTGCCGAAGTACTGGTGCAGCAGGGTCTTGGTGACGCCGACACGCTCGGCGATGGCGGCGAGGGAGGCAGCCGCGTAGCCGCGGGTGCCGAACTCCTCGGTGGCGGCGGCCAGGATCTGCTGCTGGCGGTGGTGCCGCGGGACTCCCTTGGTGCCGGCTTTCGAGCGGGGGGTTGCCATGGCGGCATATTATCAGTAAGTAATTTACCGTCAGGTAAGTTTCGCACCGCGACCTCTGGAGCGCACCCGTGCCCGGTACGACGCCACAGCCGACCTCCGCCGCGCGCACCCGGTCCTGGTGGGGATGGGGGTGGGCGGACGCACATCCCGACGACGCGGAGTGCACCGCGATGGGGGCCCTGATACCGGGCACCCTCGCCCACCCGCTGCCCGTCCCGCGGGTCCGCGACCTGGACATCGGGCGGCCCGCCGCCGAAGTCCCGGCGAGCCTGGCGCACCTGGTCACGGCCGACCCCGGGGACCGTGCGGCCCACGCCATGGGCAAGGCCTACCGCGACATCGTGCGCGCCCTGCGCGGACGCCCCGGCCGCATCCCCGACCTGGTCGCACGGCCGACGCACGAGCGTGACGTGGCAGACCTGCTGGACTGGGCCGGCGAGCGCCAGGTCGCGGTGGTCCCGTACGGGGGCGGCTCCTCCGTCTCGGGCGGTGTGGAGTACCGCGGCGACGCCCATCGCGCCGTCCTGTCCCTCGACCTGACCGCCATGGACCGCGTCCTGGAGGTCGACGCCGTCGGGCGGGCGGCGCGCATCCAGGCCGGCACCCTCGGCCCGGCCCTGGAGGACCAGCTGCGGCCCCACGGGCTGACCCTGCGGCATTTCCCGCAGAGCTTCGAGTTCTCCACGCTGGGCGGCTGGCTCGCCACCAGGGCGGGCGGCCACTACGCCACCGGGCGTACGCACATCGACGACTTCGTGCAGTCCCTCCGCGTGGTCACACCGGCCGGCACCAGCGCCTCGTGGCGGCTGCCCGCGTCCGGTGCGGGCCCCTCGCCCGACCGGCTGTTCCTCGGCTCCGAGGGGGCGCTGGGGGTCATCACCGAGGCGTGGGTGCGGCTGCAGCAACGCCCCGCCCACAAGGCGTCCGCCTCGCTCGCCTTCGGCGACTTCCACGCCGCGCTGGAAGCGGTGCGCGCCGTCGCGCAGTCGGACCTGTACCCCGCCAACTGCCGGCTGCTCGACGCCGGCGAGGCCGCGCTGTCGGGCGCCTCCCACGACGGCTCCGCGGTGCTCGTGCTGGGGTTCGAGTCCGCGGACGGACCCGTCGACGCCCGGCTGCTGCAGGCCGTGGGGCTGGCCCGCTCCCACGGCGGCAGGCCCGCCGCAGGGTCCGCCGCCGCAGCGGCCGCGGGCGGCACGCTGGGCGGGGACTCCGACGCGGCCGTGAGCGCCTGGCGCTCGGCCTTCCTGCGGATGCCCTACCTCCGCGACGGCCTGGCCAGGATGGGAGCCGTCGCGGAAACCTTCGAGACGGCGGCCACCTGGGACCGGATCCCCGCCCTGATCGAAGCGGTCCGCCAGGAGGTCGCAGAGGCGGCCCGCAAGGGCTCCGGCCACCCGGCGACCGTCAACTGCCGCCTCACCCACGTCTATCCCGACGGCGCGGCCCCGTACTTCACCGTCCTCGCGGCGGGCCGCCCCGGCGACGAGGCGGCCTTCTGGGACGACCTCAAGGCCGTGGCGAGCGACGTCCTGCACCGCCACCGGGCCACGATCACCCACCACCACGCCGTGGGCCGGGACCACCGTGCCGGATACGACCTCCAGCGCCCCGACCCCTTCGCACGCGCGCTGCACGCCGCCAAGGACGCCCTCGACCCGCGGGGCATCCTCAACCCGGGCGTGCTCGTCGGCTGAGGGGCGCCCCGCACGGGGGTCGGGGCGGCGAAGATGACCGGAGCGCGGGTCGTACGGTACGAAGACTTCTGTGAAGGAACAGATCCAGCCCTCGACCGTTCGCGTGTTCATAGCGCTCGCCCCGCCCGACGACGCCAAGGACGAGCTCGCGCGGGCGCTGCGGCCCGCCTACGCGGCGTACCCGGGCCTGCGGTGGAACCGCATCGAGGACTGGCACATCACCCTGGCGTTCCTGGGGGAGCTCCCGGTCGGGACGGTTCCGCTCCTGCGGCCGCCGCTGGCCGGCCTGGCGGCGGGCCGCCCGCCCCTCGAACTGGCGCTGAGCGGCGGCGGGCACTTCGACGAGCGGGTGCTGTGGAGCGGTGTCGACGGGGACCTCGAAGGCCTGCACCTGCTGGCCTGCGAGGTGCGTGCCGTGGTCAAGGAGTGCGGAGTGCCCTTCGAGGACCGGCCGCTGCGCCCCCATCTCACGCTGGCCCGGACCCGCCGAAACGATCCCGCGTGCGTGGTCGAGGCCGCCGCCGGGCTCGGCGCGTTCTCCGGCCGGCGGTGGCGGACCGCACGCCTGCACCTGGTCGGCAGCAACATCGGCCGCGGCCCGGGCCCGATCCACTACCGCGACATCGAGGCCTGGAGCTTCCGCCACGGCGGCTGAGGTCCCGTCCGGACACCCTGCGGCGCTGCCCGCAGCCGGGCCACCCAGGACGCGGGGCCCCCAGGGCGAGCAGCCGGAACATCCCGGCGGCCGGCCCGCGTCCGCCGCGGGCGCCGGAGCGTGACTGCGCTGCCGTCGCCTTGACGAGGGGGTGCCGGCCGCCGAGGGCGGCCTGCGGGTGGAAGTGGTCCGCCACGGGTTCGGAGCCGGGAAAAGCCACCGGCACGAGGCCCGCAGCCCGGCCGGTGCAGGTGCCTGGGGGCAGCTTCGGCCGGGACGGGCGCTTTCCTGCGCCCGCCGGCGAGCGGCAGCAGCCGCTGCGGCCGGCCGGCGCCGTGACCGGGGCGGGGAACACCCCGGGCGGACGTCGGTGAGAGCCTGGTGGAAGGAGCGTGGCGCGCAGGTCCACGGCCCCGGGCACGTCTGCGCCGGGCCGGGTGGGGGGAAGCGGCCGGGTGCGGAGGCGGCCGGGACCGGGCGCGCCGCTCGGCTCGGGTGTCGAGGCCTGTGCCCGCCGGGACGACCCCGCGTCGGGGATGCACGGCAGAAGGCGGAGTCGGCCCCTCGGGGAGGGTGGCGCGGTGTACGGAGCCGCGCGCTGCTCCGGTCGGGCAGCCCTCCGGGGGCCGGCCGGCTGACGCAACCTGACCGGTTCGGGGGCAAGTTCCGGTCCGCGCTGCACCCCCACGGGTGACCGCTGCCCGCAACGGCCGTGCCGGGCCCGCCTCCCGAGCCATTCTGGGAGTCGGCCCTCTTTTCGGACTGTGAGGTTCACGTGCCGCCCACCCGCTCCCCCCTCCACGCTGCCGTCGCCGCCTACCTCGAACGCCATCCCGCCGAACGTGACGCGCTCCAAGCCCTGTTGACGGCTCTCGACGCCGGAGCCGATCCCGCCGGCCGGTCGAGCGTGCCCGGGGACATGACGTGCAGGGCGGTCGTGGTCGACCCCCGTCGGCGCGTCCTGCACGTCCGGGACGAGGCCGGCGGCACGCCCCTCGTACCGGGCGGGCGCGTCGAGCCGGACGACCGTACGCTCATGGCCGCGGCCCTGCGCGGGGTCCAGGAGGGGGCGGGGATCCCGCCCGCCGCCCTCTGCCACACCGCCGAGTACCGGGGCGTGCCCGTCCACATCGGTGTCCGCGCCGTCGATGCGGGCCCGGGCCAGGGTGAATCGGCCCGCCCCCACTACGACTTCCGCATGGTCTTCCACGTGGCCGACCGGGACCTCGCCGCGGCGCCGCCCGCCGAAGGGGCGCCGGGGACCGAGTGGCTCCCCTTCGACGACGTCGGCCCGCCCGCCCTGCGGGCCAGACTCCTGGCGTCGGGGCTCGACGGCCGGGCCGAGCCGGTGAACGCCTCGGCGTTGATCCACGACGGCGCCGGCCGCTACCTGCTCCACCTGAGGGACGACGTCCCGGACATCTGGGAGCCGGGTGCCTGGGCCCTGCTCGGCGGCGGCCGTGAGCCGCAGGACGCCTCGCTGGAGGACACCGTCCGCCGGGAGCTGCGGGAGGAGGCCGGGCTCGAGCCCTCCGCCGTCGAGCCGTACACCGTGGAACACACCGTCGGGACGGACGGCACCACCGTCCCCGTGCAGATCTTCACCGCCCGCTGGACCGGAGACCCCGGCGCCCTCACCCTGACGGAGGGCGTCATGCTCGCCTGGCACGACCCACAGGCCATGTCCCGCCTGCGCATGTCCCCTTCGACCCGCGCCCTGATCCGCCGGCACGCCCAGGACCATTCCGCGGAGCCGGCCCGCGCCGGGACCGTGAACGCGGCGGTCCCCCACATCGTCGGTGTCCACCTCTACCTGGAACGCGACGGCGAGGTCCTGCTCGGGCTGCGGCACCCCGACTCACCGTACGCGGGCTCCGCCCATCATTTCCTCGCCGGGCACTGCGAGCAGGAGTCCGCCGTGAGCTGCCTGGTCAGGGAGGCGCGGGAAGAGGCCGGGCTCGTCGTCGACCCGGCCGACGTGGACCTCGTCCACGTGGTGCACGTCGTGGACCGGCCGGGTGCGCAGCCGCGCGTGCAGCTGGTCTTCCGGGCCCGGCGCTGGTTCGGTGAGCCGCAACTGCTGGAACCCGACCGGTGCGTGTCGTGGCAGTGGTGGCCGCTCGACGCGCTGCCGGATCCTGTCGTCCCCTACACCCGGGCCGCGGTCGAGGGCATCCGTGTCGGGCGCCTGTACACCGAACTCGGCTGGAGCCGCCCGGTGAGCGCCGGATGACCGCCCCGCGCAGGCACACGCTGCCGCTCGACGTGCACCTCCTGCTGCGCCGTGACGGGGAGCGCGGCCCCGAGGTCCTGCTGTCGCGGCGGTCCGGGCCGGTCTACGCGACTGGGATGTGGCACCTGCCGTCAGGCCACCTGGAGGCGGACGAGGACTTCGTCCAGTCCGTGATCCGGGAGGCCCGTGAGGAGACCGGGATCGTCATCGACACGCCGGACGTGCGGGCGGCCGTCACCGTGCACCACCGCCCCCCGACGGGCTCGTCCTCGCGCCTCGGTGTGTTCTTCGAGGTGCGCAGATGGTCCGGCCTGCCCCGGATCATGGAGCCGGACCGGTGCGACGGCCTGGGCTGGTTCGCGCTGGACGCGCTGCCGGCGCCGATGGTCGCGTACTGCCGGGCCGGGCTGGACGCCTACGGGGCCGGGCTCCCGGCGGCCGTCCACTTCCAGCGTGCGGGCGACCCCGTCGAACACCGGGACGGCGAACCGGGCCCCGCCCGTACCGAGTTCCTGGCCGGCCCGGCGGCCGCCGACCCGAGCCGCCCGCCCCTGCGCGAAGGGGGCCGGTAGCGTGCCCCGCGTGGAGCTGGGGAGCGAGGGGACCCGGCTCGTGGTGGTCCGGGGGAATTCGGCCTCGGGCAAGTCCTCGGTGGCGGAGGGGATCCGCGACCGGTTCGGTCGCGGCCTGGCCCTGGTCGGCCAGGACAATCTGCGGCGAACCGTGCTGAGGGAGCGCGACGTGCCCGGCGGCGCCAACATCGGGCTGATCGACACGGTCGCCCGCTACGCGCTTGACGCCGGCTACCACGTGGTGGTCGAGGGCATCCTGTACGCCGACCGGTACGGTGACATGCTCGCCGGTCTGCTCCGCGACCACCGCGGCGTCTCGCGCTGCTACTACCTCGACATCCCGATCGAGGAGACGCTGCGCCGCCACGCCTCGAAGGCCGATCCCGACCTACTGGCCCGGGTCACCGAGCTCCACCTGCGCGACTGGTACCGCGAACGCGACCTCCTACCCGGCGGCGTCGAGACCGTCGTCCGAGCCGAGAGCGCCCTCACCGAGACGATCGACCGCATCATGCGCGACTCGGGCCTGGAAGGCCTGCCACCCCGGACCGATTGACATCACCGACCTGGGCGAAACGGGCATAGGGTCGCGTAATCGTGGTAGACGCCGTGCATAGCGGTTCTACAGGAACCAGGAGGTAGTCATGATCATTCTTGGCGTCATCCTGCTGATCATCGGCTTCGTCACAGGGATATCGATCCTCTGGACGATCGGCGTGATCCTCGTGGTCATCGGCCTGGTGCTGTGGCTGCTGGGCGCCGTCGGGCACGCCGTGGGAGGCCGTAAGCACTACTACTGACGCCGGGCCTCCTGGCACCCGCCCCGCCTTCAGGGGCGGTAGCGCAGTGGATGGTCCCGCGGGACCTCCACGACGGCGATCCGCACACCGTCGGGGTCGGCGATCCACATCTCGATCAGTCCCCACGGCTCCCGCAGCGGAGGCCTCAGCACTTCGGCGCCGCGGCTGTGCAACTCCTCGTACGCCTCCTGCACGTCGGCGACTTGGAGCCACAGCCGCAGGCCCGGCGCGGGCGGCGCGTCGGACCGCCCCGACACTTCGAGGAAGCCGCCGCCGAGGAAGTAGACCGTGCCCCGTTCGGGCCCCGTACCGAACTCGCGGTACACGGCGAGGCCGAGGGTCTCGCCGTAGAACGCGCGCGAACGCTCGGGATCCGTCGGCCGCAGCAGCGTCCTGCTGCTCAGTACATGCACCATGCCCCCACCTTCGCGCACCCTTCCCCCCTCGTCATCCCGACTGCTTGTCGTCACCCGACGGCTTCGCCCCGGCGCGCCTGCGGCCCCACGTCCGCAGCCGGCCGCGGAGCCCGTCGGAGTGCCGGGCGCGCGCGTGCTCGTCGAGTTCCTCCAGCAGGCGCTGCGAGCGCTTCTCCACGCCCAGCTCGTCGAGGACCCGGTCGATCTCGGTGAGCAGCGCGCCGCGCAACTGCCAGTGCTCGGGGTCCTCGCGGGCGGTCGCCAGCAGCAGGGCCGCGAGCCGGTCGCGGTGGACGCGGGCCACGGCCAGCTCCCCGGTCAGGCGGGCCTCGGCCTCCTCGGCGTTGGCGCTCACCTGGGCGGTGATCAGCTGCGCGAAACTCTCCACGGCGACCGCGGTGTGGCGCAGCACCTCGCGCAGAGCGGCGGCGGTCTCGGGTTCGAACAGCGGGCCGTCGGGGCGGGCCTTGGCGAGGTCGGTGAGGGTGCGGCTGGCCACGCGGAGCACCACCGCGCAGATCTCCAGGGTGTCCAGGCCGGTGCGCAGCACGAGCCTGAAGAGCAGGCCCTCCTTGACCCGCGGATTGAGCCGGATGCTGTCCTCGGCCTGCCGCAGGGCGGTGTCGACCTGCGCGATGTCGTTGTCGAGGCGACGCGCCTCGTGCAGCCGGGCGGCGGCCTGTTCGACCCTGCCGGGGCCGGGGAGTTCCTCGCCGAGGTGGTCGAGCAGGCGGCTCATGCGCAGGGCGAGATCGGTGATCGCGGTGCCCGCCGGGCCGATCCACAGGGGTGGCGCCAGGAGGAGGTTGACCAGCAGCCCGACCACCGCCCCGATGAGGGTCTCCAGGACCCGGTCCCACGCGGTGTCCGCCACCTGGGTCACGCCGAGGACGAGCATGGCGCTGATCGCCACCTCGGGCACGAACTCGTCCACGCGCACCAGGTGGCCGATCACCAGGGAGGCCAGGATCAGCAGGCCGAGGCTCCACCAGGTGAGGCCGACCAGCGCGCTGAAACCGATGGCGATCAGGACGCCGACGACCACCGAGTTGACCCGGCGGACGCTGGTGGTCAACGTGGAGTAGAGCGTGACCTGGACGACGAGCAGGGCCGTCAGCGGGGCGGTCAGCGGGTTCGGCTCGCTGCTCAGGCGGAGCGCCACGACGTAGCTGATGACGGCCGCGGCGGTGGAGCGCAGGGCCTGGACGGCGACGGGCTCGCGGCGGCGCCGCGCGACACGGGTGGCGAGGCTACTGATCGTTTCCGACATGACTGCGCATCTTCCCAGGCCGCGCCGGATGACGCGTGCCGGAACGCATGAGTCCGGTCGTGTCGTACCGGGTCGTGCCGTCCCGTGTCGGGAGTGCCCCGTGGGGTAGGTGGAGGAAGTCCGAAGTCCGCGTCGATCGGATCCGCGAGGGAGCGTCAGCCATGAAGGGTACGGAGGACAGGCGTCAGCAGCCGGCCGGGGGTCGTGAGGAACACGCGCAGGAGCACCCGGGGCCGGACCCGGTGCACCCCGAGGCAAGCAAGCCGGTCGCCGGCAAGACGCCGGAGGAACTGCGGAGGCGGCAGGAGAGCAAGATGTCCCACCCGCGCGACGAGGACGCCGACTGACGGCCTCCGCCCCGGCCGGACCCGCCCCCGGGGCGGGTCGGTCTCAGGGGCCTTCGTCGTAGGTGCCGGCCTCGACCTCCAGGGCGAGTTCCTGAAGGACCTCGATCGACGAGACGTCCGTGCGTCCGCCGTCGTGCGCGATCGCGAGACTGGTGAACGCCAGGCTGAACCCGGAGACCATCGTGTGCAGGGCCGGGCCGAGCGCCTCGGCCACCAGGGTCGCGACCTGCTGCGGTGACGCGTCGGCGGGCACGCTGATCGACGGCAGCATCTCGTTCAGCAGCTGTGTGGCCACTCCGGCCGCCTCGGCCGGGCCGTCGGCATCCTCCCCCGCCTCGGCGGCCCTGCGGATGTCCTGGGCCTCGGTGAGGATGCCGATCACTCGCCTGAGTACGTCTGCGCGTTCCATCCTGCGGAGCGTAGTGCGCACGGGGCCGGCCCGGGTGCGCGCGTGCCGGACCGACCGCACGATGACCGTGTACGCGTGTTGCCGTACGCGGACCAGCCGGAAGGGAGAGCGCCATGTCCTCGGACCCCGAGCCGCGCGCGACCGGAAGTCGACTGCTGCTGGTACGGCACGCCAAGGCGGTGCCGAAGGGCGACCCCGCCGAGGACTTCGAGCGCGCCCTGGGCGCGCGCGGCAGGGCCGACGCGCCCCGGACGGGACGCTGGCTGGCCGAGAACGGCTACCGGCCGGATCTGGCGCTGTGCTCGCCCTCGCGCAGGACGCGGCAGACCTGGCAGCTGCTGGTCCCGGCCCTGGCGGACCCCCCGGACGCCGTCTACGACGAGAGGCTCTACAACGCGGCGCCGAGCATGCTGGTCACCGTACTGGCGGAGCGCGGAGCGGGGCTGGCCTGCCTGGCGCTGGTCGGCCACAACACCGGCATCCACGAGTTGGCCACGGCCCTGTGCGGGAGCGGTCCGGAGGAGCTCCTGGAGCAGCTGCGGGACGGGTTCCCGACGTCCGGCGTGGTCGTGGTGGATCTTCCGGGCGGCTGGGAGGAGCTGCTCCCCGGCAGGGGGCGGCTCACCGCCATGTGGGCGCCGGATCACTGACGGGGCCTCACCGAGCACCGAGCTGCACGGGTTTGGTGCACATCCGCACCGAAATTGATGCACAGCCGCGCCGATGTGATGCGACCATGGTCTCCTTCTGCCCTTCAGGAAGGAACCGCGCCATGGATCAGCTGCCCCCTCACCCGGACACCGAGCGGTATTCCGTGACCCTCTGCCCCCCGGCGGTCACGGTCGTCTCGGAGCTGACGGCCGCGACCGGCGTCAGCAAGTCCGACGTGATCAACCGGGCCGTGCTCCTGCTCGGCTTCATCGAGCGTGAACGCGCCAAGGGCAACGACCTGATGATCCGCGACACGGAGGGCGCCCTGGAGCGCATCCACATCATCTGACCCCGTGCGCCCGGCCCTCAGGCGTCCGTGTCCTCGGCCGGCGGCAGCTCCTCGACGACGTGGACGGCCGCCTCCTCGGCCGACGCCGCGCCGCCGTCGATCCCGACGTCGCGGGCGAGTACGGAGATGTGGCGCTGCGGTGCCGAGTCGTCCACCGCGGCCAGCCGGCCCGCCCGGTCCGGTCCTGCCAACAGGGCGTCGCCCGCCTCGTCGCCGACCTCGTCATGGTCGGACACTTCCGGCTGCTCGCGTGCGAGGCGCTGTTCCAGCGTCTCCCCCGTGCGCGCCTCGGCGGCGGTCGTACCCCTGTCGTCGACGGCCAGGGGACGGTCGAGCGGTACGTACGCGGTGTCGAGGGTGTCGTCGAGGCCCGGCTCGTCGAGGGTGTTCTCCAGGTCGGGTTGCGCCTCGGCCGACTCGTCGCTCTCCTGCGGCTGATAGACGTGGTCGCCGTAGGCTTCGTCGGCGCTGCTCATCGGGTTCTCCGATCGGTGGGGGTTCGGCGTGCCGCCGACGGGGGGCGCACCGGTTCCCGGCGTGCTCAGCCGGGCACGGTGGCGTCCAGGGGGAAGGAGCCGCCCGAACCGGTGAGTTCGAGCAGCCTCAGCAGCTGGTGGCTGGGCGCCGCCAGGTGCAGGACGTGTCCGGCATGGAGGGCCTGACGCCGGGCATCCAGCAGCGTGTCGAGTCCCGCGGAGTCGCAGAAAGAGGAATTCCGCAGGTCGACGGTGATGACGGCGCGTCGGGGCGCCTGCGCCGAGGCCGCGGCGAGGGTCGTCCGCAGCTGGCCCACGTGGTCCAGATCCATGCCGCCGCTCACCCGCACCACGTAGGGGTCACCGTGCTCGGGGCCGGCGGCGGCTTGCGGTACGGACGCGTTCTCGGCAGCCATGGGGTACCTCCTCGTACATGGGACACCTGCCCGTCGCGGCGTCCGTCAACCGTCCGTGCGTCCATGGGACCGCGGAGCGCGGCCGGGCGCATACTGGGCGCATGGCGAGCCCGACGACGGCCGTCCGGCGGATCAGGCGGCAAGCCGGCGAGGCGGTGTTCCTGCGCGTCGCCGGTCCTGACGGAGCCCGCAACCGGGAGCGCATCCACCTGACGCCCGGACCTCGCTGGTTCGGGCCGGACCGGCCGGTCAGGCAGGTCCACGGGGACGCGTCCATGTTCGTCGGCGGCTTGGCCGCCCTGCTGCTGCAGTCCCTGCACCCCGTCGCGATGGCCGCCGTGGCGGCGCACTCCGGCTACCGCGGCGACCCATGGGGGCGCCTGCACCGGACCAGTACCTTCCTGGCGGTCACCACCTTCGGTACGAGCGCCGACGCCGAGGCGGCGGTGGCCCGCGTCCGGGCGGTGCACGCCCGCGTCCGGGGCCGCACGGCCGACGGCGTACCGTACCGGGCCGACGATCCGGAGCTGCTGGGCTGGGTGCACGCCGCCGAGGCGGCCTGCTTCCTGCGGGCCCATCAGCTCTACGGCAGGCGCCCGTTGGATCCGGCGGGCTGCGACGCGTACCTCGCCGACACGGCGCGGGTGGCCCGGGCGCTGGGCGTGGACCGACCGCCGGAGAATGTACGGGAACTGGCGCTGGGGATGGCGCGGTACCGGCCCGTCCTGAGGCCGACGGCCGCGTCCCGGGACACGGCGCACTTCCTGCTGACCGATCCGCCGCTGCCGGGGGCCGCCCGGCTGCCGTACGCGCTGCTCGCGGCGGCGGCCGTGGACCTGCTGCCGGCGTGGGCGAGGACGGCCGTCACCGCCGGTTCGGGTACCGCGGCCGGCCGGGTGCCCGGCCCTGCCGCCCGGGCGGGCGGCCGGGCCGTGACCAGGGCGATCCGCTGGGCTCTGCCCCCTGCTCCGGGCCGTGCGGCTCAGTACCCTTCGTCCGGGTAGCCCCAGGTGATCTGCGGCCTCGCAGCGGCGGCCACTTCGGCGACCGTCATCGCGAAGAGCCCCTCGAAGTGCGGCTGCCACAGGTCGAAGCGCGAGATGCCGAGCGGGAAGCGGTTCTTCCCCGTGACGAGGAACGAGCCCTCTTCGTCCACGTCCACCGTGATGCCGACGTAGCCGCCCATGGACTCCTCGCGCAGCAGCTCCTCGAGAGCGCCGACGATCTCCCGGGCCTGCGGCTCGTCGGTGACCCCGGTGACCGTGAATGCAAGATCGATATTGACTGACATGGTGGGAGACTAGACGGCGCCACCGACACGGCGGCCACCCCTCCCCCCTCCACCAGTCCCGACCGGAGCAGTGAACGACCGATGACGTTCCAGGAAGGCCAGCGGGTCACGCTGGCGGCAGACCTCAGGCTGGCCGGGACGGTCGTCCCGGCCGAGGGCTCCCCGGCCGGCGAGGACCCGGTCGCCGGCTCGCTCTCCCTCGCGTCGGGTACCCCGGGCACCGTCGAGCGGGTGGACGCGCCCCGCGAACGGGAGCAGAGCCCCGAGGTGCGCGAGTACGTACGGCTCAAGGCGCTCCTGGACGACTTCGGCCACCAGATGCCCCCGGCGAGCAGGCGGCAGCTGGAGGAGCAGGTGGCTTCTCTCGAACCCGGATGGAACGCCCACCGGCAACACGGGTCGCAGGTGACGGTCCGCGTCCGCCTCGACAACGGCTTCGTCCTCGACGAGGCGCAGGCGGAGCTCTTCATCCCGGCCTGACCCGGCCTTTCAGACCCCGGCGACGGGGCGCGCAGGCCCGGTCCGGCACCTGCGGGGGCGCCGCGTCGCCGTGAGCGGCGGCCTTGGCACGGGCGCGCCCCGACCCGGCCGCCGGCCGCACGGCCCGCACCCCGCCGGACGACTACCGGGTGGAGGTCCTCGGGTCGACTACCGGCTCGCCGGCCCGGCGGCACCGGCCGGTCGTCCCCCGCCGGACCCCCGGCAGGGCCGGTGGCCCCGCGCCCGCATTCCGTAAGGGCCCCGCCCGGACCGCCCGGATGCCGGTTGCCCTGCGAGGCCTCGAGCCGGCCGTCCCGCCCCGGGGCTGCACGGTTCCCCGTCGCGCTCACCGCACCTGGGGTGACGTTTCTGTGGTGAACCGGCTACGCCGTAGGGGTGAGTAAAGGCTTCATCCGCGAAAGTTCTGCTCTTCACCAAGGAAGGATCTGCTTTGGGTAAAGAGTCCTGGTGGCGCGGCTCTCTGCCCTCCCTGTGCCGATGCGCTCCTCGGAGGAACCGAACGATGACTTACGGGAACAAGCTGCGGGAACAGATCGCCAAGCCGGGCACCACGCCGCTCATCGGGGTGTACGACATGTACTCGGCTTCGGTGGCGGCCGAGCACTACGACGGGATGTTCGTGTCCGGGTTCGGGTTCGCCGCCTCCTACTACGGGCTGCCCGACATCGGATTCATCGCCTGGCCCGACATGGTGGCCTTCGTCCAGCGACTGCGCGGCGCCTTCCCCCGTCACCACCTGCTCGTCGACATCGACGACGGCTACGTCGACCCCGAAGTGGCCTGCCACGTCGTGGAGGGCTTGGAACGGATGGGCGCCTCCGGCGTCATCCTGGAGGACCAGAAGCGGCCCCGGCGCTGCGGTCACGCCGACGGCAAGCAGGTGCTCCCGCTCGGCGAGTACCTGGAGAAGCTGGAGATGGTGCTGGCGACCCGCAAGGACCTGGTCGTCGTCGCGCGGACCGATGCGACGGAGGAGGCCGACATCATCCACCGCGCGCAGGCCCTGGCGGCGACCGACGCGGACGTCGTGCTCGTCGACGGCGTCCGCAGCGTGGAGTGGATCGAGCGGATCCGCGAGGCGGTCGGCAGCAAGCCGCTGCTGTTCAACCAGATCGCCGGCGGGAAGTCGCCGCGGCTCTCGCTCACCGAGCTGACCGACCTCGGCGTCGACGTGGCCATCTACAGCACCCCGTGCCTGTTCGCCGCGCACAAGGCCATGGACACCGCCCTGGCCGAACTGCGGCTCTCCGACGGGCGGCTGCCCGCGGCCGACGGGGGCGAGGAGGTCGGGGTCGGCGAGTCCACGCGGCTGCTGACGAAGAACATCTCGCGCCACCACCCCGTCCCGGTGGCGCGCGAGAGCGTGAAGGTGTGAACGGCGCCCGCATCCGTGCCGCGGCAGCGCTCGCGGTGGCCGTCGTCGGCGGCGGTGCGGCACCGGCCGCCGCCGGCGGCAGCCTGATCACCGTCATCGACAACTCGCACTCCGACTCCGTGGTCGAGGTCGACCGCGCGGCCAATCTCCAGACCGGGAGCGGGGCGGCGGGCAGCGATCACGAGGGCAGTGCCGTCGACCTGCTCGCCACCCTCGTCGAAGCGGTGCGCCCCGCCGGCGGCAACGACTGAGACCCCGCCCGACCCGGCGACGGGAACGGCCGGCCCGCCGAAGCGGGCCGGCCGTTCGGCCGTTCTCCGGTAAGGGCGGGTGTCAGTCCTGTCCCAACAGGTCCACATCCTCGACCACGTCGGTGACGTCGTCGGTCAGGTCGTCGGTCGGGGCGGCGGCCGGCGCGGACACCGCCGCGGCTGCCGACCCGGAAGCGGCCCCCGCGGCGTGGGCGGCCGTGGCGGCCGAGAGGGCGCAGCCCGCGAGGGCCAGGGCAAGGGCGGCGGTTCGTACCTTCAGACGCATGCCCTGAGAACGATCTTGCCCGGCGGAGGTCACACCGGGTGACCGATTCGGGCGCGTCCATACGGCGACGCCGGCGACATCGGCGGCCTGCACGCGAGACGTGCATGCCCGAACCGGCCGTGCCACGCTGTTCACAGGCCTCGGGGAGGACAGCCGCGACGAACGGAGCGCGCTGTGAACGGTCCGCACCTCTCCGCACCGCTGCGCCGCGGCCTGGCCGCCGCCTGCGCCGCGCTCCTGATCCTGGTCCCGGCCACCGGTACGGCGGCCGGGGCGGCTCCGCCCCCGGCCCCCTCCCCTTCTCCGAGCGCCTCCGGCGGGCTCGACCCGCGCATCACGGAAATCATGCGGAAGCCGGAGTACCGCCATGCCCAGTGGGGTCTGCTGCAGACCGGACCGGACGGCGGCCGCGTGGTCCACAGCATGTTCCCCGGCCAGTTCTTCATCCCCGGGTCCACCGCCAAGCTGGTCAGCGTCTCCGGCCCGTGGCACACGCTCGGCTCCGAACACCGCTTCGTGACCCCGGTCTACGCGGTCGGCGAGCGCAACGGCGCCACACTGACCGGCGACCTCGACCTCGTCGCCCAGGGTGACCTGACCATGGGCGGCAGGACGCGCCCCGACGGCACGGTCGCGTACACGGACCTCGACCACACCTACGCCAACGACTTCACGGGGGCGACCCTGACACCGCAGAACCCCCTCGCCGGCATGGACGAGCTGGCCCGCCAGGTGCGCGCCTCCGGAATCACCCGCGTCGACGGGGACGTCATCGTGGACAGCAGGCTGTTCGCCCCCGACCCCGTCCTCGACCCGACCCCCACTCCCATGATCGTCAACGACAACCTGATCGACCTGCTGACCACCCCCGGGGACCGGGCGGGCGCGGTCGCCCGGCTGGACTGGCGGCCGAAGGTCGCCCCGTACCAGGTCGAATCCACGGTGAAGACGGTCGCTGCCGGGGAGCCGACCGCCATCACGGTGACGGCCACCGACGGCGGCGCCCGCATAAGGCTGTCGGGCACGATCGCGGCGGACGCCGAGCCGCTGCTGCGCACCTCCCCCATCGGCGACCCCGCCGCGTTCGGCCGTGCCGCGCTGATCCAGGCACTGGCACGGGCCGGGGTCAGGGTCACCGCGAACCCGGCCGGCCCCAATCCGGTCGCCCGGCTGCCCCGCGACTACGAAGGCCGGCCGCGGGTGGCCGCGTACACCTCCCCGCCCTACGCCCAGTACGCCAAGCTGATCCTCAAGGTCAGCCACAACCTGGGTGCCAACCTGGGCATCTGCCTCATGGCCGTGGCGAACGGCAGCCGGCAGTGCGAGGACGGCTTCCCGGTCCTCGCCGACTTCCTGGACGAGGCGGGCGTCGACCGCGGGCAGCTCCAGCTGATGGACGGCCGGGGCGGGAACCCGGCCGACCGGGCAACGCCCGAGGCACTGGTGCAGATGCTGAGCTACTGGCAGCGCACCCCCGACGCGCGGCTCTTCCGCGAGGCCCTGCCGATCCTCGGGGTCGACGGGCTCCTGGCCGAGAACTGCCGCGACTGCCCGGCGCGCGGGAAGGTGTTCGGCAAGACCGGGGCGGCGGTCGGAGGGGACGCCCTCAACGACCGGCTGGCAGTGGGGGCCATCACCATCGCCGGGTACCTGGACCGCGGCGGAGGCCGTTTCGATCCCTTCTACGCCGGGGTCAACGGCGCCTCCACCCCGGGTCCGAACACCCAGGACGTGGTGGCCATCGCGAACGACCTCGCCATGATCGCCGGCTACCTCCAGGAGGCGCCGCCCTCTCCCTGACCGGCCGCCGCTCCCCGGCTGCCGGAGGCCCGGCCGGGGGCACCTGGCATCGTGTGGTCCATGGGTGAACGTGTCGAACGGGTTGACGAGCACGACGAGGTTCTCGGCGTCGTGGACAGGGGTGAGGCGATCCGTCGGGGGTGGCTGCACCGCGTGGCGACGATCGTGTGCCGTGACGCCGATGGACGCGTCCTCGTCCACCGCCGCCCGGACCGCGCCCCCCGTTTTCCGGGTCGTCTCAACTGGATGCTCGGCGGGGCAGTGGACGTCGGCGAGTCCTACGAGGATGCCGCCGCGAGGGAACTGGCGGAGGAACTCGACGTACTGGCCCGTCCCCGCTTCGTGTTCAAGTTCCTGTGCGCGGGTGCGATCAGCCCGTACTGGCTCGGCCTGCACGAGGTGGTCGTCACGGGACCCTTCCGGCCCGATCCCTCGGAGGTCTCCTGGCACGGCTGGGTGACCGAGGCTGAACTGGCCGGCCTGGTCCGCCACGAGGCGTTCGTCCCCGACGCCCGCGAGGCGTTCCGACGGTACCGGGAGCGGCCGATCGGATGAACGTCCGCAGGGCGTCACGGACGCGATGAGGGCGCTTCCGGCCCGGGCGCGGGCCGGAAGCGGAGGTCACCGGGCCGACGGGCGCACGGGGCGGACGTCGATCGCGGGCGTCGTGGTCGTCGGGCACCGGGATGGCGAGGTGCAGGACCCGGGCGTACACGGCGTGGACGGCGGCCGGTCACGCGCGGGCGTGCGCACACGGTGGGTGCTACGGACGGACGGCGGTGACCAGGTAGTAGTCCAGGATCTGCTGCTCCCAGGCGGCCATGAAGTTGCGGGGCCAGGTGCCGGGGGCCCAGAGGCGGGCGAGCCAGCGGTCCCAGCCGGGCCAAACCTCGGGGCCGATCGAGTCGGCGCGGACGTCTGCGAAGCCGGCTCCGGCGAGGGCCTGCGCGAGCCGGGAGACGGGCCGGGCGATGTCGAGTCCGCTGGCGAACGTCTCGAGCAGGCCGGCGAGCCGATCCTGGGGCGCGGGCACGCCGTCGACGCTGAAGAAGCCGGCGACCGCCACCTGTCCGCCGGGGCGCAGGACCCGGGCGGCCTCGCGGGCGAAGGCCGGCAGGTCCGGGAAGTGCTGGACCGCCTCGACGCTGTACAGGCAGTCGAACTCGGCGTCTGCGAGCGGCAGGCTCTCCGCAGCTCCGAGGACGAAGCGCAGCCGCTGCGGCCGCGCGGCAAGCAGCGGGGAGTTCGCCTCGCGGGCCCGTCGGAGCTGCTGGGGGTGGATGTCCACCCCGGTGACCGTGGCGGGTCCGTACTCGTCCAGGGCGAGGGCGCAGCCGAGTCCGAGGCCGCAGCCGATCTCCACGGCGCGGCCGCCGCGGGGCGCGACGGCGTCGAGCACGTGCCGGTAGAGGTCCTGCTCGCTGCGGATCCGGTCGTCCTGCGACAGCGGCCGGTCGAGGTCGATGCATTGCCAGTAGCCGAAGTTGATGAAGCCTCCGGCGAACACCGGCACGGCGCTGAGGTCGGCAGGTCCGTACGTCTCCCAGACCTCGGGCCGTACGACCGGAGCAGGATGCTCCACCGAGTGTTCCGACACCACGTCACCGCCTCCTCGTGACGGGGGCGTTGCACGCCCCGGAGCCATCAGTGTGGGGCGTGGAAACCTGTCACGACAGAGGGCACGCCCGGGGCCCGGCGGTCACCTGCCCCCGGCCGCGGCGCTCTAGGCTGGCGGCATGGAGCATGCCGATGCCACAGCCGCCGGCTCACGCGCCGGGGAGGCGGCCGCTGCCGCCGCCCGGCTGAAGGAGCGGCTGTACGCGACCATCACGATGATCTCCGTGGTGATCGGTCTCGCCGTGTCGGAGCACGCCGACGCCGCCGGGGCGGCGGCCACGGTGCTGACCGCAGCCGTCGGCCTGTGGCTGGCGACCCTCGTCGCCGACCAGCAGGCACACCGCGTGGTCCACTCCCGGCTCGCCACCGGGGCCGAGTTGCGGCACATGCTGTGGGTCAGCAGCCCCCTGCTGCTGTCCGCCGTCGGCCCGTTGGTCCTCATCGCCGCCTCCGCCCTCGGGGTGATGGCCCTGCAGACCGCCCTGTACGCCTCGGCGGGCGTGAGTGTCGCCGGCCTCTTCGGCTGGGGCTGGTACGGCGGCGTCCGCATGGGCAGCGGAGCGGCCGTGGCCCTGCTGGCCGGCGCGCTCGACGCGGCGGTGGGCCTGGCCGTCGCCCTGGTGAAGGCCGCGGCCGGCCACTGAACCGGGGGGCGCATTGTTCGCCGTATGCCGAAATCATGCGGCATCCTGGACGCATGAACGAGTTGCATCCGGGGGCGCCCGCGGACGCCCCGGCCCCCGCGGCCCGCCTGGCGGCCTTCGCCGCCGCCCTGGCCGACGAGACGCGGGCCGCGATCTGCATGACGCTGCTGGAGGGGCGCGCGTGGACCGCCGGTGAGCTGGCCCGGATCGCGGGGGTGGCTCCGTCCACCGTCTCCGGCCACTTGACCCGGCTGCTCGATGCCGGGATCTGCGTGACCGAGCGGCAGGGCCGCCACAGCTACGTGCGCGTGGCCGACGCAGCGACGGCCCGACTCCTCGACGAACTCGCCTCGTACGCGGTCCCGGACCGGGACGCCGCGCACGCCGTGCCGGTGGTCGGTGCACCGGATCCGCTGGCCCGGGCCCGGACCTGCTACGACCACTTCGCCGGTCGGCTGGGCATGGCGGTGACCGACGCGATGGAGGAACGCGGCCTGCTCCGCACGGAGGGCGTGTTCGAGCTGACGGAGGCCGGCCGGCTGTGGTGCGCGGAGGCCGGCATCGCCCTGGCCGGCGAGGGGCGCAGACGGCCGGCGAGCTCCTGCCTGGACTGGACGGAGCGACGCCGCCACCTGGGCGGCCTGGCGGGGGCCCGACTGTGCGCACGCTCGTTGGAGGAGGGATGGGTGGTGCGTCCCCCGGGCGGTGGGCGTGCCCTGGAGGTGACCGCGGGGGGCGAGCGGGCCTTCGGCGATCTGTTGGGGATCACCCCGCAGGCCTGGGCGTAGACCGCTCACCGTGCGTCGCGGTCTCGATCGACACTTCAACTCATATTTCGGTCGACGCCGAAATGTTGCGCCCCTAGAGTGGTGGCATGACGTTCCGCTCGAGTCCGACCCCTCCCGGCGTCCTCACAGTCGGCGCCGTCACCTTCACGGTGTTCGCCTGGGCCTCCGCCTTCGTCTCCATCCGCAGCGCCGGGGCCGCGTACTCCCCGGGCGCCCTGGCCCTCGGCCGGCTGCTGGCCGCCTCGCTGGTGCTGGGCGTACTGCTCCTGATCCGCCGCCAGGGCCTGCCGCCCCGCGAGGCCCTGCGCGGGGTCCTGGTCTCCGGCGTGGTGTGGTTCTGCGGCTACACGATCGCGCTGAACTGGGGTGAGCGGCTGGTCGACGCCGGTACGGCCTCCCTGCTCGTGAACACCGGCCCCATCCTCATGGCGCTGCTCGCGGCCCGCCTGCTCGGCGAGGCGCTGCCGCCGCGGCTGCTGGCGGGCATGGCGGTCTCCTTCGCCGGAGCGGTGGTCGTGGGCCTGTCCATGTCATCCGGGGAGGGTGGCTCCACCTCGCTCCTCGGCGTCGTCCTCTGCCTGCTCGCGGCGGTCGCCTACGCGACCGGCGTCATCGCCCAGAAACCCGCACTCTCCTACGGCACGCCGCTCCAGATCACCGCGTACAGCTGTATGACGGGCGCCGCCGTCTGCCTGCCCTTCACGGGGCAGCTGCTCGACGAACTCCCCCGGGCGCCGGCCTCCGCGACCCTGAACATGGTCTACCTGGGGGTCGTCCCCACCGCTCTGGCCTTCACCACGTGGACCTACGCCCTGGCCCGCATGCCCGCCGGACGGCTGGGCGCGACCACGTACGCCGTCCCGGCCGTCGTCGTCCTGCTGAGCTGGGCCCTGCTGGCCGAGGTGCCGGCCTGGCTGACGCTCCTCGGAGGGGTGCTGTGCCTGGCCGGTGTGGCGGTCTCCCGGTACGCCCCGCGTGCCGCGCGCACTCCCCGCACCCCTGCGGATCCCGTCGAGGGCAATCCGCCCACTCCCGCGAAAGGCAACCGCACATGAGGATCCTCACGGTCGGCGCCGGCGCCGTCGGCGGCTTTTTCGGCGCCCGGCTCGCGGCTGCCGGCCAGGACGTCTCCTTCCTGGTCCGGCCCGCCCGGGCGAAGGCCCTCCAGGCCCGCGGCCTGCGGGTCGAGGGCCAGGGGGAGAAGCTCCGCCTCAGCCCGAAGCTGGTGACGGCCGACGCGCCGGGCGGTCCCTACGATCTGGTCCTGCTCTCCGTGAAGGCGACCGCCCTGCACCCGGCGCTGGCGGACATCGGACCGGCCGTCGGACCGGAGACGGCTGTCGTGCCGCTGCTCAACGGGGTGGCCCACCTCGACGCGCTCGTCGCACGCCTCGGCGCCGGGGCGGTCCTCGGCGGGGTCGCGAAGGTGGTCACCACCCTGAACGAGGAGGGCGACATCCTGCGGATGGCGCCGCCCGCGGTCATCCTGACCGGCGAGACCGACGCGCGCCCCTCCGCCCGCGTGGACTCGATCCGGGGGGTCCTGGCCGAGGCGGGCATCGACTCCCCGGACACCGGGGACATCGTCGCCGCCATGTGGCACAAGTGGGTCTTCATCTCCACCCTGGTCGCCGTCACCTGCCTGATGCGCGGCACGCTCGGGGAGGTGAACGCCGTTCCGGGCGGGGCGGCCCTCGGAGCGTCCCTGCTCGCCGAGGCGGCGTCGGTGTCGGCCGCCGCCGGGCATCCGGTTCCCGAGGCCGAGCTGGCCTTCACCACGGCGACGGTCACCGCACCCGGCTCTCCCCTCACCCCGTCCCTCTACCGGGACCTGATCGCCGGGGTCCCCACGGAGGCCGACCACGTCCTGACCGACCTCACCGTCCGGGCCCGCGCGCTGGGCCTGGCCACTCCCCTGCTGGACCTCGCTGCGCTCCACCTGCGCGTCCACGAGCACCGCCTGGCCGCGGGACGCCCCTGAGGCCGCGGCGCGGGGCCTGCACCGCCGCTCACCCGGATGCCCCGTCCAGTGGGCGTCCGGGCCGCCGGGCCGTTGACTGGAAGGCCCGGAACACCCTTGGAGGCATGGTGGCGACGGTCGCGTGGACGCGTGGTGCGGCAGGTGTGGTGCTGGCGGCGGTGGTGCTCGCCACCGCGGGCTGTTCGGGCGGGGACGGCGACCCGTCCGGCGCCGTTTCCAGTGCCGCGTCCGCGGTGAAGTCGGCCGGCGAGGCCGTCTCGTCGGCCGCCTCCGAGGCGGCGAAGACAGCCGAGTCCGCGGCCGCCGTCGCCAAGGACAAGCTCGCCGAGGTCAAGAACGGGGTCGATGCCAAGGGCCAGGTGTCCCTGGGCGCCGTGGCCACCGGCACGGACGGGTACACGACGGTCCCCGTGACCGTACGGAACACCGACGACGCCACGAAGTCCTTCGCGGTGCAGGTCGAGTTCGAGGACGAGAGCGGCAACCTCGTCGACACCGTGGTGGTGACGGTCTCGGATGTCGCCGGGAAGGGCACTGGCCAGGGCACGGCCCGCAGTACGCACCAGCTGTCCGGCACCGTGACGGCACAGACCGGCAGGGCCCTGCGCTACTGAGACCCGGCAGGTCCCACGCCGTCCGCCTCTCGGTGTGGCGACCATGCGCGGCGTCAACGGCGGCCGTCGCACGGCTGCATCCGCTCCGGCCGGCGGGTACGGCCTCGGCCGTCCCCGAGGCGCCGCCGGTCCTGCCGTGCGGGTGAGATCCGGAGCGCACCCCGAGGGAGAGCACGCTGCCGACCTGACGGCCGTACGGCGCGACGGGGTGCGGGTTCTGTACGGCCCCGGCCCGGTGGACGACGGTCCGGGGCGGGGCTGTGCGCGTCGTTCACCGGCCGCACGCGTCCACAGGGGGGCGGCGTGGCCAACCGCGCGCTACCCTCCCGACATGATTGACATGGACATGCAGCCCACGAGCTTTCGCGGCCGTCCGAGCGGCGCGCTCCGCAGAGGCCGGGCCCTGCGCACCCTGGTGGGCCTCCTCCTGCTGGCACTGCTGGGTACGGCGACCACCGCGAGCGCCTCCACGGCCCCGGCCGCCCCTGCCGGAGCGCCGGCCCCGGCCGGAGCGCCGGCCGGCCTCGCGGCCGCCCGCTGGGGCGACCGGCGCCTCGACGAGGCGTCCTTCCTGACCACCCACAACGCCTTCACCAACTACGAGGACTCCCGCTGGAGTTCGGTGAACCAGTCCGAGTCGGTGCGCGCCCAGCTCGAAGGCGGCGTGCGCGGCCTGAGCCTGGACACCCACTGGTACGAACGCAGCACCTGGCTGTGCGTCATCAGTTTCGGGAGCGACTGCTATCCCAGCGACGTGTACCTGTGCCACGGCGACTGCAAGACCTTCGCCGGTGCCACCTACGCCCTGCCGCGCCAGTCCTTCCACGGCACGATGCAGACCGTGGTGGACTTCCTCGCCGCCCACCCCGAGGAGGTCGTGACCGTCTTTCTGGAGGACTACGTGAGCGCCGACCAGCTGCGGCAGTCCCTGGGCCGGGTCCGGGGGCTGTCCGACATGGTGTTCCGGCCCGACGAGTGGGGCGTACGGCAGAACGGATGGCCGAAGGTCGCCGACCTCGTCACCTCCGGCAAGCGGCTGCTGATCTTCTCCGACCGGTCCGACCGCGAGAACCTGGGCGTCATGTACGACCGGTCGTGGACCGTGAGCAACTTCTGGAGCCTCGGCGACCTGGGCAACGACCTGACGTGCGTCAGCCGGTGGTCCGACCTGCCCCTGGACCGGCAGGAGCCCGGTTTCCGGCGCCTGTTCACGATGAGCCACCACCGCAACGTTCCCACCGTGCTGACGGCGGCCCTGGACAACGGCGCGAAGCTGCGCAGCCGCATCGCCGAGCGGTGCCGGCCCGCGGCCGGGGGCCGCGACCCCAACTTCGTCTCGGTCGACTTCCACCGCCTGTCGGACGGCAGCGGCCACACCCCCGCCTCGATCGTCGCCGAGCTCAACGCCACCCCCTAGAGGGTGCTTTGTGTCCTACCGCCCACGGTCGTGTCCGGCGACGGCGCCGCCCACCGCCGGCGCCGCGCCCCCCTGAACCGGGTCCCTGCACCTGCGGGACGGCGGTCGCCATCGGCCGGCTGCCGTTCAACCGGTGGGGAGCCGAGGCCCGGCCCTGAGGTCCGGCCCCGGGTCCGGACGCGAGCCCGGCTCCCAGATCCGGGCCCGGGCGCGGCAACCTCCCGGGGGCCCACAGCGTCTTTGCGTACAGCACCCGCCGGCCCGGACGGCGCGTGCACCGCGGAGAGGACATGTGATGAGTGAGAAGGCCCGTCGGTTGTTCGACGCCCTCGACCTCGACCAGGACGGATCCCTGACCCGGGCCGAGGTCATCGGCGCCCTGCGCTCGAAGGGGCCGACCCTCGCCGCGCAGGGTGCCATCCCCTTCTGGGGCGTGGGGGACACCGAGGAATCCTCGGCGCTCTTCGACGCGGCCGACCAGAACGGCGACCGCGTACTGAGCTTCGAGGAGTTCGCGGCCGTGGTCGACCGCCGCTTCGGCTGGTAGCCGCCGTACCGTCCCGGGAGGGCGGCCGTCCACGTGCGGCGCCCATCGGGCGGCGGGAGAATGACATGGGCGACGGGGAGCCCACGCGGGCGGGTACGGCCCCGGCCGGCCCGCGGCACGGCCAACCGGACGGGGCGGACGAGTCAGGTGATCGCACATGTGCCGGTGGCTGGCGTATTCGGGAACACCCGTGCTGCTCGACACCATCCTGTACAAACCCGCCCACTCGCTGATCGACCAGAGCCTCCACTCCAAGCTGGGCGTGGAGACGACGAACGGCGACGGTTTCGGCATCGGCTGGTACCCGGACGGCGGCAGCGGCGACGGCACGCCCGCCCTCATGAGGGACGTCGGTCCCGCCTGGAACAACCGCAACCTGCGGGAGCTCGCGGACCACGTCACCTCCCCCGTGTTCTTCGCCCACATCCGGGCGTCGACGGGGACGGCCGTGCAGCAGACGAACTGCCACCCGTTCCGGCACGGCCGCTGGATGTGGATGCACAACGGTGCCATCGCCGGCTTCCACGCCATGCGGCGCGACCTCGCCCTCCTCGTCGACCCCGCGCTGTTCGGGGAGATCGAGGGGACGACGGACTCCGAGGTGATGTTCTACCTGGCGCTCACCTACGGCCTGGAGGAGGACCCTCCGGGCGCGGTCGCGAAGATGGTGGGCGTGGTGGAGCGCGTCGGCCGCGAGCACGGCGTGGAGTACCCGATGCAGATGACGGTGGCCGTCACCGACGGGACCGGCGTGTGGGCCTTCCGGTACTCCAGCCAGGGCGCATCGCGCTCGCTGTTCTACAGCAGCCGGGTGGACACGCTGCGCAGACTGCACCCCGACATCCGGTTCCTCCAGGAGGCGTCCGACGAGACCCGCCTGGTGGTGTCCGAGCCGCTCGGCGATCTGCCCGGGGCGTGGAACGAGGTACCGGAGAGCAGCTACGGCGTGGTGAGGGCGGGCGCGGACGGGCTGTACCCGTTCACCCCACTGGCGGCCTGAGGTCCGCACGGGCTTCCGCACGGGCTTCCGCACGGGCTTCCGTGCGGGGCGACGGCACGGCGGTGGACGTGGCGACGCGGGGCAGTGCGTACGGGTGCTTCTCGGCCAGCCAGGCGACCAGCTGTTCGCGTACCTCGCAGCGGGCGGTCCACAGCCCGTCCGGGTCCTTGGCGGTGACGATCGCCCGCACCACGATGGTGGTGGGGGTGGTGTCGGTGACGGACAGGTCCCAGCCCCGGCCGTCCCACGCCTCGCAGCCGTCCAGGATCTCCTTGAGCTTCTCGCGCATGAGGGCCACGGGCGCGGTGTGGTCGCAGTGGAGGAAGACCGTGCCGGTCATCTGGATGCCGCCGCGGGACCAGTTCTCGAAGGGCCGCGAGGTGAAGTACGAGACGGGCATGGTGATCCGGCGCTCGTCCCAGGTGCGCACGGCGATCAGGGTGAGCGTCACCTCCTCGACCACGCCCCACTCCCCGTCGACGACGACGGTGTCGCCGATGCGCACCATGTCGCCGAACGCGATCTGGAATCCCGCGAAGACGTTGCCGAGGGTCGACTGGGCGGCCACGCCCGCAACGATGCCGATGATGCCGGCCGAGGCCAGGACGGACGTGCCGACGGCCCGGAAGGCGGGGAAGGTGAGCAGCATCGCGGCCGCCGCGACCACGGCGACGACGGCGGTGACGATCCTTCTGATGAGCGTCACCTGGGTGCGGACGCGGCGCACGCGCGAGGGGTCGCGGGTGCCCAACGCATAGCGGGCGTACGAGGATTCGACCACGGCGGAGGCTACGCCGACGACGCACCACGCGCCCGCCCCGATCAGGACGAGTGTCAGGGTCCGGCCCACGGCGGCCTCGTGGTCGCGCAGCGGCTGCCAGGTGATCTGGCGGTACACCCCGCGCAGCACCGCGGTGAACAGCAGTACCCGCACCGACGGTCCGCAGCGGCGCAGCATGTTCCACAGTGGTGTCTCGGGGTGGCGGGCGTCCGCCCGCCGCAGCAGCAGGTCGGCGAGGCGACCCACGACGAGAGTGAGCACGACGGAGCCGCCCAGGACGGCCAGCAGTCGGACGAAGCTGTTCATGACTCCCCGGTGTCTGGTCTCGGGAACGGGTCGGGGAGGCCGGGCGTGGATGCAACGCCCGGCCCCCTGAGGTCCTCGGACCGCGGGTCAGTCGTGCAGCATCTCCTCGCGCAGGGTCTCCAGCGTCCGGTTGAGCAGGCGGGAGACGTGCATCTGGGAGAGGCCGACCTCTTCGCCGATCTCCGCCTGGGTCATCTCCTGGCCGAAGCGAAGCTCCAGGATGCGCGTGCTGCGCTCGTCCAGGCCGGCGAGCAGGGGCGCGAGGGCCTGGCGGTCCTCGACGGCCTCCAGGGCTGGGTCGACGTCGCCGACGGTGTCGGCCAGCGAACGGGCGGGGTGCGCCCCCGAGGGGGTTCCCGTACCGCCGGATTCACCCTGGTGGGCCGCGTCGAGGGACTGGGTGGAGTAGCCGTTGGCGGCGATCAGGGCCTCGCGGACCTCGTCCTCGGTGAGGCCCAGGTGGGCGGCGAGTTCCGCGGGGGTGGGCGCGTGGTCCGTCTCGGAGGTCAGCTCCTCCGTGGCCTTCGCCAGCAGCAGGCGCTGCTCCTGGAGTCGGCGGGGGACCCGCACGGCCCAGGTGGTGTCGCGGAAGTGGCGCTTGATCTCACCTGTGATGTAGGGCACGGCGAGCGTGGTGAACTGGGTGTTCCGCTCGGGGTCGTACCGGTCGATGGCCTTGATCAGGCCGATGATGCCGACCTGGACGATGTCCTCGTTCTCGGGGCCGCCGGGGCGGTCACGGAACGGCCGTGCGGCGAAGTTCACCAGTGAGATGTTCATCTCGATCAGCGTGCCGCGCACGTACTGGTATTCGGGGGTGCCCTCTTCGAGGCTGCGCAGCCGCTCGAAGAACACCCGGGTCAGCTCCCGGGCGTCGCAGGTCGACAGTTCCCGGGGGCAGGGCACCTCGGGGAGCCCGCTCAGCGCGGGTGCGGCCACGGCGCCGCCGTCGGGGGCGGCGGCCGTAGTGGGGGGCGTCGTCGAGGTCGGGGCCTCGGTCGTGGCCGTGATGGTCATCGTCTTCGCTCCTTGGGCACAGGTGCTTGCGGCGCGTTGCGCGATTGCTCGCTCGTTGCTCGGTCGGTGCGGAAGTCCCCTTCCGCTTCCCTGCACCCTGCCGGGGGCCCGGACACACGTCAAGTTATACCGGAAAAGTTTTTCTGGATTTGCTTTTCGCGATTCGCCACTCAAGAATGTCGGAGTGGAGAACGAGCACACGGGTTCACGCCGGAACCACTGGACCTTCCTGACGAACCACGCCCGGGTCCTGATCGCCATCGCGCGCGACCCGGGGGTCCGGCTGCGCGACATCGCGGCGGGCTGCGACCTCACCGAGCGCACCGTGCAGGCGATCGTCACGGACCTGGAGACCGACGGGTACCTCACGAGGACCCGGGACGGCCGGCGCAACCGCTACGCCATCGCCCCCGGCGCGCGCTTCCGCCACCCGGCGGAGGCCGGCCTCGAGATCGCCGGCCTCCTCGCCTACCTCGCGGGGCCGCCGCGCACACCGGCGGGGCCGCCCGTCCGCGACTCGGTGGAAGGCGTCCACGACGACGGGGCCCTGCCCCTGCTGTGATCGGGCGTCGCCCCTGCTGTGATCGGGCGTCGCCCCTGCTGTGATCGCGCGGCGCTGTGGAGCCGTCGTGCAGGCGGTCGCCGCGGTGCCGTTCACCACACCGCCGCCCGTGGCCGGGCTGTCACATCTCTCAGCGGTCCGCCAGCAGGCCTTCGAAGAACCCCCAGTCCAGGCGCTCCGCCTCGGAGCCGGCCGGCACCGCCGCCCACGTCCTCTCCAGCCACGAGGCGAGCCCCGCGCGGTCCAGCACGAAGAGGGCGTACGGCGGCGCCGCCCCCAGCCTCAACAGGACCTGCGCAGTGCGGCCGGGCCCGGCGGTCGGCCGGATCCGCACCTCTCCCGTGCCCGCCAGCGTGCGCAGCCCCGTGGCCAGGAGGTCGCGGCCGATCACCCAGGTCACGTCGTCGGCTCCCGGCTGGTGGAAGGTGAGCTCGACTCCGAGCGGTGCACGGGCGGACCAGTGGAACGTGGCCCGGAGCGGGAAGCGCAGCCGGGTGCGGACCTGATGGATCCCGGTCGTCCAGGTCAGTTCCTGCTCGGGGAAGCGGGGCCGGTGGTCCATGGTGACTCGTCTCTGACGGAGGGCTGTGGGCGGGCCGGGCCGGGGATCGCGCCGTCCGGCCGGAACGGCACCGGCAACACCGGGTGCCATGGAGCGTCTGCTCGTCCGTCCGGGTTCGAAACAGCCGTGCGGGCCATTGGGGGGAAAGGCGGACGTGTCGGCCCGGAAGCTCCCGCCTCCGGACGGATAGTCGTACCGGGCGTTCTCGGCCGACCACGGTCCGTCGTGACCCGCCCGTCAGCCGATGTCATGGGAGAACGGGGCCGGATATGAAGAAGTCCGTAGTGATGTGTGCGCTGGTGACGGGGCTGGCGCTCGGCCCGATGGGCGGCTCGGGGTGGGCCGCCCCGCAGCAGGGGGCCTCTGCGACGGCCCCCGCCGGCCCCCGGGCGGCCTATCCGGTCGGCGAGGTGGTCTCGGACGCGCCGCTCCACGTGCGCCAGAGGCCCACGGTGTACTCCGGCGTCGTCAAGTCGCTGCGCCCGGGCCAGCGTGTGCTCCTCAACTGCCAGACGCGCGGCGGGTGGGTGGACGGAAACCCCCTGTGGTACCGCCTCCAGGGCTCCAAGGGCTGGGTCTCGGCCCGCTTCGTCCACGACCACCAGCCGGTCCGACCCTGCTGACGGTCCCGCCGCCGGCTCACACGGTCGGCTTGCCGGCCTCCCGGCCGTCGACGTACGTCGCCACCACCTCGATGTCGCCGATCGCCGACACATCGACGCGCCGGGGATCGTCGCCCAGTACGACCAGGTCGGCGCGCTTGCCCGGGGTGAGGCTGCCCGCACTGTCCTCCCAGCGGCAGGCGTACGCGCCCGCGACCGTATAGGCGTACAGGGCCTCGTCGACGCCGATGCCCTCGCCCGGGCCGATCAGCCGGCCCGACGCGGAGGCGCGCTCGACCATGAACTGGACGGCCCGCAGCGGTGAGCCGTCCGTCACCGGGCGGTCGGAGCTGCCGACCAGGGTGATGCCGTGGTCGAGGAACCCCCGGCCGCGGTAGAGCCACGGCGCCCGCTCCTCGCCCATGATCGCCGCGTAGTCGTCGCCGAAGTAGCGCAGGAAGTTGGGCTGGACCACCGCGCTGATCCCCAGCCGGGCGAAGCGCGGGAGCTGGTCGGGGCGGATCAGGCCGGCGTGCTCGATGCGGTGCCGGGCGTCGGGCCGGGGCCTCAGCCGCTGGGCCTCCTCCAGGGCGTCCAGGGCCACGTCGGCCGCGCGGTCGCCGATGGCGTGCACCGCGAGCTGCCATCCGGCGAGGTGGCCGTCGACGACGGACCGCGCGAGGACCTCGGGGTCGTCCTGCAACTGGCCGGCGTGGTCCATGCCCTCGTACGGGGCACTGAGGGCGGCGGTACGGGCCATCATGCCGCCGTCGGTGAAGATCTTGAGGGCGCCCACGGACAGCCAGTCGTCGCCGAAGCCGGTGCGCAGGCCCAGGTCCAGCGCCTTGGGGATGCCGTCGGCCTCGTGGGCGCCGACCGGCCGCAGCCGGTCGGCGGAGACCATCAGCTGGACCCGCAACGGCAGCAGGCCCTTGTCACGCGCGAGTTGGTAGGCGCCCAGTTCGACCGGGGTGTGCCCGAAGAGGGCTCCCCCGATGCCCGCTTCGGCGCAGGCGGTGATGCCCTCGGCCACGCAGGTGCGGGCCGCTCGTCCGATGGCCTGGGCCAACTCCTCCTGGGAGTAGGGCAGTCGCAGCGCACGGGCGGCGCCCATGGCGCCCTCGGCGAGGAAGCCGTGCTCGTGCGGGACGTCCGCGGCGAGCAGGTCCAGGACGGCGGTGTTGACGACGCAGCCGTGCCCGGAGTCGTGCAGCACGTAGAGCTTGTGTCCCCGGCTCACCTTGTCGAGCTCGGCGGCGGTCAGGTGGCGTCCCAGCGCCCGCTGGTCGTAGCCGACGACGCTCACCCAGGATCCGGGCGAGTCGCGGGCCGCGACGGCGTCGGCCACGACCGCGAGGGCGTCCTCGATCCGCGTGCAGCCCGCCATGCTGGCGGTGCTCTGCCTGAACCCGGTCCAGGGCAGGTGCACATGGGAGTCGATGAACCCGGGGAGCACCGTGGCGCCTTGGAGGTCCATCACCTCGCGTGCGGGCAGGGAGGCCACGGCCTCGTCCAGCCCGACGATCCGGCCCCGCCAGATGCCGAGCTCGTGGGCGACCGGATGGTCCGGGTCCATGGTGAGGAAGCGGGCGTTGGTCAGCCTGGTGCAGAGCATCGTGCGGGATCCCCCCGGGGGTGGTGGCCGGCGGCTCGGCGGACGGGCGGTGGAGGGTCAGGTGTCCATCGAGCGGGCGAGGGAACGGGGGCGCAGATCGGTCCAGTTCGCCTCGACGAAGTCCAGGCACGCCTCTCGGGTGTTCTCACCGAGGGCAATCGTCCACCCGCCGGGCACGTCGACGAAGGACGGCCAGAGCGAATGCTGGCCCTCGTCGTTCACCAGGACGAGGAAGCGGCCCTCGGCGTCGTCGAATGGGTTGGTGCTCACGGTCGTTGCCTCCCCGGAACGTCACGATTAGGTTAGGCTCGCCTAATTGCAACGAGCTTAGTCCCTCCCCTTGCCGCTCACAAGGAGACCCGCATGCGCCCGACAGAGGACGTCTTCGCCGCGTACGGACTGCCCGGCGAACCGGGTTCCGAAGGGTTCTGGGCGGCAGCGGGGGCGCCCGCGTCGGTCCCCGGGGAGGGCGGCGGCTGGGCGACCCTTTTCCTGTGGCGCGGCTCCCCGGCGAGCATCGGCTTCGAGAGCTGGTCGCAACCGGTGGCGCTCGGCCGGTGGGGCGAGACCGACTGCTGGTACGCGGAGGTCCGGATGCCCGCGCGGCTGCGGGTTACCTACCAGTTCCTCGCGGACGGCGCGGCGTTCGCCGACCCGTTGAACCCGCTCGGCGCGGGCGGGGACCGGTCCATCGTCGCGACCCCGGACGCGCCGGCCCAGCCGCACTGGCCCGTCCTCGGTGCCGGCGCCGACCATGTGCTGCCCCTGCCGGACGCCCGGGTCCGCTGGACGAGCGGACGCCTCGGCGGGCGGCGCACCGTACGGGTCCACCCGGCCGGCGGCGGTGGACCGGTGGTCCTGCTGCTCGACGGGGACGACTGGCTGTACCTGCACCCGGCCATGACGGCGTTCGACGCGGCCGTCGCTGCCGGCGACATGCCGCCCGTCACCCTCGTGTTCCTGCCGACCAGGGATCGGGAGGCCGAGTTCGGATGCCGGCCCGGACTGTGGGAGGGGGTACGGGACGAACTGCTGCCGCTGGTCGCGGAGACGGGCCTGCCCGCGGACCCGGAACGCCTGGTGGTCGCCGGACAGAGCCTCGGCGGGCTGAGCGCGATGTACGCGGCGCTGGAGTTCCCGGAGCTGGTGTCCCGGATCGCCTGCCAGTCCCCGTCGTTCTGGTGGGCGCCCGGCGCGGCGGACCTCGCGGACCCCCTGGCCGGCCCGCTCGGCGGCGCCATCGCGGCGCGCCTGCGCGAGAGCGTGGACCTGTCGGGGCTGCGGGTCGCCTTCGACGTGGGGGAACACGAGGCGCGGATGCTGCCCCACTGCGCTCTCGTCGAGAGCCTGGCCGCCCAGGCCGGCGCGACCGTGCGCGTGTCACGCTCGCCGTCGGCCCACGACCGCGCGTCCTGGCGGCACGCCCTCCTCAGGGACGTCGCGTGGGCTCTGGGCTGATGGCTGTCCCCTCCGTCATCGCCGGTGGATCAGCGCGCGGCGCCGGATGCGGTGCGTGGCACGGCGCGGGAGCGTCCTCGTACCGGGTGTCAGGGGCGTTGCGACGACGCGGCGGGGCGCAGTGGCTGCCGGCGGGCGCCCGCCGGGGATGACGGGCGTCCTCCGCGAGATCCTGCTCACCGGGTTCGCCGGCGCCCCGATCGCGAGCGGCCCCACCGGGCGCACCCGGAACCCCGGCGCCGGCTTCTGCAGGCCGCCGGCGCCCGCCGGGCCGCGCGCCCGGAGGGGGTCCGAGCAGCTCGCCCGCGTTCAGCGTTCTCGACCACCTCGTCCCGGGCCGGCCCGCCCCCTCATCTGGCCACCGCCAGGCAGTAGTTCCGGTCGGTGGCCAGCAGGTTGCGGTGGGTGTCCTCGGCCGTGACGACGCCGTCGTCCAGGACGAGGACCCGGTCGGCGGCGTCCAGGAGGGCCGGACTGCTCGTGATCACGAGGGTGGTCCGGCCCCGGCGCAGCCGCGCGATGTTGCGCGCGATGAGCTGTTCGGTGACGGCGTCGACGGCCGTCGTCGGGTCGTGCAGGACGAGGACGTCGCTGTCTGCGGCCAGGGCCCGGGCCAGGGAGAGGCGTTGGCGCTGCCCGCCGGAGAGGTTCGCGCCGCGGTCGCGCACGGCGTAGTCGAGTCCCTCGCGGTGGAGGGCGACGACATCGGTCAGCATGGACGCCTCCACGGCCTCGGGGACCATTCGGCTGCGGCCCGACGGGTCGATGTTCGTACGGAGGGTGCCCGCGAAGATCTCCGCGTCGTACGGGTTCACCAGCATGTGCTCGCGGACCGCCGCCACCGACAGCTCGGCGACCTCCCGCCCTCCGACCCGTACCGCTCCCTCGTACGCCTGGGGCGGGACCTTCACGGCCAGGACCGCGGCGAGGTCGGCGGCGGCGCGCGGCTGGTAGGCGGCGATCGCCGTGAACCCGCCCGCCGGCACATGGAACTTCAGACCGCGCAGGACCCCGTGGCGGACGCCGTCGACTTCCAGGTCGCCGCCGGGGGCCGGCCGCCGCGTCCCCGGTACCGCGACCGGTGGAGCGGTCAGCACCAGCGCCATCCGCTCGGCAGACGCCCGCGCCATCATCACGTACCGGGGCATGTCCGAGAACATCTTGAGCGGTTCCATGATGAACTGCGCCAGCCCCACGGCCATGACGAGCTCGCCGATGGTGATGCGGCCGTCGAACGCCAGCCAGCCGGCCGTCAGGGTGACGGCGACGGCCAGGGCCGAGTTGAGGGCCGCGGCCGTGCCCGCATACGCGCCGTTCACCCCGGCCACGGTCACCGCCTGGCGCTTCGCCTCGGTGCTGACCTTCCGGTAGGACCCGAAGGCGGCGTGGTTGCCGCCGAAGCCGTGCAGGGGGCGCAGGCCGGTGATCAGGTCGGCCACCTTCGCACCCGCCCGGGCCACCCGCGCCTGCTGCTCGCGCGTACTGGAGCCGATCCGGCGGGACATCACCGACAGGACCGACAGGATCGCGACGGTGCCGACGATCACCAGCAGGCCGAGCCTGAGGTCCGCCAGCCCCAGTGCGACGGCGGCGACCAGGACCGCGACCAGCGAGCTGATCAGCAGGGGCACGACCTCGATGATGTCGGCCGTCTGGTCGGCGTCCTCGGTGGCGATGGTCAGCACCTCGCCGGACTTGAGGTCCACGTCTCGGGCCACGGGCTGGAGGCCGCAGTCGGCGACCCGCACCCGCCAGCGGTGCGCCTCGGTCGTGTTGGCCTTCTGCAGGATGCGCATGCCGAAGCGCCACGACAGCGACACCGTCGTGATGATCACGGCCAGCGCTGCGATCGACAAAGCAAGGGCGCCGGGGCTGCGGTCCCGCATCGTGTGCTCGACGATCAGGCCGAGCGCGATGGGGAAGGCGGTCTCGCCGGCCTGGTAGAGGCCCATGAGGACGGTGCCCCAGGCCATGGCGCCGACGTTGCGGCGCAGGGCGGTGCGCAGGATGTCGGAGCCCGAGCGGGGCCGCTGCATGTCAGGAGTTGTCATCGAGGTGGCGGGCAATCGCTTCCGGGGTTCGCAGGGTGAACAGATCTCGGATCGTGATCACTGGACCGTACTCGCGGCGGAGCAGCCCTGTCAGCCGCACCGCCAGCATGGAGTGTCCGCCGAGGGACACGAAGTCGCTCACCGCGCTCACCTCGTCGTCGTCCAGGTCCAGTGCCTCGGCGAAGAACGCGCAGACCGCGGTCTCGGTCCCGGTCCGCGGGCCGCGCTCCCCCGCCGTGGTCAGGGCGCCCAGGGGCCGGGCGTCGGGCAGCGCCTTGGTGTCGGCCTTGCCGTTCACCGTCAGCGGGATGGCGTCGACCCGGGCGTAGTGCGTCGGTCGCAGGAAGTCCGGGAGCGCGGAGCCCACTTCGGCGGCCACGGTCGCCAGGTCGCCGCCGTCCAGGACGAGGTAGGCCGCCAGCCGGTGCGCGCCGTCGACCTGGGGATCGGGCTGGGCGACCGCGGCGACGAACCGGACCTGCGGGTGGGCCGCGAACGCGGCCTCCACCTCGCCGGGTTCCACGCGGTGGCCGCGGATCTTGACCTGCTGGTCGGTGCGGCCCAGGTACGCCAGATTGCCGTCGGGCCGGCGCGCCACCAGGTCGCCGGTGCGGTACATGCGCTCGCCGGGCTCCCCGAACGGGCAGGCGACGAAGCGGTGCGCGGTCTGGGCGGCCTGCCCGAGGTAGCCGCGCGCGATGCCGATGCCCGCCACGTACAGCTCGCCGGGGACCCCGTCGGGCAGGGGGCGCAGCCACGGGTCCAGGACGTACACGTCCGTGTTGTCGATGGCCACACCCACCACCGGGTCCTCGCATTCGAAGGTGCCGACGCCGAGGGTGTTGATGGTGTACTCGGTGGGTCCGTACAGGTTGTAGCCGGCCGTGCCCTCGGTCCGGGCGAGCCGCTGCCACAGCGCGGGTGTGACGGCCTCTCCGCCCAGGAGGACGAGGGCGGGCCGCCGGCCGGGGTCGTCGAGCAGGCCCTCGGCCACCAGTTGCTGGGCGTAGGTCGGGGTCACGTTGATGACGTCGATCCCCTGCCCGACGCAGTACTCGACCAGCCGGGGGGCGTCGCGGCGCAGTTCCTCGTCGCAGATGTGCACCTCATGGCCGTCGGCGAGCCACAGCAGTTCCTCCCACGACATGTCGAAGGCGAAGGACACGGTGTGGGCGATACGGAAGATCCGGTGGCCGTGTTCCGCCAGCACCGGCTCGAAGATCCGGCGCTGGTGGTTGATCAGCATGTTGGTCAGCCCGACGTATTCGGTCACCACGCCCTTGGGCCTGCCGGTCGATCCGGAGGTGTAGATCGTGTACGCGGGGTGCCGAAGGCGGTGCGGGTCGTCCGGGGCGAAGGTGGTGAAGGGCTCGGCCTCGGGGAGGGGCCGGTCCAGCTCGATCAGGTCGCCGGGCAGCCGGCGCAGCCGGGGTGACACGGCGGTGACGGTCAGGGTCACCTCCGGGCGGGCGTCCGCGACGATCGCGGCGATCCGCTCGTCGGGGTGGTCCAGCTCCAGCGGCACGTACGCGGCACCTGTGCGCAGTACGGCGAACAGAGCCACGATCGAGTCGAGGGAGCGCGGGACGGCGAGGCCCACGGTGGTCTCGGGGCCGATGCCGCGCCCGGCGAGGACGCCGGCCACGGCGCGGCTGCGGTCGCGGAGGTCGGCGAAGGTCATGGTGTGTCCGTGGGCGACGAGTGCGGTCCGACCGGGGTGGCGGTCGGCCGCCCGGTCGAACCGGTCGACGACGGTGTCCGTGCCGACGTCGGTGCGTTCGGCGGGCCGGGGCAGCGGCGCGGGGCCCCGCAGGGCGCCCACCGGTCCCGTGGCCCGGGCGAGCTCGTCGAGCAGGGCCAGGTAGTCGTCCAGGAGGCGCCGGGCCGCCGGGGTGTCGTGGTCGCGGTACTCCAGTTTGACGGTGAGCCGGTCGCCGGGGGTGACCACCCAGGTGTACGGGTAGTGCGTGGAGTCGTCGGCGCGTACGGCGGTGATGCCGTGACGGGTGTTCATCTCGGCGAAGGCGTCCATGTCCAGGAAGTTCTGGAGCACGAAGAGGTTGTCGAAGAGCGTGTCGTGTCCGCCGGCCCGCTGGATCTCGCCGAGCCCGATGTGCTCGTGCTCCATCGCCTCGACCCGGGCGGCCTGCACGGCCGACAGGTATGCGCGCACGCTGTCGCCCGGCCGTGCCCGGGTCCACATGGGCACGGTGTTGAGCAGGACGCCGACGATGCCGGAGAGGCCCTCGCCCTCCCGGCCGGAGACGGTGACGCCGAACACGGCGTCGCCGCGGCCCGTCCGGGCGCCCAGCAGGAGGCCGAAGGCGCCGGTCAGCAGGGAGTTCAGGGTGACGCCGTGGGTGCGGGCGGCGTCCCGCAGCAGCTGTGACCGATCGGAGGTCAGCGTGTGCACCAGGGTGCGGGGCAGGCCGTCGGCGAGGGCCGGGGCAGGTCCGGCCAGCAGGGTCGGACCGGGCAGGCCCGTCAGGTGCCGGGCCCAGAATTGTTCGGCCGTGGCCGGGTCCTTGGCGGCGAGCGCCCTGGCGTGTTCCTCGAAGCTCGGGGAGGCCGGGGTGGGCGCCGCCAACTCACCGGTCACGGCGGCCTGGTAGGCGTCGAAGAGGTCGCGGAGCACGATCTCCCGGGACCAGCCGTCCCACAGCAGCAGGTGGTAGCTCAGCAGTAGGCCGTCGCGGCCGTCGGGCCGGCGCACGACGGTCAGCCGGATCAGTGGCGGCCGGCCCGTGTCGAATCCGGTGTCGCGGTCGCGGGCCAGCAGGTCCTCGACCTCGGCGTCCGTGGTGAGGGCGAGTGTGCGGACGTGGACGCGGCGGCCGGCCGCGAGGACCTGCACTGCGTTGCCGTCGTCGTCGGTGGCGAAGCCGGCGCCCACCGACGGGTGGCGGGCCATCACCCAGGCCATCGCCTCGGCCAGGGCGTCGGCGTCCAGGCGCCGGTCGAAGGTGAACCAGCTCTGCGCGACGTAGTGTCCGGCCGGACCGGCCAGTTGGGCCTGGAAGTACAGGCCGCGCTGGAGGGGGGTGACCGGTGCGGTG
The DNA here is from genome assembly GCF_055587885.1 of Streptomyces sp. NPDC046349. NCBI lineage: Bacteria > Bacillati > Actinomycetota > Actinomycetes > Kitasatosporales > Streptomycetaceae > Streptomyces > Streptomyces sp. NPDC046349. Next base: position 184,086 of record NZ_JBVJFK010000009.1, read on the forward strand.
CGCTCGGCGGTCGCGGAGGTCTGCGCGATGTGTTCCAGTGCGTCGCGCCAGTGACCGGTGATCTCGTCGGGGACGCCCTCGGCGAGGGTGAAGACGGCGTGCAGGCTGCCGGTGGCCGCGTCCGTCCAGGCGTTCACCTCGACGGCGTAGGGGCTGCTGTTCGGGTCGCCCCCGGTGATGTGCAGGGCCTGTGACTCGTCGCCCCTGCCGAGGTAGTTGAACAGCACCTGCGGATGGGTGTCGAGCAGCGGAGCCGTCTGCGGGTCGAGGTAGCGGAGGCGGCCGTAGGCGAGGTGGGCGCGTTCGTCCGGCCGTCGTGCGGCGACCTCGCGGGCCGCAGCAACGGGGTCGGTGTGCGCGGTGAGCCGCACGGGCGCGATGGAGGTGAACCAGCCGACGGTACGGGTGTAGTCGTGGTGGGGCAGGACCGGGTCGCGGCCGTGCCGCTCCAGGTCGACCGCGAGGTCGGTGGGCGTGGGCTGGACGCGGGTCAGTGCGGTGCGCAGCGCGCCGCACAGCAGCTCGGTGAGGCCGACGCCGAGCGCGGCGGGCGCGGTGCGGGTGACGAGGTCGCCGACGTGGGGCGGGAGGACGACGGTGGTCTCGCGCGGCGCCCGGACGGCGGGCAGCAGCGGGGGCGCCTGGAGCGTGGTGATCCAGTGCCCGAGCCCGTCGTCGGCCGGGTGGGCCGACGGGGCCGCCAGGGCCCGGGCGTACTCGGCGTAGGAGGTGGTCGGCGGCGCCGGGGGTGTGCCGCGCAGGGCCCCCTCCAGGTCGTCCAGCAGGATCAGCCATGACACCGTGTCGACGGCGAGGTGGTGCACGGCGACGACGAGGGTGCGGGTCGCCTCGAGCCAGGAGAACGCGACGACGTCCCCGGCCTCGGGGTCGAGGCGTCCGGCGGCCTCGTCGGCCGCGGCCGCCGGGTCGGTGGTGGCCGCGCGTACGACGGTCACCTCGCGGGCGGGTTCGGTGCGCAGGGCCCACACGCCGTGCTCGACGCGCAGTCGCAGCCGCAGGGCCGGGTGTGCGGCCACGACGGCGTTCGCGGCCCGCTCGGCGTCGGCGAACGCGGTGCTCTCGTTCCCGGCCACGGCCCGGGCCTGGGCGAACCGGGCGAGCGAGCCGCCCAGGCTGCGCCGGCGCAGGATGATGGGGGTCGGGGCCAGGGGCCCGTCCTCGTGGGCGGCGGGTGGGGCGGCTGGTGCGGGCGCCGCGGCCCGCGGTGTGCTCGCCAGGTGTGCGGCGAGGGCGCGCGGTGTCCTGAGCAGGAACACGTCCCGCGGCGTGATCGCGAGGCCGAGGGACCGGGCCCGGTTGACGACGGTGATGGCGAGGATGCTGTCGCCGCCCGCCCGGAAGAAGTCGCAGTCGGCGTCCACGGCGGCGGTGGGCAGGGTCGCGGTGAAGATGCCGACCAGTGCCGTGACGGCGGTGTCGGGCGCCGGCGGCGGCGCGCCGTACGCCGCGCCCGCCGCACCCGCCCGTTCGGCCTGCTCGGCCTGCTCGGCCTGTTCGGCGAGGGCCTTGCGGTCCAGCTTGCCGTTGACCGTGAGCGGCAGGGCGCCGACCGGCAGTACCCGGGCTGGCACCATGTGCGCGGGAAGCTTCGACGCCAGCGGGCCGGCGAGGTCCTCCGGCGGCCGTCCCACGACATGGGCGACGAGGTGGTCGCCGCCGACGGCCACGGTGACGGCCGCGTCGACGACGCCGTCGAGTTCCCTGATCGCGGCCTCGACCTCGGCAGGCTCGATCCGGAAGCCCTTGAGCTGCACCTGGTCGTCGGCGCGGCCGGTGAACTCCAGGTCGCCGTCGAGCGTGCGGCGGGCGAGGTCGCCGGTGTGGTACATGCGGGAGCCGTCGGCCGCGAACGGGTCGGCCACGAACCGGCCGGCCGTGAGCCCCGGTCGGCCCAGGTAGCCGAGCGAGACCTGGTCGCCCGCGACGTAGATCGCGCCCACCCGGCCCGGCGGGACCGGCCGGAGCCGGTCGTCGAGCAGATAGGTGGCCAGGCCGGGGATCGGGTCGCCGATCGGGCTGACGTCGCCGCGGTCGAAGTCCTCGTCGGTGAGGACCCGGTGGGTGACGTGGACGGTGGTCTCGGTGATGCCGTACATGTTGACGAGCTCGGGCGAGGCGGTGCCGTGCCGCTCGACCCAGCCGCGCAGCCGCCCCAGGTCCAGCGCCTCACCCCCGAAGACGACCCGGCGCAGTGCGGGCAGCGGCTCGCCGGCGTGCCGGTCGGCCTCGATGAACTGGTAGAAGGCGGAGGGGGTCTGGTTGAGCACGGTGACCGCGCGTTCGCGGACGAGCCGGTGGAAGTCGGCCGGGGAGCGGGTCAACGCGTACTCCGGCACCAGCAGCTCGCCGCCGTGGACCAGGGCGCCCCACAGCTCCCAGACCGCGAAGTCGAAGGAGTACGAGTGGAACTGCACCCACACGTCGTGCGGGCCGAAGTCCATGTCGGGGCGCGTGTTGGCGAGCAGGGCCGCCACGCTGGAGTGCGGGACGACGACGCCCTTGGGCCGCCCGGTGGAGCCGGAGGTGTAGATGACGTACGCCGGGTCCTGCGGGCCGGCCGCGGAGGTGGCGGGCGCCGCGGTGGTCCTTGGCAGCGGCTCCCCCTGGACGAGCACGCGGGCGCGGACGCCCGCCCGGGCCAGCAGCCGCGTGAAGCGGTCCCGCTGCCCGGGGGCGACGAGGACGACCTGCGGGGCGGCGTCGGCGAGGACGTACTCCAGCCGGCCGTCGGGGTAGGCCAGGTCGAGCGGTACGTAGGCTCCGCCCGCGGTGACGACGGCCACCGGGGCGACGACCTGCTCCAGGGAGCGCGGTAGGGCCACGGCGACGCGCTTTCCCGGTCCGACACCGGCGGCGCGCAGGGCGGCGGCCAGTTCGTCGCGCGCCGCGGACAGTTCGCCGTAGGTCAGCGAGCGGGTGGCGCCGTCGAGGGCGCACTGGGTGACGGCGGTGGCCTCCGGGTCCCGGCGGGCGGCGGCGTCGAAGAGGGCGCCGAGGGTGGCCGGGACGGCGGGCGCCGCCGGCGCGGTCCGTGCCGGGTATCGGGCGCCGCCGGGCGCCAGGTCCTCGACCAGGGCGTCCGGCCGGGTGAGGAGGCCGGTGAGGGTACGGGTGAAGCCGGACAGGATCGCGCGGGCGCTCGCCTCCCGCAGGAGGGCGCCGTCGTAGATGAGGTTGAAGCGGGGCCGGCCCTCAGGTGTGCGTTCCACCACGAGGGTGAGCGGGTAGTGCGGGGCTCCCTCGTTCACGATGCCGGTGATGAACAGCGAGTGGCCGGGTTCCCGCAGGGCGGCGGTGTCGGTCGCGACGTCGAAGACCACGAGGGTGTCGAACAGCGGGCCTGCGCCGGTGTGTCGGCTGATGCGTGCCAGCGAGACGTGCTGGTGGGGCAGGACGGCGCTCTGGTGCTCGCGCACTGAGCCCAGCAGGTCGCGGGCGGTGGTGGCGGCGGTCCACCGGGCTCGGACGGGGATGGTGTTGATGAAGAGTCCGACCATGTCCTCGATGCCGGGCACGTCCGCGTCGCGCCCGGACACCGTGGAGCCTAAGACGACGTCCCGGTCGTGCAGGAGGCCGCCGAGGACCACCGCCCAGGCGCTGTGCACGGCGACGCTCAGGGGCACCCCGGCCGAGCGGACCGCCTCGTCGAGGTCGCCGTCGGCTTCCACGGCCGTGTCGGCGAACCGGTCCGACGGTGTGTGTCCTTCGGCGACCAGCGAGGGGCCGGGCTGGCCGGCGAGCTGTTCGCGCCACACCCGGTCGCTGTCTTCCTCGTCGCGTCCGGCGAGCCGGCGGACGTAGTCGGGGAAGCCGCCGACCGGGTACACGCTGCCGGGCGCGTGGTATTCGGCGAGCAGCGCGCGGAGCATCGGCGGCACCGACCAGCCGTCGGCGATGATGTGGTGCACCGTCTGGACCAGGACGGTCCGGCCGGCTCCCGCACGGATCAGCGTGTACCGCATGAGAGGGCCGGCGGCCAGGTCGAATCCGGCGCGGCGGTCGCGCTCGGCGTGGTCGCGGATCTCCTCGTCGGTGATGCCGGGCCGGTCCAGGACGGTGAAGGGGGCCCGTACGCCGCCGGCGAGCACGGAGACGACGCGGCCGTCGGCGAGGGGCACGAAGCGGGCGGCGAGGTTGGGGAAGAGGGCGAGCAGGCGGGTGGCCGCGGCCGCGAGCCGGTCGGCGTCGATCTCTCCCCCGAGGGTGAGCAGTTGCTGCTCGACGTAGTTGCCCGCGGAGTCGTCGTCGAATACGGAGTGGAAGTACAGGCCTTCCTGGAGGGGGGTCATCGGCAGGACGTCGCGCAGGTCCGGGCCGTCGAGTTCGTCGACGTCGGCCTGGGTGAGGGCGACCGGGCCGAAGTCGCTGGGAGAATGCCCGCCGGAGTCGAGTGCGGCGATCGCGGCCAGGGTCTCCCGGAAGTACGCGCCGATGGCCGCGACGTCCTCGTCGGTGAACAGTCCGTCGGGCCAGGAGATGGTGGTGACCAGCTCGTAGGCACCGGTCGGGTCGGGTTCGGCGATGGCGTTGAACTCCAGGGCGCGCGGCAGGCGCATTCGCGGGTCGCGCTTCTCCCCCAACTGGCCGGTGGTGTCACTGAGTTCCCAGTCGCCGGATGAACCTGCGTCGAAGCGGCCGAGGTAGTTGAAGAGCACCTGCGGTGCGGGCACGTCGAACCGGTCGCCGGCGAGGTGGCGCAGCACGCCGTAGGAGAGGCCGCCCCGGGGGACGCGGGCGAGGTCTTCCTTGACGGCCTTGAGGGCGGCGGTCAGGTACGCGGGGTCGCGGAGGTCGGCGGCCGTACCGGGGTCGACGGTGACGGGGAAGAGGGTGGTGAACCAGCCGACGGTCCGGGACAGTTCGGGTTCGAAGCCGGCGCCGTCCGCCACGAAGCGGGCTTCGCGGCCGTGGCCCTCCAGTTCGACGTGGGCGAAGGTCTGGTCCTGGCCGAGGTCGCGGCGCCACCGGGCGAGGGTGACGGCCAGCGCGGTCAGCAGCACGTCGTTGACGCCCGCGTGGAAAGCGGCGGGGACGTCGCCGAGCAGGGCGGCCGTGACGTCGGGGCCGACCGCGACGGTCGTCGTCCGCTCCCGTGCGACGGTGTCGGCCGCATCGAGCGCGCGCCGGCCCAGTGGCGCGTCCGTCCCCGGCAGGGCGCGCCGGAAGTGGGCCCGGTCGTCGCCGAACGCGGCCTGCTCGAGCAGCTGTGTCCAGCGGCGGAACGAAGTCCCCGCCTCGGGCAGTCGCACCGGTGCTCCGGCGGAGTACTGCTCCCACGCGGTGGCGAGGTCCTCCAGCAGGATGCGCCAGGAGACGCCGTCGACCACCACGTGGTGGGCGACGAGGACGAGCTGGCGGGCGTCGCGGCGCCACACGGCGCGCAGCATGATGCCGCCCGCCGGGTCCAGTGCCTCTGTGGCGAGCGTGACGCACTCGTGGAGCGGCCGGTGGCTCTCCTGCCACCCCGCGGCGGTACGGTCCCCGGCAGCGGGGACGTCGAAGCCCCAGCGGTCGCCGCGGACGAGCCGGGCGCGCAGCATGTCGTGGCGTTCGACGAGGGCGGAGAGGATCGTGTCGAGGGCGGCGGCGGTCAAATCCGCCGGGGTGTTCACCACGACGGACTGCACGAAGCCGTCGACCGCCTCGGTGGTCTCGCCGAGCCAGCGCACGATGGGTGAGCCCGTGACGGGCCCCGTCGCGATGTCGTCGTGGTCCTGTGCGGCGGTGTCGGCGGGGGTCGCCACCGCGGCCAGCGCGCCGATCACGCTGTGCGTGAAGATCTGCCGGGGCGTGACGTGCAGGCCCGCCCTGCGCAGCGCGCCGAGCAGTGAGATGGCGAGCAGACTGTCGCCGCCGAGCCGGAAGAAGTCCTGGTCGACGCCGACCCGGTCCAACCGCAGGAGCGTCGCGACCGCCGCACACACCTGGCGCTCGTTCTCGGTGACGGGCAGGGCGAGCGGGCCGGCGCCGGTCACGGACCCGGGCTCCGGCAGCGCGCCGCGGTCGAGCTTGCCGTTGGCGGTGAGCGGGAACTCCTTCACGACGACGACGCGGGCGGGCACCATGTACTCCACCATGTGCCCGGCGGCCCAGTCCCGGACCTCCTCCGCCCGCAGGTCTTCACTGCCCGCGGCGGGGATCACATAGCCCACCAGGTAGGTGCCGCCGGCTGTGTTCTTCTTCGCGACGACGCAGCTGTGCCGCACCTGCGGGTGCTCCGCGAGGCCGGCCTCGACGTCCTCGATCTCCAGCCGCATGCCGCGGATCTTGATCTGGTTGTCGGCCCGGCCGAGGAAGTCCAGCGATCCGTCCGGCGCGTACCGGGCCAGGTCACCGGTCCGGTACAGCCGTGAGCCGTCCGCGGCGAAGGGGTTGGCGACGAACCGGGAGGCCGTCAGGCCGGGGGCGCCGGCGTATCCGCGGCCCAGGAGGAAGCCGCCCACGTACAGTTCGCCGCCGACGCCGACGGGGACCGGGCGCAGCTCGTCGTCGAGGACGTAGAGCTGGGTGTTGGGGTTGGCCCTGCCGATGGACGTGGACAGGCGTTCCGCGGCACCCCGGTAGATGACGTGGGAGACGCCGATCGTCGTCTCGGCGGGGCCGTAGCCGTGGTACAGGGGTATGTCGAGCCGGGTGCGGAAGCGCTCGTACAGTTCGGGGGTCAGCACCTCGCCCCCGCACCAGACGTGCCGCAGGCTGTCGAGTCGGCCGGAGTCGCCCGCGATCTCCAGCAGCACGTCCAGCATGGACGACACCAGATACGCGAAGGTGACGCGCTGCTCGGCGATCACGCGCAGGAGGTGATGCGGGTCGCGTTCGCCGCCGGGCCGCAGGACGACCAGCCTGCCGCCGGACACCAGCGGCAGGAAGATCTCGTTGACGGAGATGTCGAAGGACAGCGGCGCCTTGAACAGCGAGGCGTCGTCGTGGCCGAAGCGCAGGATTTCCCCGGCCTGCCACAGCAGGCGCTCGCTGATCGCCTCGTGCCGGATCATCGCGCCCTTGGGGCGGCCGGTGGAACCGGAGGTGAAGATCACGTAGGCGAGGGCGTCGCCGGGGGTGGTGATGCCGGTGTCCCCGCCGGGGTGGGAGCCGTGCCGCCAGTCGCCGAGGTCGACGGCCACGGCGGCGGGTTCGCCCGGATCGTGTTCGCCCGAGCCGTTGAGCTGGAGCACGACGCCCGCGTCCTCGATGACGGCGGCCCTGCGGGCGGCGGGCCACTGTGGGTCGAGCGGTACGAACGCGGCGCCCGCCTGGAGTACGCCGAGGAGTCCGACGACCATGTCGGCGGAGCGGCCCATGGAGATGCCGACGACCTGTTCGGCGGTGACACCGCGTTCGAGGAGGTGGTGGGCCAGCTGGCCGGAGACCTCGGCGACCTGGCCGTACGTCAGCGAGCGGCGCTCGTCGACGACGGCCACGGCGTGGGGGCGGGTGCGGGCCTGCTCGCGGAACATCTCCACGACGGTCGGGCGGATCCGGTCCGCGCCGTTGTCGTTCCACTCGGCGAGGGTCTCGATGCGCGCCGCCGCGCTGGAGGGGGCGATGGTGCCGAGCGGCCGGTCGGGGAAGTCGGCCAGGTCGTCGAGCGCGAGCTGCGCCTCGGCCGGCGGGACCCCTTCCGGGAGGACGATGCTGCGGGCGTCCGCGCCGACCTCCCAGCCGGCCGGGCCCGCGCCGCCGTTGTCGACCCATCCGAGGACGTCGGCGAAGAGGGTGGCGGGGGTCAGTTCCATGCCGTCGGGACTGCGGCCGGTCGCCCAGTACGCCAGCCCGATGGAGCACGCCGAGGCGATGGTCCGGTCGCAGTAGTCGCCCGTTCGCCGGCGCATCCCGGCCAGGCGCGTGGGAGAAAGCCGCACGAGACGAGCGGTCGGTTCCGTCATCGAAGACTCAACGCCCCTTCAGTGTCCGCGGGTCGCCCGCCCGGTTCCGAGTGGGGGCGGGGCCCAGGCCGTGTCCTAACTTCCCTCGCGCCAGGCGCGCCACAGTTGCGCGTAGCGGCCGCCCAGGGCCACCAGTTCCTCGTGCGTGCCGTGCTCCACGACGCGGCCCGCGTCGAGCACGGCGATCCGGTCCGCCGCCATGGCCTGTGTCAGCCGGTGCGCGACGAACAGCGTGGTGCGGCCGGCGCATGCGGCCAGCACGGCCCGCTCGAGCTCGGCCGCGCCCTCGCTGCCCGCCTCGGCCGTGGACTCGTCGAGCACCACCACGGGCGAGCGGGCCAGCACGAGCCGGGCGAGCGCGATCTGGGCCACCTTGGTGACGTCCAGGCGCTCGCCGCCCTCCCCGACCGGGGTCTGCACACCGTCGGGCAGGGCGTCCACCCAGCCGTCCGCGCCGACGGTGCGCAGGGCGTCCGCCAGTTCGGCGTCGGTCGCCTGCGGTGCGGCCAGCCGCAGGTCGTCGGCGAGGGGACCGGAGAAGACGTGCGTCTCCTGCGTCAGGATGCTCACCAGGGCCCGCGCGCCGGCCTCGTCCAGGCCGGAGAGGTCGGTCCCGCCGATGCGCACCGATCCGGCCTGCGGGGTGCCGATGCCCGCGATCAGCGCTGCCAGCGTCGACTTGCCGGCGCCCGTCGCCCCCACGAGGGCGAGCGAACCTCCGGCCGGGATGGCCAGGTCGACGTCCTGGAGCACCGGCTGCTCGGTGCCGGGGTAGCTGAAGGTCAGGCCCTTCACGGCCACCGGGTACGGCGCGTCGGCCGCCGGCTGGTCGGCCGGGGTGCCGACCAGGCGGTCCTCGGCGTCCTCTCCGAGCACTCCGACCAGCCGGGTGAGGCTCGCGCCCGACTTCTGCGCCTCGTCGAAGGTGAACATGATGGAGCCCAGCGGGGTGAACAGCCGGTGGAAGAGCAGCGGGGCCGCCGAGACCTCGCCGAGGGTGGCGGCGTCGGTCTGCAGCAGGGCGTACCCCACCACGATGATGAGGACGAGTCCGATGAACTCGGCGCGGTTCTCGCGGCCGACGAACCGTCCGAAGAGCCGGAACACCTCGATGCCGAGCTCGCGGACCCGCCACGACTCGGTGGTGACCTTCTCGCGGACCGCGCCTTCCAGGCGGTAGGCGCGGACGGTGTCGATGCCGTTCAGTCCGCTGATCAGGGCCTGTGCGCGGTCGGCCTGGACGGCCCGCTGCTGCTTGTAGAGCGGGGCGGAGCGGGGCAGGTACCAGCGCAGGGCGAGCGCGTACGCGGGCAGCGCGCCGGCGCCCGCCAGACCGAGCCGCCAGTCGAGGCCGAACATGCCGAGCGTGGCGATGACGACCAGCACGCCCGCCGAGAAGACGGTGGGGACGGCCGTGCGGATGCCCCTGGAGAGCACGGCGACGTCGTCGCCGACGCGGGACAGCACGTCGCCCCGGCCGACCTGTTCGATCCGGGCGCTGGGCATTCCCAGCACCGCCCGGACGGCGCCCTCCCGCAGCCTGGCGAGGAGGTCCGCGCCGAGCCGCCCCACCAGATAGGTGGACAGGGCGGTGGCCGCCGCGCCGAGCAGCGCGGCGGCCACCATCAACACGCCCGTGGTGACCAGGATCGAGCGCGGTCCGCCCGCGACCACCCCGTCGACGACCCGGCCGAGCAGGAGCAGCGGGAGCACCTGGAGCGCTGCCCCGGCCACCGTCGTCAGGATGGCGGTGGCCGTCAGCCAGGGCACCTCCCGGCAGTGCGCGGACACCCAGCGGGCGGCCTCGCGTCCGGTCGTGGTGCGCAGGGTGGCCGGGGCGGCGGGCGTGTCCGTGGCGCTCACACTCAGCCGGCCGACTTGACGAGTTCGTCGATCGCGTAGGGCAGGGAGAGCAGGGTGCCCTGGGACATGGCCGCGCCGACGGCCGGGCCTTCGCTGTCCAGGAGGTAGGAGACCTTCCCGTTCTTGACCGCGTTCAGGTTGGTGAAGAGTTCGAACTTCTTCAGCGCTTCCTGGTCCGCCTTGTCGGCGATGACGAAGATGCGGTCGACGTCGACGAGGTCCATGCGCTCCGGGGAGAGCGTGGTGTAGAACTTGCCGTCGGCGATCTTGTCGATCTCGGTCTGGCCCTTGTAGCCGATGCCCGTGATCAGTCGGCCTCGCACGTCGGTGGTGGTGAAGGGAGCCACCGAGTCCTTGTACCAGGACACTGCGACGGCGGTCTGGTTCGCGAAGTCGGGGTGCGCTTTCCTGGCCGCGTCCAGCTTGTCCTGGATGCCCTTGACCAGTTCGGTCCCCTTGGCCTCCTGGCCCAGGGCCTTGGCGATGTGGACGGCGTTGTCCTGCCAGGGGGCGCTGAACGGCTCCTTCTCCTCCTTGGTCCGGCCCACCGTGGGTGCGATCTTGGTGAGCTTCTCGTAGGCGGCCTGGTCGATCTCGGAGTAGACCGCGATGATCAGATCCGGCCGCAGGGCGGCGATCTTCTCGTAGTTCGGGCCCGCGTCGCCGTTGTTCATGACGACCTCGGGGCGGGCGTCGCCCCACTTGTCCTTCGTCCAGGGCCACTGGGTGTTGATGTCGGGACTCGTGCCGGGCGGGTTGGGGTACTGGTCGACCATCCCCACCGGCTTGATGCCGAAGGCGAGGACGGCCTGGTCGTCGGTGTAGCCGACCGAGACGACCCGCTTCGGGGCCTTGTCGATCTTCGTGGATCCGAAGGCGTGCTCCACCGTGACCGGGAAGGTCCCGGCCGCGGCGGCCGGGGCGTCGTCGCCCTTCTTGGCAGCCGGGTCCGCCGGGTCGGATCCGCAGCCGGCCAGGAGGCCCACCCCGAGCGCGGCGGCGGACACCGCCGCCGCGATCCGCGTCCGGGGATTCGTGACTGTCGTTCGATGGAGAAGCATCCGCAATCCCTTGCTTTCGTGCTGTCCATTGCGCCCCCGGCCGAGGGCAGGCACACAGTATCGCGCCCAACTGAGGCTAGCCTAGCCTTACTTGAACCGTATCTTTGTCCACCTGATCCGGCCGCACATGGGCGCGGCCGATCGGCACGATCAGGGGCCTGTCCCCCACCGGATCGTCGATCACCTTGGCACGCAGCCCGAAGGCTTCCTGCAGCAGATCGGCGGTGATGACGTCGCGCGGGTGCCCCTGCGCGAGGATCGACCCCGCCTTCATCACGATGAGGTTGTCGCTGTAACGGGTGGCCAGATTCAGGTCGTGCAGCACGAGGACCACCGTGCAACCGCACTCGTGGAGGTCGTCCACCAGATCGAGCACGTCGATGGCGTGCGCCAGGTCCAGGTAGGTGGTCGGCTCGTCGAGCAGCAGCAGGTCGGTGCCCTGGGCCAGGGTCATGGAGATCCACACGCGTTGGCGCTGGCCGCCGGACAGCGCGTCGACGGGTCGGTCGGCCAGGTCGGACACCCCGGTCATGGCCAGCGCCCGCTCCACGACCGCGGCATCGTCCGACGACCACTGCCGCAGCCAGCTCTGGTGCGGATGCCGGCCCCTGGCGACCAGGTCGGCCACCGTGAGCCCCTCCGGCGCCACGGGGGCCTGCGGCAACAGGCCGAGCTTCTTGGCCACGTCCCTGGTCCGGAGCCTGGCGATGTCGTCGCCGTCGAGGACGACGGACCCCCGGGCCGGCTTGAGCAGCCGCGACAGGGTCCGCAGCAGGGTCGACTTCCCGCAGCCGTTGGAGCCGATGATCGTGGTGATCACCCGGGGCGGGACGGCCACGTCGAGGTCGTCGATGACGACCCGGCCCCCGTACCCGACCGTGATCCCTCTGGCCGCCAGCCGTGCGGTGTCCCCGCCCCCGGCCGCGCTCCCGGTGACGTGTTCCATGGCCACGGTTCCCCCTTGGTTCATGCCTGCCCGAACATGTGTCGATCAACGAAGATTGGCCCGCACCAGGAGGTAGACGAGGAAAGGGCCGCCGATCGCGGCGGTTACCACACCGACCGGCAGGGTGATCGGCAGCGCCGTACGCGCCACCAGGTCCGAGCCGATCAGCAGCAGGGCCCCGGTCAGGCCGGACGCCACCATCGGCGGCGTGGGACACCTCGTCAGGCGCATCGCCACCTGCGGTGCCACCAGCGCGACGAAGGAGACCGGCCCGGCCGCGCTCACCGCGACCCCGGCGAGCAGCACCGCGCACAGCAGCAGGACGGCGCGCACCACCGAGTGGCGGACGCCCAGGCCCGCGGCCACGTCGTCACCGAGGTGCAGCGGCTTGAACTGGAACGCGACGGCCCCGACGACGACCGTGAGGGCGAGCGTGCACCAGAGCGCCACCCGCACGTCGTCCCAGGAGCGGTTGTCCAGGGAGCCGATCAGCCAGGCCTGCGCCCGGGCCACGTCCCTGATGTCGGCGGTCACCAGCAGCCAGGTCGTGACCGCCTCCATCACCGCGCTCACGGAGAGGCCGATGAGGATGAGCCGGAACCCGTCGATCCCGCGTCGCCACGCCAGGACGTACACGAGGAGGCCGGTGCCGAGACCACCCGCAAGAGCTGCACCGGACAGCCCCACGGAGTTGACGACGGCGGTGGCGGTCCCGCCCGACACCGTCACCAGGAACACCGCGACCGCGCCGGCGCCCCAGGTGATCCCGAGGATGTCGGGGCTGGCCAGCGGGTTGCGCGCGATGGACTGGGTGATCGCCCCCGACATGCCCAGGGCGACACCCACGACGCACCCGGCCAGGGCCCGCGGCATCCGAAGGTCCATGATCACGAACTCGTCGACCTGCTCGCCCCGGCCCAGGATCGTGGAGACCACCTGGGGCAGGGCGATGGGGAAGTCCCCGACGCCGACGGACAGGCAGAAGACGAGGAACGTCGCCGCCGCCAGCAGGAGCGTGACGCAGACGAGCCACGGCCGCCAGACGAACGACACCCCGCCGAGCCGCACGCCCGGGGCCACCGACGGCCTCCCCCGGGCCCGGTCCACCTCGGTCGCGTTCACTGCGGTCACCTTCACGCCGGTCACGTCCATGTCGGTTGCGTTCATGCGGTCCTGAACTTCCCGCGCCACACCAGGACCGCGAAGAAGGGGGCGCCGAGGAGCGCCACGACGACACCCGCGTCCAGCTCGCCCGGCCGCACCACCAGGCGCCCTGCGATGTCGCAGACCAGCAGCACGATGGCGCCGAGGAGACCCGCGTACGGCACGAGCCAGCGATAGTCCGGCCCCGTCAGGTAGCGGGCCACGTGGGCCACCATGAGGCCCAGGAACGCGATGGAGCCGCACGCCGCCGTCGCGGCGCCCGCCAGCAGGGTGATGGCGATGATGCCGATGGTCCGGTGCAGGGCGGTGTTGACGCCGAGGCCCCGGGCCACGTCGTCGCCCAGGTTGAGCAGGTTGACGGCGGGCAGCGTGGTCAGCGCCAGCACCAGCCCGGCCGCGATGAAGGCGGCCACCGGCCAGATGACGTCGAATCCGACGCCGGCCACCGAGCCCGCGTTCCAGAAGCGCAGCGCGTTCAGCGACGCCTTGTCGGAGAGCGCCACCGCCGTCGTCATCGCGGCGAGGAACACGGTGACCCCCTGTCCGGCCAGTGCGAGGGTCAGCGGGTTGCCGGCTCCCCGGCCGATGCTGGCGAGCCCGAACACGAGGACGCCCGCGACCGCCGCCCCGGCGAAGGCGAACCAGACGTACTGGAACGGGTTCGCGAAGCCGAGGACGGCGATCACCGAGACAACGGCGAAGGAGGCGCCCGCGTTCACGCCCAGCAGGCCGGTGTCGGCGATCGGGTTGCGCGTGTACCCCTGGATCAGCGCCCCTCCGACCCCGAGGGCCGCTCCGGCCACGGTCGCGAGCACTGTGCGGGGGACCCGTACCGTCTGCACGATGAGCCGGATCTCGGTCAGCCGGTGGTCGGCGCTCGGTCCGGCCGACAGCCCGTACCAGACCTCGGACGGGCTGAGTGCGCGCGCACCGACGCCCAACGACACCACCATCGCGGCCAGGAGGACCGACACCAGGACGAGCGAACCGGCAACTCGGCGCCTGCGCACCCGGGTTGCGCCCATGGGCGCGGGGCGTTCCACTGCAATCGTGGCCATGTCGCCGTACGTCATCCCTTCGGAACACCGGTGGACCGGAGTCAGTGGATCGGCGCCGGTCAGCGGGCGGCCGCGCTGCCGGTGCCCCCGGCGAGCGTACGGGCCTCGTCGGGACCGGACTTCAGGCCGCGCCCGAGGAGCGAGTCGAGGATCTCCCCCACCCTGACGGCGGTGTTGGACAGCAGGGAGGAAGTGATGCCGTGGGTGTGCTCCGTCCCGCCCTGTACGTAGATCCCGCAGCGCAGGGCGGGGTCGGTCGCGATGCGGTAGTCGCGCTGGACCCGGACGCGCCCCTCGTCGTCGCGCAGGCACCGCTCGGCGGCCTCGCCGAGCAGACCGAGGGGGTCGGCGGGCCGGTACCCGGTCGCGAAGACCACGACGTCCGCGTCCAGCGCGGTCTCCTCACCGGTGACGAGGGACCGCACGGTCGCGTGGACTCCCGCCTCGGTCTCCCGGACGCCGGTCAGCCGGGAGACGTTGAGGAAGCGGAGCCGCTCGGTGCCCAGGACCTTCTCCTGGTACATCTGGCGGTACAGGTCGTCGATCAGGTCGATGTCCACCACCGAGTAGTTGGTGTTGCCGTGGTAGTCCATGAGCCGGCGCTTGACGTCCTCCGGCGCGGCGAAGAACTCGCCCACGGCATCCGGGTCGAAGATCCGGTTGGCGAATCCGCTGTCGTCGGCGGGGCTGTACCCGTAGCGGGAGAAGACGGCGCACACCTCCGCCTTCGGGAAACGGCGGTGCAGGTAGGCGACGTTCTCGGCGGCGCTCTGCCCGGCGCCGACGACGATGAACCGGGAGGGGGCGGCGGCGCCGTCCAGGCCGTCGACCTTCGTCAGCAGGTCGCAGTTGTGCCACACGCGCTCGGTGCGCTCGACACCGTCCGGCATGAAGGGGCGCAGGCCCGTGCCTATGACGACGTTGCGGGCACGGTGGAGGGCGAGCCCCTCACCGGACCGGACCGTGACGTCCAGGTGCTCCACCACGCCGTCACGGGCGACCGGCGTGACGCCGACGACCTCGTGGCCGTAGGAGACCATGCCGTCGACCTTGTCCGCGGCCCATTCGAAGTAGTCGTGGAACTCCACGCGCAGCGGGAAGAGGTTCTTGTGGTTGATGAAGTCGATCAGCCGTCCCCTGCTCTTGAGGTAGCACAGGAAGCTGAACTCGCTCGCCGGGTTCCGCAGCGTCACCAGGTCCTTGAGGAAGCTCACCTGCATGGTCGCGTCGTCGATGAGCATCCCGCGGTGCCAGCCGAAGCGCGGCTGCTGTTCGAAGAAACGGGCGTTGACCACTTCCCGGCCGCCGACGCGTAAGTTGTGCTCGCTGACCGCGATGGCCATGGCCACGTTGGACGGCCCGAAGCCGATTCCAATGAGGTCGTGGACCACCGGGGCTTCGCCAGGACGAACCTGTGCCATGTCACTCCCATCCTGCGAGGGCGGCCACCGCGCCGTGGGGACGCGCGGCCGTGGGTCGGGCTCCGCCGAGCACGGAAACCGGGCACGCCGACGAAGCCATGACCATGAGACTTAGGCAAGGCTAAGCTCATTCCGAGGACACTGTCGATAGGCAAAACGGACGGTCACCCTTCCGAGTGATCTTCAACTCCCCTGTAAATGGGGGCCATTGCACGCTTAGGCAAGCCTTGCTTTACTCGACATGGCCAACCGCCTGCTCTGAGGAGGAACCCCATGCGGGTCGTCATGTTCGGTTACCAGACCTGGGGGCACCGCACCCTGCAAGCCCTCCTGGACTCCGAGCACGACGTGGTCCTGGTCGTGACGCACCCCAAGAGCGAGCACGTCTACGAGAAGATCTGGAGCGACTCCGTCGCCGACCTCGCGCAGGAGCACGGGGTCCCGGTACTGCTCCGCAACCGGCCCGACGACGAGGAGCTGTTGGCGCGCCTGAAGGAGGCGGACCCGGACATCATCGTGGCCAACAACTGGCGGACCTGGCTCCCGCCGCGCGTGTTCGACCTCCCGCGCCACGGCACCCTGAACGTGCACGACTCGCTGCTGCCGAAGTACGCCGGCTTCTCGCCCCTGATCTGGGCGCTGATCAACGGCGAGACCGAAGTGGGCGTGACCGCGCACATGATGAACGACGAGCTCGACGCCGGCGACATCGTGCGGCAGGAGGCCGTACCGGTGGGGCCGAGGGACACCGCCACCGACCTCTTCCACCGCACCGTCGACCTCATCGCGCCGGTCACGGTCGGCGCGCTCGACCTCATCGCCTCCGGTCAGCGGGAGTTCGTCCGCCAGGACCGCTCACAGGCCAGCTTCTTCCACAAGCGCTCCGTCGAGGACAGCCGCATCGACTGGACCTGGTCCGCGGAGGAGCTGGACCGCCTGGTCCGAGCCCAGTCCGAGCCGTATCCGAGCGCCTTCACCTTCCACCGGGGCAGGCGGATCGAGGTTCTGGCCGCCTCCGTGTCACAGGGCCGGTACGGCGGCACGCCCGGCCGTGTCTTCTACCGCGAGGGCGACGGCGTCGTGATCGTCGCGGGCGCCGACGCCCGCTACGGCCGCAACCACGGGCTGGCCATCACCCGGGTGCGGACCGAGGACGGACGCGAGCTGCCCGCGGCCGAGTACTTCACCTCCATGGGCGGATACCTGACCGCCCGCCCCTGAGCGCGATCTCCCCCGACGCGCCGACGCCCCGGCCGGTGGCGCGGCGACGATGCGGCAGGCGGCCGCCCTGAGCCACTGCCCGGGTGCCGGGTGGCCGCCGCCCGCGTACGGGAGGAGGCGCGCCGCGGGGGTACGGCGCACACCACTGCGCCGCACCCCCGCTCACCGCGCGCCGCCGGGCCCCTCAGCCCGGCGGGGACCGGAGCCCCTCATCGGCTCCGGTCGTACGTGGGGAACCGGCGCAGCCCGGCTCCCTGCCCGCTTCCGCGTCGGTCGTCGAGGACGGCGAGCAGCTCCTCGTGGCGGCGTTCGCCCGGTGCCGCGAGGACCAGGGACCCGTTGCGAGGCTGCGGGGGTGGACATGCGCTCTCCTGACGGAGGCTGGACGGGAGCGGAGGGGCGGGGCGGGGCCGGGTGCGGGAGCCGGACGCGGGCAGCCGGCCGGCTCCCGGGCCGGGCCCGGCTAGTGGAACTGCTCCTCCTCGGTGGAGCCGGCGAGGGCGGTGGTGGAGGAGGCCGGGTGGACGGCGGTGGAGACGAGGTCGAAGTAGCCCGTGCCGACCTCCCGCTGGTGCCTGACCGCGGTGAAGCCGTGCTGCTGGGCGGCGAACTCGCGCTCCTGGAGGTCGACGTATGCCGTCATGCCGTGGTCGGCGTAGCCGCGGGCCAGCTCGAACATGCCGTGGTTGAGGGAGTGGAAGCCGGCCAGGGTGATGAACTGGAACTTGTAGCCCATGGAGCCGAGTTCGCGCTGGAACTTGGCGATCTGGTCGTCGCCGAGGGCGGCCTTCCAGTTGAAGGAGGGCGAGCAGTTGTAGGCCAGCATCTTCCCGGGGAACTCCGCATGGAGGGCCTCGGCGAACTCGCGGGCCTGGGCGAGGTCCGGGGTTCCGGTCTCCACCCAGACGAGGTCGGCGTACGGGGCGTAGGCGAGGCCGCGGGCGATGACGGGAGCCATGCCGTTCCGCACCCGGTGGAAGCCCTCGGCGGTGCGCTCCCCTGTGGTGAAGCGCGCGTCCCGTTCGTCGACGTCGCTCGTCAGCAGGTTCGCCGCCAGCGCGTCGGTGCGGGCGATGATCAGCGTGGGGGTGTCCGCGATGTCGGCCGCGAGGCGGGCCGCGTTGAGGGTCCGGATGTGCTGCGAAGTCGGGACGAGGACCTTGCCGCCGAGGTGGCCGCACTTCTTCTCGGAGGCGAGCTGGTCCTCGTAGTGGATGCCGGCCGCGCCCGCCGCGATCATCGCCCTCGTCAGCTCGAAGGCGTTGAGCGGGCCGCCGAAGCCGGCCTCGGCGTCCGCGACGATCGGCGCCAGCCAGTCCGTCGGGTCGCCGCCGCCCTCGGCGGTGGCGATCTGGTCGGCGCGCAGCAGGGCGTTGTTGATGCGGCGCACCACCTGCGGCACGGAGTTGACGGGGTACAGGCTCTGGTCGGGGTAGGTGTGGCCGGCCTGGTTGGCATCGGCGGCCACCTGCCAGCCGGAGAGGTAGATCGCCTGGAGGCCCGCGCGGACCTGCTGCACGGCCTGCCCGCCGGTCAGCGCGCCGAGGGCGTGGACGTAGTCGAGCTCGTGGAGCTGCCTCCACAGCCGCTCGGCGCCACGTCGGGCCAGGGTGTGCTCCTCCCGGACGCTGCCGGAGAGCCGCACCACGTCCTCGGCCGTGTAGGTGCGCTCGATGCCCGCCCATCGAGGGTCGCCGGACCAGCACTGCTCGAGCTGCCGTGCCGCTGCCGTGGTCGCCTTCGCGTCTGCCATGACCGTCACCGTCTCCGTGAGTCGCTTGAGCTGCCAACGCTGCCGCCGGGCACGGCAAAGCATTGGCACTGTGTGCCTGGGTGCCTGGGGCGCGGCCGCCGGACCCCACTGTGGGTGGAGCTGAGCAATGCGCCGGGCAGCCGAGTGCGGACTGCCGAAATCTCCGACATCGGTGCGTGAATCGCGCCCCGCCCGTCCGTCTCGGCCGCCGGGGTCCGGCGGGCCGCACGACGACTCTGACACTGGCACCCAGTGCCATCAAGGGGTGTCGTTTGCCAAGTTCTGTGAATCTTCCGACCGTCTTCTGCCACGTTTGCAAAGATCGATGGCGGTGCGGTCGCGCATACTCTGGAGCCCGGCCGCGGGGCCGCACGAGGGAAGGGGCGCGGGTGGGCAAGACGTACGCGGGGGCGCGCCTGCGGCGGCTGCGCGAGGAACGCCGGATGAGCCAGGCGGAACTGGCCAGGGTCCTCGGCATCTCGCCCAGCTACCTCAACCAGATGGAGCACGACTCGCGCCCGCTGACGGTCCCCGTGCTGCTCCGGCTGACCGAGGCCTTCGGCGTCGACCCCGGCTTCTTCTCCGAGCGGGACACCGGCCGGCTCGTGGCCGACCTGCGCGAGGCCCTCGCCGGAGAGGTCGCCGAGGCCCGCGTGTCCCCCTCGGAGCTGGCCGAGCTCGCCCGGCGGATGCCGGCCGTCGCGTCCGTGCTGCTGGACCTGGGCCGGCGCAGCCAACTGCTCGCGGAGCGGCTCGCGGAGACGACGGACGGCAGGGACGGAGCAGCCGGCGCGGCACCGCGCTCGCCCCACGAGGAGATCCGCGAGTTCTTCTACCGGCGGCAGAACTACCTGCACGACCTCGACCTGGCCGCCGAGGACCTCGCCCGGGAAATCCGCGTCCGGCGCGGGGAGGTGCTGCGCGCGCTGTCGGACCGGCTCGCCGGCCGGCACGGGATCCGGCTGGCGGCCGGCTCCGACCGCCTCCACCACTTCGACGCGGGGGCGCGCATCCTGCACCTGTCCGGGCGGCTGCGGCCGGGCCAGCAGGCGTTCCGGATGGCCACCCAGCTCGCCCTGCTGGAGTACGGGACGGAGTTGGACCGGCTGGCCGCCGAGGACTTCCCGCAGGACTCCCCCGCCCACCGCCTGGCCCGGATCGGCATCGCGAACTACTTCGCGGCGGCGCTGATCCTTCCGTACGGCGCCTTCCACGCGGCCGCGGAGGAGTTCCGGTACGACATCGAGCGGCTCGCGGACCACTTCGGTCTCGGCTACGAGACCGTCTGCCACCGACTCAGCACCCTGCAACGCCCCAGACTGCGGGGGGTGCCCTTCTCGTTCGTACGGGTCGACCGGGCGGGGAACATGTCCAAGCGGCAGTCCGCCACCGGATTCCACTTCTCCCGCGCCGGCGGCACCTGCCCGCTGTGGAACGTCTACGAGGCCTTCGCCGCGCCCGGCCGCATCCACGTCCAGGTCGCCGCCATGCCCGACGGGCAGCGGTACCTGTGGACCGCGCGCGCAGTGACCCGCCACCGCGGCGGCTGGGGCGAGCCCGGCAAGACCTTCGCGATAGGCCTCGGCTGCGAGATCCGGCACGCCTCCCGGCTGGTCTACTCCGACGGCCTCGACCTGGGCAACGTCTCCGCCGCGACCCCCATCGGCATGGGTTGCCGCCTGTGCGAACGGCTCGACTGCCCCCAGCGGGCGGTGCCGCCGCTCGGCCGCGCCCTGGCGGTCGACGAGAACAGCAGCACCTTCGTCCCCTACCCCGTGGCCCCCGGGAAGGGCTGAAGGACCGACCGGCCGGAGACCGGCGGGAGATCCCCGGAGGTCCCCGCAGTGCGCGGAGATTCGCGGGAACCGGGCGGGGACCGCATCCGACCACCTGCGCGGAACCGGCGGGGCGCCGACCCCGTGAGCGAATCCTCGGATCAGGGAATGTCGATGACCGAAGAACAGCAGTCCGCAGGCCAGGCTCCCGCGTCCACGGGGCGGTGGGGGCCTCCCCCGGCGCTCACCGGGTTCGTGGTGCTGCTCCTGGCGGTGTTCGCCCTCGCGTACGGGGTCGGGTCCGCCGCGGGTCCGGTGGCGCCCGGCCTGCGCAGCACCGTCGGCGACTCGGGGCCCGCCGAGCCGGGGGGCATGGGCGGCATGAACGGCGGCATGGGCGGCATGAACGGCGGCGGGCGATGACGGCGGAGGGAGGCACGGTCGCCGGGGTGACCACCGACCTCGTCGTCCGCGGCATGACCTGCGCGGCGTGCGTGAACCGGGTGGAGAAACGGCTGACGCGCATCGACGGGGTGACGGCCTCGGTGAACCTTGCCACCGGCCGGGCCCGCGTCCACCACCCGGCGGGCGTCACGGCCGCGCAGCTCCTGGCGGTGGTCGAAAAGGCGGGCTACGAGACGGAGTTGGTGCCGCCGCCCGTGCCACGGGCGGCACCGGGGACGGCGACCGGCCCCAGTGCTCCGAGCCGTCGGACCGCTCCTGCGGATCCGGACGACCCGGATGATCCCGCCGGCCGGACGCGGGAGGAGGCCCGCCAGGACCGCGAACGCCTGCTGATCACCGCCCTGCTCTGCCTGCCGGTCCTCGTCCTGTCGATGGCTCCCGCCCTGCAGTTCCGCCACTGGCAGTGGCTGTGCCTGGTCCTGGCCGCCCCGGTGGTCGTCTGGAGCTCCTGGCCGTTCCACCTGAGGGCTGCCCGCGGCCTGCGGCACTCGGCGGCCACCATGGACACCCTCGTCTCGCTCGGAGTCATCGCCTCCTTCGCCTGGTCCCTGTACGCGCTGTTCCTCGGCGGCGCGGGCGAACCCGGCATGCGGATGCCGTTCAGCCTCCTCCCCTCGGCCGGTACGGAGGCCGCTCACGTCTACCTCGAGGCGGCGGTCGCCGTCCCCCTCTTCGTACTGACCGGCCGCCATCTGGAGGCGCGGGCCCGGCGCGGTACGGGTGCGGCGCTGCGCTCCCTCGCAGGGCTGGCCGCCAAGGACGTCACCGTCCGCGAGGACGGCCGGGAGCGCCTGCTGCCCATAGAGGAGCTCGTGCCGGGCCAGGGGTTCGTCGTCCGGCCCGGGGAGCGGGTCGCCACCGACGGCGTCGTGGTGTCGGGCAGCTCGGCCCTGGACCTGTCGCTGATCACCGGGGAGAGCGATCCCGTCGAGGTGGGCCCCGGCCGGGCTGTGGTGGGCGGCGCCGTGAACATGGGGGGACTTCTCCTCGTACAGGCCACCGCGGTCGGCGCCGACACCCGGCTGGCCCGGATCACGCACCTGGTCACCGAGGCCCAGGCGGGCAAGGCGCGGGCGCAGCGCCTGGCGGACAAGGTGGCGGGCGTCTTCGTCCCGGCGGTGCTCTCCCTGGCGGTCACCGTGCTCGGCTTCTGGCTCGGCGCCGGAGCCGATCCGCAGGCGGCCGTCACCGCGGCCGTCGCGATCCTCGTCGTGGCCTGCCCGTGCGCCCTGGGGCTGGCCACCCCGACCGCCCTCATGGCCGCCACCGGCCGGGGTGCCCGCCTCGGCATCCTGGTCAAGGGGCCGCAGTCGCTGGAGGCCCTGCGGCACGTCGACGTGATCGTCCTGGACAAGACCGGCACCCTCACCACGGGCCACATGTCCGTCGTACGTGTCACGGAGACCGCCGGCGGGATCGGCGGGGACGTGGCGGTCCGGCTGGCCGGAGCGGTGGAGCAGGGCTCCGAGCACCCGCTGGGCCGCGCGGTCGCCTCGTACGCCCGGCGCTCGGCGTCCCGGGGCCCCCTGCCGGGGGTCGCCGGCTTCCTGGCCGTGCCCGGCAGCGGCGTCACGGGGATCGTGGAGGGCCGCAGGGTGGAGGTACGCACTCCGGGCGAGGGCCTGCCCGCATCGCTGGCACAGGCGCTGGCCGAGGCGGAGGCCGCCGCGCTCACCCCGGTCCTGGTGCGGGTGGACGGCTTCGACGAGGCTCTGATCGCGCTCGGCGACGTCCTGCGGCCGGGCAGCTACCGGGCGGTCGACCGGCTGCGGCGCCTCGGGGTGGAGCCGGTGCTGGCCACCGGCGACCGGGAGGCCACCGCACGGTCCGTCGCCCGCGAGCTCGGCATCGCGGAGATCCACGCCCACTGCAGCCCCGAGGGCAAGGCGGCGCTGGTACGGGAGTTGCGGAGCGGGGGTCGCCGGGTGGCCGTGATCGGGGACGGGGTCAACGACGCCGCGGCCCTGGCGGAGGCGGACCTCGGGATCGCGATGGGCAGCGGTACGGACGTGGCCATCGGAGCCGCCGACGTGACCCTCGTCCGGGGTGACATCGAGGCGGTCGCCGACGCGGTCCGCCTCGCCCGCCGCACGCTGGCGACGATCCGGCTCAACCTGGTCTGGGCTTTCGGCTACAACGCGGTGACCGTCCCCCTGGCTGCCGTGGGACTGCTGGGCCCGATGCTCGCCGCGGCCGCCATGTCCGCCAGTTCGGTCCTCGTCGTGGCCAACAGCCTGCGTCTGTGCACCTGGCAGCCCTCGCCGAAGCGCCCGGTCACCTCCGTCGGAAAGGCATCCCGGTGATGGACGAACTCCTGCGGACGGTGCACCGCTCGGTGGGCACGGCGGTGCGGCGGACGGCGGGCCGTGCCGCGGCCCGGGCGGCGGAGGCGGCGGCAGTCCGCGGGCCGGACCGCCGGAGCCTGCGCGACGGGCTCCTCGCCACCCTGGTTCCCGTGATGGCCTGCATGGCCATGCTGGTGGCGCTGACCGCGTGGACCAGGGCGGGGGCCGCGGGCAGCCCGGCGCGGATCGACGTCGGCGTGGGGCAGGTCTTCCTCCCGTACGCCGGCAGGGAGCGCACCGCGGCCTTCTTCCGGATCGCCAACACCGGTGGATCGGACGACCAGCTGGTCTCGGTGACCTCGCCGGCCGCCGACGAGATCACCCTGAACCGGCACGAGCGCGCCGGCGAGGGCGGCGACGCAAAGCGCGCGGTGCCCTCGGCGAACATCCCGGCGGGAGCTGTTGTGCACATGACGCCGAGCACCCTGGACCTGATGGTCAGGGTGAAGACCCGGCGCAAGGTGGGCGACGTCATCCCGTTCGTCCTGCATTTCCGCCGCAGCGGCGCGGTGGACGCCGTGGCGTTCGTGGTGCGCCCCGGCAGCTGAGCCGTGCGGGGCGCCGGCCCCGCCGTCGGCCAGGACAGAGCGGCGGGCCGGGCTTAGCGTGGCAGGTGGGAAGTCGGCCACCCGCCGGCGAACGGCAGTCGTCAGGGCAGGAGAGTCGGCCATGAGTACGGTGCACGGGAACGCGGAAGCCTACGAGGTGGTCTTCGCGGCCGCGGACGGGGTCGGGGAGGACGTCGTCCGGATGACCCGGACCAGCGCGGCGGGACCGGGAGGTCACCCCGTCTACGAGGACGCCACCGGCATCGTCCGGGCGGAGATCAGCAGCGGCGGTGAGGTACGGGTACTGGCGACGGGCGGAGGCCAGCAGCCGGCCCGCGTGCTGCGGGCCCGGCCGGTGACCTGACGGACGTCGCCCCCACCGTGGGAGCGATCGTCGCCGCCACGCGTTCCGCTGTCCGACGGAAGCCCGGCGCCGCCGTCGCGGGCGTCCTCCGCCTCCTCACCTGCTCTGATCCCGTGGTCAGCAGCGGTTCAGTCGTTCAGTCGGGCCAGGTGCCGGTGAGGCGCCTGACGGCCACGGCTCCGCCCCGGTCGATCGCCGCCTTGACCGCGGCGAACACGGCACCCTGCAGGATCGCGGCGATGAGGACCTCCCGCCACGTCCGGTCCTCGTCGGTGGCGTTCGGCGCGTCGTCCTCGTGGCCGAGCCGCTTCCAGACCTGCTTGAACGCGATGCCGGCCAGCGCGCCTCCGAGGGCGCCGAGCGCCATCCCCACGGGCTTGTACGCGACGGTCGAGGCCTTCATCGGTAGCTCCTCCACGGTTCGGGGTGCGGTTCTTCCCCCTGCGCCTGCCCGGTCCCGTACGCGGCTAACGTCCGCGGGACCGGGCAGACGCGAAACGGGCCGGCGGTCCGCGCCGGTCGCCTCGCCGATCCCCGACGGACGGAGTTTCGCCATGGCACACGCAGTCGACGTCATCACCGAACTGATCGCGGACCACCGCGAGATGGACGAGACGTTCGACATCATCGAGCAGGCCGCCCCCGCCGCCGAACGGCAGACGGCCGCGGAGCGGCTGACGATCGAGCTCGTCCGGCACACGGTCGCCGAGGAGGAACACCTCTATCCGACCCTCCGGGAGGTGCTCCCGGACGGCGATCTCATCGCGGACCGGGAAATCGCCGACCACGCCCGGATGGAGAAGATCCTCAAGGACCTCGAGGGGCTCGACGCCGACGAACCCGAGTTCGACCAGCTCGTCGCGGCTCTCAGGGCCGAGGTCACCGCGCACGTCTGGGACGAGGAGGAGAACCTCTTCCCGCGCCTGCGGGAGAGCTGCGCACAGGAGGCCCTGGAGTGGATGGGCGACCGGATCCGCCGCGCGAAGATGCGCGCACCCCGCTCCCCCGACGCCCCGCCGGCGGCCGCCCCGGGCATCGGCCTGGTGGACCGCGCCCGCGACCTCGTCACGGGCAGCGGCGCCCGGTAGCTCGGTAGCCCGGGAACCAAGAAACGAAGCGTCACGGGCCGTTCGCGTCGCCGCCGCTGCCGTCGGCGCCCGTTCCGGCCGCCCGATCCCGCGCCGGCGCCGCCCGGCCGATCGCCCCGCCGGCCGGCGCAGGACGGCCCTCGGGCCGGTCAGCGGCCCGAGGACCGGCTGTCCGGCTTCGGGCCGGCCGGCAGCCGGTGCACCGTCCGTCCGGCGGCGCCGGTGGTACGCGGCGGTGAGGATCGCCGGGAGCGCACCCGGGGCGAGGAGCGGGGTGTGCGTCGCCCGGCACACCCCGGCGGCCGGGCCTGCGCACCCGGGCCCCGGACCCCGTCCCCGCCTCAGGCCCCGGACCCCGTCCCCGCCTCAGGCCCCGGCCACCGCACCGCCCCTGGCGCCCCCGTCCGCCAGCTGCCGCTCCGCCGTGTCCAGCAGCATCTCCAGCGCGACCGGGTAGGCGCTGTGCGTCATACGGGCGGCCAGCAGCCCGGCGGTGGCCGCGATGTTCGGGTACGCGTCCGCCGGGAGGCGGGCGTACGTCGACTCCCAGCGCTCCTCGTCCGAGGCCCGGGCGTCGGCGGACAGGGCCAGCGGGCCCGCGTCGAGGGCCGCGAAGGCCAGGCTCTGGTCGATGTAGGCGTGGTAGATCCGCACCGCATCCTCGTCGCCGAACCCCGCACCGCGCAGGATACCCAGGATCGCCTCGTCGGCCGCGATCTCGCGCGGTCGGCCGGTCACCCGGCTCGCGGTCAGCAGGGCGGCCTGCGGGTGGGCGAGGTAGGCACCGTGGATGCGCAGCCCGAGGGCGCGGAGGTCGTCGCGCCACCGGCCGGTCGGGGACCAGCCGGCGAGGGCCCGCCCGATCAGCTCCTCGCCGATGGCGAGGGTGAGGCCGTCCATGCCCTCGAAGTACCGGTAGAGGGTGCTGGGGTCCGCGCCCAGGGCGGCGCCGAGCCGGCGGGCGGACAGGCCCGCGCTGCCGTGCTCCCGCACCATCCGCAGCGCCGTCTCGACGATCAGCTTCTCCGAGAGCACCGTCCCCCGGCGGGTGGGTCGCCGCCTCCTGCGGGCCTCCTCGGGGACCACGTCCTTCGCCATCGCCGCCCGCCTCCGTAACGTCCCGGCCTTATGCCAACACCATTGACCTTAACCCGTGGAGCCCGGTTCCATCAGCCCCCTGAGGCGGATGCTTCACCGAGAGAGGACCAGGACATGCGTGTGCTGCTTGTGGGTGCCGGCGGTGTCGGGAGCGCGATCACCAAGATCGCCGCCCGCCGCGACTTCTTCGACCACATCGTCGTCGCCGACTACGATCTGGCCCGCGCGCAGGCCGCGGTCGCCGCCCTGGGCGCCGACGAGCAGCGCTTCAGCGCCTGCCGCGTCGACGCCTCCGACGAGGCGGCGGTGACCGGGCTGCTCACCGAGCACGCGTGCGGCGTGCTGATGAACGCCACCGACCCGCGCTTCGTGATGCCCCTGTTCAACGCGGCGCTGGCGGCGGGCAGCCACTACGTCGACATGGCCATGTCCCTGTCCCGCCCGCACCCGGACCGTCCGCACAGCGAGTGCGGCCTCAAGCTCGGCGACGAGCAGTTCGAGCAGGCCGCCGACTGGGAGAAAGCGGGCCGCCTGGCGCTCGTCGGCATGGGTGTCGAGCCCGGACTGTCGGACGTCTTCGCCCGCTACGCGGCCGACGAGCTCTTCGACGACATCGAGGAGATCGGCATCCGCGACGGAGCGGACCTGGCCGTCGAGGGCTACGACTTCGCCCCGTCCTTCAACATCTGGACGACGATCGAGGAGTGCCTGAACCCTCCCGTCGTGTACGAGAGCGAGCGCGGCTGGTTCACCACCGAGCCGTTCAGCGAGCCGGAGGTCTTCGACTTCCCCGAGGGCATCGGGCCGGTCGAGTGCGTCAACGTCGAGCACGAGGAGGTCCTCCTCGTGCCGCGCTGGATCGGCGCCCGGCGTGTGACGTTCAAGTACGGACTCGGCGACGACTTCATCGGCAAGCTCAAGGCGCTGCACGCGCTGGGCCTGGACTCCACGGTCCGGGTCCCGGTCCGCGGCGAGGACGGCGCCGAGGTCCGGGTCTCGCCGCGCGACGTGGTCGCCGCCTGCCTGCCGGACCCGGCGAGCCTCGGGGACCGGATGACGGGGAAGACCTGCGCCGGCACCTGGGTCAAGGGCACCAAGGCCGGCCTGCCCCGCGAGGTGTACCTGTACCACGTGGTCGACAACCAGTGGTCGATGCGCGAGTACGGCTCCCAGGCCGTCGTCTGGCAGACCGCCGTCAACCCGGTGGTGGCCCTCGAACTGCTCGCGACCGGCGTGTGGTCCGGGTCCGGCGTCCTGGGACCCGAGGCGCTGCCGCCGGTCCCGTTCCTCGACCTGCTGACGGAGTACGGCTCCCCCTGGGGCGTCCGCGAACAGGGCACCGCCCCCGCGCCTGGCCGCTGACCCGGTCGGCCTCCGGCCGCATTCCGCGCGGCACGTCCGCCGAGGGCCCGGGTGGACGCGCCGCGCGGAGGACCACGGCCTGGCCGCGCCGCTGGCCCGACGGGAACCGCAATGATCACCTTTGGCGTCTTCGCCGCCACGTGACCGTCGAGGGAGAGGAGAGGCGACGTGGAACAGACCCGTCGTGCCGTACTGACTCTGGGAGCGGGGGTGGCGCTGACCGCGGCGGTGCCGGCTGGCACGGCCCGGGCGGCCGCGCCCGGCGGAGGCGGCGAGGCCGCCCGGCGGCTGCGCGCGCTGGAGCGGGAGTACGGCGCGCGGGTGGGGGCGTACGCCCGGGACACCGGGACGGGCCGCACGGTGCTGTACCGGGCCGATGAACTGTTCCCCATGTGCTCGGTGTTCAAGGCGCCGGCCGCGGCGGCCGTGATGCGGGACCTGGACCGTGACGGGGAGTTCCTCGCCCGGCGGATCCACTACACCCAGCAGGACGTCACCTCCGCGGGCGGCGGCTCGGTGACCGGGCGGCCCGAGAACGTCGCCGGCGGGCTCACGGTGGCCGAACTGTGCTCGGCGGCCATCGCCCAGAGCGACAACGGCGCCGCGAACCTGCTGCTCCGCGAGCTGGGCGGGCCCACGGCGATCACCCGGTTCTGCCGCTCCGTCGGGGATCGTACGACGCGGCTCGACCGCTGGGAGCCGGAGCTGAACTCGGCCGAGCCGTCGCGGGTGACCGACACGACCAGCCCACGGGCCATCGCACGCACCTACGGGCGCCTGGTGCTCGGTGACGCACTGGCCCCGCGCCATCGGGAGTTCCTGACGCGGTGGCTGCTGTCCAACACCACGAGCGGCGACCGGTTCCGCGCGGGCCTGCCGCGCGACTGGGTGATCGGGGACAAGACGGGCGCCGGGTCGTACGGGACCAACAACAACGTGGGCATCGCCTGGCCTCCCGGGCGGCCGCCCGTGGAGCTGGCCGTGCTCACCGCCAAGCCCGGTTCCTCCGCGCCGCGCGAGGACTCGCTGGTCGCGAAGGCCGCGGAGGCACTGGCGGCGGCCCTCTCCTGACGGCTTCGCTTTCGCGGGCCCGCCGCCTCCGTGCGGGTCATTCCAGCACGGAGGCGGCCACCGAGAGGTCCGCCACCAGGCCCGCGAAGGCGGCCTCACGGTCGTCGGCCCGCAGCACCGCCGAGGGGTGGACCGTCGCCAGCAGCTGCCCGGCCGACGCCGTACCCGGCTCCTCGCCGTCGAGGGCCGGCATCGGCAGCAGGACCCCCCGCTGCTCGCCGACCCGGAACGAGGGCCCCAGCAGAGCCCTGCCCGCCGTCGCGCCGAGCACCACCAGCACCTCGGGTGCGACCAGGCGCAGTTCCCGCGCGAGCCAGGGCCGGCAGGCGGTCATCTCGCGCAGGCTGGGAGCCTTGTGGATGCGCCGCTTGCCGCGCGGGGCGGGAGTGAACTTGAAGTGCTTGACCACGTTGGTGAGGTACGCCTCCTCGCCGTCGAGCCCCGCCTCGTCCAGCGCCCGGCGCAGCAACTGCCCGGCCGGACCCACGAAGGGCTCCCCCTGCAGGTCCTCCCGGTCGCCGGGCTGCTCCCCGACCAGCATCAGGCGCGCACGGGCCGGGCCCCGGCCGAAGACCGTCTGCGTCGCGTCACGGAACAAGGGGCACCCCCGGCATCCGGACGCCGCGCGGCGCAGGGCCGGCAGTCCGCCGCGCGCCGGCAGATAGGGCGTGGCGTCGTAGTGCTGCCCGGCGTCGCCGTCGGATGCGGCCGGAACGGCCTTCGGGATCGTCTCCATCGGCCACCACCGCCCCGGTGCGCTGTTCCTGGTCCGTCCCGCAGTCGGGACCGCGGGACGGCAGTCGGCTTTTGCCCCGGGAGCCCCACCTCAAACCGGGGCGGCGAGGTGTGCCCGACCTCGTGCAGGGCAGGCGGATGGCATGACCGTGCACGTCGGCACCTCCGGGTGGCAGTACCGGGACTGGTCGGGTGTCCTCTACCCGCCGGACCGGCCGCAGCGCCTGTGGCTGGAGGAGTACACGGGTCATTTCCGGACCGTGGAGAGCAACAACGCCTTCTACCGGCTGCCGTCACCCGAGACGTTCGCCCGGTGGCGCGAGCGCACACCGCCCGGTTTCGTCATGGCCGTCAAGGCGAGCCGCTTCCTGACGCACGTCAAACGCCTGCGCGAGCCCGCCGAGCCGGTGCACCGGCTCATGGCGCACGCCGCTTCCCTGGGCGACCGTCTCGGACCGGTCCTCCTCCAGCTGCCGCCCACCCTGCGGGCCGACCCGGCCGCACTCGACGCGTGCCTCGCCTGCTTCCCGGCCGGAACGCGCGTCGCGGTCGAACCCCGGCACGAGTCCTGGTGGTCGCAGGACGTGCGCTCGGTCCTGACCGGCCGCGGCGCGGCCCTGTGCTGGGCCGACCGCGGGTCTCGGCCCGTGACCCCGCTGTGGCGCACCGCGGACTGGGGGTACGTACGGTTCCACGAGGGCCGTGCCCGCCCCGCCCCCCGGTACGGCAGGACGGCCCTGCGGACCTGGGCGTCCCGGATCGCGGACACCTGGCCGACGGGCTCGGACGTCTTCGCGTACTTCAACAACGACGCGGGCGGGGCGGCCGTGGCCGACGCCCGCGCGTTCATCCGGCTGGTGTCGTCCCCCGCGCGAGGAGGTCGCGGAGCCGCACCCGCTCGGCGGGGGTGAGGCCGGACGGGGCCTCCCCGCCGCTCCCCGCGCGCAGCGCTCCGACGGAGCTGCCGTCAACCGGCGCACAGATCAAGGATCTTGACGGTACCGTGCTCCCCCAGCGGGCTGACGCGGTGCCCACGAAGTGCCACGATGGTCCGTGCTTCAACAGTGTGCCTTTTCCGGGACGCTCCGAGAGCGGCGCCGGGCATCCCGGAGGGCAGCCCTACCCCACGAAAGGGCGGACACCCCATGCGCGTTATACCGTTCGTATGGCCCTTAGGCGGCGGCCGCGGCTCGACCGCGCAGGACCAGGTGCGCGACTACTACAGCCACAAGACGCAGGAGATCCTGCACAAGTACGGTCCGGGCCCGCGCGTCCACTTCCACGTGGGGCTGTACCCGGACGGCCCACCGGGGACCACCGTCCCCCAGAGCGCACTGAAACAGAGCCTGTTCGACTCGCAGGAGCGAATAGTCGACCACGCGGCCCGCACGTGGGGTGCGTACGAGTCCCCTCCCCGGCGCCTGCTCGACATCGGCTGCGGGCTGGGCGGTACCTCGCTCTACTGGGCTCAGGAGCACGGGGCGTCGGTCACCAGCCTCACCGTCGCGCCGGAACACCTCCCCATCGTGGAGCGCTTCGCCCGTCGCGCCGGGGTCGCGGACCGTGTGAGACCCGTGCTGGCCGATGTGCACGACCTCGACGAGACCCGCGCCTACGACGCCGTGTACGCCAACGAGAGCAGCGGCTACACCGATCGGACCCGGCTGTTCGAGGTCGTCGCCAAGGCGCTGGAGCCGGGTGGCTGGTTCGGGATCCAGGAGCACTTCGCGGGCGCCTCGCAGTGGCGGGAGTTCATGGACGGCTACTACAGAACACGGCTCGGCCGGCGCGGGGAATACCTGGCCGCGGCCGAGGCGGCCGGCTTCGAGCTGGTGCAGGACGAGGACGTGACGGACTCGGTGGCCGAGTTCTGGGTGCAGTCCATGGCGTGGAACACCGCCGAACTCGACCGGCTCCGGGCGGACTCCGATGCCGTACCGGGCGCCTGGACCGGCGACCGGCTCGAACAGTCGACGATCGCGCACAGCAAGTTCTTCCGGCTCTGGCGGGAGCACGCGGTGGAAACCCGGCTGCTGCGCTTCCGGATCGGCGGTGGCCGATGACAGGACCGATCCGGCCCTCCCTCCTCGGGACGGGCCTGCCGCCCTTCTACTGCCCCTTGCCGCGCGACCTCGTCCATCCCGAGGCCAAGGAGGTGGAGTCCAGGGCGGTCGCATGGCTGGACTCCTTCGGCCTGTACCCCGATCCGGTCGAGCGTGCCTGGGGGCTCGCCACGCACAGCGCCGACTTCTCGTGCCGCATCATCCCCTGCGGGGACGCGGAGGCGGTCCTGCTGTTCACCGAGTGGAACTACTGGGCCAACGCCGTGGACGACTGGCAGGATTCGGGTTCCGATGAGGTCGGGACGGCTGCGGTCGTCGAACACGGGGTGCGGCTGCTGCGGACCATCGAGGACCCGGAGGCGTCCGTGCTGCCCGAGGGCCCCATGACCCGCGCACTGCTGGATCTGGTGGACCGCACCCATGCCATGCTCACCCCTTACGAGCTGCGAAGGTTCGTCGAGGGGACGCGGGACTGGCTGCTCGGGGCGGCCTGGCGGGCAGCCCGGGCGGAGGCGGGGTCCATGCCGGGGCTGAACGACTTCGTCGCCATGGGGCCGCTGGCGAACGGCACGCGGTTCTCACTGACCTGGTCGGACGTCGCCCGCGGGAACCGGCTGTCGGCGGACGTCCTCAGCTCCCCCGCCCTGACGGCACTGACGGACGCGGCCGGTTTCGTCGTCAGCGCCGACAACGACCTGTTCTCCTACGACAAGGACGACCACCTGGAGCCGCGCGAGGTGAACCTTGTCAACGTCCTCGCCCATCACGAGGGTTGCTCCCCCGCCGAGGCGGTCCCGCTCGCCGTGGCGTTGCGCGACCAGGTGATGGTCCTGTTCACCGGGCTGAGGGCGCGGCTCGAGAACGGCGAGGACGGCGTCGGCGGCGAACTGCGCGGCCATCTCGAGGCGTTGGGCCACTACGTGGCCGGCTCCATCGCCTGGCAGGCCCGGGCACCCCGGTACGCCAGTCCGCGCAACCGGTACGAACTGCCCGTCCCGGAAGCCGGGTTCCCGGTCCGGTACGCCGAGCAGCCCAGCGTCCCTGGGACCGAGCCTCCGGACCTGCCGGCGCTGGCGTCCTGGTGGCGGCAACTGCACCGCTGAGCGCGAAGACCGAGGTCCCCGGCCGGTGCGGCCGGGGACCTCGGTGCGAACGGCCCGCTCAGCGACGGCCGAGCAGCCGGCGCCACCAGCTGACACCACGGCGCCTGCGGCCGCCCGTGGCCGCGGGCGGCGGCGCCGTCGGCTGCGGCGGGATCACCGGGTGGACGGGGTGCCCGGCCGGCTGCTCCACCGGGAGCTGCGGGGCCGGCGCCGAGCGCGGCGCGAACCGTACGGGCAGTGCCAGCAGATGACGGGACATCAGCGTGCCCCGCCACTGGAGCTCGCTCGCGTCGACCGCCAGCTGGAGGTCGGGCAGCCGGTCCAACAGGACTTCGATGCCGGTGTCCGCGATGGCGCGCCCGATGTCCTGGCCGGGGCATTCGTGCGGGCCGCTGCTGAACGCCAGGTGCGAGCGGTTGCCGTGGACGGACACGGAGGGGTCGGGCCGGATCTGCGGGTCCGCGTTGCCCGCGGCCAGGCCGAGCAGGATCATGTCCCCGGCCTTCACCTGCTGGCCGCCGAGCACGGTGTCTCCGGTGGCCCAGCGTCCGATGATCGTGTTGATCGGCGGATCGTCCCAGAGGACCTGCTCCAGCGCGTCGGGCAGGGTCATGTGGCCGCCGGAGAGGCTCGCCCGGAAGCGCGGGTCGGTCAGGACGGTGCGCAGCGTGTTGGCGATCAGGTTGGCGGTGGTCTCGTATGCCGCGATCAGCACGACGCGCAGGTGCATGAGCACTTCGGTGTCGGTCAGGTCCGCGGGGTGCTCGATCAGCCAGGAGGCGAGGTCGCGGGCGGGCTTGGCCTTGCGCTCGACGACCAGGTTCTCCAGCGTGGTCGTGACGTAGCGGTCGCTCTGCAGGGCCGTCTCGGTCCCCTGGAGCATGTCGCGCGCCGCGTTGACCAGCAGCGGCCCGTGTTCGTCGGGGGCCCCGATGAGCTGCGTCATGACCAGCATGGGGAGCTGGTCGGAGAAGGCGGGCACCAGGTCGGCGTATCCCTCGGCCGCGATCTGGTCGACGAGCTGGTTGGCGAAGCGCGTCACGTAGCGGCGGATGCCGCGCTTGTCGAAGCGTTCGAGGGACTCCACGACGGCCGAGCGCAGCCGCTCGTGGACGGGGCCGTCGGTGAAGTTGCACACCGGTACCCAGGAGACCATGGGGCCGAGCGGGGTGTCGGCCGGCACCCGGCCCTCTCTCATGTCGCGCCAGCCGCGGGGGTCGCGGGCGAAGCGCGAGGACGTGCGGGCGACGTCCAGGTTCTCCCGGTGGCCGAGGACGAGCCACGCCGGGAGGTCCCCGCTCACGAGCACCGGGGCCACCGGGCCGTGCTCGGCCCGCAGCTTCTCGTACAGGGCGAGGGGGTCCGCCTGGGCTTCCGCTCCGTGCAGGCGGTACAGGCCGCCCGCGGTCGCCGCGGCGTGGGCGGGGCACCCGGGCGGTGGGGTGGGGGTGGTGCTCACATTGCCTCCTGGGTGGCTGCCTGGGAGTGCAGGTAGCGCATGAGGGTCAGCAGGACGTCGCGGGAGGAGTCCCGCCTTCTGGCGTCGCAGACGAGGATCGGGACGGCGGGCGGCAGGTCGAGGGCCTCGCGCAGCTCCTCCAGCGGATGGTCGGGTGCGCCGGGGAAGGAGTTGACGGCCACGACGAAGGGGACGCCGCGTTCCTCCAGGCGTCCGATGACGTCGAAGCTGATCTCCAGCCGACGGGTGTCGAGGAGTACGACGGCTCCGAGCGCGCCCTCGAAGAGCCCGCGCCACAGGAACCAGAAGCGCTCCTGTCCGGGTGTCCCGAACAGGTACAGCACGAGTTCGTCGTTGATGCTGATGCGGCCGAAGTCCATGGCCACGGTCGTGGTGATCTTGCGGGCGACGCCCCAGGTGTCGTCGACGCCGACGCCGGCCCGGGTCATCGTCTCCTCGGTCGTCAGCGGTTTGATCTCGCTGACCGCACCGACCATCGTCGTCTTGCCCACGCCGAACCCGCCGACGACCACGACCTTCACTGCCGCCGCGGCCGTCTGCGGCAGGATGTCCGCCTCGCGCGGCCCGGCGGGCGGGTCAGAGCTTCTGAAGTCCATCGATCACTGCCTCGATCAGAGCAAGGTCGGGTAGCTGCGCGGCGGGAACGGGCGGGCGGACGTGCACGCGTTGGGCGGCCATCAGGTCTCCGACCAGCACGGTGACGACGCTCACGGGCAGGCCGGCGTACGCGGCGATCTCGGCCACCGACAGCGGTGACTGGCACATCCGCAGAATGGACGCCTGCTCGGGCTGCATCTCGGGCCGGGGAGGCCCTTTGGCCACCACTAAGGTCACGAGGTCCAGCTGGACGGAGGTGGAGGGCCCACTGCGTCCGCCGGTGATGACGTAGAGCCGTTCGGGACTGCCGTCCTCCCAGCTTGAGGGCGGCTCTTTCACGCGGGCTGCCCGTCGTGCCGGGGCGGGCTGCTCAGGTGGTCCCCCATTCGGGTCACCAGGTTCCGCATCTGCGCGCCCATGAGGCCCGCGTCGACGCCCTCGTCGGCGAGGACCGCGAGGTAGGAGCCGTCTCCGGCGGCCATGAGGTAGAAGAAGCCGCCGTCCATCTCGATCACGACCAGCCGCATTCTGCCCTCGGAGCTGGGTAGTTCGGCGGCCACCGCTCCGGCGAGGCTCTGCAGGCCGGCGCACGCGGCCGCCAGGCGGTCGGCCGTGTCCGTCTCGGCCCCGTACTGGGCCACGCAGAGCCCGTCCGCGGACAGCACGATCACGTGTCGCGTCTGCGGCACGCCGGCGGCCAGGTCCTTGAGCATCCAGTCCATACTGCTTCGCTGAGTCATCACTGCCTAAGCCCCTTTGGTCGCTGAACCCGACGCGTCCTGGGCGCCCGACGCGTCCTGGCCGGGTTCGCCCGCCAGTCCGCTGTGGAACGCCTCCAGCCACATTCCGGGACCGTTGTCGTCCGCCGGCTGCGGCCTCGCGGCCGGCCGGACTTCGGAGGTGGCGACACGGTCCTTCCGGCGCCGTTGCGGCAGGCCGGTCGCGGTACGTTCGGTGGTCGGCCCGCCGTCGGCGGGCATCGGGCCGGGTACCGGCCCGGGCGCCGGCGCCGGACGGGGCACGGACACGCCGGCCGACGTCGCGTCGACGGGGTGCTCGCGCGGAGTGGCGGACACCGCCCTGGGCCCCGAGGAGGAGCCGATGCCGTGGGCGAGACCGGTCGCAGCGGACGCGGTGGTGATCAGGTGCTGCGGCACGATGACCACGGCGCGGACACCGCCGTACGCGGAGGAGCGCAGGGACACCTGGAACCCGTACGCCTGCGCCAGCCGGCCGACCACAGCGAGGCCCAGCCTCGGGGTCTCGCCCAGGTCGTTGAGGTCGATGCCGGACTGGGCCTGCGCGAGCATCTTCTCGGCGCGTGCGCGGGCCTCCTCGCTCATGCTGAGTCCGCCGTCCTCGATCTCCACGGCGATGCCCGACTGCACCTCGACGGCTGTGAGGTGGACCCGGGTGTGCGGCGGGGAGTAGCGGGTGGCGTTGTCCAGCAGCTCGGCGAGGGTGTGGATCAGCGGCTCGACGACGGGGCCGACGACGGCGACCTCGGAGACCGAGTGGAGTTCGACCCTCTGGTAGTCGATGATCCTCGACATCGCGCCGCGCAGCACGCTGTAGAGCGTGACGGCCCTGCTCCACTGCCGTCCGGGGCGCGCACCGCCGAGGACGGAGATGGAGTCGGCGAGCCGGCCGATGAGGGCGGTGCCGTGGTCCAGTCGCAGCAGGTCTCCGAACACGTCCGGGTTGCGGCCGTGCCGGTCCTCCATCTCGCGCATCTCGTGGGCCTGCTGATGGACGATCGCCTGCACGCGGCGGGCGACGTTGACGAAGGCCCGCTGTGCCGAGTCGCGCAGGCTCTCCTCGTTGTCGACTGCGTCGATGACGTGGGTCAGCACGGCTTGCAGGGCTGCCCTGAAGCGGGGCGTGAGGGCGGTGTCGTCCCCCCAGCGGTTGCCGTGTCCGGCGCGGCCGCCCAGGGAGGTGAGCACCTCCTCGGCCACCTCGCCCCGGCGCAGTCGCTCGATGGCCTCGGGGAGCACCGCCGCGGACAGGCGGGTCGCCTCGGTCTCCTGCCGGGCCAGGGTGTGCCGGAGCGCGGCGATCTCTGCGCCCCGGGCGGCGAGCGCGCGGCCGCGCCGCAGGGCCTCGACGAACACGGCGGCGGTGCACAGGGCACCCGCGGTGATCAGGATGGTGCCGACCGGCTCGGAGGAGGAAACAAGCGCCCCGACCAGGCAGACGGCGGCGAGGGACCCGATCGCGGGCAGCGCCCGGCTTGCCCCCGCATCCGGGTGGGCCGTTTCGGGTGGAATGTCTCTTTGCTCCATCGGCGTCCTCGAATTATCGGAAAAGGGTGACCTTCTGACCGGTGGGCGGGAGCATAACTAGGCCCAACTGCCCGCACGCGCACTTTTGTTGGAGTTCATCGGACCGGAGGAACCGTTATGCGCCATCAATGGCGACGAATTCCGGCCCCGGCGGTGGACGGCCCGCGGAGGGGGGCGGCGTAAGGGGAGGTCGACGGCCCGCCGACGCCTTGGCGGCACGGACTTTCACCCCTGGATCCCCTCCGGCACCGGCCGCGCCTCACGGTCGCGAGGTGGCGCCGCGAAGCCGAATGCGCTAGGGGGCAGCGCCGGAGGGTCGCCGACGCGAGCGGGCCGGCCATCCGGCACCGCTCTGCCGCCCCGGGGGCCGCGAGGCCGGCGTGCAGGGCGCCGAGGGCGAGGTCGGTCGCCTCGGACAGCGGGGTGTCCTCCAGGAGGGAGCCGGCTGTCAGGGCGGCGAGGCCCGGCACGGCGGAGAAGGCGACCCTCGCGAGGTGGTCCGGCTCACCGGCGCGTACGGGGGGCGGGGCCGCCGAGGCGTTCGTCCTTGCACTCGACCGAGGCCGTGGCGTACGGGAGCGCTCCTGTTCGCCGCGGGTGCCCGCCGTCTCGCCCGGCGCGGTCGTACCGAATTCTTCTACGTCGTCGGCGGCCGGGACACCGCGGGTCGGGCAGGTGGCCGCCCCGAGCGGGTCGTCACGGCGACCGGCGGGGCGCTGGAACGCGACCGGCCTCCGCCCGGCATCGTCGCCGTCCCCGGCAGTCGGCTCCCGGCGGCGGCGTCCACGCCGGGTCCGCATCCGCGCCGCCCGGCCCTGACGGTGGCGGGCCGGGCCCTCGATGCGTGACCGGCCCGACTCGTCCGGGCGGGCCCGCTGCCGCACACTGGGATCCGGAACACCCCCGAGGGCGGGGTGCCCGGATCCCGGCGGGCGCGGGGAGGCGCGACATGGTCATCAGTCACCAGATCTCCGACGGGACGCTGCACGTGCGGATCCTGCACGAGCTTCGCGTCACCGACCGGGCCGCGGCCGCCCTGCAGATCGAGTCCCTCGTGCACCTGCACCGTCCGGCGCAGGTCTCCGTCGAACTGCCGAGCCTCTCCCCCTCCCCCATGACCTTCAGCGCGCTGGCCCGCGCCCGGCGGATGTGCCAGAGCCTCGGCATCCCCCTGACCGCGACGGGGCCCGGTGAACAGGCGCCCCTGCCCCTCTTCGGCCACGGGGGCGGCGCGGCCGGGCCCCGGTCGATGGAGCACGGAGCGCGCCACGACCACTGAACCGGGGACGGCGGCCCGACCGGCCGCGGACCGTGGTCAGTTGAAGGGTTCCAGTGTCATGAAGGCCTCCTGGGGGTTCCCCTCGTGCACCAGCGACTCGTGGGCGCCCACGTCGTCGAAGGCGAAGCCGTACGCCTTACCGTCGGCCATCTGGGCGTGGATGATGCGGGAGTAGTGGTTGGTGACGGCGTCGCGGTAGAAGCCGGCGCCGTTCGCGTCGGGCTGGTTCGGGTTGGTCAGGAGCGTGGAGCGGTTGAAGCCCGCGCACAGGGTGCGGGAGATCGGGCCGCGCACGGTGTCGTTGGGGGCGTCGAGGAGCTTGTAGCAGCCGAAGACGCTGTCGGAGTCGGGCTTCTGGAAGCTGGTGACCACCGCTCCCGAGCCGTTGGTGAAGTTCATGACGTTGCCCGAGACCCGGCCGTAGTACTTGGTAGCGGGTTCGTGCGCGAACGGCGTCACGGTGAGGGTGGAGGAGCTGTATTTGCTCCAGACGCGGTTGATGTAGTCGTTCATCGCGCCGGCCGGGATGCCGCCCGCCCCGATGCCGTGGCCGGGGGACAGCGCCCGCAGGGGCGTGCCGTCGGCACGGCTGTGGATCAGCCCGCCCCAGCCGGCCGAACGCAGCCCGCCGAAGACGGCGTTGTACCCGCCCGCCTTGAGGCGGCCGGTGTTCTTGACCGTGCCGTCGGCCGCCTTGGCGCCCACCGCGTACGGGGCCGAGAACATGTCGACCTGCGTGCTGTTGATCCACAGGCCGGCGTCGTTCAGCGTGTACTCGGACCAGTTGAACAGGATGTCGTGGTTGGGGTCGGAGGGGTTCTGCACGGCGGGCTGCACCAGGCCGCCGGTGGTGAGCCGGAAGACGAGCTTGCGTCCGACGGAGAAGTAGACGCGTCCGGAGAACTTGGGCATGCGGATCGTCTTGGTCTGCCCGTTGGCCGGGCCGGCGATCGACGCGTCGGGGGCGGGGGTGGGCGGGTTTCCCCCCACGGGCCAGGGGTGGAACGCGCCGTTGGCGTCGGCCCAGCCCTGCCGGCCCGTCGCGAGCTGGGTACCCAGGTTGTAGATGTAGACGGGCTCGCTGCGACCCGAGTTGTTCTTGATGGTGAGCGGGATGGTGGCCGGTACGGCCTCGGCTGACGGTGGCGGGCCGAAGAACAGCACACCGGCGCCGACGGACAGCGCCGCGACGCCGAACGCCAGCACTCTCGACAAGCGAAACACTCTCTTCCTCCTTGCGTGGGGGGCCTGCCGATGGAGCGGTGGGCGAGGCAGGGATGAATTTATTGAAACGTGAGAGCGCTCTCAGCGTCCGATTGTGTTCAACTTCTGTCAATGCTCTTGACATGACCGCCCGGTCAGAAGGCGTATCGGATCCGCAGCCACGGCGCGTGGGCGGCGACGAGCTCGCGCATCGCCGCGACGGCTGCGCCTTTCACGTCGCTGCGGTAGCGGACGTTCCAGCTGCCGTTCTGCGACCGCTTCGGCTCCTGGAGGCCGGGCTGCCAGAGGACGTCCTCCGCGCGCGGGTGCCAGCCCAGATTGATGTCGTGCAGGTCCTCGTTGTGGGTCAGCATGATGACCTCGGCGGCCGCCTGGTCCTTCACCCGGGCGGGCAGCACGTCGTCCATGTTCCGCAGCAGCAGGGACCAGTCCCGTTCCCAGCCGGGGCGCAGCACGACGGGCGAGAGGTTGAAGTGGACCTCGTAGCCGGCGTCCAGGAAGTCCGCGGAGGCGGCGATGCGGTCCTCCACGGCGCTGGTGCGGATGTCGAGCAGCCTGGAGTCGCCCGGCGGCATGAGGGAGAACCGCACGCGGGTACGTCCGCGGGGCTCCAGGAGGAGCAGGTCCGGGTTGACGAACTTGGTGGCGAAGGACGCCTTGGCGGCGGGCCACCGCGCGAAGGCGTGCACCAGATCGGCCACGTTGTCGCTGATCAGGGCGTCGACGGAGCAGTCGCTGTTCTCGCCGATGTCGTAGACCCAGGCGACCGGATCACACTGGTTGGCCTCGGGCTTGGGGCCCAGGCGCGCGATGTGCCGGGAGAGGTGGGCGACGGTGCGCTCGATGTTGGTGAAGACGGTGACCGGGTTGGCGTAGCCCTTGCGGCGCGGGACATAGCAGTAGGCGCAGGCCATGGCACAGCCGTTGGCAGGCCCGGGGGCGATCCAGTCGGCGGAGCGGCCGTTGGGCCTGGTGGTGAGCGTCTTCTTCTCCCCCAGGACCAGTGTCTCGGTCTTGATCCGCACCCAGCGGTCGACGTTCTGCTCGTTCCCGTGCAGGCCGGGGATCCGCCAGTGCGAGTCGACGGTGACGATCTCGGCGTCGGGGAACCGGGCGAGGACCTGCCTGCCGCGCGGGGAGGCCGCGGCGGCGGGCTCGGCGAAGATCGCCCGTACGGACAGCAGCCGGCGGGCGGCGGGGCTGTCCCGGAACAGCGGGCGGGCGTCCCCCCGCGGGCGGGACGCCGGTCCCGGGTCGATGTCCTCCAGGGCGAACAGGGCGTCTGCACCGTCGTCCGGTCCGGCCCGGGGCGGCTCGGCTCGCATCTTGGTCTCCTGCGGGATCACGGACCGTCCACTGTAGGGCAGCCGGCGGTGCCGCGCCGCCGGCCGGTCGTCGGAGGGCGCTCCGTGGCCGCCCGGGAGGCGTGGGACGCGGCGGTGCCCGAGGCTGGGACGGACGGCACGCCCCGCGCCGCGGGGCGGCCGGCCCGAACGGAAGGGAGCGCCATGGACGCCGGGACGGGCAGGGACGGCACGGACGGGGACGGCCTGAGCCGGGGCGACGAGGTCTCCTGGAAGAGCCACGGCCGACAGGTGACGGGGAAGGTGAAAAGGAAGATCACGAAGCGCACACGGGCCGCGGGCCGCACCGTGGACGCTTCGGACGGGCGGCCGCAGTACGAGGTGGAGAGCGAAGCGTCCGGCCGGTCGGCCGTGCACAAGCCGCAGGCCCTGCGGAAGAAGGGCCGCTCCGACTGACGGCTGCGTACGGCGGTCGGCGGTCGGCGGTCGGCGTGCGCGGGGGCCTTGACGGCGCCGTCCCGCGGCGACGTCTACCGGGCGCCCGTATCGCGGTCGGAGGCGGGCCACACGTACGGCAGGTCGTCCGCGACCCCGGGGAACCGGGGGCGGTAGAAGTCCGGGTCCTTGCGCACCAGGGCGGACTGGTGGCTCCGGTGGAATTCCGGGACGCCGAGCCACGGCGGCAGGTCCCCGTCGGCGGCCAGCTGCTCCTGCGTCCTCGGCTCACCGCCCGGCGGCCGGGCGCCCGGCAGCCAGGCGCTGAAGTCCTGCACCAGGGTGACGGCACAGGTGTCGGCGCGGCCCTCGGCTGTCCAGGTCCGGCAGACGTCCAGTCCGTACCGCACGAGGGCCTCCTCGTAGCCGGCCCACATCCGTACGGCCGGGTGCCTGCGCCACCCGTAGCCCGCGACGATCAGCCCGCGCAGTACCTGGAGCGCCTCGACCCGCTGCTTGCCGAGCCGCCGGACGTCGAGTACCGCGGCCGAGTCCTGGAACGACGGGAACGGAAGGAACGTCTGCAAGGGGACCTCCCCGTCGTCTCGCCGCCCCGGCCGTGCCGGTGGTCGGCGTCCGTGCCGCGTGTCAGGTCTCGCGCAGGACCCGGACGCTGGTGACCTCCGTGTCGACCGCGTCCGGTACCACCATGCCCGCATCGACCCCCGAGCGCAGGTAGCGCAGGACGTCCGCGGTGAGGCGTTCACCGGGCAGCGCCGCGGGGATGCCCGGAGGGTAGGGGGTGAGCATCTCGGCTGCGATCCGCCCGTCGGCCTGGTCCCAGGCCACCTGCTCGGTCGGACCGAAGAAGGCGTCGCGGGGCAGGGCCGCCTGCTCCAGCCGCATCCGGGGCGGCGGCGGGACCCGGACGGGCCGTCCCGTCCGCAGGTGCGCGGCGTGGCCGGCGAGGTCGGTCAGGGCCGTGAGCAGTGTGCCGGCGGTCTCGTGATCGTCGGCGTGGGTGAGCTGGGCGCTGATCCGGCGGTGGTCGGCGAGGTGGAGGTTGATCCGGTGGTGCCGTCGCAGCCAGTCGGCGGCCCGGTAGCCGGTGACCTGCCATGCGCTGATGTCGATGACGATCTGGAGGGGGTCCGTGTCGGCCGCCTTGCCCGCGCCGCAGAAGTCCTCGCGGCCGTGGACGCGCATGCCGTCGAGGCCGGAGATCCGGTCGCGGACCTCGTCGGCGAGGGCGAGGGCGTCGTCGTACAACGCCTTGCCGTGTTCGGCCATCTGCCGTCGCCAGCCGTCCAGGGCGGCGTACACGAGCACGGAGGGACTGGTCGTTCCCAGCAGGTCTTCGCGGCTCTTGAGGACCTCGGGGCGCACGAGGCCGCCCTGGAGGTGGAAGACAGAACTCTGTTCCAGGCCGGAGCCCATCTTGTGGACCGAGGTGACGCACACGTCGGCGCCCGCGTCCATCGCCCAGGTGGGAAGGCCGGGATGGAACGGCAGGTGGGCGCCCCACGCCTCGTCGACGATCAGGGGCCGGCCCCTGCGGTGGCAGACCTCGGCGAGGGCGGCGAGGTCCGAGCACGTGCCGTAGGGGGTCGGCGTGGTCACCAGCGCCCCTCGTGCGTCGGGGTGCGCGGCGAACGCGGCCTCGAAGGCCTCGGCGGACGGCGGGTGGGCGATGTGGCGCTCGGCGTCCCACTCGGGATCAACCCAGACGGGCCGTATGCCGCAGAGGATCAGGCCCGACACGACGGACTTGTGGGCGTCCCGCCCGACCAGCAGTTCCTGGTGGGGTCCCGCGACCGAGAGCATCGCCGACTTCACCGACAAGGAGCTGCCGCAGGTGGAGAAGAAGGCGTGTTCGGCACCGACGGCATCGGCCATCAGCGCCTCGGCCTCCTCCACGACGCCCTGGGAGGACGTACGGTCGTCGAGGCCGCTGGTGGCGAGGACGTCGGAGCGGAACACGTCGTCGCCGAGCACGGCCCGGACTCTCGGGTCGGCCCCGCGGCCCTGTTTGTGTCCGGGAGGCGTGAAGGGGGTCTGCCCGTCTCGGTGATAGGCGGCCAATGCGTCGAGTACGGGTGCTTTGGCGTGGTCCATGGCGTGCGCCTGCCCCTCGGGGAGGGACGGAAACCGCGCACCACGCCGCCGGCCCCGCCAGCGGCCGGCGCGGTGTGTCCGCGACGGGCAGTCGGGGGCCGCCCGTTGAGGCCGGTCCCCTCATGCACAAGGCGCGTCATGGCGCGCGAGCTCGGCGGGAGCGGGACGGCGGGTGGCGCGACGATTCCCTCCTCGCCGAACTCGCGTCCCGCAGAGACGAGTTCACGGCACGCATGACGACGTGCCGGCCGTTCCTTGCTCCGCACGGCGCGGCGACCGCCACCGCCTGCCGGGAGGGAGCTGACGCGCCGTCCGCCCCTCCCTGCACGGCCGGCGGCGTCGCCACAGGTCAGCACGAGGGTGAGCAACGCGGCCATGCCGAGGTGGGCG
The DNA here is from genome assembly GCF_055587885.1 of Streptomyces sp. NPDC046349. Taxonomy (NCBI): domain Bacteria; kingdom Bacillati; phylum Actinomycetota; class Actinomycetes; order Kitasatosporales; family Streptomycetaceae; genus Streptomyces; species Streptomyces sp. NPDC046349. The sequence goes on from NZ_JBVJFK010000009.1 coordinate 227,606, forward strand.
ACGAGGGCGGCGTACGCATGGGCTGCCGTGCGCAGCCCGTGGGACTGCGTCAGGACACCGGCGCCGACGGCCGGCAGGCTCGTCGCCGCGTACGCGAGCAGGTGGTACGCAGCCAGGATCGCGCTGCGGCCCGACCACCGGTGCGGCCGACAACGCTGTCGGAGCGGATGCGTCGAGGGCGAACAGCGTGGCCTTTCCCAACGAGCGCATCAGCAAACGCCCTTGAGGCGAATAATTAGCCTTAAGGCCACGCTACCGCCTCACGCCCCTAAGTCACATAATTCGCTTTAAGGTGGGTCTGTAGACCCCGTGAAGCGAGAACTTTGCTTTAAGCTGCCGATATGAGTCGCAAACCGATGGTCCGTCCCGGTGGCCGCAGCGCCCGCGTCCAGGAGGCGGTCCACACCGCGGTGCGCGAGCTCCAGGCGGAGGTGGGGCGCCCGGAGCTGACCATCCCGCTGATCGCGGCGCGCGCCGGCGTCACCCCGTCGACGGTCTACCGGCGCTGGGGGGACCTGCAGGAGCTGCTGTCCGACGTCGCCGTGGAGAACCTGCGGCCGGACACGCCGCCGCAGGACCACGGCGACCTGGCCACGGACCTGCGGACCTGGGCCGAGCAGTTCATCGAGGAGATGGCGTCCCCGATCGGCCGCGCCTACGTTCGCGACGCCCTGCTCGGGGCCCCCGACGGCGACAACGCGGCGCGGTGCTCGGAGTACGCGGCGGAGCAGATCGGCGTCATGCTCGCCCGCGCGGCGGAGCGCGGAGAGAAGGCTCCCGGGGTGGAGTCGGTCCTCGACCGGATCGTGGCGCCCATGATGTACCGCATCCTCTTCCGCCCCGGAAACCCCGCAGGCCCCGACGAGTCCTACGAGCCCGTCGAGCCCCACGACTCCGGCGGTCCCGGACGTCTCACCGCCGAGTACGCGCGCGGTCTCGTACAGGACCTCATGGACGGCCTCCACCCGCCCCGCTGAATCCGCCCCGCCGCCTCCTCCGTCCGCGCTGCCGGCCCGTCAGACCGCAGGGTCCACGCCCCCGTCCCCGCCACCGTCCGCGGCCCGGCCGGGGACGGGTTCGAGCCGGTAGGCATCGCCGTCGGAGACCACGCGACCGGCGGTCGGCGGAGGGAAGTGCGTGCCGAGCAGGAGCGCACCGGTCTCGGCCAGCGAGGCGAGCAGAGAGCGGCGGGTCGCCTCGGCCCGCCGGGGGTCGACGTCCACGCAGCTGCCGATATCCGGACGCGCCAACTGCACGGGGTGGTGGATGCAGTCCCCGGTGATCAGGGCCGTGGCGCCGCCGTCGGCCACCCGGACGGCCACGTGACCGGGCGTGTGGCCCGGGGCCGGCACCAGCTCCAGACCGGCGGCCACGCCGACGCCGCCGGCCGGTACGTCGACCGCTTCCAGCAGCCCCGCCTCATCGATCGGGTGCACGGAGTCGCGGAACACGGCCGCCCGCGCCTCGTCCATGTCGTAGGCGGCCCAGAAGTCGTACTCCGCCTTCGAGGTGAGGTAGCGGGCGTTGGGGAAGGTCGGGACCCAAGTGCCGTCGACCTCGCGCGTGTTCCAGCCGACGTGGTCGGTGTGCAGGTGGGTCAGCAGGACCAGGTCGACGGATTCCGGCGGAAACCCCGCCCGCGCGAGGCGTTCGAGGTAGTCGGTGTGCAGGTCGTGCCACGCCGGGTTCGCGCGCGTCTTGCCGTTGCCGATCCCGGTGTCGACGATGACGCGCAGCCCGTCCACGGCCATCGCGAAGCTGTGGCTGTCCAGGCGCAGGACACCGCCCCGGTCCGCGAAGTCGGGCCGCAGCCAGTCCCGTTCGGAGACGACGTCGGCGGTGGCGGCCGGCAGCAGCCAAGGGCCGGTCTGCGGCGGCAGCGGGATCTCGTCGATGCGCCGGACGACGACGGAGCCGACCGTCCAGGACGGGGCGGCGGCGGGCTGTGCTGTGCGCACGGGGGAAGCCTTCCTTCGTCTACGGAGGGCGAGCACGCCCCTAAACGCGATTGATTCGCTTTTAGGTACGCTAGGGCCTGCCGTCCACTAACGCAACCTGTTAGCTTTTAGGGGTGGGAACGTCCACCGCGCCCTCCCCCTCGGCCCGTTCAGGAAGGACACCCATGTCCGCCGACGCCATCACGCCTTCGGAGGCGGCCCGCTGGGCCGCGCGCTCCGGCCTCCCCCTGGCGCCCGAACGCCACGCGGGAGTGGCCGCCACCGCCGAACACATCCACTCCGTCGTGTCCCTCCTGCGGGAACTGCACTTCGGGGACACACCGCCGGCCGCCGTGTACCGCGCGGGAGGGGGAGCAGGACCATGCAGCCGTATGAACTGACCGTGGCCGAGGCCGCCGAGGCGATACGGGCCCGCCGGGTGTCCCCGGTCGAGCTGGTGGACTCGGTGCTGGAGCGCATCGAGCAGGTGCAGCCGCGCCTGGGCGCCTACGCCTCGGTGACGGCGGACCGCGCACGGGAGGCGGCGCGACGCGCGGCGGACGAGATCGTCACCACCGACCCCAGGGGGCCCCTCCATGGAATTCCCGCGGGTCTGAAGGACCTGATCGACGTGGCCGGGACGGCCACCTCGGCGAGCTCGCGGGTGCGCGACGGACATCGGGCGGCGGCCGACAGCACCGTTGCCGCGCGGCTCTCCGCGGCCGGAGCGGTGTTCGTCGGCAAGACGCACACCCACGAATTCGCCTACGGCCTGACGACCCCTCAGACCGCCAACGCCTGGGACCACGGTCGCGTGGCCGGCGGCTCCAGCGGCGGATCGGCCGTGGCGGTGGCCGCGCGGGCGGCCGCCTTCGCGCTGGGGACCGACACAGGCGGGTCGATCCGGGTGCCCGCCGCGCTGAACGGGGTGGTGGGCCTGAAGCCCACGTACGGGCTGGTTTCCCGGCACGGCGTGACCTCGCTGTCCTGGTCGCTCGACCACGTCGGTCCCATCACCCGCACCGTGGAGGACGCCGCGCTGGTCCTGGGCGCCCTGGCCGGCTACGACCCGCACGACCCCGCGTCCGTCGCGGCGCCGCCCGCCGAGTACCGGCCGGGCGCCGGGGCGGACCTGACAGGGTTTCGGGTCGGAGTGCCGCGCAACTACTACTTCGACCACGTGGACCCGGACGTGGAGGCCGCCGTACGGAGGGCGATCTCCCGGCTGGAGGAGCTCGGCGCGCTGCTCGTCGACGTCGAGATCCCGATGACGCGGTACATCCGTGCGACCCACTGGGGGCTGATGGTGCCCGAGGCGTCGGCCTACCACGAGCGGACGCTCCGCGCGGTGCCCGACCTCTACTCGGCGGACGTACGTGTGCTGCTGGAGGCCGGGGAGCTGATGACCGCCGGGGACTACCTGCGGGCGCAACGCGCCCGCACGCTCGTGCGGCAGGCGTGGCTTGAGATGGCCGCCGCGGTCGACGTGATCGCCGCGCCCACCGTGCCCATGACCGCCGTGGCCGCCGGGCAGACCACCGTGACCTGGGGCGACGGCACCGTGGAAAGCGTCTCCGACGCCTACGTGCGGCTCTCCGCCCCGGCCGACGTCACAGGCGTCCCCGCGCTGACCGTGCCCGTCGGCCTGGACCACCGGGGCCTCCCGATCGGCATGCAGCTCATGGGGCGGCCCTTCGGCGAGGCGGCGGTGCTGCGCGCGGGGCACGTGTACGAGCGGACCGGCACCGCCCGCGACCTGGCACCTGCGGTGTAGTACCGGGGCGTCCGGGACGGTGTGCCGTGGGAGGAGCGGCGGGGGCGGGACGTCTACCGTGTAGCCATGAGGCTGTTGCTGACGTCCGACACGCACGTGCCCGGGCGAGCCGCGCGCCTGCCCGAGCGACTGTTGACGGCCCTCGGCGAGGCCGATGTGGTGATCCACGCCGGGGACTGGACCGACGAGGCCACCCTCGACCTGCTGGAGTCGAGGTCCCGGCGTCTGATCGCCGTGTACGGGAACAACGACGGACCCGCCCTGCGACGCCGACTGCCCGAGATCGCCCGTGCCGAACTCGGCGGGCTGCGGTTCGCGGTCGTCCACGAGACCGGCCCGGCCGCCGGCCGCGAGCGGCGGTGCTCCGCGCTCTTCCCCGACACGGACGTCCTGGTCTTCGGCCACAGCCACATCCCCTGGGACTCCACGGCCCCGGGAGGGCTGCGCCTGCTCAACCCCGGCTCCCCGACCGACCGCCGGCGCCAGCCCCACCACACCTACCTGACCCTCACCGCCGAGGACGGCGCGCTCAGCGACGTCGTCCTGCACCGGCTGACCGGTTCGGGGCCCGCAATCGACTAGCCGGCCTCACCTCTCCTGAGCCGGCCGCCGGGGCGGCCGCGGTGCAGGGAATCCAGAACGGAAAGGTCGGCCGTCGTCAGACGCAGGGCGCCGGCCGCCACGTTGGCGGCGAGGTGCTCGGGGTCCCCCGTGCCGGGGATCGCGAGTACGTGCGGTCCCCGCTGCAGCGTCCAGGCCAGCCGGACCTGGGCGGCGCTCGCCCCGTGCGCCCGCGCGACCTCCAGCACCTCGGCGCTGTCGTCCCCGACGGCGCCCGCCTGCCGTCCGGTGCCCGCGATCGAGTAGAACGGCACGAACGCGATGCCCTGTTCGCCGCAGGCGCGCAGGAACTCGTCCTGCTCGGGATGTACGCCGATGCCGTACATGTTCTGCACGCACACCACCGGTGCGATGGCCAGGGCCTCGGCCAGGTGGTGCGGCCGGACGTTGGAGAGTCCCAGGTGGCGGACGAGGCCGGCCCGCCGGAGCTCGGCCAGGGCTCCGAAGCGTTCGGCGATCGAGTCGGTACCGACGATCCGGAGGTTCACCACGTCGAGGTGGTCGCGGCCGAGCTGGCGGAGGTTCTCCTCCACCTGGCCGCGCAGCTGTTCGGGCCGGGCGTGCGGCAGCCACTCCCCCGAGGGGTCGCGGCCGGGCCCGACCTTGGTGGCGATCACCAGGTCCTCGGGGTACGGGGCCAGAGCGCGGTTGATCAGCTCGTTGGCGGAGCGCAGCGGGGAGAAGTAGAACGCCGCGGTGTCGATGTGGTTCACCCCGAGGTCCACCGCACGGCGCAGCACCTCGACCGCCTGGCCGCGGTCGCGCGGGACAGCGCCGCCGACGAGGGCTTCGCCGCTCTGGGGCAGGCGCATCGCGCCGAAGCCGATCCGGTTGACCGTGCGGTCGCCGAGCTTCCAGGTGCCTGCTGCTGTGATCGTCTGTGAGGTCATGCACGGGATGTTGCGTGGCGGGTAGGCTGTCGGGCCATTGGTTGAGGCATGTGTGAATCCTCGGGGTGGCGGTGCGGGCGGAACTGGCGTTCTCGGTGGGCGATCTGGCGCGGACGAGGTTCGCCGTCTCGCCGATGTGGGAGGTCGGGCCGAGCATGCGACTGCTGCGCTCGGGGCACGAGCACCCCGTGCACCGGGCGTGGACGGTGCAGGTCCGGCCCCGGCTGGCGGCCGCGGGGCTCGACCGGGGCCTGCTCGCCGAACTGGTGCCGCCCACCGGGTACGTTCCCGACTTCCTCAATCCCGCGCCCGCCGGGCCGGCCCCCACCTTCGAGGAGGAGCTCGCCGCGATCCGGGCCACGCCCGTCGGCCGGGTGCGCGAGGAGCTCGACCGGCTGCGGGACGAGCGGGGGCGTCTCGGACCAGGGCTCCGGGGTCTGTACGACGACGTGCCACGCCTTCTGGACAGGGCCGTTCAGGAGATCGAGGCGTACTGGGAAGTCGCCCTGGCTCCCTACTGGGTACGGATCCGGGCGGTGCTCGACGCCGATGTCTTCCACCGGGCCCGGCAGGTCGCCGAGCACGGAGCGGGCCGCCTCCTGGGCGACCTGCACTCCTCGGTGAGCTGGGACGACAGCGCCCTCCGGCTGGCCGACCGGCGCGCGCCGCTGTCCCGGCAGGCGGCCGGTGCCGGCCTGCTGCTGATCCCCTCGGTCTTCACCGGGCCGGTCCCGTTCACCCGGGTGGCACCGCCGGATCCGCCGCAACTGGCCTATCCGGCCCGCGGTATCGGCGCTCTGTGGGAGCCCCGTCCGGTCGTGCGGGGCGGGGCCCTGGCCGCCGTAATCGGCCGCTCGCGGGCGCTGCTGCTGGCCGAGCTGGATTCGCCCGCGACCACGACCGAACTCGCCCACCGTACGGGCCTGTCGGCGGCCAGGGTGTCCCAGTGCCTCACGGCGTTGCGGGACGCGGGGCTGGTCAGCGCCCACCGGGCCGGACGCTGCGTGCTGTACGCCCGCTCGTCCGTGGCCGAGGCGCTGCTGACCGCCACGGCCGAGCGCGCCGCCAGCCGTGCCCTGGCCGAGGGCCTTCCGGCGCCTCTGGTTGGCGCGCCGCTGCCTCCTTCGAAGGAGTCGGGACCCCGTGCTTGACCGATGAACCCGCGGCAACGTACCTTCGACCGCACCCCGCTCGTGAGCTGCTGGAAGGAGGCGAAACCGGATGTCGACCGTCTCCGCGCTGATTCGCCTCGCACACCAGATCGCCTGGGCTCCGGGTCGTGTAGCACACGGCTGCTGAGCAGCCCCCTTGTCGGCGTGCCCGATTGCGGCCCCGGCACCTTCTCATCTATGTCACCACTTACGGCACGCCGTCGCGTGCCGATGCGTCGCGCTGCGGCACTGCGGTGTCCCGGGCTGCGGCCACCGGAAGAGAAAGCTCCTGAAATGGCGACTTGGACAGTCCGATCGACCGTGCACCGAAACGAGGCCGTGCAATGGTAGCGGCGCGGATCACGGTCAACGGGAAAGAAGCACCGATTTCCCCGGCCGCACCCCACACCACGGTGCTCGATTTCCTCCGCGAGCGGGGGCTGACCGGCACCAAGGAGGGCTGCGCCGAGGGTGAATGCGGCGCCTGTTCCGTTCTGGTGGCCCGTCCCGGGGTGGACAGGCCCACCGACTGGGTGGCGGTCAACGCCTGCCTGATGCCGGTGGCGGCGCTCGACGGCCAGGAGGTCGTCACCTCCGAGGGCCTCGCCACCGCCGGCGAATCCGGCACGCCGGCCGTGTTGCACCCCGTACAGGAGGAGATGGCCGTCCGCGGCGGTTCCCAATGCGGCTACTGCACACCGGGGTTCATCTGCAGCATGGCCTCCGAGTACTACCGGCCCGACCGCTGCGCGCACGCCGCCCCGGCCGACGGGACGGGCTCCGAGCACGGCCCGAACGGTTTCGATCTGCACGCGCTGAGCGGGAACCTGTGCCGCTGCACCGGCTACCGCCCCATCCGCGACGCCGCGTTCGCCATCGGCATGCCCGCCGAGGACGATCCCCTGGCGCAGCGCCGCGATCAGTGCCCGCCCGAACCGGCGGCCACCGCGTACGCGCAGGACGACAGCACGTTCCTGCGGCCGGGCACGCTGGCCGACGCGGTACGGCTGCTGCGCGAGCGGCCCGACGCGGTGGTCGTGGCCGGAAGCACCGACTGGGGCGTCGAGGTCAACATCCGTTCACGCCGGGCGAGTTGCGTAGTGGCCGTCGACCGGCTGCCCGAACTGCGCGGCCTGCACGTCGGGTCCGACCATATCGAGATCGGTGCCGCGCAGACCCTCACGGAGATCGAGCGCCGCCTCGACGGTGCCGTCCCGCTGCTGGCGGAGCTGTTCCCGCAGTTCGCCTCCCGACTGATCCGCAACAGCGCCACCCTCGGCGGCAACCTGGGAACCGGGTCGCCCATCGGCGACAGCCCGCCCGTCCTGCTCGCGCTGGAGGCGTCGGTGGTGCTCGCCGACGCCGACGGCGAGCGCGAGGTCCCCCTCTGCGACTACTTCACCGGTTACCGGCAGAGCGTGCGCCGCCCGGGCGAACTGATCCGCGCGGTACGCGTCCCCCTGCCGCTGTCACCGGTCACGGCCTTCCACAAGATCGCCAAACGGCGCTTCGACGACATCTCCAGCGTGGCGGTCGCCTTCGCCCTGGACATCGAGGACGGGACCGTCCGCAAGGCGCGCATCGGCCTGGGCGGCGTGGCCGCCACCCCGATCCGCGCCCTCGCCGCCGAGGCCGCCCTGGAGGGCGAGCCCTGGACGGAGGGGACCGTCGAGGCCGCGGCCCGGGTGCTCCGGGCCGAGGGCACGCCGATGGACGACCACCGCGCCAGCGCCGGGTACCGCGCCGCGATGCTCGGCCAGAGCCTGCTGAAGCTGTACGCGCGAACCACCGAGGCGGTGTCGTCATGAGCCATCTGTCCGAACGCCCCGAGAAGCCCGTCGTCGGTCTTCCGCTGCCGCACGAGAGCGCCGGCCTGCACGTCACCGGCGCCGCTCTCTACACCGACGACCTGGTCCACCGCACCAAGGACGTGCTGCACGCCTACCCGGTCCAGGTCATGAAGGCGCACGGCACGATCACCGCGCTGCGCACCGAACCCGCGCTCGCCGTGCCCGGTGTGGTCCGCGTACTGACCGCGGCCGACGTGCCCGGTGTCAACGACGCCGGCATGAAGCACGACGAACCGCTGTTCCCCGACACGGTCATGTTCCACGGCCACGCCGTCGCCTGGGTGCTCGCCGAGACCCTGGAGGCGGCCCGGCTCGGCGCGGCGGCCGTCGAGGTGGACCTCGACGAGCAGCCCTCAGTGATCACGCTGCGGGAGGCGATGGCCGCCGGGAGCTACCACGGCGCCCGGCCCGTGATGGAGACCGGCGATGTCGACGCCGGCTTCGCCGACTCCGCACACGTGTTCACCGGCGAGTTCCAGTTCTCCGACCAGGAGCACTTCTATCTGGAGACGCACGCGGCGCTGGCCCACGTCGACGAGAACGGGCAGATGTTCGTCCAGAGCAGCACCCAGCACCCCTCGGAGACGCAGGAGATCGTCGCGCACGTGCTCGGCCTGCACAGCCACGAGGTGACCGTGCAGTGCCTGCGCATGGGCGGAGGCTTCGGCGGCAAGGAGATGCAGCCCCACGGATTCGCGGCCATCGCCGCGCTCGGTGCCAGGCTGACCGGCCGGCCGGTCCGGGTACGGCTCAACCGCACCCAGGACCTGACCATGTCCGGCAAGCGCCACGGCTTCCACGCCACATGGAAGATCGGCTTCGACGCCGAGGGCCGCATCCAGGCCCTCGACGCCACGCTGACCGCGGACGGCGGCTGGAGCCTGGACCTGTCCGAGCCCGTGGTGGCCCGCGCACTGTGCCACATCGACAACACCTACTGGATCCCCCACGCACGGGTCGCCGGCCGCATCGCCAGGACCAACAAGGTTTCCAACACCGCTTTCCGCGGCTTCGGGGGGCCTCAGGGCATGCTGGTGATCGAGGACATCATGGGCCGGTGCGCGCCACTGCTCGGCCTCGACCCCATGGAGCTGCGCGAACGCAACTTCTACCGGCGGGGCCACTCGACGCCTTACGGCCAGCGGGTCCTGCACCCCGAACGGATCGCCACCGTCTGGCGCCAGGTCCAGGGCGACGCCCGCATCGCCGACCGCAAGGCCGAGATCGCGGCCTTCAACGCCGCGCACCCGCACACCAAACGGGCGCTCGCGGTCACCGGGATCAAGTTCGGGATCTCCTTCAACCTCACCGCCTTCAACCAGGCCGGTGCGCTGGTGCTGGTCTACAAGGACGGCTCGGTCCTGATCAACCACGGCGGAACCGAGATGGGGCAGGGCCTGCACACCAAGATGCTGCAGGTGGCCGCCACCACGCTGGGCGTCCCGCTGCACAAGGTGCGGCTGGCCCCGACCCGCACGGACAAGGTGCCCAACACCTCGGCCACCGCCGCCAGCGCCGGGGCTGACCTCAACGGCGCCGCGGTGAAGAACGCCTGCGAGCAGATCCGCGAGCGGCTGCTCCAGGTCGCCGGTACCCGACTGGGTGCGAGCGCCTCGGACGTGCGCATCGTCGACGGCGTCGCGCACGTCCTCGGCAGTGACGCGGAGCTGGCCTGGGACGACCTGGTGCGCACGGCGTACTTCCAGCGAGTCCAGCTGTCGGCGGCCGGCTTCTACCGGACCGAGGGCCTGCACTGGGACCCGCAGGTGTTCCAGGGGTCGCCGTTCAAGTACTTCTCCTACGGCGCAGCAGCGGCCGAGGTGGAGGTGGACGGCTTCACCGGCGCGTACCGGATCCGGCGGGTGGACATCGTCCACGATGTCGGTGACAGCCTCTCCCCCATGATCGACATCGGTCAGGTCGAGGGCGGCTTCGTACAGGGGGCGGGCTGGCTGACGCTGGAGGACCTGCGGTGGGACGCCGGCGACGGTCCGAACCGGGGCCGACTGCTCACCCAGGCGGCGAGCACGTACAAGCTGCCGAGCTTCTCGGAGATGCCCGAGGAGTTCAACGTAAGGCTCCTGGAGAACGCCACGGAGGAGGGCGCGGTCTACGGCTCCAAGGCGGTGGGCGAGCCTCCGCTGATGCTGGCTTTCTCGGTGCGGGAGGCGCTGCGGCAGGCCGCGGCGGCCTTCGGGCCCGAAGGGGTCAGCGTCGAACTCGCCTCCCCGGCGACGCCCGAGGCCGTGTACTGGGCGGTCGAGTCGGCGCGCGGCGGCGGTGCACCGTACGGCGGGCAGGCGCCCGACGGCTCCGGGATCCCGGCCGAGGCAAGTGCACCGATCAATGCCTGACATGGGCTGGGTGGCCGCGGTCGCGCGGTTGCGGGCACGCCGGGAGCCCGGCGTGCTCGTGACCGTCGCGACCGTACGCGGCCACGCGCCCCGCCGGGCCGGTGCCAAGCTCGTGGTGGGACACACCGAGACCTGGGGGTCGATCGGCGGCGGCAACATCGAGGCCGTCGCCATCGACCGGGCGCGCGAGCTGAACGGCGCGGCCGATCCGGAGCCGGAGCTGATGGAGTTCGCCCTCAACGACAAGGTCACCGGCCGGCACGGGGTGCAGTGCTGCGGCGGCTCCGTCACGGTGCTGTTCGAGCCGCTGCCGGTGGTCGAGGCGGTGGCGGTCTTCGGCGTCGGACACGTGGGACTGGAACTGGCACGCATCCTGGCCCGTCACCACCTCGACCTGCACCTGATCGACTCCCGCCCGGACATGCTCACCGAGGACCGGCTCGGCGTGCTCGCGGACGCGGTGGCGCAGATCCGGGTGCACCACACGCCGCTGCTGCCGGAGGAGGTCCTCGCGCAGCTGCCGCCCGGCGCCCACGTCCTGATCATGACCCACGATCACGCCGAGGACGCCGCGCTGTGCGACGCCGCCCTGCGCACCGCCGGTCTCGGCTCCATCGGGCTGATCGGCTCGTCGGCGAAATGGGCACGCTTCCGGCAACGCCTGGCCGCCGAGGGCGGTCATGCCGCGGCCGCCATCGACCGGATCAAGACCCCGATCGGGATCCCGGGGATCGGCGGCAAGGAGCCCGCCACGATCGCGGTGAGCGTGGCGGCGGACCTGCTCCGTACCTTCGAACAGGACCGCCGCCGGTCCGTCCCGGATGCGGTGACGCCGGCGCCGGCTGCCGCCGTCGCGTACGCACCGTCGGACGAGCCGGTAGCGGGGGCGGCGGTGGGCGACCGGTGACGGCGCCGGCGCGGCCTGATCCGCTCCGGCCGGCCCTCCGTACACGACGCCGGGAGGATGTCCGGATCTTTGGGGGTTCTGCCAGTACGGGCGTCAGCCCGGCCCCGTAGAGACTTCCGAGGAGGGGCCGCGGCGCCACCCTGGGACGGGGGTCGTGGCCGAAGCATGCCTGAACGGGGAGGACGTCACCATGAGCGCGCAGCAACAGTACGACGAGATCGGCGAGGCCTACGAGGGGTTCAAGGCCCTGCCGCTGGAACAGTACGTGGTGATACCCAGCTTCCTGGCGCTGGTCGGGGACGTGCGCGGCAAGTCGGTCATCGACCTGGCGTCCGGAACCGGCTTCTACAGCCGGGAGTTCAGGCGGCGCGGCGCCGCGGAGGTGCTCGGCATCGACATCTCCGGTGAAATGATCGCCGTCGCGCGGCAGTTGGAGGACGGCGACCCGCTGGGGGTTCGCTACGAGGTGGGCGATGTGGCCGAGCTGCGGCCCATCGCGCAGCCCTTCGACATCGCCCTCGCGGTCCAACTGCTCAACTACGCCGAGGACATCGCCACGACCGAGCGCATGTGCCGCGCCCTGCACCGCGGCCTGAAGCCCGGTGGCGAGCTCTTCCTGCTCAACCAGTCGCCCGACTTCCGCTTCGACGGGCCCACCCCGGAGCGGTACGGCTTCCGCAGCGAACTCACCGGTGTGGAGGTCGAGACCGGGCCGCAGGTCCGGACGACGGCACTGCTCGACCCGCCGGTGTCCTTCATCGCCAACCGGCCGCGCCGGGAGGTGTACGAGAAGTGCCTGCAGGCGGCTGGGTTCAGCGAGTTGACCTGGGTGCCGATGACGGTGTCGGAGGCCGGCGAGGGCGCGTTCGACGCGGGGTTCTGGGCGGACTTCCACGCCAACCCGCCGCTCGAGATGCTGCGCTGCCGCGCCTGACGGCCCCGGCTGCCGGCGTGGACGGCGGCCCGGCCCCGGCTCGGGGGGCGGGGACGGGCCGCCGGGTCTCATTCCACGAGCCGCCCGGCGAACGCGCGGGCGGCGGCCAGGTCACCCGCGTTCGGCCGCTGCTTGTTGATGCCGCCGACCGGCCTGAACGGTGCCCACGTGTCGAGGGCTCGGCAGGTGAAGGTGGCTTCGACGGCGAACCCCTTGCCCTCGAGGAGCCGTACGAGCGGCCGGGTGAACGGCGCGAACGGGAACTCCGGCAGGCCGCTCGTGGCGAACACGAACGCCCGCCCCGCCGCCGATGCCGACGCCGTCGGCAGGGCCCGCGCGAACGCGAGCAGGTCCGGGTGCATCCGCTGCGCGAAGACCCCGGACCCGAAGCCCACCAGGTCGTGGCCCGCCATCTCCGAGGCCGCCACCTCCTGCGGCGCGACCACGCGCGCGTCGAGCACCTCGGCCATCGCCTCCGCCACGCGCCGGGTGTTGCCGTGGGATACGGACGTGCAGACGAGCAGATTCTTCATCGGCGTCCCTTTCGGTCGTCGTCCCGCACACCGGAGACCGACCGGGCCCGCCGGATGTGACAGTCCCGTCCCGCGCCCCTTGGTCCAGGGCTCGGGCAGGGGACGGCGCCGGTTCAGGCGTAGCGCTCGAAGAGGGCCTCGATGTAGCCCTCCAGCCTCTGCGCCAGGACGTCGGCCGTGAGGTCTTCGCGGCCCAGTTCCCGCCAGGGAACGGCGACCTTCTCCGCGTCCGGCGCGAAGCCCAGCGCGTCCAGCAGCCGCCAGTAGAGATGGGTGGCGCGGTCGGCCGGGCTTCCTCCCGCGGCGACGTAGCGGTCGGTGAAACCCATGCCCGCGGAAACCCCGTGCAGGAGGGCGAGAGCCGTCGAGCAGTGGGCCACGTCCAGGTCGGCCGGACCCCACGACGTCTCCACCCAGTCGACGACGCCACTGATCCGCAGATCGGCGCCGGTACCGGTGAACAGGACGTTGCCGGGATGGAAGTCCCGGTGCAGGAACCGGCCCTGATGGGCCGGCGGCTCCCGGCGGATGATGTCGACCGCGCGCCGCCAGAGCTCGGGACGCTCGGTGCCGGGCGGTGGGGTCACCCGCTCCGGAGACGTCCAGGCCTGGTAGGGGCGGGGCCGTCGTGACGCGCTCACGGGCAGCCGGTGGATGCGCACCAGCTGTCGGGCGAGCAGTTCGGCACGGTCCTCGGCGCCCTCATCGTCCAGGCGCACGGTGCCCGGCAGCAGGGACATCAGCAGGGAGGGGTGATCGCAGTACTGCGCCGTCGCGTCCACCGCCGTGAGCGTGGCCGCGGGCACGTCCGTGCCACCGAGCAGGCGCAGGATGGCCGCCTCACGGGTCAGCAGGGCCTCGGCGTGGCGAACGTAGAAGGGCTTGACGAAGGACCGCAGGACGAGGGAGCGCCGACCGCCCGGACCGCAGAGGTCCAGTCGGCGCATCTGCGACGTCCAGCCGCCGCGCAGCGGCACGACCCGTTCGATGCGTTCCGCCCCGGACAGGCCCTTCTCCACCCAGGAGCGCGTGGCGCTCCAGTCCTGACGGTCGAGTTCCACCCCTGTACCCCCGGTCCCTCACCCAGGGGGCAGGCTACCCTGCCCGGCCGCGCGGCAGGCGTGGGGCGGGCAGGAACGCTCCTCGGACGGCCCGGATTCCCGATCCGGGGCGTGCCGGACACCGCCGGTCATCGACCGCGGTCGTCTTCGACGGTCACGTCGGCGGGCCAGGTGTGGTGCTCGATGAAGTACCCGACGGCGCGGGCGGCCACGTCGAAGGGGACGGTGTCGCGGTCGGCGTGGCTGTCGCCCTGTCCGTTGGACAGCTGGTAGCCGTCCGACGCGCCCTCGGCGCGCGGATCGACGAGATGCTCGCCCGGGTCGCCCTCCCCGTCGAGGAAGACGACCTTCGCGCGCTCGCCGTTGGCGACCACGTTCAAGAGCCGTCCCGTGTCGCTCTCGAACCACGTCTCCAGAGTCGCCCAGTCCCGTCGGCGCCAGAGCAGTTGTCCGGCCTCCGCGCCGGAGCAGGTGTACCCGACAGACCCCTGCAGGTGCCAGCGGTTCCCAGCGACGGTCAAGGTGCTCCTGCCGATCCGGCGTCCCCGACCAGCCGCGGGACGCGTAAGCGTCCGACAAGTATGGCCTGCAACGCCTACGGCAGGGACGTCCGCCCTCCCCGCCCGTCACCGCCGTGCGCCAGCCGGGCGTGCAGGGCGGGACCTCCGACGGCCACCGCGACGAACAGGATCGCGGCGGTGATCAACGCCGGTTCGGAGAACCACAGCCCGGCGACCCGGTCGACGAGCAGAGCGGCGGCCACGAGGAGCACCTTCGCCGCCACGAGGCCGAGGAAGAGGCTCCGGTCGAGCGGAGCCCTACCACTGCGGGCGAGCCGGCTGCCGACGAGGCGGCCGGTCACGCTGACGCAGAGCACCACCAGGAGTACGCGCACCGCATGCTCCCACGCCGGGGTGTCCCCGCCGAACGCCCACACGGCACCCACGGCGACGCCGGCGACGCCGTAGGCCATGCGCCTGCGCGCGGCCCCGGCCCTCGTGCGCCGCCCGCGGACAGGGCTCTGCCCGGCACATGCTCGGGCGCCGTAGACGGACATTTCTCACCTTTCCCTTGCAGTCATTGACCAAAAACTCAATAGCGACAAAACAACTTGCACTCCGAGTGTCATATCTTCGGGTTCCCTCGTCAAGCCCCTGACGGAAGCCCCGGCGGCCGGGGGCGCCCGGCGCGTCCCGCGGCCCGGACGCCAGGCACGTCCGGCCCATGACGACCGCCCACAGGGCGGCCGCGCCGGACGACGCCCCCGGCCCCGGCCGTCAGCGACGCGTAGGGACTTGGCCGGCCGCCGTAAGAGCCGCGTTACGGAGTGGCCCGGCGCGGGGCGGGCGGGGATAGCTTCGTTGCCGCGCCCCGGGCCGCCTCCCCGCGCCCGGGGCCTCACCAACCACTCGTGGTTCCCCAGGGAGGGCCCCATGTGCCTGTTCCGGTACGACGACGACCCCGAACCCGAAGAACGGGTGTCGGCCGGACCCCTCTACGTGCCCGTCCGGCCGGGTACGGCGGAGGTGGCGCTCCGGATGTACCGCACCCCTCTGGGCGACCGCACCGCCGTCGGCTTCACCCGCCCCGACCTGCTGGCGGCCACGCTCGGCGCGGGGCATCCCTGGATCCGGCTGTCCGAGTCCGCGCTGCGCGCGCTGGCCGCACCGCTGGGCGGGTGCCGGCTGACGATCGACCCGACCCTCACCGCTCCCGCCGTCACTCCGGTGCCGAGCCGGACGGGCGATGTCAGCACCCGCGCTCTCTGACGGGGAGGTCGCGATGACCACCGACGGCCTCTACGCGGCCGCCACCGGCGCGGACGACTGTCCGTCTGACCCGCGTCATCAAGACCGGCTCGCTCTCCCGCTCCTACCGCACGGCTCAGTACAACCAGCTGACCCGGATCGACGCGGAACCGGGCGACGCCGCGCGCTGCGCGGGCCGATCCGCCATGCGCCGGTCGTGAACGGTCGCACCGCCCCTCACGGCCGGTAGACGATCTCGATGCCCATCGCGGCGATGATCCCCCAGACGCCGATGCCGAGCAGCCACATGGCTTCGAAGGCGGCGCCGGTGGCGACGACGGTCAGCCCGGCCGCCCCGAGGGCGCGCACGGTCCGGCGGATGCCGCGGTCGGGATACCAGTCTCCGGTCACGTGACGAGAATCCCGCCGGACCCGCGCCGTGGCGAGGGTCCGGCCGGATTCCTGTCGGCGTCCTGATGCCCCGGGCGTCAGTCGGCGCCGTCGCCGACGCGCAGGCGCAGCCGGCGGACGACCGTGTCGGAGTCGCGGCGGACCGCGTGGCGACGACGGAGCCGCGCCGGTTGCCGGTTGTGCAGCACCAGCTGCCACACATGGGAGGGATCGGTCTCCTGGATGAGGACGGCCACCTGGGGGACCGGCCGGGGCCGCTCCCGTTCCCGTACGCAGCCGGACACCGGCCGGCCGGGCGGGCGGGCGTCCGAGGGGAGCTCGACGAGCTCGGCGCACGGCTGCCGCAACTCCCGGTCGCGGCGCAGCGCTTCGGCCCACTCCCGGTCCTCGGGGCCGAGCGGGCGGGCGGCGGTCTGCGCTGCTCGCCTGTTCCTCCGTCGGGCGAAGTGAGGACGGCGTCGAAACGGCATGGCCGCGAACCGGCGCCGGGGCGGTCGGCGTATGGGCGCCGTCAAGGGTTCGGGCACCGCCGTATAGGGCCCGTCAAGGCGTGCCTGCGCTCCGGCGGAGAGGGGGTTGTCTGGTCATCGGCCGCACGGCCGATTCGTTTCCACTCTCTTCTTCCAGGAGCTCACGGTGGCCGATCTGGCCTTCGTCGTCACCACGGTCGCGGTCTTCGCGCTGGTGGCCCTCATCGCCCGGGGGGTGACCAAGCTGTGACCGTCGAGAACGTCGTCGGCCTCGTCGTGGCCGTCTCCCTGCTCGGTTACCTCGTCCTCGCCCTCGTGTACCCGGAGAGGTTCTGAGCACTGCCATGAGCCCCGTAACCGCTGGTGTGCTCCAGCTGCTCGCACTGGTCGCCGCGCTGGCCCTGGCGTACCGTCCGCTGGGCGACCACATGGCCCGCGTCTACTCCTCCGGGAGGCACTACAAGCCGGAGAAGTGGATCTACAAGGCCATCGGCGCCGACCCTTGGGCCGAGATGCGCTGGCCCGCCTACCTGCGGGCCGTCCTCGCCTTCTCGGCCGTGAGCGTCCTGTTCCTCCACCTGTTGCAGCGCGCCCAGGGCGTACTGCCGGGCTCGCTCGGCTTCGTGTCGATCGACCCGGACCAGGCGTTCAACACCGCCGCGTCCTTCGTGGCCAACACGAACTGGCAGTCCTACTACGGCGAGCAGGCCATGGGCCACGTCGTGCAGACCGGCGGCCTGGCGGTGCAGAACTTCGTCTCGGCGGCCGTCGGCATGGCCGTCGCCGTGGCCCTCGTACGGGGCTTCGCCCGCTCCCGTACCGGGGAGCTGGGCAACTTCTGGGCCGACCTGGTCCGAGGTACCGTCCGCATCCTGCTGCCGATCGCCGTGGTCGGCGCGCTCGTCCTCGTCGCCTGCGGCGTCATCCAGAACTTCGCGGGTATCCACGAGGTCGGGCAGTTCACGGGCGGCACCCAGCAGTGGAACGGCGGGGCGGTCGCCTCCCAGGAGGTCATCAAGGAACTCGGTACGAACGGCGGCGGCTACTTCAACGCCAACTCGGCCCACCCCTTCGAGAACCCAACGCCCTTCTCGAACCTCTTCGAGGTCCTCCTGATCCTCCTCATCCCGTTCGCGCTGACCCGGACCTTCGGCCGGATGGTCGGCAACCTGCGCCAGGGCTACGCGATCCTCGCCACGATGGGCTTCGTCTGGATCGCCTTCACCGCGCTGATGATGTGGACCGAGTTCGCGCACCCCGGCCCGGCGTTCGACGTCTCCGGCGGGGCGATGGAGGGCAAGGAAGCGCGCTTCGGGGTCGGCGGTTCGTCGATCTTCGCCGTCGCGACCACCCTCACCTCCACGGGCGCGGTCAACTCCTTCCACTCCTCCTACACCGGCTTCGGCGGCGGCATCACCATGCTGGGCATGCAGCTCGGCGAGATCGCGCCCGGCGGTGTCGGGTCCGGCCTGTACGGCATGCTGATCATGGCGATCATCGCGGTGTTCATCGCCGGTCTGATGGTCGGCCGCACCCCCGAGTACCTGGGCAAGAAGATCGGCACCCGCGAGATCAAGCTGGCCGCCTGCTACATCCTCGTCACCCCCGCCCTGGTGCTGTGCTTCACCGCGGCCGCCATGGCCCTGCCCACCCCCGGCGACTCCATGACGAACCTCGGCGCGCACGGGTTCTCCGAGATCCTCTACGCCTACACCTCCGGCGCCAACAACAACGGCTCGGCCTTCGCGGGCCTGAACGCCGACACCCGGTGGTTCAACAGCACCATCGGCATCGCCATGCTGCTGGGCCGCTTCCTGCCGATGGTCTTCGTCCTGGCGCTGGCCGGCTCGCTGGCCGATCAGAAGCCCGTCCCGGAGACGGCCGGCACCCTGCGTACCGACAAGCCGCTCTACGCGGGCCTGCTCGTCGCAACGATCCTGATCATCACCGGACTCACCTACTTCCCGGCCCTGGCACTGGGTCCGCTCGCCGAAGGGCTCGCAGCATGAGCACCATCACTCCCACCAGGGCTCCGCACCAGGACGTGCACACCGGCCACAAGCCGGGCGGCGGGCGCGTGGGCGGCGGCCTGTTCGACCCCGAGCTGCTGCTGAAGTCCTTCCCGGACGCGGTGCGCAAGCTCGATCCCCGCAGCATGGTCAGGTCCCCGGTCATGTTCGTCGTCCTGATCGGCTCGGTCGTCACGACCGTCCTCGCGTGTCTGGACCCGACGGACTGGTTCACCTGGGCCGTCACCGCCTGGCTGTGGCTCACCACGATCTTCGCGAACCTCGCCGAGGCCGTCGCCGAGGGCCGCGGCAAGGCCCAGGCCGACACCCTGCGCCAGGCGAAGACCGACTCCGTCGCCCGCCGCCTGGCCGAGGACGGCAGGGGCGAGGAACAGGTCCCCGGCACCGAGCTGCGCATCGGCGACCTGGTCGTCTGCGAGGCCGGCGACGTCATCCCCGGCGACGGTGACGTCGTGGAGGGTGTCGCGTCCGTCGACGAGTCGGCCATCACCGGCGAGTCCGCGCCGGTCATCCGGGAGTCCGGTGGCGACCGCAGCGCGGTCACCGGTGGCACGAAGGTGCTCTCCGACCGGATCGTCATCAAGATCACGACGAAGCCCGGCGAGACCTTCATCGACCGCATGATCGCCCTCGTGGAAGGCGCGGCCCGGCAGAAGACGCCGAACGAGATCGCGCTGAACATCCTCCTCGCCTCCCTCACGATCGTCTTCCTGCTCGCGGTCGTCACGCTCCAGCCGTTCGCGATGTACGCGCAGGCCGAGCAGTCGATGATCGTGCTCACCGCGCTGCTGGTCTGTCTCATCCCCACCACCATCGGGGCGTTGCTGTCCGCGATCGGCATCGCCGGAATGGACCGCCTCGTCCAGCGCAACGTCCTCGCGATGAGCGGGCGTGCGGTCGAGGCCGCCGGTGACGTGTCCACGCTGCTCCTCGACAAGACGGGCACCATCACCCTCGGCAATCGCCAGGCCTGCGAGTTCGTCCCGGTCACGGCCACGACGGAAGCCGAGCTGGCGGACGCCGCGCAGTTGTCGTCCCTTGCCGACGAGACGCCCGAGGGCCGCTCGATCGTGGTCCTCGCGAAGGAGAAGTACGGTCTGCGCGAACGCCACCAGGGCGAACTGCCCCGGGCCGAGTGGATCGCGTTCACCGCCCAGACCCGCATGTCCGGTGTCGACGTCGACGGCAGCAGGACCCGCAAGGGCGCGGCCCGCTCCGTCGTCACCTGGGTCGAGGCACACGGCGGCCGGGGCTCCGACGAGGCCTACCTCCTGGCCGACCGCATCTCCGAGGCCGGCGGCACGCCGCTCCTCGTCGCCGTGCAGGACGAGGAGGGCGCCCGCGTCCTCGGTGCCATCCACCTCAAGGACGTGGTCAAGGAGGGCATGCGCGAGCGGTTCGACGAGCTGCGCCGCATGGGCATCAGGACCGTCATGATCACGGGCGACAACCCTCTGACCGCGAAGGCCATCGCGCAGGAGGCAGGCGTCGACGACTTCCTCGCCGAGGCCACGCCCGAGGACAAGATGGCCCTGATCAAGCGGGAACAGGCGGGCGGCAAGCTCGTCGCGATGACCGGCGACGGCACGAACGACGCCCCGGCCCTGGCCCAGGCCGATGTCGGCGTGGCGATGAACACGGGCACCTCGGCCGCCAAGGAGGCCGGGAACATGGTCGACCTGGACTCCGACCCGACCAAGCTCATCGAGATCGTCGAGATCGGAAAGCAGCTCCTCATCACCCGCGGAGCCCTGACCACCTTCTCCATCGCCAACGACGTGGCGAAGTACTTCGCGATCATCCCCGCGATGTTCGCGGTCGCCTACCCGGGCCTGGACAAGCTCAACATCATGGGCCTGGCCTCCCCCAGCTCCGCGATCCTGTCCGCCGTCGTCTTCAACGCGCTGATCATCATCGCGCTCGTGCCGCTCGCCCTGAAGGGCGTCCGGTACCGGCCCAGCAGCGCCGACAGGATGCTCCGCCGCAACCTCGGCCTGTACGGCGCGGGTGGTCTGATCGCCCCGTTCATCGGCATCAAGCTCATCGACATGCTCATCTCCCTCATCCCCGGCCTCGCCTGAATCAGGAACGTGCTGAATTCGTCATGAACAACTCTGTAAGCAACACGGCGCGCCTCATCGGCGCGGGCCTGCGGGCCCTGCTGGTTCTGACGGTGATCTGCGGCGTCGTCTACCCGCTCGCCGTCACCGGGATCGCCCAGGCCCTCTTCGACGACGAGGCCAACGGCTCCGAGATCAAGGACGGGAACGGCCGGGTCGTCGGCTCGTCCCTCATCGGGCAGACCTACAACCTGCCTGAGCAGAACCCCGACGACCCCGAGGAGGCGGCGAAGCCGGACCTGAAATGGTTCCAGCCCCGCCCCTCCAACGGACTCGGCTCCAACAGCGTCAACAGGCAGTACTCGCTGATCCTGTCCGGCGCCACCAACCGCTCCGCCGACAACGGCGCCGTCGACGGCCGGTGCACCGAGGACGCCGAGGAAGGCACCCTCTGCGCCCAGGTCGTCGCTGCGAAGGAGGCCGTCATCGCCGACAACTCCACCGCCGGCTACTGGGTCAGGCCCGAGGACGTCCCGGCCGACGCCGTCACCTCCTCCGGCTCCGGCCTCGACCCGGACATCTCCCCCGCCTACGCCGAGCTCCAGGTCCACCGCGTCGCCGAGCGGGCCGGCCTGCCCGTCGCCCGGGTGGAGAAGCTGGTGAGGGACCACACCGAGGGCCGCACCCTGGGCTTCATGGGCGAGCCCCGGGTCAACGTCCTCGAACTCAACACCGCCCTCAGGGCACTGGTCGAGAACTGACGGCCGCCGTCGCACGGAACGGGAGCCGGTGCGCGGCGGGGACTTCGGTCTGCGCCGGAACGGCACGGCGGCATACCGGAACCGAAGACGGCCCGGTCAGCGGCGAACGGTGACCGGGCCGGGCAGGGGGCCGGGCCGGGCCCCCGCGGGGCCGAGGGTCAGGTCCTGTCGGCGGCCTCCTCGGCCTTGTCGGCCATGTCCTCCAGGATTGCCTTCGGATCGCCTCCCGGCTCGACGGCGCGGCCTATGTTGCGCTTGATGGTGTCGCTGACCGTCACCCAGGACGGGTCGTTCACCGGGTAGAGCCTGGCCGTCCGCAGTGCGTTCAGGAAGTCCTCGTCGGTCTGGCTGAGCCCGCCGCCGGCCGGGGTCCGCGCGGCCGAGGCGGTGGCCGGCAGGAGGTGGTAGCGGCCCACGAAGTCCGACAGGTTCTTGTCCTGGTAGACGAACTCCAGGAACCTGCCGATCTCCGCGCGCTTGCCGTTCTGCCTGAAGGCCACCATCCAGTCGGCCACGCCCACCGTCGGCGGGGTCTCCCCACTGCCCAGGGAGTCCGAGACCGGCATGGCGACGGTGCCG
The DNA here is from genome assembly GCF_055587885.1 of Streptomyces sp. NPDC046349. Taxonomy (NCBI): domain Bacteria; kingdom Bacillati; phylum Actinomycetota; class Actinomycetes; order Kitasatosporales; family Streptomycetaceae; genus Streptomyces; species Streptomyces sp. NPDC046349. Next base: position 249,677 of record NZ_JBVJFK010000009.1, read on the forward strand.
ACGCCGATGCCCTTCGCGGCGGCCTCGTGGGCGAGGGACGGGTAGCCGTTGAGCATGCCGACCTCGCCCCGCAGGAAGGCGGCGAACGCGTCGGCGCGGTTCAGTTGGGACGGCGCGGTGGGCCCGACGAGGCCGGGGGTGACCAGGTTGTCCCTGACCCACTGCCAGGTCCGGACGTTCTTCTCGGAGTCCAGGCTGTAGCTGCCCCGCCCGTCGGCGTAGCCGCCGCCGTTGCTGAGCTCCCAGATCAGCGCCTCGGCGTGGGCCTCCTCGGGCCCCAGCGGCAGGGCGTACGGGTACTTCACGCCCTTGTCCTTCAACGCCTTGGCGGCTGCCTTGAGGTCGGACCAGGTCTTGGGGGCCTCCTTGATGCCGGCCTTGGTGAACAGCGCCTCGTTGTAGAAGAGCAGGCGGCTGCTCGCGACGAACGGCAGGCCGTAGAGGCGGTTGTCGAAGGTCCCCGCCTCGGCGAGCGGCTGGAGGAAGTTGGCCTCGGCGCCGACCGAGAGGAGCTCCTCCGCCGAGTACAGCTTTCCCCGCGCGGCGAAGTCCGAGTAGGAGCCCATGAGCGCCACGTCGGGTGCCTCGCCCTCCTTGACCATCCGGGAGACCTCACGGTCGATGTCGGCCCACGGCAGCAGGTGGACCTCGACCTCGATTCCGGGATTGGCGTCGGTGAACGCGCCGGTCACCTTGTCCCAGTAGGCCCTGGAACTGGTGGCCGGGGTGTCGCCGTACTCGGCGGCCACCAGGCGGAGCGTGCCGCTGTCACCCGCGCCGCCGTCCGGCGCGCCGCATCCGGAGAGTTGCGGCAGGAGGCCGAGTACGGCCGCGGTGGCGACCGGCCCGAAGATCTTTCGTCGCACGAGCGTATTCCCCTGATGTCACTTGGCTGTTGCCGCGCACGCGCACCCTGCCGGGGGTGCCCAGCGGCCCGGTGGCCGGAATCATCCCCCGGGATTGGCGTAATTGATTCCGCTCTGGGGGCAGGTGTGGCCGATGATCCATCCACCGGTGCGCCCTCTTGTGGCTTCCGACGATGCTGCGAACCGTCCGACGCGCGTAGAACGGCCGCGGTCCGGGAAGGGGGGCGAGAGGCGTCCTCCGCGACGGCTCCGTTCAACTTGACGGGACGGGGCCCGTTCGGGGGTGGCGAAACGCTCCGTCTGCCCACGTTCGAGTGAGCGGGGCCGCGCCCTGACGGGGCCGACGCCGCGCCGGGGTCGACGATGCACGCATGCGACGTTCCTCCACCCTGCCCCGCCGTGTCCTCCTCCCCTTCGTTGCCGCCGTCGCCCTGCTGGCCACGGGCGGCGCCGCCGCCGTCACCGCCGCGGACGCCTGCGGTTCGATCATCACCGCGCCGCTGGCCCCGCCGGTCCGGGCGGACGATCCCTGCCCCAGCACAGATCCGGTCGTGTGCCGCATCCGCGTCATGCCCATGGCCGAGAAGGTCGAGGCACAGCGGACCCGGATCCGCTACCACGACCTGCTGGAGGCCATGCACCGCACCGAGGCCGACATGCGGGCAGCGGGCGCGTCCGACGAGGAGATCGCCCGGGAGCTCGTCGACATGCGCAACCAGGCGAAGGAGATCACCCGCGCGGGCATGTCCCCGGAGGAGGTCCGGATTCTGGAGGAGCGCAACACGGCCAAGTACGGCAACCCTCTCGGGCCCACCGCCGACCAGCTGCACGCGAAGTACGGATCCTGGCAGAAGGTCACCGACGCCTCCATGCGCACCAGCTACGCCGTGGACCGCGAACTCGCACTCGAGTACCGCCCCTGCCCCGTCTGAACCTGAGACTCAACCCGTAGGAGCCCCGGGCGCGTGGCTCGCGTGCACCGTTCGACGCCGGACCATGACCGGCGGGCTGAAGGGCTGTCCTGTCCCGTGGTCCCCGGCTGCGCCCGCCGACAGCTACGGCGCCGTGCCGTCTTACCGGAACTCCCCCGGGCCTGATCGGCGAAAGACCCCTCGACCGTCCGGACGGCGCAATGCCCCTGGCTACCGTCGTGGACATCGGCCAGCATGGGAGCAGCGGACCGGCGGACGAGATGGGCACGCATGCGCGCCACCGAGAGCAACCAGGACTATCCCTTCGCTGTCACCAACACGGCCGCGGCACTGCTGGACGGCACGGGGACGGTCGTCGCCTGGACGGCGGCGGCCGAGGCCCTTCTGGAGCGGCGGTCCGACGACGTGTGCGGCCGGTCGGCACGGGACCTCCTCGCGGACGCGGGCGACTGGGACGCGGTGCGGGCCCAGGGCGGCAGGTCCCCGGACCGGGAGGGCCGGGAGGGCTGGGAGGGCCGTGCCACGTTGCGGCACGGCTCGGGCGGCGAGCTGGAGATCGGCTTCCGCGTCATCCCGCTGAACGACGCGCAGGGGGCCACGGCCCGGTTCCTCGTACTCGGCGCGGCCCTGGACCTGGTCGCCCGATGGCGGCAGGACCACGCCTTCACGCAAGAACTGTTCCTGCAGGGCCGGGTGGGCCTGGCCGTCTTCGACCGGGAGCTGCGGCTGCTGCGGACGAACTCTCACCTGCTGCCCTACACCGGGGTGCCCGTCGACCTGCGCGGTCGGCGGCTGGCCGACTTCCTGTGGGCCGAGGACGCGCGGAGCATCGACGACCGGCTGCGGGAGGTCGTGCACAGCGGGGTCCCCCTGGCCGGTTTCAACACGACCGTACGCACCCTCCACGACCCGCGAGGCGGCCGGATCGTCACCATCCAGGCGTTCCGCCTCCAGGAACCCGACGGACATCCGATGGGGGTGGCGGCCGTGTTCACCGACGTCACCGACCACGAACGCGCGCGCGGACGCCTCGACCTGCTGTACCGCGCCACCGGAGCGCTGGGCGGTTCCCTGTCCGTCCTGCGCACCGTCGAGGACCTGGTGCAGGTCCTGGCGCCCGCGCTGGGCGACTGCGCCGCCGTGGACCTGGCGGAGACCGTGCTGACCGGCGGCGAACCACCCGCCGACGGGCAGCTCTCACTGCCTTTGGTCCGGATGGCCGTAGCCGGAACGGAATCGGAGGCCCTGCGGACGGGGACGGCCCATTTCGCGGCGCGACTCGCCGCGCCCGAGACGCGGGGGTGCCGGGGAGAGCTGGTCACGGGCCTCGGCGACCCGCCACCGGGCTCCGGGCGGGCCGCTCACCCGGAGTGGGCAGCGGCCGTACCGGGCGCGCATTCGGCGATGACGGCTCCGCTGTGCGCGCGGGGCATCAGGTTCGGCAGGCTCACGCTCTGGCGCACGGGCGACGCCGCCCCGCCGGAGGAGGACGACCTCGCCCTCCTGGAGGAGATCGCCGCCCGCGCGGCCGTCGCCGTCGACAACGCCCGCCGGTACACGAAGGAACGCCGCACGGCCGTGGGACTGCAGCGCAGTCTCCTGCCGCCGGCCACCTCGGAGAAGCCCGCGCTGGAAGCCGCGGGCCTCTACCTGCCCGCCGACGCGGACAGCGGAGTGGGCGGCGACTGGTTCGACGTCATCCCCCTGTCGTCGGCCCGTGTCGCCCTGGTGGTCGGGGACGTCGCCGGTCACGGGCTGCACGCCACGGCCATGATGGGACGCCTGCGCAGCGCCGTGCGCGCGATGGCGGACCTGGAACTGGAACCCGAGGAACTGCTGGCGCACGTGGACGACATGGTCCTGCAGTTCGCCTCCGAGGCCGAGAACGGCGACCCGGACGAGGCCGACGCGGGTGTTCCGCTGCCCTCGGGACCGGCCGGTGCCACCTGCCTGTACGCCGTCTACGACCCGGTCACCCGGACCTGCGTGATGGCGAGCGCCGGCCACCCGCCGCCGGCCGTGGTCGCCCCGGACGGAACCGTGGAGTACGTCGAGCTGAGCCCCGGCCCACCCCTGGGGGTCGGGGGCTGGCCCTTCGAACCGGTCGAGCGCCAGCTGCCGCCGGGGAGCGTCCTCGCCCTCTACACCGACGGCCTGATCGAACGCGGGGAGGGGGACATCGACCAGGGCATGCGCGACCTGGCGGACCGGCTGCTGCGCTCGGACGTCCTCGGCCGGCCGCTGCGCGAGGCACGGCACGACATCGTGGAGGGCCTGCCGCCGGGCAGGCTGAGGGACGACGTCACCCTGCTGCTGGCCCGCACCCGGGTGGTGGAAGCCGGATCCATCACGACGTGGATGCTCGACCCCGACCCGGCGGTCGTCGCCGACGCGCGCCACCTCGTCCTGGCCCAGCTGACCGCATGGGACCTCGACGAGCTCTCCTTCAGTACGGAACTCATCGTCAGCGAGCTGGTCACCAACGCCATCCGCCATGCCGGCGGCGGCCCGGTCCGGCTCCGCCTGATCCGGGCGGACACCCTGACGTGCGAGGTCTCGGACTCCAGCAACACGCAACCGAGGATGCGGCGCGCGCGGAGCTCCGAAGAAGGCGGCCGGGGCCTGTACATCGTCGCCCAGCTGTCGCACCGCTGGGGCAGCCGCTACACCATGGGAGGCAAGACCGTCTGGTCCGAACAGGTCCTGCCCCCCTCATGACGGTGCGCGACAGTCGGACCGGTGGTCCGGAACCACTGGAGGTGGTGGCAGTGAGCAGCACACCCCGGGTCGATCCCTCGAACGCCGAGCAGGCGGACGCCTGGGACGGCCGGGAAGGCGCGTACTGGGCGGAGCACGCCGACCGGTTCGACCGCGCCGTCCGCCCCTATCTCGCGCCCTTCCTCGCCGCGGCCGACGTGTCCGCCGCCGACCGGGTGCTGGACGTCGGCTGCGGCACCGGCGAGACCACCCGCGCGGCCGCACGACGGGCGAGCGGCGGCCGGGCCCTGGGCGTGGACCTGTCGGCGGCGATGCTGCACGAGGCACGGCGGCGGGCGGCGGCCGAGGGAGTGGACAACGCCGACTTCGTACAGGCGGACGCCCAGGTCCACGCCTTCCCCTCGGCATCGTTCGACGTGGCCGTCAGCCGCACCGGGACGATGTTCTTCGCCGACCCGGTCGCCGCGTTCCGCAACATCGGCGGTGCGCTGCGGCCCGGCGGACGCCTCGTGCAGCTGGTCTGGCAGGAGCCGGCGGACAACGAGTGGTTCCTCGCCTTCTCCGGGGCGCTGGCCGCCGGGCGGCCGGTGACCGGGCCGCCGCCCGACGCTCCCGGCCCGTTCTCACTGGCCGATCCCGAGCGGGTACGGGCCGTTCTGGGCGCCGCCGGCTTCACGGACGTCCGGCTTGAGCCGCACAGCGAGGCGATGTGGTTCGGTGAGGACGCGGCCGACGCGGAGTGGTTCACCCTGGGCCTGCTCGGCTGGATGCTCGACGGCCTCGACTCCGAAGACCGGCGTCGTGCCGTCGACGACCTGAGGGCCACCCTCACCGCCCACGAGAGCGACGAAGGCGTCCGGTACTCCTCGGCGACCTGGCTCATCCGGGCGACGCGCCCCTGACGCCGCCTGACGCCCCCCTGCTCCCGTCCGACCCCGCACCCCGGAGGGTTAAGGCGGGATCAACTCAGCCTTAAGGATGCGTGCGGCCCGATCGCCCGGGCGGCGCTCCCGGGGTCCGGCGCGCGCCCCGCACGCGTCGGCCGTCCCGAGCGGCACGGCTCCCACCTGCGCCTTCGTGCGCGTTCCGGGCGTCCCGGGCCACTGCGGCGTGCCGTACGCAGCACTCCGAAGCCGCTTCACCGCCGGATTTGTAACACGGCGACAAGAACCGAACCCGCTCGCGACGCCGGGCGTATGCAGGAGGCGGGGAGGCAGTGACCATCGGATCGAGGAGTGTCCATGTCCCGGAAACGGACTATGAGTCTTACCAAGAAGCTCGTGCTCTCTGTCACCACGGGAGCCCTGGTGACCGGAGGGGTGATCGTCACGGTGGCGACGGGCAACGCCTCCGTCCCCGACGTGGTGTGCCCGGGTTCGACGGTGACGCTGTCCGGTGAGGCCGGCCCCCCGGCGGCGACCAGCGGGACGTTCCCCGTCGGCACCAAGCTCAAGGTGACCAACCTCGACAACGGCCAGGCCACGACGGTCACCGTCAACGGCCCCTCCGGCAGCTGCGTCCTGCTCAACAACGCCGCCTTCGACAAGGTGCGCGAACCCGGCAAGAACCTCATCCGCCGGGCCCGCGTCGAACGCGTCGGCGGCGGAGGGGCTCCGGCCACGGCGGCCGGTCCGGCGAAGCCGACCGCCGCGGCGAGCGCTCCGGCGGCCCCGGGGGGCGGGCAGGCCGCGCCGGCCGCCGGTGAAGTGGTGTGCCCCGGTTCGACGGTGACGCTGTCCGGTGAGGCCGGCCCCCCGGCGGCGACCAGCGGGACGTTCCCCGTCGGCACCAAGCTCAAGGTGACCAACCTCGACAACGGCCAGGCCACGACGGTCACCGTCAACGGCCCCTCCGGCAGCTGCGTCCTGCTCAACAACGCCGCCTTCGACAAGGTGCGCGAACCCGGCAAGAACCTCATCCGCCGGGCCCGCGTCGAACGCGTGAACTGACTTCGGGCAGCAGGCCCGTTCGGGGTCGAGGGCGCCGTGGCGGGTTCGGTCCGAGCCGCTCCCGCCATGGCGCCGGCCCGCGCGGAACGGTCCCGCCGGGCCGTGCTGAGGCGCGGGCCCGGGCGGGCCGGACGCTCGATGCGGGGATACCGATGTCGGTCCCCGGAACGGGATCACGGGGCGGCGGGCAGCGCCGCCGTCCGCCCGTGGATGTCGAGAGGGGCAGCGGGCGCAGGAGCCGGGCCCGGATGCGGGTAAAGGACGGCGTCGCCCGCCCGGAGCCGGGCCCGGATGCGGATGCAGGACGGCGTCGCCCACCCGCTGGACCACTCCGCCCGGTGGGCGGACCGGCAGCCGTGCCGTACCTGGTCTCGTTCCCGACCGGGGCGTCCCGGTCCGCTCCACCGGCGGCGACCGCCATCCGTGGTGTACCTGCGGGGCTGCGGCGACGCCCGGGAGGCCCGGTCGGCGGCGCCCCGGCGCCCGGCCGTCCCGTACCCCTCCCCGCCCGCCGGGTTCCGGCGGGCGGACCCGGCGTGTCGGCGGGTGCCGTTAGGCTTCACGGATGGCCCTTCCGGACACTTCCCCCGAAACCTCCGACGCTCTGCAGGCACTGCACCGCGTGTTCGGATACAGCTCCTTCCGTGGCGAGCAGCAGGAGATCATCGAGCAGGTGATCAGCGGCGGCGACGCGCTCGTGCTGATGCCGACCGGCGGCGGCAAGTCGCTCTGCTACCAGATCCCGGCGCTGGTCAGAGACGGCACGGGCGTCGTGATCTCGCCGTTGATCGCGCTGATGCAGGACCAGGTCAACGCGCTCAACGCGCTCGGGGTGCGGGCCGGATTCCTCAACTCCACGCAGGACCCGTACGAGCGGCAGGCCGTCGAGCAGGCCTTCCTCGCCGACGAGCTCGACCTGCTGTACCTGGCCCCCGAGCGGCTGCGCACCGAGAGCGCCCAGCGGCTGCTCGACCGGGGCAGGGTGTCGGTCTTCGCCATCGACGAGGCGCACTGCGTCGCCCAGTGGGGCCACGACTTCCGGCCCGACTACCTCGCGCTGTCCATGCTGCACGAGCGCTGGCCGAAGGTGCCGAGGATCGCGCTGACCGCGACGGCCACCGAGGCCACCCACGCCGAGATCGTGGCGCGGCTCGGCCTGGAGGACGCCCGGCACTTCGTCGCAAGCTTCGACCGGCCGAACATCCAGTACCGCATCGTCGGGAAGAACAACCCGCTCAAGCAGCTGCTGGAGCTGATCCGGACCGAGCACGCCGGGGACGCCGGAGTCGTCTACTGCCTTTCCAGGGCGTCGGTGGAGAAGACCGCGGCGTCCCTGGTGGAGCAGGGCATCGACGCCGTGCCGTACCACGCCGGTATGGACGCCCGGGCGCGAGCGGCGAACCAGGCGCGCTTCCTGCGGGAGGAGGGGGTCGTGGTGGTGGCGACGATCGCCTTCGGCATGGGCATCGACAAGCCGGACGTGCGTTTCGTGGCGCACCTCGACCTCCCCAAGTCGGTCGAGGGCTACTACCAGGAGACGGGCCGCGCCGGCCGCGACGGCGAGCCGGCCACGGCGTGGCTGGCGTACGGCCTGCAGGACGTGGTCCAGCAGCGCAAGCTCATCGACGGTTCCGAGGGCGACGAGGCGCACCGCCGCTCGCTGGGCATGCACCTGGACGCCATGCTGGCCCTGTGCGAGACGGTCGACTGCCGCCGCGTGCGGCTGTTGGCGTATTTCGGACAGACGGGCACGCCCTGCGGCAACTGCGACACCTGTCTGACGCCGGCCGAGTCCTGGGACGGCACGGTCGCCGCGCAGAAGCTGCTGTCCACCGTGTGGCGGCTGGCGAAGGAGCGGCGCCAGAAGTTCGGCGCCGGCCAGATCATCGACATCCTGCAGGGCAAGAAGACGGCCAAGGTCATCCAGTTCGACCACGACGCGCTCTCGGTGTTCGGTGTCGGGGCGGACCTGGGCGCCGCGGAGTGGCGGAGCGTCGTGCGCCAGCTGCTGGCGCAGCGTCTGCTGGCGGTGGAGGGCGACTACGGGACGCTGGTGCTGACGGAGGACAGCGGCGAGGTGCTGGCGGGACGCCGCAGCGTCCCGATGCGGAAGGAGAAGGCGCCGGCCGCCGCGTCCCGCAAGGAGTCCGGGGCGCGCCCGGGGAAGGGCGCCCGCGTGCCGGTCGACCTGCCGGCCGCGGCCGAGCCGGTCTTCCTGGCCCTGCGCGCCTGGCGGGCCGAGACGGCGAAGGAGCAGGGCGTGCCGGCGTACGTCGTCTTCCACGACGCGACGCTGCGGGAGATCGCGACGCGGCTGCCCGCCACGGTGGAGGAGCTGGGGACCGTCGGCGGCGTCGGCGAGGCCAAGCTCGCCAAGTACGCCGAGGGCGTCCTGGACACCCTGGCGGGGTGCGGCGCCGGCGTGTCCGGCCCCGACTCCGCGCAACCGTCCGAGTCGGCCGCTCCGGCTCCCTCCGCTCCGGCGGGCCCGGCGTCCGCCCCGGCGGTGCGGTCCGCGGCGCCGGAGCCCGACGAGCCGCCGTTCGACCTGGAGGAGATGGATCCGCCGCCGTGGGACGAGGACTGGCAGTAGCCGTGGATCTGCAGCAGGCCTGCCGGAAGGGCCGGGTCGCCGGCATCGAACCGGACCGGACCCGGGCCGAGGCCGCCGGGTTCAGCGTGCCCTGACGGGCCGCGTACGCGCGGGGGCCGCACGGTCCGGGTGCGGCACCGGGGTCGGAAGGGTCACTGCGGGGCCACCCGGCAGGCGCCGACCGCGGTTCCGTTCGTGACGCCGGCCGCGGTCAGGCCGGTCACGCACTGCTCGTGGTCGCCGGTGAGGCCGACGTAGCAGGCCATGCGGATGGAGTCCGGGGCTTCTCCGCCCTGGAGTTCGCGCTCGACCTGGTTGATGCAGGCCGTCACGTCCGCGTGTGCGGCGGGGGCGGCCAGGGCCGCGCCGCCGAGGGCGAGGGCCAGTCCGGTGAGGACTCCGGCGATACGGGTCGACGTGCGAGTCGACGTGCGGGTTGACGTGCGCAAGGGGATGCACCTGCTCTCGGTGTGCGGTCACCCGGCCGGACGGCGAAGAGCGCGGCGGCTTCCTGGCCGTGCTCGCCGGTTCCGGCCGCCTCGACCACCGTACGACCGCTGCGGCCCGCCCACGAGCCGGGCGGCCGGTGCGGGCGCGTGAGGACATGCGCGTGCGGCGTGTATTTTCGGCAGGTAGGAACGGATGATCAGCATCCCGGTGTCGCCATGTGCCAGTAGGGGGCGTCATGAAGTACGACCTGTCCGACCGCCTGGTGATCGGGATCGCCTCCAGCGCCCTGTTCGACCTGGCCGACTGCGACACGGTGTTCCGCGAGGAGGGCGAGGACGCCTACCGCGCCCACCAGGAGGCCCATGTGGACGACGTCCTCGCCAAGGGCGTGGCCTTCCCCTTCGTCCGGCGCCTGCTGTCGCTGAACGACCTGGCGGACCCCTCGGACCCGCTGGTCGAGGTCATCATCCTGTCGCGCAACGACCCGGACAGCGGCCTGCGCGTCATGCGCTCGATCGCCGCGCACGGCCTGCCCATCAGCCGGGCCGTCTTTCAGCAGGGCCGGTCGGCACACCGGTTCATGCGCGCCCTGAACATGTCCTTGTTCCTGTCGGCCGACGGGGCCGACGTCCGTGCGGCGGTGGCCGACGGACTGCCCGCGGGACACGTCCTGCAGGACGGCACGCGTCGACGACGAGGACGAGGACGACCGCGAACTCCGCATCGCCTTCGACTTCGACGGCGTGCTGGCGAGCGACTCCTCCGAGCGCATCTTCCGGAACGCCGGCATCGACGGCTTCCGTGCGCACGAGGTCCTCAACGCGGCCACCCCGCACGATCCGGGTCCGTTGAGCGAGTTCCTCGCGGGCATCAACCGCATCCAGCGCCGCGAGGAGGACAAGCGCCGCGAGGATCCCGCGTACCGGCTGAGGCTCCGGGTGTCCCTGGTCACCGCCCGCGACGCCCCCGCGCACGAACGTGCCGTGCGGAGCCTCAAGCGGTGGGGGCTTCGGGTCAACGACGCGTTCTTCCTGGGCGGCATCGACAAGGCCGCCGTGATGAGCACCCTCGATCCGCACATCTTCTTCGACGACCAGGTCGCGCACCTGAACGGCACGGCCCCGGCCACCCCCAGCGTTCACGTGCCGTTCGGCGTCGTCAACACGCCCCCTGGGGAAGGCCCGTCCCGCGCCTGAGGCGCCGGCGGGTCAGGCGACCCGGTGCGCCCGCCGGGCGAGCGGGGTCAGGGCGGCGTACTCCAGTGGCGCGGAGGGATCGATCGACACGTCCAGAGGCGCCGGCTCGGCCCCGGCGCGGACCAGGAGGTCTCCGACCGCGGCGATCATCGCGCCGTTGTCGGTGCACAGCATCATCGGCGGGACGCGCAGCTCGATCCCGGCCGAGGCGCACCGCTTCTCCGCCAATGCGCGGACGCGGGAGTTGGCGGCCACTCCCCCGACCACGATCAGCGTCTTCACGCCGTGGGCGCGGCAGGCAGCGACGGCCTTGCGGGTGAGCACGTCGGCCACGGCCTCCTGGAGGGCTGCCGCGCCGTCGGCGACGGGCACTTCCTCCCCGCGCTCGACGTGCTGCTCGACCCAGCGCGCGGCGGCGGTCTTGAGGCCGGAGAAGGAGAACGCGTACGGGTCGTCGCCCGGCCGGGTCAGCGGGCGCGGGAACGCCACGGCTTTCGGGTCGCCGTCCCGGGCGGTGCGGTCGATGGCCGGGCCGCCCGGGTACGGCAGGCCCAGGATCCGGGCGGCCTTGTCGAAGCACTCACCGGCCGCGTCGTCGAGGGTGTCGCCGAGGTGGAGGATCGGCTCGCGCACGAGGTCCCGTACGAGCAGCAGCGAGGTGTGGCCGCCGGAGACGATCAGCACCACGCACGGCTCGGGCAGCGGGCCGTGCTCCAGGGTGTCCGCGGCGACGTGCCCGGCCAGGTGATGCACGCCGTAGAGCGGCACCCCGGCCGCGTAGGCCACGGACTTCGCCCCGGCGACCCCCACCTGGAGGGCTCCGGACAGCCCGGGCCCGGTGGTGACCGCAACGGCGTCGATCCGGCCGATCCGCAGTCCTGCCCGGTCGAGGGCCTGCCGGACCACCGGGTTGAAGGAGGGCAGGTGGGCTCGGGCGGCGATCTCCGGCACCACCCCGCCGAAGCGGGCGTGCTCGTCCATGCTCGACGCCACCACGTGGGCCAGCAGTCTGCCGTCCTGCACGATGCCCGCGCCGGTCTCGTCGCACGACGACTCGATCCCCAGTACCACCGATCCGCCCACGGAAACCGCTCCTTCTGCGATTGATTAGTACCTGCAATATATGCGCAAGAAGAAGCCCGGGGGCCGCGGCGGCCACCCGCCCACCGCCGATTCCGCAGGGCGCGGGCGGTCAGCGCCTCCAGCCCGACCGCACCCCGGCCGTCAGGAGATGAGCGAGCGGCCCGTGGGCGCCAGGCGCAGTGCCAGGGGGGCCGACGCCTGTTCCCGCTCGATCCCCGGCAGTACCTCGTCCCGTGCGACGGGGTGGGCGCGCAGGGCCTCCAGGTGCCGGCGGTGGTCGTGTCCGTCGGGATGGGAGGTGAGGACCACGACTGCGTTCTCCCCGCTGCGGACCGGCAGCCGGGGGAACGTGTTGGCCGCCGCCTCGGTGGCGTACGCGGCGAGCGGCGCGGCTCCCGTGCTGGGCAGCAGCGGCAACAGGCCGTCCCTGACCAGGGCGATCCCGTCGGTCCGGCCGGGTGGGAAGGACCACACCGTCGCGGACACGAACCGCTCGGGGGCCGGTGAACCGGGCCGGGGCCTCGTGGACGGGGCGGCGTGGAAGCCGCTGCCGTCCGTCAGGGGCCGCAGCAGGAGGACGTCGTCGGAGTCGCTCATGGCGGCGTTGGCCTCGGCTCCGTGCCGGGCCCAGACGGGGCCGCCGTAGAAGGCCGTGAGCGCGTCCCGCCGCGCCGCCATGTCGGTGAACCCGCGCAGCCAGACGAAGCGGTCCGGGTCGTCGAGGTCGCGGAACTGGCCGAGTACCGCCATCCCTTCCGCCTCCTGCGTTTCGACCAGCTCCCGGTCGAAGAGTTCGATGAGGTCGTCGCGCCGACCGGGGCGCAGCGTGTACTGGCGGAGCTCGATCACGGCGAGGTGGCGGTCCGGGTCGACGGAGGGCACGGAAACTCCCTTGCGTTTTGTTTGTGTTGCATTGCGTCGCATTGCGCACCACGGCGTTGCGCAGCACGGCAGGCGCGACTGGGCATTGCGCTGCGCCGCGCTGTGTCGGAGCGACGGTAGACCCCGGGCGTGCCAGGAGCTGTCAGGGTTTCCGTGGAGAATGGGCGCATGTCTGCCGGTCGCCTGCTGTCGGTCCTGCTGTTGCTGCAATCCCGTGGACGCGTGTCCGCGCGGGCGATCGCCGAGGAGCTGGGTGTGTCCGTGCGGACGGCCTACCGTGACGTGGAACGGCTTCAGGGCGCCGGGATACCGGTCTGCGCGGAGCCGGGGCGCGGGGGCGGCTACAGGTTGCTCGACGGCTACCGCACACGCCTGACCGGCATGAGCGGAAACGAGGCCCGGGCGCTGCTCTTCGCCGGGCTGCCGGACGCTGCCGCCGCCCTGGGGCTGGCGGCGGAGGTGTCCGCCGCGCGGCTGAAGCTGCTGGCCGCGCTGCCGGCCGGACCGCGGGAGGAGGCGGCGCGGACCGCTGCGCTGTTCCATGTGGACGCCCCGGGCTGGTATCGGGAATCCGAACCCACCCCGTACCTGGCGCTGTTCGTCGACGCGACGCTCACGCAGCGGGTCGTGGAGGCGCGCTACCGCCGCTGGCGCGCGCCGCAGGAGGTGTTCCGCCGCCTTCGCCCCTACGGCCTGGTCCTCAAGTCCGGTGTCTGGTACGCCGTGGCCGCCACGGAGGACGGGACGGCGACCTACCGCGTCGCCCAGGTTCTCGACGCGGCGCTGAGCGACGAACGCTTCGACCGGCCAGGGGACTTCGAGCTGGGTGCCCACTGGGCCTCCTACCTCGCGGACTTCCAGGCACGCCGCTTCACCGGCACGGCGACCATCCGTCTGTCCCCGCGGGGACGCCGGCGCCTCCCCGACAACGTCGCGCCGGAGGTGGTGCGGGCGGTCGATGCCACCGCGACCGCCGTCGGCGGGGACGGGTGGGTGGAGGCCGTCGTACCGACGGAGGGCACCGCGCACGCATGCGGTGAACTGCTCCGGCTGGGCGCGGACGTGGAGGTCGTCGGGCCGGCGGAACTGCGGCGGGCGATGGCCGACACGGTGGGCGTGCTGGCCCGGGCCTACGGACTCGCCGGTCACACCTGAAGCCGCCGGCCGGCAGCGGGCGGCCGGCAGCGGTGCGGCCCCGTCGCGGCCCGGGCGCGGCCCGGCTGCCGGAGCGGTCAAGGGCAGGGGCACCTTCGTCCGACGGGAAGTGCGCGCCCGGCCCGCAGCGGGTGCGGCTCCCGTGGCACGCGAGCCGGGCGTGGCACGTCGCGGAACCTGCCGTCCTGCGGGGGGACGCCCCGAGCCGTACCCCGATCATGCCGTCCCGGTTCCCGGCCGGGGCTGCGCGCCCGCGGCCATACGTCGGGCGCGGCGGGCCGGGCGCGGCGTTTCGTCCGCCGGGCCCGTGATCCCCGGGAGATGGGTGCCGGCCCGTCTGCCCCGTATGGCGCTCCCCCTCGGCCCGTCCGCGGCCTTCTTCGGCCCCCGCGAAGGAGACGTAAGAACTTCGTCATCAGGCAGGACCTGGCATCACGGGCCTGCGCCCCGTTGAATTGCGGTGAACGGGCCGGTGAGCGGACCGGTGAGGAAGTGAGGACGAAGTGGCGGAGACGAAGCGGCGCGGCCGGGTGTGGGCCGGAGTGCTGATCGCGGCGGTGGTGGTCCTGGGCCTCGGCTCGTACTGGTTCCAACCCTGGAAGCTGTGGCGAGACGAGACCGTCAGTGAGGCGCTGCCCAGTGCGGCCGCGCCGCAGCGTCCCTCCGGAGCGGCCTCGGGAGCGGCCTCCGCGGGCGGCGCGGCATCCGGTGCGCCGGCCGCCGGTCCGCAGACCCTCGCCCAGGGCGCCCTGATCAGCCACGAGCACACCACCAGCGGGACGGCGAAGCTGATCCGCCTCGCCGACGGGTCCCGCACCCTGCGCCTGGAGGACCTCGACACCAGCAACGGCCCTGATCTGCGGGTCTGGTTGACCGATGCCCCGGTGAAGGAGGGCGTCGCCGGCTGGCGCGTCTTCGACGACGGCAAGTACGTGAGCCTGGGCAAGCTCAAGGGCAACAAGGGCGACCAGAACTACGAGATCCCGGCCGACGTGAACCTGGCCGACTACAGCAGCGTCACCATCTGGTGCGACCGCTTCGACGTCTCCTTCGGCGCGGCGCCCCTGACCTGACCTCGGTGCGACCCGCCGGGCGCCGGCCCGGTCTGTCGGGAAGCGCCCGTTCGGCTGTCACGAAACGGTCATCATCCGGTCTCATTCCGACACTAATGATCGGGAAGCATTCCGCTGGAAACGCAAGTCCAGCAAAGGACCCGCCGAGATGCTCCGTTCCCGACCCGCAGCCAGGGCTCCGCTCGCGTGACCCACCGCAAACCGAAGCCGAAGCCGCGGCTGGTGTCGCGTCGCACCGCAATGGTCTGCACCAGCAGCGGCCTCATCGCCACCGCCTTCGGCGTCGTCGGCTTCGGCCGGAAGCCCGGTACCGTCGCTGCCCGGACGGAGGTGCTGGACGAAGGCGTGGCGGCGCCACCGCCCGCGGCGCCGGCCGGGACCGGGCAGGCGTGGATGCCGGACGCCGCCCGCAAGCCGCTGGCGGTGAACTTCACTCCGGGTGGAATCAGGGAGATGAGAGGCCTGGTCCTGCACGTGCAGGAGGGCGAGAACTCCCTGCACCACCACTTCAGCGACCCGTCGGTGAAGTCCTCCGCGCACTTCTGGGTCTCGCGGTCCGGCGAGATAGAACAGTACGTCTCTGCCCACGACCGGGCCTGGGCACAGGGCACCGGCAACCCGTCGTGGCTCTCCGTGGAGACGTCGGGGTTCGCGAACCGGCCGCTCACCGCACAGCAGGTGGAATCCGTCGCCCGCATCTTCGCCTGGGGCATGGCGCAGCACGGGTGGCCGCTCGAACCGGCCTCCACACCCTTGGGCCGGGGCTTCGGCGTCCACAGCATGGGCGGCCGCGACTGGGGTGGCCACGCATGCCCGGGCCCCCTCCGTTCCGCCCAGACGGGAGAGATACTCGGCGCGGCCCGCGGGAGGTACCCGAGGTAGGCGCGCCGGGGACCTCCGGCTCGGCCGGGGGGACGCCGTCCAGGCCACCGGGGAGAGGGCGGCGGGCTGCGCCGTTCCCCGGCGCACAGGAGTCACGGGCGGGCGCCGCACCGCCCTGCTCCGGCCTACGCGCGCCAGACCCTCGGGACGCGGCGAGCCGCCTGCACGTGCGTCTCGGCCCAGCGCCGGATGGAACGGTACAGAGTGGTGGTGACGGGCTCCGCCCTGTGCGTCACCTCGAAGGGTTCGACGACCGAGAGGTAACTCTGGTACGCCTGGAAGGCCGTGACGCGCATCAGCTGCGCCCGGTCCAGGTACTCCCGGGCAAAGGGCAGGTAGAAGCGGTTCCACTGGTCCGTCGACACGTACGGCAGCTGCTCGAGCGCCGGCACGTCGTTCTCGGCGCGCCAGCTGTTGAGGGCGGCCAGGATGGTGTCGAACGCCTCGGCGACGCGCGGTGCACCGTCGCCGCGGCCCAGCACGGAGAGCCTGGCTCCGGCAGGCCGGCCTGCCTCGACCAGCCCCAGGATGTGCTCGGCGATGTCGTCGGTGCTGACGATGTCCAGGTAGGCGTCCTCCCTGCCGACCAGCGCGGGGACGGCCCCGGTGCACAGTGAGGAGGGCAGCCAGAAGAAGCCGCTGTACCGGTCGAGGAAGCCGTCCTCACGCGCCCCCATCACGATGGGGAAGCGGACGATGTCCGTCCTTGCCCGCTCGGTGGCGATCAACCGTTCGGCGGCTGCCTTGGACCACTCGTACATGTTGCGGTAGGCGTCCGGCGACGTGGGCTGCACGCTCCCGGTCAGTCCGATCGCGTAGGAGGAGGACAGATGGACGAGGTGGGTGTCCTCGTCCATCCACTTCAGGAGGGCACGCAGCGGAGCCACGTTCGCCTGCTCCGACTCCTCGGCGGCGAGGTTCCACCGGGTGTCGGCGGCGCAGTGGACCACCGCGTCCCAGGGGCCGCGCAGCTCCTGGGGGGCGTCCTCGGTGCCGATCCGCCAGGCGAGTTGGCGCGGGGAGCCGCCGCCGCGGCTGCTGACCCCGTACACGTCGTGGCCCGCCGCGGCCAGCCGGCGCAGGACGGCTCCCCCGACCGCTCCCGTAGCACCCGTGACGAGAATGCGTGCCGGGGACGTCATGAGACGACGAGCCGCCTCTCGATCGCCCGGAGCATCTGCTCGGAGTTCTCCCTGAGCGCCTTGGTGGCCACCGGGTTGAGCATGTCGGCCAGGAGCGGGATGCCGATCTCGAAGTCCACGGAGAACGTCACGAGGGAGGCACCTGCGTCCTGAGGGTCCACCCGCCAGTAGCCGGTGAACTCATCGAGGTCCCCGGAGGTCTGGTGGAAGGTCATGGTGTGCGTCGCCTCGTCGAGGCGGTCCTCCTCGACCCATTCGAGCACCGACCCCTTGAGCAGCACCGACCATTCGCTCAGGCGGTTGCCGTGCGTCTCGCCGTGCACGGTCACGGACTCCACGTTGTCCATGTACGCGGCGTAGTCCTCCAGCCGCGTGACGGCACGCCACGTCTCCTCGACGGGCGCCTCGATCCGCAGGCTCACTTCGACATGGGGCATTGCTGACTCTCTCTCCTCGCGGAACGGTTCCCGGGTACAACGGGCCGGTTCAACCGGCCGGATCGAAGGTGATCTCGCGCCCGGTGCAGTGGTCTCCGACGACCTGGTCGCAGACGAGCAGGCTCGGTGGATGGTGGTGCGCGGCCAGGGAGTCAACCGCCAGCCGCGCGGCGGGATGTCCGTCGGTGTAGAGGCGGCTGCCGATCACGGGTGCGGCGGCCGCCATGACGCGGTCCCGTGTGTCGCTGAGCGTGGCGCGCAGGGCGATGGCCGCGGCGAGGGCGGCGCGGCCGGCGAGCGCGCCGTCCTCGAAGTCCCGGCCGAGCTGGCGGCAGGCACCCCCGAGCGTCAGCAGCTCCCTGGTGGCGCGGCCGAGCAGGGCCACGCGCGGGCCGTACTGGCCGGAGGCCTCGACCTGACGGTAAGCCAGGTCGAGCAGGGAGCTGAGGACTCCGTGGTACGTGGCGGTCAGCAATACCGCGAACCAGACCATCCCGGAGATCACGGTGTCGTCGATGACATCGGCGGGCCCGCGGTGGAAGACGAGGCGGTCGTCGAGGTCGACATCCCGGAGCACCAGCTTGGCGGTGTCCGAGCCGGTCATGCCGAGGGACGGCCAGTCGCCCTCCACCGTGAGTCCCGGAGAGGCTGCCGGGCACAGGGCGAGGATCGTCTCGTCCGTCGCCTCGACGCGGGCGGTCAGGCACACCAGCGTGGCGGTGGAGGCCAGTGAGCAGGGGTACTTGACCCCGGAGACCCGGTAGCCCTTGCCCGTCTCGACCGCCGACGACCGGCTGCTCATGAAGTTGGGGCTGCCGCCCGGCTCCGCGAAGGCCGACGCGACGAGCGCGTGCGACCCGGCGATGCCCTCCAGAAGCATCCAGCTGGTGTCCCGGTGGCGCTGCCAGTAGTCGGCCATCAGCCCCACGGTGAAGGAGTGCATGTTGAGGGCGACGGCGGCCGACGGGTCGGTGGCGCCCAGCGCCCGTTGGGCGGAGGCCACTTCGACCAGGCCGGCGCCGCTGCCGCCGAACTCCCGGGGGACGGCCAGCGCGGCGAACCCGCTGGCGGCCACCCGGCGGATCCGGTCCGTGCCGGACGCCCCCTCCGCAGCGGCCTCCGGCGTCCACTCGGTGTGCCAGCCGGCGTCGAGCAGCGCCGTGTGGGGTGGCTGCCCCTGTGGTGCGTTCCCCATGCTCAGGTGCTCCTCTCCTGGACAGGTCGGGCCGGTCCCGACGTGGGCGCCGGCGGCCGGGAGGGACCGGTTGGTGGGCCGCTCCGCCGCCGCTGCGCACAGGTGCACACCGGCACGCCGGCCGCGGCCGGCAGCGGGTGCGCGGCGGGCGCCGAAAGGTCCCGCAGCACCCGTGCCGCTGCCCGGCGGCTGCGGCAGCGCAGCACCGGGGCGGAGGCGGCCCTCAGCACGGGACGCATCCGGTCCAGTTCCCGGCCTCGGAACCCGGCGGCCTTGCGGACGAGGGCCGTGAGGCTGCGTACCGGAGGGTCGTCCACCCCGAGGCCGGCAGGTACGAAGTCCCGCGGCCGCCGTCCCAGCAGCGTGTCGCGGCGCAGCCGCAGGGACCGGCGCACCAGGGCGGCCGCGCACAGCCACGGATGCCGGTCGAGCAGGATCACGGTGTCGGCCCGCTCGACGCGCTGCCGTACGGTGTCGGCGAAGTTTCCGTCGATGATCCAGCACGGCCCGCCGGTGAGCCGTTCCACCGTGCTCTCCCACTCCGGCGCCGCCGGTCTGCGCCAGCCCTGACGCCAGTACACGTCGTCGAGGTGGACCAGGGGAAGACCGGTGCCGGCGGCGAGGGCATGGCTGAAGGTCGACTTGCCGCTGCCGGGGCTGCCCAGGACCACGATCCTGCGCGGGCTCGTGCGGGTCATCGCACCGCCGCCGGTTCGTTCATCAGTGCGGCCACCTTCTGCATCGTCGGCCCGTCGGCGAGGGAGACCCGTAGGCATCCCGCCAGTCCCGGGACGTCGTCCAGGGGGCGGATCCGCACGTCGTGGCTGTCCAGGTGGCGCGTCATCCGCGCAGGCTCGGCGCGGTCGCCCGTCCGGAACGTCACGAAGTTGCCGCCCGGCTCCAGGGCGCTCCACCCCGGGTGTCCGGCGAGGACCTCCCGGACGAAGGCCGAGCGGACGGCCCGTACGTCGCGCCACACTTCGGCGAACCGGTCCCGGTCCGCGAGGGCGGCCTGCAGCAGTGCCAGCGCGGTGGCCGAGACGGTGCTGTCGGGCCGGTACCGGGACAGGTAGGCCACCAGGGCGGGCGAGGCGAAGACCGATGCGACGCGCGCGCCGGCGAGTCCGAAGGTCTTGGAGTACGAGCGCACCACCAGCAGGTGCGGCGACCGGGCGACGAGCGGGACGTGGGTGATGCCGGTGAAGGCGCCGTAGCACTCGTCGACGACGAGCAGGTGGCCGGCGCGCCCTGCCCGGTCGGCGGTCTCCCGGATCGCCTCCGGTGACACTGCGAGGCCCGAGGGGCTCGCCGGGTTGGTGACCACCACCACCGACGGGGGACGTTCGGCCATCGTGCTGTGCAGCGCGGACAGGTCGAGGCGGGAGGCCCCGGCCTCCGGTGCGGCGCAGCCCTGGACGGGTACGGCCCGGAGGGAGGCGTAGTACCGCCAGCTCTCGAACGCCGGCTCGTGCAGGATCAGGCCCGCGCCGCCGCCGGCCAGTGCGTCCACGACGAGGCCGACGGCGGAGTCGGAGCCGGCGGTGAGCAGGATGCCGGACTGTGCGTGGCCGTGGTACTCGGCGAGGGCGGTCAGCACGGCCTGC
Source organism: Streptomyces sp. NPDC046349 (assembly GCF_055587885.1). NCBI lineage: Bacteria > Bacillati > Actinomycetota > Actinomycetes > Kitasatosporales > Streptomycetaceae > Streptomyces > Streptomyces sp. NPDC046349. Next base: position 269,834 of record NZ_JBVJFK010000009.1, read on the forward strand.
TGGTACGGGTAGTGCATCAGGTCGGCGGTGGTCAGCCGGTCGGCTGCCGCGGCGACGAGTTCGGCGGCCGCGGGGTGGCGCAGCTCGCAGCTCTTCAGGTTCAGCACGCCGGACCGCTGCCGGCGGGGTTCCCAGGGCAGGTGCCACACGTCGGGCCGGGTGGGGAACGGCACCCGGTGCGGGTCCGGCTCCGCGGACGTGCCCGCGGGCGTGTCCGTGTGCCGCGCGGCCGGCGGCGCGGTCATGCGCCGCTCCGGGAGGCGGCCACGGGTATCCGCTCGTGCACGGCCGTCACCCGGGTCTCGCGGCCGAAGAGGAAGTCGTAGAGGCCGTCGTCCGGCGCGTGGTGCGGGTCGGCGATCAGGTGGCGGTTGTACCTGCTGATCTCCAACGGGGTCATCGAGGGCTTCATGTCGTGCAGGCGCGTGTACATCGTGGGGCGGAAGCGCGCGCCGACCTGCTCGACCAGTTCGCGGGTGCGGACCGCCCCTTCCGGTCCGGTGCCGGGGAGGCCGATGATGACGAACGCGTTGAGTTCGATGCCCGCCCGGTTGCACTGCTCCGCGAGTTCCCGGAAGCGCTCCTCCTGGATGCGCTTGGCCCGGGGGAGGGAGCCGTGCCCGTCGGGTTCGAGGGTCTCCAGGCCCACGGAGACGCGCACGCAGCCCGCTCGGCCCATCAGCTCCACCAGGTCGGCGTCGAGGTGGTGGACGGTCGTGGCGCACTTCCAGCGGGGCGAGACGGGGCCGTGCAGGAACCGTTCGCACAGCTCGCGAACCCACCGCTTGTCGAGCGTGAAGGTGGGGGCGTAGAAGGAGACGTACTCGAACGGCATCGCCCGGTGCGCCGCTTCTATGTACGCGACGGTGGCGTCGACGGAGAGCCGCCGCTCGCGCAGTCCGAAGATCTCGTGCACTTCGCAGAACTCGCAGCCGATGGGGCAGCCGCGGGCGGCCGGGACCACCAGTTCCCGGCGGAACGGGATGCCGCAGAACTTGTCCTCGTCCCGTGCGTAGAGCCGGTCGTAGTGCTCGTAAGGGATCTCGCGGACGTCGGGCAGCGTCCATTCCTCAGGGGCCAGGCTGTCCCCGTCGCCGGTCGGCGGGTGCCACTGTTCGCCGTCCCGTACGGCGACGCCGGGCAGGGGGGCGTGGGGCGTGCCGGCGGTGAGCGACCGGACGTAGTGGGCGACGCCCGTCTCGTAGTCGCCGGACTGCACGATGGCGTCCAGCCCGTACCGCTGGAAGAAGCCGGGGTTCATGCTGCTGAGCCGGCCGAAGGTGATCAGGCGGCTGTCCGGGGAGAGTTCGCGGGCGTAGGTCGTGAACCGCTCGAAGCCGTCGACGGCGTCGAAGTCGTTCATCATGGCGATGACGTCGTACCGGCCCTGGTAGAGGAGGTCGCCCACGGCCTTCCAGTGGGTGTTCAGCACGCCTGCGTCACGTACGTCGACCCGGTCCACCGAGGGCAGCCGGCGCAGGTGGCCCGCCGTCATGTAGAGGGGTGTGTGGTGACCGGCGTTGAAGTAACTGGGGACGTGGGGAGGCCAGATGACCAGGACTCTCACAGGTGACTCCTTCGGCATGGCGCCGTGGTGGACAGCCGGACGGGCCGTTCGGTGCGATGCGCCGGCGTGGTCTCAAAGCTAGCCGCGGGCGGGCGGTCGATCAGCGGGTGTTTCTCTGGACGGAACGGATTTCGGGGTGTCACAGGCGCAGCAGCGCGTAGAGCTCCGCGAAGTCGGGTCGGCCGGGGTCCACGGGAACGGCGTCCCAGCCCAGTCGGCGGGCCGGTGCGATGTCGTTGTCGGCGGAGTCACCGACCATGATCCTGCGTGTGAAGGAGCCGGCCGTGACCGACTCGAAGGCACGCGGGTCCGGCTTCTTGGGCCCTCCGTCGGCGGTGAACAGCCCGCGGTCGTACACCTCGGGGACCTTGAGGCCCGTCAGGAGGCGGCGCATCAGGTTGCCGGGGAGGTAGCAGTTGGACAGCAGGCGTACGGTGTGGCCGGCGGCGGCCGTGCGGCGCATGGCGTCGGCGGCCGGCTCACACAGCTCGTAGCGGTCGTCGTCCTCGCAGCCCAGGGCCCGCCACAGTGCCCGGTCGAGGTCCTGTTCCGGGCGGACCTCGCCCCGTGTGCGCAGGGCCGTCGCCAGGAGGTCGCGGGTGGGGGGCTGGAGCGCCGCCTTGTCGACGAGGGCTGCGTACAAGGTGGTGAACACCTCCTGGACGACCGCGTCGGCGAGGCCCGGAGCGAGGGCGAGTACGTCCGCGAGTGCGCGCGTGAACTCGTCGGGTCCCGGCATGGGGCGCCGCTCGGTGACGATGGTTCCGAAGCAGTCGAACACCACCGCGGTCGTGCCGCGTGCCATGGCGCCCCCCGTGTCCGTACGATCCACCCGATCCGTCCGATCCACTCGATCCGTCCGATCCGTCCGATCCACTCGATCCGTCCGATCCGTCCGATCCGTTGTCCCGGCCGTCACGACCACGAGACCTTCTGGTGCTCGAAACGGAAGAACGCCAGCGTCACTGCGGTGAACACGGCGGAGAAGCCGAGGAGCACTGCCGTCGGCAGCAGCACCGCGCCCACTCCGCCGCCGTCGATGACGACGGTCGTGAATCCGCGCATCGCCCAGTAGCTGGGCACGCCCGGCGCGAGGGGGCGCGCCCAGTCCGGCAGGCTGGACAGCGGGGTGAGGGCGCCGCCGAGTCCGGCGAAGAGCAGCGCCGCGAGGTTCGCGAACACGGCCATCTGGGAGACCGTCCGGCACACCGACACGAGCGCCATGCCGAACATGACCACGCACAGCGCCAGGGTCGCGCCGATCAGGACGAGCGCGCTCCACGAACCGCTGATCCGCAGGTCGTACAGGAGTCCGCCGACCACGAACACCACGGCGAGTTGCAGCATGGCGAAGCCCAGCGGGACGACGATGCGGCCCGCGAGGACCTCGGTGGGCCGGGCGAGACCCGCCCGGAGCCGGTCCCACGTCCGCCATCCGTGCTCCCGGAACACCCCGAAGCCCACCAGGTTCACCAGGAAGAACGTGAACATGACCGCCATGCCGGGCACCGCCTGCTCGGCGCCCGTGGCGCCTTCGACCTGCTCCGCCCTCAGCGCGGTACGGAACAGCGGCTGCATGAAACCCATGAGCAGCAGCGGCATCACGGTGCGGACGACGAGGGGAGCCGGGTCGAGCAGTTGCAGGCGGACGTCGTGCCGGATCAGGGACGCGATCCGTCCCAGCGAACCGTCGCTCATGCGGTGGCCTCCTCGGTGACCGCGTCGTACCGGCGCCCCGTCACCCGGAGGAACACGCTGTCCAGGCTGGGGTGGACGACCCGGAGGTTGACGAGTTCCCCGGCGGCCTCGCCCAGGGCCTCCATCACCCGCGGCACGGCCAGGTGGGGCTGTTCCACGGTGATCCGCAGGACCTTGCCGTCCCGCATCACGGGCCAGTCCAGGCGCAGGTCGGGGGGCGTGCTGGAGAAGGTGAGCTCCACGCCGCTGTCGCCGTACTGCCGGACCAGCTCCTTCAGCGTGCCGCGGGCGACCATGCGGCCGCCGCTCAGCACGGCGACGGAGCCTTCGAGGGTTTCCACCTCGGGGAGGTAGTGGGTGGAGTAGCAGACGGCGACGCCCTCGGCGGCCAGGGCGCGGACCATGTTCAGCAGCTCCTCCCGGGTCTGGACGTCCACGCCGGCCGTCGGCTCGTCCAGCAGGAGCAGCGGCGGCCGGTGCACCAGGGCGATCGCGGTGTGCACCCGCCGCTGTTCGCCCCCGGACAGCCGGCCGGCGCGCCGTCCGAGCAGCCCGGCGAGGTCCAGCGGCTCGGCGACCTCCTCGATGCGGCGGTCGGCTGCACGGCCGCGCAGTCCGGCGAGCTCCGCGAAGAACAGCAGGTTCTGGCGGACCGTCAGCGGAGGGTAGATGCCGAGTTCCTGGGGAGCGAGCCCCAGGCGGCGCCGGGCCTCGTGCGGCTCCCGTACCGGGTCCTTGCCGAGCACCCGGACCTGGCCGGCGTCCGGGCGCAGCAGCCCCGCGACGATGGACATCAGGGTCGTCTTGCCGGCGCCGTTGTGCCCGAGCAGGCCCACGATCTCGCCCGGCTCGATGTCCAGGTCGACCTCGCTCAGAGCCGTGACCGGGCCGTACCGTTTCCCGATGCCGCGCAGGGTCAGGGCGGGCCCGGCGCGGTCCGGGCCCGAGTTGTCGTGCCCGGCGGCGGGTTCAGTCGGCACGCCGGGTCCAGTTGCTCGGCATGACGTCCGGCAGTCCGAGGCGCTCCAGGTGCGGCGACCAGGTGCGGGCCAGCTTGAAGCCCTTCATCAGGCCGCTGCCGGCCCGGACGTCGGGCAGCTTGTGCGCGTAACCCAGTTGCTTCTCGGTCGCACCGAGATGGGCGCGCAGGTGGTCCAGCCACTCCTCGCCACGGCCCTCGGCGATGGCGTCCAGGCCGGCGGCGGCGAGCCGCAGACCGTCCTCGACGTCGTGCGCCGGCACCCCGGCGAAGGGGTCGAAGCCGGGCTGCTCACCGGTGTACGAGAGTTCCCCGTGGGTGCGCAAGCCGCGTACGGACAGGGAGAGTTGCACGAGGTCGTAGGCCATGAGGACGGCTACCTCGGGCTGCCCCGCCGAGACCGCGCCCTCGACGTCCTCCAGCGCGGCACGGCACTTCAGCAGCAGGCGTACCGCCCCGTGGGCCCGGAACGCCATGAGCCGGCGCAGGTCCGGCAGAGGCTCATGGGCCTGCGTGTGCGGTGCGGTCATCGTCCGGGCACCTCCTCCGGTTCGGCTACGCCGAGCCACAGCATGTCGTGGGTGAACAGCCGCCCGACGTCCGCCGGCGGGTCGGCGTCGGGCGGCCCCGACCACAGGACGTCGTCACTGCCGGCAGCCGGCAGGTCGGTGCGCGGGACCTCCAGGGCCCGCAGCTGCCAGCGGTCGACGACCGTGCGATCCTCCAGCACGGCGGTGCCGATCCCGGTCGCCCAGCGCAGCACCGTGTGCAAGGGGGCACGGGGGGCGGTCAGTTCCGCTACGAGCCCGAGGCACCGCGCCACCCGGTCGCGGGGTGCGAGCGGGGGCGCGAGGACCTCCCGCAGGAGCGAGAGGGACTCCTGGTCCCCGGTGGCCCTGAGCTTCTCGCCGATCCACTTCTCGGTGAAGTAGATCTGCCCGGCGGCCGCCGCCCGGGCGTTCAGGGCGGCCACGACCGCCTCGCGTCCGCGTACCGCGGCGGCCATGGGCCGTTCGTCGAGGAGCAGCCGGGCCGCGCGGGCGAGCCGGTGGGCCTCGACGGTCCACCACTGTTCGACCACTCGGGCGAGCCACGGCTCGCGCAGGGCTGCGTGCCAGCTCTCCCACGGTTCGGTGACGATCAGCGGCAGGCCGAGGGCGAGCCTGCTCGCGGTCTTGATGGTGCGGCGGCGGTGGTTCCACGCCTCCTGGGTGACGGTGGCGGGACGGGGCCACCGGCTGTCGCGGAGCTCGGCCGTACGGTCCCTGACGGCGCTGGCCTGGCGGACGTTGACGTCGATCAGGGTGCCGTGCTCGTGCGACTGGATGGGGAACCTGGTGAGCTGGTCGTTCTCGACGAGCACCAGCAGGTCGAGGTCGCTGCGGTGGTTCCCGAAGCCGGCCAGTACCGACCCGGCGGCCACCGCGAGGGCGGGCCGTCCGAGTCCCTGGTCGGTCTCGCCGATCACGTCGCCGAGGGCGAGGCCGCGTGCTTCCAGGAAATGCTGGAAGCGTTTCTCCAGTAGGTGCCGCTCCGGAAAGGCGGCCGGTGCAGAGGTGTGTTCCATGACGGTCTGGGGCCTCCCGGCGGCAGCGTGACGGTGAGCGAGAGAGCTGGGGAGCGGACTCCCACGGGCCCGGCAGCCTCGTCACGCTAAGCAGCGTTCCACCGGCGCGGCAAGGACGATCAGGAAGTGTTCCGGTGCGCGGAACACCCCCGGTCCGGGCTGGTGCCGGCCGGTAGAACTGGTTGTGGAAGTACTGCCGTCACGGCTCGACGCCATTGAGTCATCACCTGTCTCCTCATGAATCCATGTGATCCCACTTCAGTGGTCGTCGTGTCGGTCGTACGCGGTGGAGGCGCCCTTCCGGCCTGTGCGCCGGTCGGTCGGAAGCCCCGCCCGGGTACGGGAACGCCGAAGGCAGCGGGCGGCAGTCACCGGCAGCCGCTCCTCCGCGCGAACGAGGCGCAACCGCCGATCAGTTCGGTGGCCGGCGCGCGGGGAGCGGCTCATCCCGGGGTGGTCCGGCGTGTCCCGCCCTGTCGTCCGGCCGGCCCTGCGCCGGCCGTCCAGAGTCCGGAGAGATCCGATGCACCTGCCCCTGCTCAAAGTCGTACCGGAGGACTTCCGGGTCACCGAGGTCCTCGGACTCGAGACGGCGCCGCCCGACACGTCGACGCACACGTATCTGCTGTTGCGCAAGCGTGGACTGACGACCCACCAGGCCCTGGGACGCATCGCCGAGGAGTTCGGTGCGGACCTCCAGGACGTGGCGGCGGCCGGGCTGAAGGACGAGGACGGCGTCACGGAGCAGTTCGTCTCCGTGCAGGGCGTGCTGTCGTCCGGTGCCGTCGAGCGCGCCAACGCCCACGGCCGCGCCGCGGAGGGGGACGGCGGCGTCTGGCACCTCTCACCGCACGGCACCGGCACCTCCCCGCTGCGGACCGGCGGGCTGGACGGCAACTGCTTCCGGCTGGTCGTACGTGACCTGGACGAGGCTGCGGCGACGGCGTTGCGCGAGGGGCCGCAGCGGCACACCCACTACTTCGTGAACTACTACGACACGCAGCGCTTCGGGGTGCCGGGCGGCCCGAAGCAGACGCATCTGATCGGCGGTGCCCTGCTCGCCGGCGACGACGAGACGGCACTGGAGCTGCTGCGCCGTTCCGGGGCGGCCGAGGCTGCGGCGGCGCTGGACCACCGGGGGCCCGCCGGCGAGTTCTGGCCGCTGCTGGATCCCCGGGTCCCCGTCTTCTACCGGTGCGCACACGCCTCGTACGAGTGGAACGCGCGCGTGCGCTCGCTGCTCCACGAGGTGGCGGACGGGGAGGTCGCCGACGTCGAACGGGAGGGCCTGCCCTACACCTTCGCGACCACCCGCCGCGCGGTCCTCGCCCTCGCGGCACGCTGTCCGGAACTGGACTACGTGCGCTACCGCTGGACGGACGGGGCGTGCGTGCGCAGCACCGCCGCGCGCCCGACCGTGCTGCAGACGCACATCTCGGTGCACGGGGTCGAGGCCGATCCGCTGCACCCGGGGCGCTTCGCCTGCACGATCTCGTTCTTCCTGCCCTCCGGCGGCTACGCGACGGCCGCCGTCCACCAGTGGTTCGCCCACGCGACCGCTCGGCCGCGGCCCGCAGCGGCCGCCGCTGCCGTACCGGCCGGGAGCTGGCGCGCGTGACGGCGGCACGGGAGCGGGGCGAGGGGGCGGGCCGGGACGCACGCACCGTTCTGGGGCGGGTGCGGGCGCACCTCTCGCCGGGCCTGGCCCTGGTGTACGGCATGAACGGGGCGGGCGCGGTCGAATCCCGCGGTGACGGGGCCCGGATCACCCTCTCCGACGGGCGGACCGCCCTGGACTTCGGCAGTTACGCGGTCACGCTGCTCGGCCGCGGGCATCCGGACGTCCTGCGGGCGGTCCGCGGGGAACTGGACTCGATGCCCGTCTCCACCCGGGTGCTGGCCAACGGCACGACGGCCGGGTTCGCCGCCCAGCTGGCCGAGTACGCCGACCCTGGCCGGCTCACCCGGGTGTGGCTGGGGCTGAACGGGTCCGACGCCGTGGAGGCCGCGCTCAAGCTGGCCCGGCTGGCGACCGGACGCAACCGGGTCGTCGCCGTCGAGGGGGCCTACCACGGCAAGTCACTGGGGGCGCTCGCCACCACCTGGAACCAGCGGTACCGGCAGTCCCTGGAGCCGCTGCTCGGCGGGGTGACCCACATCCCCGCCGACCCGGAGGCGGTGCCCGGGGCGTTCGCGGACGGGGACGTCGCCGCGGTGATCGTGGAACCGGTGCAGGGCGAGGGCGGGGTCAGGACACTGCCGCCCGCGTTCCTGGCCGCCTTGGCCCCCGCCGCCCGGGAGCACGGGGCGTTCCTGATCGCCGACGAGATCCAGACGGGTCTGCGCCGGTGCGGGGAGAGGGCGCTCAGCGTCACCGCCGGGCTGCGGCCCGACGCCGTGCTGTTCGGCAAGGCCCTCGGCGGCGGCATACAGCCGCTGTCCGCGGTGGTGGCGACCGAGGAGCTGTACGCGCCGCTGTCCGCCGACCCGTTCGTGCACACCACGACCTTCTCGGGCCATCCCCTGGCGGCCGCCGCGGGCAGCGCGGCGCTGCGCGCGGTGGAGGACCTGGCCCCCCGGGGCGGGCGGCTGGCGGGCCTGATGGCGGACGGGCTGCGCCGGATCGCCGAACGCCATGCCGGACTCGTCACGCAGGTGCGCGGCCAGGGGCTGTTGTGGGGTGTGGAGTTCGGCCCGGTCGGCGCGGCCGGGGACGTCCTGCTGGAGCTGAGCCGCCGCGGGCTCGTGGTGTCCCCGTGCCTCGGGCAGCCCGAGGTGATCCGCCTCCTCCCGCCGCTCGTGGCCTCCGACGCGGAGGTCGAGGAGGCCCTGGACCTGCTGGACGCGACCTGCGCGGCGGTGCCCGACGAATTCCGTTCCACCGCGCGAAACGCTTCGGCCGTCGGCCCGGGAGGCCGGGGTAGGTTGGCGCGGGACGGCGCCCCCGCGGGCCCGGCCGCCGGTCCGGGGACCGGCGGCGAGGGGGCAGCCTCGGCACGGCACGCGGGGGGCGGGGCGCCGGTGCCCGGCCGTTCCCGTGCGTGATGAGGAGTGGAACACCATGGCTCGCGACAGGAGCTACGAGGAATTCGCCGTCCAGTACGACCGGGGCAGCGCGGACAACATCTACAACGCGCTGCTGGACCGCCCCGCGGTGCAGAGCAAGTGCCCGCCGCTGGCCGGGCTGCGCGTGCTGGAGGCCGGATGCGCCGGCGGACGGCTGACGCAGTGGCTGGCGGACCAGGGTGCGGCGCGTGTCGTGGCGCTGGACGCGAGCCCCACCCTGGTGGAGCTGGCGCGTGGGCGGCTGGCCGGGCGGGCCGACGTTCGGGTGCACGACCTGCGCGAGCCGCTGGACTTCCTGCCCGACGCGTCCGTCGACGTGGTGGTGTCCTCACTCACCCTGCACTATCTGAAGGATTGGGTTCCGGTTCTGTCCGAGTTCCGCCGGGTGCTGGCGCCTGGGGGCACCGTGGTGCTCTCCACGCACCACCCGCTGAACGACTTCGAGATGTCCCCGAGCGGCGACTACTTCCGTGTGGAGGAGCTGCAGGACGAGTGGCCCAGTTTCGGGCCGCCCACCCCGGTCGTGCGGTTCTTCCGACGACCGCTGGGACGCATGGTCGCCGACACGCACCGTGCCGGTTTCGTCCTGCGTGAGCTGTACGAGCCGCGGGCGGACCCGGCACGCCGGGAGGAGTTCGGCAAGAGGTTCGACAAGTTGTCGCACAAGCCGTGGTTCCTCGTCCTCGTGCTCGGCCATCCGGGCGACCTCCCCGTGGACGGGACTGCAGACACCGCCGGGTGACGCCGCCCGGCTGACCACACCCCAAGGAGCAGCCGCGTGCTGAACACCCCATCCGCCGTCGCCGTCGTGGACGCCGGACGCCCCGACGGCCCCCGCACTCCCTCCGCCTCGGAGGCGTACTGGACCGTCTTCGGGGGGCCGGCCGTCCCCCGCCCGACACTCGCGGCGGGCGGTTTCAAGCACCTGCTCGTACCGGCCATGGCCGCGGCATGTCTCGCCGACCGTCCGTGGCGCATCGCCAACGCCCCCCGGATCGAGGACCGCAGGCTGCTGTCCGCGATGCTCCGGGAACTCGGCGCCGAGGTGGACGACGACGGCCCCCGCGTCACCGTCGACGCGTCCGGTGTGACGGGGACCCGCATCCCGGCCCGGTGGAGCGCGGGCGTACACGGCGGCGTGTACCTGCTGCCCGCCCTGCTCGCGGCGCGCGGAGAGGCGGCTTCGGGCCGACACGGCGGCTGCGCGATCGGGGGCGGGACGCAGGGCTCCCGACCGTTGTCCCACATCGCCGCGGTCCTGGAGCGGTTCGGTGCCACGTGCGAGGTGAGCGACGAGGGCTTCGCCGCCACCGCGCCGCGGGGCGGGCTGCAGGGCACCCGGATCGACCTCGCGGACTTCGCCGAACCCGAGCCCCTCACGGGCACGCCCACGGGTCCGCACTACTCCGGTGCGACCAAGACGGCGCTGCTCTGCGCGGTCACCGCACGGGGTACGACGGTGCTGGACAACCCGTACCCGAAGCCGGACGCGCTGGAACTGGCGCGGATGCTGGGCGAGGCGGGCGCGCGGATCGAGGTGTCCGCGGCGCGGATCACGGTGGAGGGCCTGGGAGGGCCGCTGGGAGGCGCCGACGTGGTGCTCCCGTCCGACCTGATGGAGGTCGTCACGTTCATCGCGTGGGCGGTGCACCTGGGCCGGGACCTCGACCTGCTGCTGGAACGGCCCGATGTGGTCCGCTCCGGTCTCGCCCCGGAGCTCGAACGCCTCACCGCGATGGGCGTGCCGCTGGACTGGGAGGGCCCGCGGCTGCGGGTCGGACCGCCGGAGCGCCTGCGGGGCACCGACGTCCTGGCCGCCTCCCACCACGTGTACAGCGACGCGGGTCCGCTGTTCGCGCTGATGCTGCTGGGGGCGCAGGGGCCGTCGCGGCTGACGGACGGCGTATGGGAGAACCGCTTCGGCTACACCGAGGGCCTGCGCGGCATGGGTGCGGTGCTCGACCGGGTCGGGAACGAACTGCGTATATCCCCCGGACCGCTGAAGCCCTCCCCCGGACCGCTGGTGGCTGGCGACCTGAGGGCGGCGGCGACCCTGCTCCTCGCCGCGCTGGGCACCGGCGTCCCGCACCGGCTGTACGGCGTCGGCCACCTGGCCCGCGGCTACGAGGACCTGCCCGCGAAGCTCACCGCGCTGGGAGCGCACGTCGAGGTTCCGGGAGAGACGGGAGAGACCCAGTGACGACCACCGCAGTGCTCGACCCCGGTGCCATCGCCCGCACGGCCATGGCCCGCGACCCCTTCGCCTGGGGTCTGGTGACGGATTCCGTGCCCCGGGAGGCGACGCGGCGCCGTCTCGCCGCGGAGTTCCCCGACGAGGGCTTCGTCCTCACCGAGCGGCCCGCGGGCACTGCGGCGGGCAAGGGCTACCGCACGTGGAACCTGACCCTCGTCCAGGACGGCGTGGCGGTGCCCGAGCACGTCGGCCGGCTGACGCCGCTGTGGCGGAGCCTGGTCGCTGCGCTGCTGGACGACGGCTACCGGACGGCGGTCGCCGAGGCCACCGGCCGGGACCTGTGCGGATGTGCGCTGGAGGTGCGCGCCGTGCGGTACGGCGCCGGATCGTGGATCGACCCGCACACCGACCGTGCCGACAAGATCGTGACGCAGACCTGGTACTTCAACGAGGGCTGGCGCCCCGAGTGGAGCGGGGCCCTGCGCATCCTTCGCTCCCCCAGCGCCGACGACGTCGCCGCCGAAGTCCTGCCGGGGCTGACCGACTCCGTCCTGCTCGTCCCCTCGCCCGACTCGTGGCACGCGGTCATGCCCGTCGCCGAGCCGGCGGAGCAGGACCGGCGGGTGCTGCTCGTGCACTTCGTGTCCGAGGAGCGGGCCACATGGTGACTCCGCCGCCCGACGGCACCGGCGGCACCGAGCAGACCCGGGTGCAGCACCGCTACCACCGCGAGCTCTTCCCCGCCCTCCACGACTGGGAGCGGACGGAGGCATCCATCGTCGAGTTCACCGGAGAGACCGGGCCCAAGGGGCTGCTGGGCCTGGACCAGATGGGCCATTTCGGCCCCCAGGGCTGCGACCTCGTCACCCGGCACATCCGCGGCGCGCTCCCGGGCGCCGCGCTGACCGCGGGCGAACTGGGCAGCGGCTTCGGCGGCGCGCTGCGGTACATGGCGGACGCGCTCGCCTCCGGGGACGGGGGCATGAGACGGATGTACGGCATCGACCTGGTCCCCGAGCACTGTGCGGTCAGCCGGCGCATCACGGCCGCGCAGGGACGCACCGACGTCACCGAGATCTGCGCCGATGCGACCGGGGTACCGCTGCCCGACGGCACGCTCGACGTCGTCGTCGTCACGGGCTCGATGCCTCATTTCCCCCGCCCCGGGGCGGTCTTGCAGGAAGCAGCCCGCCTGCTGCGCCCGGGCGGCCTGCTCGTGGCCACCGAGGAGGTGAGCCTCGCCGCGCCGGGCCGGGAGCCGTCCGAGGCATTCCGGGAGGTCCATCCGCGGGACGTCTTCTTCGTCACCGCCCTGCCGGACCGGCTGGCACAGCTGCGCGAGGCCGGGTTCACCGACGTGGTGCGCGAGGACCTGACGGACTGGGCCGTCGCCCTGCTGGCGGACCGGCTGAAAGTGGTGAGGCTGTTCCGCGGGAGCGTGACCGGCATCTACGGGGAGGAGCCGGTGGACCTCATCCGCCGCACCCTCGCCACCGCCCGCGAGGAGTTCCTCGCAGGACGGCTGCTGCCGTCGCTGCTCACCGCGCGCAGGGCGGGAGCTGCCTGACATGACGTCCGAACCGCCCGGCCGCCTGACGGCCACCGCCCGGTGGGGGCCGTTGGCCTGGTCGTACGCGGCCGACGACGCGGCGGAGACGGCCCGGGTCGCTGCCCAGCTCGTGACGTCCGCGACGTCCCCCTGGCCCACCGGCACCCCCATCCGCCTCGACGTGCGCGCGACGCGCGACCGGGACGTGCTGGACCTGCTGGAGGAGGCGGCGGCGTCGGGGCCCGTCGGACGGCTCCGTGAGGAGCGCTACCGGCGCGCCCCCGACGGGACATGGGTGCGCTGCGCAGACCGCCCCGCGGACGCGGAGGAGCCGGGCCTGCCCCGGCACTGCGTCGGCCACCACGACGGGCGGTGGACGATCGTGCACGACGACGACACCGGCGCCCCGCAGCGCGCGCGGACCGGGGAGATCCTGCTGCGGTCCCTGGTGGCCGCCGCACTCGCGGACCTCGGGGGCCTGACGGTGCACGCCTCCGCCGCGACCGGCCCGGACGGGCGGGCCACGGTGTTCCTCGGCGACTCCGGCGCGGGCAAGAGCACGCTGGCCCTGGCGCTCGCCCGGGACGGTGGCCGCTTCATCAGCGGCGACCGCACCCTGCTGGTGCCGGGACCGGGCGGCTGGTGGGCCGTCGGGGCCGGGCTGCTGCCCCGCTACCGCTGGGGCACGCTGGAAGGGCTCGGCCTGGCGGAACGGGTGCGCGAAGCCGTCCTGCTGCGCCACGGCGACGGCCGTCGCCGGGTGGCCGACCTGCCCCGGCCACCGGCCAAGGTGGTGTTCACTCCCGCCGAGTCGGAACGCCTCCTGGACGTCCGCACCGCCGACTGCGCCCCGCTGGGCGGGCTGGTCGTGCTGCTGCCGGCCGGCGGGGACGGGCCCGCAGCGCGTCCGCTCACGCCCGACGCGGCCGCCGCGGCCGTCCGGGCACACCTGCTGCCCTCCGACGCCGGCTGCCTGTCCTGGCCGGTCGCCGGCCCTGCCACCGGAGCAGGGGATGCCGACGCCCTCGTACGGCTCGTCACCCGGTCCGCCCTGGCGTGGAATCCGGTCCGCCATCGTGCCGGGGAGGCGCTGAGCCGGGTGCCGGCTGCCGCGCCCGGGGCGGCGCGTTCCGGCCACCTGCCCACCGCCCCGTGAGGGGCCTGCGGGGGGCGTGGGGGCTTGGCGGCGGCACCGCCCTGCGTGGCGCGGCATGCGCGTCGGGCGTCCTGCTGCTCGCCGACCCCCCGGGCGGGGTGCTGTGGTGCCTGATCGGCTGCTGGCTGCTGTACCGGGCGGGGACCGCCCTGCGCACCGCGGCGCTGGCTCCGACCGCCCGCGCCCTGGACCGGGCGGCCCGTGACCGGCTGCTGTCCGCCGTGCAGGGACTCGCCGCGGAGCCCGGCCACCGGGCCCCGGCGCGGCTGCGGGACCACGTGTACGCGGCGGCGGGCGTCGCGATCCGCTGGGAGCCGAAACCGGGCGCGGCCGTGGCCGCCGTCGCGGGTCTCGCCGACTCCGTGCTGCTGCTCGCAGCCGTGTGCGCGGCGCTGGCCGCGGTGGATCCCGTTCTGGCCGCCGGGCCCGCCCTGTGCGCGGCTCTCGCGCTCGGCCTGGTGCTGCGGCCTCGCGGGCTGCGCGCGCGGGGCACCGGACGGGCCGGCTGGGACGCCCGCCGCCGCGAGGCGCGCGCCGTCGCCGTGCTCGCCCGGGTGCTGGCGGCGGCTGCCGCGTCGTTCCCGGCGTTCGGCGCCGCGCACTCCCCCGACACCGCCGCGGGCCTGTGGGCGGCCGCCGTCCTGCTGGCCCGCTTCCAGTACGCGATCTCGGTGGTGGACCTGACCGCCGTACGGCACTGGCGGGTGACGCACCGCCATCTGCGCGAGGCCGAACGGGCCGCGGCGGCGAACGGCACCGGGCGGCGGCCGGACGCGCCCACCGGGCTCGTCGTGGTCCCGGCACGGCCCAGCAGGCTCGGCTTCGCCGACCTCGCCGAGAACGTCCACCTGGGCGCGCTGGGCCCGGGGGCCTCCGTCCCCGAACGGCTTCCCCGCACCGTGCGCCTGTGCCGCCTCGACGAGCTCGCGGGTTCGCTGCCGAACGGGTGGCGCACCGTCCTCTCCGCCGAGTTCTCGGGCGGTGTGGACCTGGACGAGGAGGCGTGGGGGCGGATCACCGCCGCCCGGGTCGGCGCCCTGCTCGAGCTGGGCGCGACCGAGGTGTCACTGCCCGGACGGCCCGGGCCGGTCCTGGCGGCGGTACTGGCGGGCTGGGAGGTACCGGTACGGTACGCCCCCGCTGGCACGCCGTCCGGAGGGTCCGCCTCGTGAGGGGCGCCCCGGGCAGGTTCCGCGGGGCCGCGGCCACCGGTCTGCTCGGCGCGGCGGCGGCTCTGCTGGGCGCCGCCGCGGGCTTCCTCACGCAGTCTGCGGACACCGGCGGCACCGCAGGGCTGCCGCTGCTCGTTCTCGCCGCCGTGTTCTGCCTCGCCCGCACCCGGCCGCCCCGTGCCGGAGCAGCGCCGGTGCGCCATGTGGTGGACCGGGCGCTCCGGTTGGGGGTGGTCTTCGCCCTGCACCCGGCGCTGCCGCTGGCACTCCTGCCGCTGTGCCGGACGCTGCCGGCTCCCGCACCGCCGGCGCTGGGCGGTGCGGACGCCGACGCGGCCCGCGCGGTGCGCCGCATCGTCCGTACCGCGACGGAGGACGCCTGGACCGGTCCGGCCGGAGCCCCGCTCGTCCCCCTCCTGGTGCGGCGCCACGCAGCCTTCTCCGCACGCGTGGCCGAGGCGACCGCCCGCACCGCCCGGCGAGCCGCCGCCGCGGGCGTGCAGGCCCGACTGCCCGTGCTGTACGCCCTGGTGCTCTCGGCGGGCGTGCTGACCCTGGCCGGTCCGCCGGACCCGTCCGGACCCGGCGCTGCCGTCGGGGCCCTCGCGGTGTTCTTGACCGTGGTCACGACACCGCTGTCCCGTGACGGCGGCTCGAGCGGCCCGGGGGGTTGACGCCGCCCGCTCCTCGGTCAGGCGTCGCCGGGCCCCGGCTCCCAGCCGCGCGCCTGCGCCCATGCGTCGGCGCGGCGCGTCAGCTCCCACACCACCGAGGACTTCGCCGCCGTGTAGGCGCGCCGGTCCGCGCCGTGGCGCTCGGCGAGCTCGGCCTTCCGTGCCCCGTACAGCTCCGCGTCCGCGGGACTGTCGCGGAGGTAGTCGCGCAGCAGCAGGCAGAGTTGCTCTGTGAAGCTGCCCGCGCGTCGGACGTGGACGTGGGTGCGGGGGCCGGACGTCTCGCGGAAGTACCGCTTGGTCAGATCCGGGTTCCCGGCGCGGAACTCGAAGCCGAGGGCTTCCAACGGCGCTCGGTGAAGGTCGGGCTGCAGGGCCGCGACGGACACCTGCACGTCGATCACCGGCTTCGCCCGCAGCCCCGGGACGGCGGTGGAGCCGATGTGGTCGATACGCAGGGCGACGTCCCCGAGTCCGGAGCGCAGGCGCGCGCCCAGTTCCGAGAACTGCGCCGGCCAGGCATCGCGGTACTCGACGATCTCGATCACACGGCACACCCTACGGGTCCGGCGGCGCACGGGGCCGGGGGCCGGGGCGCGCCGTACCCGGCGGCCCACCGAACCGTCCGCCGGTCGCCCCGGGTCCGGCGCCGCCCCGGTGTTCCGCCCGGCGGAACGAATCGGCGGGCCCCGCGGATCGCCGTTCCGCGTAGGGGAACACCGCCTTCTCCGGCCCCCGGGCGTCGGCGACCATCACACCGTCAGGACCCGCGGAGCCTCCGTGCACCCATGCCACCCCGACGAAGGAGGCCCATGGCCGTCGCCGCCGCATCGCCCCGACCCGGCACCGTCGCGCAACGTCCGCCGGCTCCCGCCGCCAGGACGTTCCGTCTCGCCCTCCCTCCCGCCGAACTGATCGTGCACAGTGACCTGCCCGGGCTCCGGGAGGCGGTCAGCCCCCTGGTGCACCCCCTGTTCGAGGTGGGGGACGTGGACGACACCGTGTCGTCGGACGCGCCCCGCCTCACCCTCACGGCCCGCGCCGCGGGCTCCGGCCCGCCCGGCCAGGGGGACGCGGACACAGCGCCGCAGCTGCTGGTCCACCCGGACGGTCCCCGCTTCACCGTCCTGGAGCGCACCCCCGACCGGACCGTGCTGCTGCGCGACGGCGAGGCCGACAGCGCGCCGCTCCTCGTGACGGCCTCCCCCGCCACGGGACGGATGTCGGTCGAGGCCCCCGACACGGGTCCGGCGGCGGTACGGGCGGTCGTGCGGCTGCTCGGTACGCTCATCGGCGCGCAACTCACCGGCCGGGGCGCGGTCTTCCTGCACGGCTCGGCCGTGGCGCTGGGCGGCTCCTCGGTGATGATGCTGGGGCCCAAGCACCGGGGCAAGTCGTCGCTGGCCTTCCTCGCCGTCACACTGTGCGGCGCGGACTTCGTGTCCGACGACACCCTCGTCGCCTGGGCCCCGCGCGCCGGCGCCCCTCCGACGCTGGGGGGCTGGCCCAAGCGGGTCGGCATCTCCACGGCCCTGCTCGCCGCGCACCCCGCCCGCGGTGCGTTCGAGCGGGCGCCCCTGCGCCGCCACGGTTCCGGTACCCGGCGGGTACCCGCCAACGCCCCCTGGAGCACCGCCCCCGACGGCCGGAGGCGGCTCTTCGCGGATCTCGACGAGTTCACCGCGCTGACCGGAGCCGCGGTCGCCACCGGCACCCGCCCGGCGGGCATCGTCCTGCCGGTCGCAGACCGGGACCGCAGGGGCTGGGACATCGAACCGGTCACCGACCCGGCACAGGCCCTCGACGGGGCGCTGCTGTCCGGGCCGGACCTGCGGCACTTCACCGACTACCTGGGCCTGCTGCCCCGGCCGGCTCCCGAACCCGCGGTCCGCGCCGGCGTCCTCGCGGAGTTCGGCACGCTGCCGTGCGTACGGGTGCGCTACGGTCCGGACGTCAACACGGCCTTCCCCCGGTTCTGGGACGAGGTCACCGCCTCGCTCGCCCTGCCGGGGGGCGGACGGTGAGCGCCGTGTCCGCCCCGCCCGGGATCAACTACCGCATGCCGGTGGCGACAGGCCTGCGGCCCGGCGTGCTGCACCGCTCCGGCGACCTGACGGCGATCACGACGGCCGAGGCCGGCGTCCTCGTGGCGCGGGACGGCCTGGCCTCCGTGCTGGACCTGCGGTCCGAGACCGAAGTGGAACGCTACGGGCCGCCGGAGGCGCTGCTCGCGCACGGCGCGCGGTGGCTGCGTGTGCCGCTCACCGGATATCCCCGGGACAGCATCGCCGCACGGCGGCCCGGCGTCGCCGACCGCGCCCGCTACCTGCACGGCATCCTGACGGATGCGGTGCCGGGCAGCTGGCCGCACCTGTTCCGGACCCTCGCCGGGGCGGCGGACCGGCCGTTCCTGCTGAGCTGCCATTTCGGGAAGGACCGTACGGGCGTGGTGGTGGCCGCGCTGCTGACGCTGGTGGGCGCGCCCCCGCCCGAGATCGCGGCCGACTACGCCGCCGGCATGGCCGACCTGACCGCCAAGGCCGACCGCTTCCGCGACAAGTGGGAACGGCGCGGCCACACCCGCGAGGACTACCTCTCCCGGCTGCGCACCTCGCCGATGACGATGGAGCGCTGGCTGGCCGAGGTACGAGAGCGGTACGGCGGCGTCGGGACGGCACTGGAGTCGCTGGGCGTGGCACCGGAGGACATGGCGCGGGTCCGTGAACTGCTGTCGGCTCCCGTGCCCGCCGACGCCGCCCCGGGCCGCCCGGCCCGCGCCGACGACGTGGCGGAGGGCCGGTGATGGCGACGTCCGCACCGGAGGAGGTCCGCGTACGGGCCTGCGTACCGGACGAGCTGTGGCACGACGTGCTCGCCGAGGCCGGGTACGACGCCCTGCCGAGCCAGACACCGGGGTGGCGGGCGGCGGTGTGCTCGCAGGGCTGGCAGGACGCGACGCGGCTCTACACCTGGCCCGACGGCACGAGGGTGCTGGTGCCGCTGGTGCGGTCCGCCGCCGGGGACGGTGCGCAGTACGCGTCGTGGCCGGCCGGGTGGGGTGTGGGCGGGGTGCTCGGGGCTCCCGGGGCGGTCACGGCCGGCCGGGCGCGGGCCGTGCTGCGCGATCTGGCTGCGCTGCCCGCGGAGCGGGTCTACCTGCGTCCGCATCCGGCGTCGACGCGGATGTGGGAGGGGCTGGTCCCGCCGGGCACCCGGCGCAATCCCCGGCTGACCCAGATCCTGGACCTGGAGGGCGGCTTCGCGCACGTGTGGGGCAGCCGCTTCCGCGGGAAGCTGCGTTCCGCGGTCCGGCGTGCCGAACGGGCCGGGCTGACCATCGAGCAGGACGGCGCGGGTCGGCTGCTCCCGGAGTTCGACCGGCTCTTCGAGCTGTCGCTCGACCGCTGGGACAGCCAGTCGGACGAGCCGGCGGGAGAGCTGCGCCGCCGGGTGCGGGCGAAGAACCCGGTGGCGAAGTTCGCCGCGGTCGCCGACCGGCTGGGCGAGGACTGCCGCATCTGGCTGGCGCGCCGTGACGGACAGGCCGCCGCGGCCGTCATCACGCTCCGCCAAGGCCCGTACGTCGTCTACTGGCAGGGCGCCATGGACAAGGCACTGGCGGCACCCGCGTACGCCGCCCCGTACCTGCTGCACCTGGTCGTCGAGGACGCGTGCGCACACGGCGCCCGGGCGCTCCACATGGGGGACACCTACCCCGGCACGTCGGTGACCCGCTTCAAGACGGCCTTCGGCCCGGACGAGTACCACACGGCCGGCTACTGGATCCCCGGGGCGGCCGCCGGCGGGGGAACGCCGGCACAGAACGAGACGGAAGACGTGAGGAAGCCATGAAGGACCGTCACTGGAGGACCCGTTACGCCGTCGGAGCGTACGAGGTGTGGGGGACCTCGCTGGACAGCGAGGAACGCCGGCTGCACGCACCGCACGCCGAGCCGGCCGACTTCGGCCTCTATCTCGACGAACGCTGGCGCGGTGAGACGGACGCCCGTACCCCGCACTTCGTCTTCTGGCCGACCCTGGAGGCCCCGGTGGAGAGGTCGCTGCTCGTGCGGCGGGTCGAGGAGGCCGCTGCCGCGCTGGAGGGCGGCGCCACGGTGGAGGTGGCCTGCTTCGGCGGGCACGGACGGACCGGGACCGTCTTGTCCTGCCTGGACGTCGTCCTCGGCGGGAAGACGGCTCGGGAGGCGCTGGATCGGATACGACGGGAGTACTGCCGCTACGCGGTGGGTTCGCCCGAGCTCCAGCAGTTCCTCTTCGACGTGGAGGGCGAACTGTCGCCCCGCGGCCGGCGCTCGCTGCCCGTGGGAGAGGCCCGGTGATGACCTCCATGGTCTCCCTCGCCCGCACGACGACCGAAGAGGCCCCGTTCCGCTGGCACCACGTCCTCGACACGTTCGCACCCGCCGACCTGGAGGCGCTGCACGAGACGTTCCCCCGGGACGGGTTCCGGATGGTCACGCGCACGGGCCTGGACAAGTCGTACGCGATGTACCACCGCCCGCTGTACCCCGTGGACGAGGCGCACAGCGGTGTCGACGAACTCGCCGCCCCCTGGAGGCGCTTCGTGGCCGAGGTGACCGGTCCGGCCTACCGGGCGGCCGTCGCCGGGCTGACGGGACTGCCGCTCCAGGACGCGTCCGTGGAGGTGAACGTCTGGCGATACGGGGCCAATTGCTGGCTGGACCCGCACGTCGACAAACCGGAGAAGCTGGTCACGCACGTCCTGTACTTCAACCGGGCGTGGCCCGCCGGGCGGGGCGGAAACCTGTTGCTGCTGGGCTCCTCCGACGGTGGCGATGTGGTGCGGCGGGTCTCGCCCTCGGCGAACACGGGGGTCCTCCTGGTCCGGGGGGACGACAGCTGGCACGCGGTGGAACGGGTCGGCGCCGGGGAGGACGGACCGGAACGGCTGTCGGCCCAGGTGGTCTTCCACCGCGAGTGAGCGGCCCAGGGGCGGCCGGCCCGGCCGCCCCTCCCTCAGCAGGGTCGGACGAGGGGCCCGAACACGGCCCGCTCGTGGTCCCGTTCACCGCGGGTCTCGGGGCAGTGCGCGACGTTGCGCCGCTCGTCCGTGCCGAACCGCAGGCGCACCTCCTTCTTCACGCGGCGCGTCCGGTGCAGCACGTCCTCCCCGGTGACGGCCAGCAGCAGCATGGGCCCCTCGCAGAGGTAGGCGAGGGTGAGGGCGCCGTCGGGTTCGTTCAGCTTCTCCGGATACCAGAGCTCCGCCTGGGGCCGGGAGAGACGGAGGTGGCCCACCGGTTCGACGGTCAGGCCCGCTTGGCGCAGTCTGCGGACCACCTCCGGGGCCAGCCCCCTGGCGTAACCGTCGGGCTTGACCAGCACGTGGGTGTCACGGGCGGTGTCGCAGGGCGCCGGCGGCGTGCCGGATCGTCGCCTCACGGCACGGGGACCAGACCGGAGGCGGTCTGCAGGGCTCGCGAGAGCCCCGTCCCCGCGGCCCGCAGGTGTGCGGCGGTACGGACCGGGTGGCTGCGCTCCGCCGCACCCGCCGCGGCCAGGGCCGCGATCAGGAGACCGGAGGCGTCCAGCACCGGCACGGCGATCGCGCCGGTGGCAGACCCGGAGCGGCCGATCGCGAAGCCCCGTGCGGTGATCCGGGCCAGCTCCTGCGCCGACGGTTCGCGGACGGCCCGGCGAGGTGCGCGCCGCTCGGCGCGGCCGGTGCCGGGGGGCGCGAGCCGGGGGCGGTGGGCCCGCAGGAGCTGCGCCACCGCGCACGCCGCCGCCTCGGACTCCGCGGGGGAAGCGGCGGCCGTGGCCGTTCCCCGGCCGCTGTGCACCCCGTCCGCCATGACCGGGTCGAGGCCGTCCGGCAGGAACAGGAACACGCTCTGCCGCGTGAGGTCGTGCGTCCTCTTCAGGTGCGGGTGGGCCAGTTCGCTCAGCATGCGCTGCCGGGGCACGCGCGTACCCAGCATGAAAAGGCCGAGCCCGAGGCGGAGCCCCCGGTCCCCGCGCTCCAGCATGCCCTCGTCGACGAGCTCGGCGATCAGGCGGTGGGCGGTCGGCTTGGGCAGATCGGCTCGACGCGCGAGTTCGGACAGGGCCAGCTCGGTTTCCCCGGGACGGAAACAGTTCAGGATGGCCAGCCCTCGGGAGAGCATGGACCGCGTGGTGCGCGTCTGGCCGGTCAAGTGAAGGTCCTTCCGGTCGGTGGGGTGAGGGCGGACGTTCGGTCGGATGCCGGCCGGGGAGTCCGGGGCGGCGGGGACGGGCAGAGCGTGATCAGTTCGCGGTGGGTCAGGCGGTCCCCCCGGGCCTTGAGGACCAGCGAACGGAGCCGGGCCTCCCCCGGGTTCTTGCGCTTCTGCGCGACCAGGCCGCTGGCCTACCGGGTCGGCCCGGAGGTCTGCGCCCGGTACGCCTCTTCGTTCCCGGTGAGGTCGACCGCGGCGACGAAGCCGGCCGGCGACCCCTGTTCCGTCAGCCTTTCCAGGCATTCGCAGCCCGGGCGCGCGGGGGGGGTGCACCGCCGCGGCTCTGCTGAACCATTTTCCGGCGGGCACTTCGCGCCCGGGCCGGCAGTCGGCCACCGCCCGCATTCCGGTTCCGTTCGTCGCCGTGGCCCATCGCGTTCGGCTCGGCTTCTCGATCTGGAAAGCAGTGGGTAACAGGCCGGTCGGTGGAATTCCGGGCAGGCCTGTATGACGCTCGACCATGGATTTCTCCAGGATGGTGGGACGCGCCGATCGGCGCGGGATGAGAGAGGATTTCGGTCAGTCGGTGCTGCCCGTGCGCGGGCGAGTGGGTTCCGTTTCCGCCGTGTCGTGCCAACACCCGTCGACAGCGACCGCACCGATTTCCTGCTCGGCGGGGTGAAATCCGCCGATGCTGCTGTGTGCGCTCCGGAGTCCGGCGGTACCCGCGCTCAGGGCAACGGCAAGGATGTCGCCGAAGCGCGGCACCCGGAGGAATCACTGGTTGATAAGGGCGCTTTCAGTGGCGACGCGGCCGCTGGGCGGGAGATCCAGCGGACCCGGGGCAGCGTGAGCGTGTCCGCGGGACCGAGGCCCGGCGGCAGGCCGAGGCCGTGACGTCGCTGGTCGAGGATCGGAATCCCGGGCTCACCTCAATGCCGCTTTCCACGCGGAGCACCCCTGCGGGCAGGGAGACTCGCAGGTCGCAGGCGGCGAGGAGGGCCGCGCGGCGCGCCTTGTCCTTCGCGTCCGGAGTTCCCGCCCGTTCGGTTGCGCGATCGTCGGGTTCGACGACCGCCTCCGAGGTGAAGAGCCGGCACGGAGCGGGGTCCGGCCTCGGCAGAGCCTTACGCCGGGCATGGTGAAGACACCCCGGAGCAGTTCGCCATGGTGCCCCGGTGCCGCTCCCCTGCGCCGTTGCCGCCCCCGGGGCGCGTGTTCGGGTAGGTGATGTGCTGCGTCGTGACTCAACTGGGTCCCCCGTTTCCGCCGTTGCGCGACAGCAGTCGCTTTCAGGCGTCGGGCAGGTCCAGCGCCGGCACCAGGCTCGCCGGTCTCCTGTCGACCCGGGCCTCGGCGCTCCGGTCAGGACAGCCCTGTCGGGCCGAAGGCGCGCGGACGACGTCCCAGCCCGCCGGCACACCCGCGGAGTCCGGCCCCAGGCAATACCGCCCCTCGGCGTCGACCACGACAAGATATCGGGCACTCTCGGACTCGAAAACATCGGTCACTTCTGATCCCCCGTCATACATGTGAGCCAGATTACCGGGGATTCCACCTGGAAGACCGCAGGGCCTGGAGCAGGCCACAGGTCGAGGATTACGGAATCATCACGGCGCTTTCGATTCCTATCAGGCCGCAGCCCCAGGTGTCCACACTGATCTTTTCCGGCCACCTTCCTCCGGCGCGATTCTCACACATCGCGATCACCTCTCCGATAAAATGCCCGATTCCTTCCCGTACGACGCGTCCATCACTCACCGCACGAAGGACCCGCCAGGCCCTACCGGCGCGTAACCCGTGGCTCGATCCACACTTCCACCCCTGACCCCCGGATACGGGCTGCTAGGTTCGAAACAGCCTTCAGTCCGATCGAATTTCGACTGGCGGCCGACGGGATAACGGGGGTTATCGCACAAAGGCCAGTGCCGGAGCTTCTCGCACGGCATTCCGTGCGCTCAGCCGGTGAAATGCGGCGGACGACGGCACCGGTGGTGCACACTTCACGGCTTCTCCCTGCCCGTACGGCTGCTGTACGCGGCGTGCCTTCCCGTGCATGCGGCAGCAGCCGTTCCCGCCGCTGAGTACTGGCACACGCACGGGCAAGGGAGTCGAGTTTCATGCAGGACGCCGAACGGACGGACCGGGTACCGGGCCTCGGGGCCCCACGGCTGTACACCGCCGTCGTCGGAGGCGGCCCGCAGCCGGTGCGCGGGCTCCCGGGCGTCGCGGCACCGGCACGGACCTGTGGCCGGCCACGGATCAGCCTCCGGAAGACTGCCGCCGGGCTTCGAGCAACCACAGGACGCCGTTCTCGATGGTGAACTCGATGGCCTCGAGGTCGCCGTAATGGTCCTCCAGCTGCTCGGTGCACTCGCGGAGCCGGCGGAAGGAGGCCGGATCGAGGAGGGCGAGCTCCCGCAGGGGCAGCGCGTCGCGGTCACCCGCGAGCACCTCCCCGCCCTGGGCGTTGGGCAGGTAGAGGCCACCGGGTCCGCGGCGTCCGCCGGCCGTGGCTTCGGTGTACAGGACGCCGCTGCCGGAATCCGCCCCGACGTTCCCGAAGACCATCCGCTGAACGGTCACCGCGGTATCGGGCTCGCCCACCGCGCCGTCGCCGCTCCGGTCGGGGCGGGGCGACGCCTTGCTCCGCGGGATGCATGCGGCGAGGACCGCCTGGCGGAGCTGCTCGGCCGGAGCCTGCGGGAACTCCCTGCCGCTCTGTTCGAGGACGAGGTCCTTGAACATCTCGACGACTCGGATGAGGTCGCAGGTGTCCAGTGCGGAATCGTCCGGCACGCGGTGCTGGTCCTTGACCCGCGTGAGGGCGTCCTCGAACAGTGAAGGGGGTACACCCAGGACGGTGCTGCCGAGCATCTGCACCAGGCGACGGTAGGAGTCCCAGGCGAACCGCTCCCGCCCCCACCCCTGCTCTTTGGCCAGTCCGAGCACCGACAGGTCGTTCAGACCGATGTCCAGGACTGTCTCCACAGCGCCCGGCAGGGGGAACTCGGTTCCCGACCGGACCGAGAGCAACAGCGGATCGTCCACCTGCCCCAGCTTTCTCCCCTCCCCCGCTTCGAGCGCCGACAGGTGCCCTGCCAGCTGGCTCTCCAGCTCCTCCGGGATCTCACCCGTGGCACGCAGGACGCGGCACGCCTGCGTGGTGATGGTGAAGCCCGGGGGGACGGGCAGACCCATGCGCGTCATCTCCGCGAGGCTCGCGCCCTTGGCGCCGAGGAGCTCGGCCGTGTTCCGGCTGCCCTCGGTGAAGTCGTACACGTACGAGACCACGCTGCCACCCAGCCTTCTGCGCCACGTCGTTCACACCACGTGTGCGTGAAGCCGCCGTGCGACCACCGCCCACGCGTTCCAGGTCCCAGAGTGGACTGCGGGGCCGGTCTCCAGGAGGGCCGGACGGCCCCTTTCGCGAGACGGGCGGCGACCACCGCCCGGATGCGCGAGCGCCGCCGATGCATGGGGGCCGGTCGGCCCCCGCCCCGGGCCCACCGGTCCCCTGCCGAACTGGATGCCGGGCGCCGAGACTGGAGGGGTCAAGGCCCGCCCCGCGTGCCCTCCGGGCGCCGGGGGCATCCCTCGACCACGGCGAAGGAGCCGGTCATGCCCGCACCCCGCTATACCGTCAGTGACGTCATGACGCACACCGCCATCGCCATAGGCCGGGAGGCGTCGTACAAGGAGATCGTCGAGCTGATGCACGAATGGAAGGTCAGCGCGGTCCCCGTTCTGGAAGGCGAAGGCCGCGTCGTCGGCGTCGTCTCGGAAGCCGACCTCCTGCCCAAGGAGGAATTCCGCCGGGAGGAGCCCGTGCTGCCCGACCAGCTGGAGGAGGCCTCCAAGGCCGGTGGGGTCCTCGCCGAGGAACTCATGTCGAGCCCCGCCGTCACCGTCCACCCGAGCGCGACCATCGCCGAGGCGGCCCGCATCATGGCCCACAGGCGCGTCAAGCGCCTGCCGGTCGTGAACGACGTGGGAATGCTGGAGGGCGTCGTCAGCCGCAGCGACCTGCTGAAGGTCTTCCTGCGGCCGGACGAGGAACTGGAGGAGGAGATCCGGCAGGCCGTGCTGACCCACCTCGCGCCCGGTGTGCCGGTGGACCTCACCGTGGAGGAGGGTGTCGTCACCCTGCGCGGGCAAGTGCGTGACCGTGCTCTGGTCCCCCTCCTGGCTCGCGCCATCAGCGCCGTCGAAGGAGTCGTCGATGTGCGGATGGATCTCGAGGCCGCCCTCTCGGCCCCGGCTCCGGCCCAAGGGGCCGGCGATCGACCGTAATGGAGGCGGTCGCGGACCGCGGGTCGACGGATGCGTACGGCCCCGCCCTGAGACAATCCTGGTGAAGGCTCACGCAGCACGGTTCCGATCAGGCGGCGAACATGTCCGATGTTCCGGGTTCCCCATCCAAGGCGCCGACCAAGGTGTTCCTCCTGGACGACCACGAGGTGGTGCGGCGGGGACTGCGTGACCTCCTCGACGCCGAGGAGGACATCGCCGTCGTCGGCGAGGCAGGGACGGCGGCGCAGGCGCTGGCCCGCGGGCCGGCCCTCCGCCCGGACGTCGCCGTCCTCGACGTGCGCCTGCCCGACGGCGACGGAATCACCGTCTGCCGGGAACTGCGCTCGCGGATGCCGGGCCTCGCCTGTCTGATGCTGACGTCGTTCGACGACGAGGACGCCCTGCTCGACGCGATCATGGCGGGAGCTGCCGGCTACGTTCTCAAGCAGATCAACGGATCGGACCTGGTCTCCGCCGTACGGACGGTCGCCACCGGCCAGTCCATGCTCGACCCCGCCACCACGGCCCGACTCATGCGCTCCCTGCGTGCCCCGGAAGCCGCCGGTGAGCCCCAGGACGCCCGGCTGGCCACCCTCTCCGAGCGCGAAAGGGCAGTACTGGCGCTGATCGGTGAAGGTCTCACCAACCGCCAGATCGCCAAGCAGCTCTACCTTTCGGAGAAGACCGTGAAGAACCACATCTCGCGGCTTCTCGGCAAGCTGGGAGTCGAACGCCGCGTCCAGGCCGCCGTCATCGCCGCGCAGGTCCGTGACGAGGGCCACGAGGGCGGGGCGCCGCCACCGAAGCGCTGACCTGAACGCGCTGCGCGAGGGCTGTTCGCCTCAGCGCCCGCCGCTGCGGCACCGACCGGGGCGTGCCGCACGGGACCGGTCAGCCCCCTCCGGGACCCGGTCGGCCCTACTGCCCGTCCTCGTGCAAGGCCACCCTGGGCCTGGGAGGGCGTACCTCACTGGCGGGAGGAATCATGAAGCACCTTCGCACCGTGAACGACGTCATGACGCACGCCGTCGTCTCGGTCGACCGCGACATGCCGATCCACGACATCGTGGGAGCCATGCGGCGCTGGGGTTTCAGCTCCCTGCCCGTGATCTCCGCCGAGGGCCGCGTCGTCGGTGTGGTCTCCGAGGCAGACCTCCTGGCCAAGGCCGAAGGTACCGACGTGTCACACAGCGTGACAGCCGGACAGTTGATGACCGTTCCGCCGGTGACCGTGCCCAAGGACGCCACGATCGCCGGCGCGGCCCGCCTGATGGCCCGGGGTCCCTTCAAGCGGCTGCCGGTGGTCGACGCCGAGGGCCGGCTCGTGGGCGTCGTCAGCCGCGGCGACCTTCTCAAGATCTATCTGCGCCCCGACGGCGACATCGCCGAGGAGCTGCGCGATCTCCTCACCGCACGGCTGATCCCGTCCGGATCCGCGATCGTGCACGTCCACGTCGATCACGGCGTCGTGCGGCTGGAGGGCGAGGTGGCCGATCCGGGAACGTCGGACGCACTCGTACGCGTAGCGCGGGCCGTGCCCGGGGTCGTGGACGTCGTCTCCCGGCTCCACGCGCAGGTTCCCGCCTGACGACGACCACGGCAGAACATCCCGGAAGGAGTACACGGTGAGGCACAGAGACGTGAGCCGGCTGATGACGCGAGAGGTCGTCACGGTGCCCCGGCATGCCACTTTCAAGGACGTCGTGCGGGCGCTGCGCGAGCACGACGTGTCCGCCGTGGCGGTCACCGACGCGGCGGGCCACCCCCTGGGAGTGATCTCCGAAGGTGATCTGCTGCCGAAGTCCGCCGATCAGGGCGACTGGTTCCGCTCCCTTCCGCGTCCCGAACCGTGGGAGAGCGACAAGGCCGCCGGCACGACGGCGGAGGAGCTCATGTCGGCGCCGGCCGTCTGCGCGCAGCCGGACTGGACCGTCGCGGAAGCCGCTCGGCTCATGGAGAGCCAGCGGGTCAAGAGGCTCCTGGTCGTCGACGACAACGACGTCCTGGCCGGCATCGTCACCCGTGGCGACCTGCTGCGGATCTTCCTGCGCGACGACGGCGCCATCCTCCACGAGATCACCGCGGATGTCCTGGACCGCACCTTGCACCTGGAGCCCGGAGCCGTGTCCGTCGAGGTGGTGGACGGCGTGGTGACCCTCCACGGCGCGGTGCGCTTCAGGAGCATCATCCCCGTCGTCGAGCGGTTGTGCCGAAGCGTCGACGGCGTCGTGCGGGTCACGCAGCAGCTCGCGTGGGAGACCGACGACACCGCTACGGGCCGCTGAGCCGGCGCGGGGCGGGCGTCCTGGCCGAGCGGGCCCGCTGCACGGTCCGCTCGGCCCTCGCCGGGGCGGAGAACGCGGACCTACGGTGAACCCAGGGGGTAGCGGGGAAAGGATCCGAACGATGAAGGTCACCGCGGCCATGTCCACACCCGCCGTATCCGTCGACCCCACGGCGACGATCGGCGAGGCTGCCCGCCGCATGGACGTGCACGGCGTCGGTGCTCTCGCCGTGATGGAGGGCGAAGCACTGTGCGGGATCGTCACGGACCGTGACATCGCCGTGCGTGCCGTGGCCGGGGGCCTGGGCCGCGACGAGCCTGTCGCCAGGATCATGACGGCCCCGGCCGTTTCCGTGGATGCCGCCGCCGACATCAATGCCGCCTACCGCACACTGCGCACCAGCGGTGTCCGGCGGCTGCCCGTCCTCGACGGGCAGCGCGTCGTGGGCATGGTGACCGTGGACGACCTGCTGATGGACGTCTTCCGGAGAGTGGCGGACCTCCTCGGGCCCGTCGCCTGGAGCGTCCTGGAGCAGCCGCCCGGTCCGCAGGACGAACTCGGCCCCCGGACGCGGACGGAGCGAAGGAGTCCCCCCGCTTCTCGCGGATCCTGATCGTGCGGCGCACGGCGTCAGCCGCTTCTCCGCGTCCTCACCGCACTCCCTCCGTCCCCTTCAGAACATCCCATCGCCGTATGCGCCCCATCAGGCCGAACGGTTCCCGTCCGGCCGCCGCACAGCCCTGCCCGCCGAGTTCGGCATACGGACGACCCGCCTCCCCGCGGGTCGGTTCTCAGGGCCGGCCACCCGGCGGCAGCACACGGCACGCGCCGGGGCGGCACCTCACGCATCGTCAGCCCGGAGCACGAAGCCGGTGACCACGCCCGGCCTGATCCGGACGGCACCCGATTCCGGAGCGTCGGGCCAGGGCTTCAGCAGTTGTGCGTAGCGGTGCAGCTCTGCGGGATCGGTGACCGGGCTCGCATAGCCGGTGGCGACCACGCTCCATCCCAGACCCGCGCCCGGATCGATGGAGTCCGCCTCGTAGGCGACGACCACGTCGGAGCCGTCCTGCGCCGCGAGCACGGCCGCGAGGGTCGAGCCGTCCTGCACACGGACGATGATGTCGTCGCCGTCGAGGAGATGGCTGACGGGGCTTATCGCGGGGAGCGCGTGCCGTGTGAAGACGATGCGGCCCAGTCCGACGGACTCCAGCAGCCGCAGCGCCTCCGCGGCGCCGAGCTCCGCCGTTCGCTTCCCCGTCGTACGGTCCGTTGACAGGGCGGAGGGCCTGTCGGCCGGGCGGCGACGCTTCATCGCGGGTACCCTCCTTTCGCCGGGCGGACCGCGACCCGGCCCGCCGCCGGAGAGCGGCTACGCCCTTGGCCCGGGGGCGGTGCCGCGCAACACCATCAGTCGGTGCTGGTACTCCTCGTCGTCGATCTCGCCCCTGGCAAATCTCTCCGCCAGCAGGTTCTCGGCCGTGCCGGACGCAGCAGCGCGCTTGGCGGACGCAGCCCGTCCGGCCGCGTCCTGTCTGAAGGCCCGGGCCATCAGGACGGCCAGCGCCACGGCCAGAGCGAGGACGATCAGCGTGGTGAAGGACATGGCGAACCAGCCCCAGGCACCCATGCCGTGACCGTTCCAGTACATGTCACACCTGCCAGGTCGACGGGAGCGGCGACCGCGGACCGGTCGTCTGCTGTCCAGGGTCCGCGCTCGTTCCCGTCCCGGCATGGGCCGTTCGGTCCCTGCGGGGGCCCACATGACCCATGCCCCGGGCAGGCACGTGCGCCGAGACTGGAAACGGAACCGACCAGGAGGCCACTCATGAGCACGCCCTCTCCCATCCGTTTCCATGCGGCCCTCCCTGCCGATTGCCGCGCCCGCCTGATGCAACTGGCCCACGAGGTCCATTACGACGAGGGGAGCCGTCTCTTCCGTGAAGGCGGTCGTGCGGACCGGTTCTGGATCGTCCGGTCGGGCACGGTCACCCTCGACGTGCACGTCCCCGGGCGGCGCCCGGCCGTCATCGAGAGCCTCGGAACCGGAGAACTGGTCGGCTGCTCTTGGCTGTTCGAGCCGTACGCATGGCGCTTGGGCGCCGAGGCCATGACCCCGGTCCGGGCCCACGAGTTCGACGCGATGCGTGTCCGGGCCCTGATGGACGCGGACCCCGCCTTCGGGTCGGCACTCGGCCACTGGGTCGGACAGGTCCTGGCCCATCGGCTGCAGGCCGCGCGGGTCCGGCTGCTCGATCTCTACGCACCCCACGGCAGCGGCGTCTTCCTGTGACCCGCGTCCTCGGAACGGGCTGCCGCAGACTGTCACTCCGGTGGCTCGGAGAGCGGCACCGACCACTCGAGACGGGTCCCGCAACCGCCCGGTCCGGGCGAGGTGATGTCCATCCGGCCGCTCAGTCTCCCGGCTCGTTCCGCGAGGTTGCGCAGTCCGCTGCGTCGGCCCACCCGGTCGGGCAGGCCGACTCCGTCGTCGGTCACCGTGACGGTCAGGACGCCGTCGGCCGCGACGACCGAGACCTCCGCCCGGCTCGCCTCGGCGTGGCGGGCGACATTGGTCAGGGCCTCGCCGAGCACGGCCGGCACCTCGTCGGCGACGGCCGCCGGCACATCGGTCTCCACCAAGCCCTCCATCCGCAGTGCGGGCGCGAAGCCGAGGGCTGCGGTGGCTGCGTCCACCGCCCGGACGGTGCGCAGGCGCAGTTTCGGTGACCCTTCCGCGGCGTCGTGTTCGCGGAGTCCGAAGATGGTGGATCGGATGATCTTGATGGTGGCGTCCAGGTCGTCCACGGCGCGGGCGAGGCGTTCGGACGCCTCGGGATGGTCGACGAACCGCTGTGCGCTCTGCAGGGTCATGCCGGTGGCGAAGAGCCTTTGGATGGCCAGGTCGTGCAGGTCGCGAGCGATGCGGTCGCGGTCTTCGAGCAGACTCATCTGTTCGGCGTCGCGGCGCCGGTCGGCCAGTTCGAGGGCGAGGGCCGCCTGGTCGGCGAAAGCCGGCAGGGAGGCGACTTCAGCTTCGGCGAAGGCGGGGCGGCCATGGCGCCGGGCCAGGACCAGGATTCCGCTCAGTTTCTCCTTGGTCCCCACGGTGACCGCGACGGCGGGCCCGAATCCCGTCCACCGCTCGGGCCGGACGGTGACGTTGCGGTCGCTCGCCACGTCGGCGACCGTGATCAGCCCGCCTTCGGCCAGCGCCGCCTCGGCCAGCGTGCCGGCGGCGCTCGGCAGGACGACGCCCCGGTGGGCTGCGGCGCCGTGTCCGAGGGCCAGGGATCCGCGTAGTTCTCCCGATGCGCCCATCAGGTAGAGAACGCCGAGGTCGGCGCTGGTGATGTCCTTGGCCCGCTCCAGCATGCCGGCGAGGACCTCGTCCTGGGGGATGCCGGAGAGGAGGGCGCTGGTGATGTCCGAACTCGCCTCCAGCCAGCGCTCGCGCAGGCGGACCCCCTCGAAGAGGCGGGCGTTCTCGATGGCGATGCCGGCCGCGACGGCGAGCGTGGACAGGACCGCCTCGTCCTCGGCGTCGAAGGCCGCTCCGCCGCGCTTCTCCGTGAGGTAGAGGTTGCCGAAGACCGCTTCGCGCACGCGGATGGGGACGCCGAGGAAGGAGTGCATCGGGGGGTGGTGGGGCGGGAAGCCGTACGAGGCGGGATGCTCGGCCAGCTCGGACAGCCGCAGGGGCTCGGGGTGGCGGATCAGTTCACCGAGGATGCCGTGGCCCGACGGCAGGTCGCCGATCCGGGCGCGGATGTCGTCCGCGATGCCGACGGGCAGGAACTCGGCCAGCTTGCGGTCGTCGCCGATGACGCCCAGCGCGCCGTACTCGGCGTCCACGAGGACCACGGCCGCCTCGACGATGCCGTTCAGGACTTGCGGCAGGTCCAGCTCGCGGCCGACGGACATGACGGCCTCGAGGAGGCCGTTCAGGCGGTCCCGGGTGCCCCGGACCTCGTCGATGCGCACCTGGAGCTCGTCGAGGAGCTCGTCCAGCCGCAGCCGGGGCACGCCGCCCGGTACGGGTCGGCCATCCGCGCTCATGACCCACCTCCGGCCGATGGTGACGGTAGGGCCACGAGGGCCACCGCCTCCACGGTAGTCCCGGCGGGCACGGCTTTCCGTTCAGACGGTGCGCTGCTGCTCCGTTCGGCGGGGACCTCCCCGCTCCGTGTGCAGGTGCCGGACGTGAGCGTCCGGGCCGGGGAAGAACACGGTGGTGCGGCCGGTGTCGGACCAGCGCACGTCGTAAGGCGGGGTGCCGTCCTCGTGGTGCAGGGCGACGACTTCTCCGTCACGGCCGGGGGCTCCGACGGTGGGCCCGCCGACGACGATCTGGTCACCCACCTCGGCGTGGACGCCCGGTCCGGGTGCGTAGGTCTCCATGATCATGCCTTTCTGTGGAAGGCGCCCCGTACGAGGCGTGCGGCGGCGAACGCCGCGAGGCCGGCCGCGAGGGCGAGCGCCGTGCCTGACCAGCCGACGGGCTCGGTGTCCAGCAGCGACCGCAGCGCGGGAACGTGGAGGGCGGCCGCCGCGAGGAGTGCGGAGGCCGCCACGGAGGCGGGGAGGTAGAGGTTGCGGGCTGTGAGGAGCCGGGCCCGCAGGCCCATGGCCACGCCCAGCTGGGCCGCGAGCAGGGCCAGGAAGAGCGTGCTCTGCCAGGGCACGTCCATGGCACGGGCGGCGAGAGCGGCGCTCAGGCTGAACGTCGTCACGGCCACGGCGAGGACGAGGAGGCGCTGCCACACACCGGCGGCGAGGATGTGCTGGCCGGGAGGCCGGGGCGGGCGGTGCATGGCGTGCGGGCTGACGGGTTCGGCGCCCATCGCCATGCCCGTCA
The DNA here is from genome assembly GCF_055587885.1 of Streptomyces sp. NPDC046349. NCBI lineage: Bacteria > Bacillati > Actinomycetota > Actinomycetes > Kitasatosporales > Streptomycetaceae > Streptomyces > Streptomyces sp. NPDC046349. The sequence goes on from NZ_JBVJFK010000009.1 coordinate 303,074, forward strand.
GCCCGTGGGTCAGGAGGTTGATCCACAGGATCTGGCCGGCGCGCAGGGGCAGGGACAGCCCGAGCAGCGGGCCGGCCAGCATGACGAGGATCTCGGCGGTTCCTCCAGCCATGGCGTAGACGAGGAAGCGGCGGATGTTGTCGTAGACACGACGGCCTTCCTCGACGGCCGTGACCACGGTGGAGAGTTCGTCGTCGGTGAGTACGAGATCCGCCGCTTGACGGGCCACTTCCGTGCCGCGGGCGCCCATGGCCACGCCGATGTCGGCCTGGCGGAGCGCGGGACCGTCGTTGACGCCGTCCCCCGTCATCGCCGTCACGGCACCGCGGGCGCGCCAGGCGTGCACGATGTCCAGCTTCTGCTGGGGGTCGGTTCGCGCGAACACCCGTACGGCGGTCAGGTCGGTGTCCGGGGCCGCGGTCAGCTCGGGGCCGGTGAGCACCTCACCGGCAGGTCCGTCCGCGACGAGGCCGGTGCGTACGGCGATGGCGTGCGCGGTCGCGGGGTGGTCGCCGGTGATCAGGACGGGCGTGATGCCCGCCGCACGACACGCCGCGAGGGTGGTGGCGGCCGTCGCTTTCGGCGGGTCGCTGATGGCGACGAGGCCCAGGAGGCCGAGCTCGTGCTCGGCCTCGGGAACGGGCTGGTCCCAGACGAGCCGTTCGGTGCCCGCCACGGCCAGCACGCGGTATCCGTCGGCGGCCAGGAGAGCAGCATGGCTGCGGGCCAGGTCCAGGAGTTCCTGCGGCTCGGCGAGGACGGTGGAGGTGAGCACTGTCTCCGGCGCCCCCTTGAGGCACACCAGGACGTTTCCGTCGGGAAGGTGGTGGAGTGTGGTCATCCGCTTGCGCAGGCTGTCGAAGGGCGCCTCGGCGAATCTGGGGCAGGCTGCGCGCAGCGCGGCCTGGTGCGGGCAGCCTGCTTTGGCGGCGGCCGCCAGGAGGGCCGCTTCCATGGGGTCGCCCACCGCTGTCCACGCGTCGGAGCCCTCGCGTGGTGGCCGCAGGCCGGCGTCGTTGCACAGGGCAGCGGTCGTGAGCAGTTCCCGCAGCGGACGGAGTTCCTCGGGTGTCAGGGGACGGCCCTCGCGGGTCAGACGTCCTTCCGGGGCGTAGCCGGTGCCGGAGACATCGGCCGTGCCGGAGGGCGTCCACAGCCGCTGGACGACCATGCGCCCCTGCGTGAGGGTGCCGGTCTTGTCGGTGGCGAGTACGCTCACCGACCCCAGGGTCTCGACCGCCGGCAGGCGCCGGACGAGCGCGTTGCGGGCCGCCATCCGGCGGGCCCCCAGCGCCAGGGCGAGGGTGACCACGGCCGGGAGGGACTCCGGTACGGCGGCGACGGCCAGGCTGATGGCGGTCACGGCCATGGTGGCCGGGGACAGGCCGCGCGCCAGGCCGAGGGCGAAGAAGAGCACGCACAGGGCGACGGTGCCGATCGCCAGAACGCGTCCCAGAGAGGCGAGTCGGCGCTGCAGCGGAGTGGGGTCGCGCCCCTCGTCGAGGAGTGCCGCGATCCGGCCGAGGGCGCCGGCCGGTCCGGTGGCGGTGGCCGTGGCCACTCCCCGGCCGCGTACGACGACGGTGCCGGCGCTGAGCATGTCGCCGACCGCCTTGTCGACGGGCTCGGATTCGCCCGTGAGCATGGACTCGTCGACCAACAGCATGGACGCCTCGCTGACACCGGCATCCGCGGCGACGATGTCACCCTCCCCCAGCAGCAGCAGGTCGCCCGGTACCACGAGGGCTGCCGGCACCTCCTGCGGAACGCCTTCGCGCAGCACACGGGCATGAGGGGCGGAGAGGGCGGAGAGCGCCGCGACAGCGCGGTCCGCCCGGACTTCCTGCGCCACTCCGACGGTGGTGTTGAAGACGACGACCAGGCCGATGACGACGGCGTCCGGATGGTCGCCGATCGCGACGGTCAGCAGCGCGGCGCCCAGCAGCACCATGATCAGCGGGTCGCTCAGCTGCGCCAGCACGCGTCGGTGGAGCGGGGTCGGGCGCGGGGGCGCCACTTCGTTGCGGCCGTAGCGGGCCAGCCGGCGCTCCGCTTCGGCGTGCGTCAGCCCCGGGCCCGACGGGGCCGTGGCGGTCCGTGCGGCGGAGGTGCGGCTGGTCATGGCGGATTCATTCCGCCGGGACCGTGATCACGGGGCAGTGCGCCCGATGGAGCAGGCCGTGGACGACGGACCCGAGCTTCATGCCGGTGTATCCGCCGCGTCCGCGACGGCCGACGACGACCGACAGGGCGTGCTCGGCCGCACGCGCGAGTTCCTCGACGGGGTGCCCGGTCAGGATCTCGTGCGTGACGTGGACGTCCGGATACTTGTCCGACAGACCGGCAGTGGCCTCGGAGAGCAGGGCGCGCCGAGCGCCCGGGGCCACTTCCTCGCCGTCCTGCATGAAGACCGGCGGCTGCCACACGCACACCGCGCGGAGCGCGGCCCCGCGCAGGTCGGCCTCGTCGAAGGCGAACGCCAGCGCGTTCTCGGCGGCCGCGCTGCCGTCGATGCCCACGACGACGTAGGGCGGCTGCTGGCTGATGTGCTCCGAGTCGCCCACGACGACGACCGGACAAGGTGCCTGGGCACTGACCGGCACCACGACGGATCCGGCGCTGAAGAACTCCGCGGTGCGGCTCAGGTGCCGGGAGCCCAGCACGAGCATGCGCGCATCCTTCGCCGCGCCGCCCAGGGCGGCGACGGGGAAACCTCCCCGCAGATCCACCTGCACGTCCACCTCGGGGTGCCGGTCGTGCACCCAGTCGCGGGCCTGTCCGAGTCTGTCGGCGCCCGTCTGCCGCAGGGCCGTCCGGCCGGGGGTGTCGTCGAGGTTGTGGGTCTCGTGCGGGGGCGGAACCGCGAGCACCGGCCGCAGGGGCAGCCGGCGGCGCTGTGCCTCGTCGGCAGCCCACGCCACGGGCAGGTGCCAGTCCCTGGCCGGGTCGATCCCGACGACGATCTCGCGACCCCGTAGCTTGTTCATGACCGGGTCCCGAAGTCGCTGCCCATCCGGGGGATGAGGAGGACGGGGCAGTGCGCGTGGTGCAGGACGCTGTGCGTGGCCCGGCCCAGGCTGCGGCCGATGCCCAGGGACCCGGGCACCCGGCGGCCCCCCATGACGAGCAGGTCGGCCCGGCGGGAGGCCTCGACGAGGACGCCGGCCACCGTGATGCTCTTCTCCGCGTCGGCCCGCACTTCGAGATCGGGGAACTCGTCACGGACCGCGTCCCTGACGGCCCGCAGGGCCTGCGCATGCGCGCCGGCGATCTCGTCGAGGTCGTCGACCATGCTGACCACCTGCCCCACCGACTCCATCATGTTCCACACGTGCAGCATCCGGAGGGATCCCTTGCGCAGTTCGGCCTCGCGCGCGGCGTACCGGGCGTACAGGAGGTCGTTCTCGTCCCGGACGGCCGCGAGGACGGTGCCGGTCTCCTCGGCCCCGTCGACGCCGCGGACGACGATGACGGGGGTCATCGCCGCGGTTGCGACGTCCAGGCCGACCGAACCGAGCATGAGGGACTCGAACCCTCCGTAGCCGCGGTTGCCCACCACGACCGTGTTGTGCAGGGCACCGGCCCGGTGCAGGCTGCTGACGGCGTCCTGGCGGCTGAATTCCGTGGTCACGCGCAGATCGGGATACTCGGCCTGCACCGCGTCCGCGGTGTCGTCCAGAAGTCGGCGACCGTTGGCGCGCACCCGTTCGATGGTTTCCCCGGACACGTACAGGGCCCTGCCGTCGGTGTCGGCCGCGTAGATGATGTGCAGGGGGCGGTTTCGGCGTACGGCCTCCCCGGCTGCCCACATGGCGGCGGTGCGCGCCGTCTCCGATCCGTCCACGCCGACGACCACCGAGCTGGTGTCCGGAGTGCGGAATGCGTTTTCCACGATTCCTCCCAACCGAGATGCCGATGAGGGACACCTCCCACGCTGCATCGGTGGCGGCCGTCTGCAGAGGGGCCGCCCGGGGCCGTGGCCGGGACCAAAGGTCCCCATTGCCCGTCCCGGGCCGTTCCGCGTAGGCCGCCGGGCCCTCCTGTCCCCCGGACGGGACCGTTCGGCCCTCGCGCGAGGGCCCGTACCGGCAGATGGTGGGGCAGAGCGACCAGGTCCGTGCTCGCCTGACGCGGAAGAGGAGGAGGACGCGATGAAGCACATCAGGGTGGGCGACCTGGTGACCGGCGAAGTCGTCTCCGTGACAGCGGATGCCGCCCTCCAGGAGCCGGCCGAGCTACTCGCCCAGCACGACGTTTCCGGCCCTCCGGTCCTGGACCACGAGGACCGCGTGGTGGGTGTGGTATCGCAGAGCGACCTCTCGGCCCACGCGGCACCGGACCCCCGTCCGGCCCGGGAGAGCGGCCCGTTGGCAGAGGCCTCGACGACCGCGAGCCTCATGTCCGCGCCCGCGATCACGGGCCGCGCCGAGGAGACGGCCGCCGACGCCGCCCGGCTGACGACCCGCCGGGGCATCGGCTCCTGCCCGTCGTCGACGAGGAGGACCGCCTCGTCGGCATCGTCACCCGCAGGGACCCCCTGCGCCTGTTCGTACGCCCGGACTCCGGAATCCGCCGACGCGTCACGGACGAGGTTTCCGGCGAGATACTCGGAGTGCCTGCCGGTGACGTCGGCGTCCACGTGGTGGACGGCATCGCCACCATGGACGGCCGGGTCGGCCGCCGAAGCCGGCTCACCGCACTCGTCGGCCTCGTCGAGCGGCTCGACGGGGTTTTCGCCGTGGCCTCTCCCGTGGCGGCCCGCATCGACGACACGCCGCCGGTCCCGGCCGGCCTTGCCCGCCACACACCGCTCCGGTGACGTGGCCCGCCCGCACGAAGGGACGACCATCCATGGATGAGCACGTGACCGTCGGGGTCGACGGATCACCCGAGAGCCGGGGGGCCGCGCGCTGGGCCGCACAGGAAGCCGTCCTGCGCCACGTGCCCCTGCGCCTCGTGCACGCCGTCGACTGGCCCTTGGACCCGGTCCTCCCGGGCCTGGGACGCCAGGACATCGACCGCTGGGCCGACCTGGCCCTGACGGAGGCCACGCAGGAGTTGCACCGCCGTCACCCGGACCTGGAGATCACCACGCGCTGCCTGGCGGCCCGTGCACCGGCCGCCCTGGCGGCCGAGGCGGCGGGGGCCGGACTGCTTGTGCTGGGCTCCCGTGCCCTGGGCGGCCTGGCCGGGTTCCTCGTGGGGTCCGTGTCGATGTCCACCGTGGCAGCGACCGACACGCCGGTCGTCCTGGTCCGGATCACCGACGCCCCCGACGGCCCCGCCGCGCCGCAGGCCGCCTCCGGCGCCGAGGTGGTCGTCGGAATCGACATCCACGAATCCTGCGATCCCGTGCTCGCGTTCGCCTTCGAAGAGGCGGAACGGCGCAGCTGCGGGCTGCGTGCCGTGCACGGCTGGAAGCTCCCGCCCGCCTACACCTACGTCCCCTTCTTCGACCCCGACAACGAACGCGAGATCGCCGGAAGCGTCACCCACATGCTGGACGACATGCTGCTGCCCTGGCGGCGGAAGTTCCCGGGGGTGGAGGTCAGCCACGGTGTGTTCAGGGGATCCGCGGGCGACAGGCTGGTCCGGGCCTCGCAGGGCGCCTCGCTGGTCGTCGTGGGCCGCCGTCTGCGCCGTTCCCCGCTCGGCGCCCATCTCGGACCGGTGACCCACGCGGTCCTGCACCACGCGGCCGCTCCGGTCGCCGTCGTCGCCCACGAGTGAGAACACGAGCGAAAGGCGCGAGCGATGAATCGGCATCTGCGCACCGTCGACGACGTCATGACACATTCCGCGATCTCCGTCGACCAGGCCACCGCGTTCAAGGACATCGTCGAAACGCTGCGCATGTGGAACGTCAGCGCACTTCCCGTCGTCGCCGGGGACGGCAAAGTGGTGGGAGTCGTCTCGGAGGCCGACCTGCTGCTCGACGCACCGCGCACCGGCGCGGCCGACACCACTACGGCGGGCCGGCTGATGACCAGGCCGGCCGTGACCGTGACGAAGGAGGCCCCCCTCCACGCCGCGGCCCGCCTGATGGCCCGCAGCCACTTGAAGCGGCTGCCCGTCGTCGACGGCGACGGCCGGCTGACCGGCGTCGTGAGCCGCGGCGACCTGCTGAAGGTCTATCAGCGACCCGATGCGGACATAGGGTCCGAGATCCGCGAGATGATCACGTGCGAGCTGCTTCCGGGGCTGTCCGCCGAGGTACACGTCCATGTGGACAACGGCATCGCCTACCTGTACGGATCGCTGCCGGAGCCCGCACTCGAGGACGCCGTCGCACGGGCCGCGGGAACCGTGCCCGGCGTCGTGGCCGTCAGGTCGGACTTCACCGTACCCGTGTCCGCGTGAGGGCGGCCGCCATGAGACACCGCAGCGTCTCGGACCTGATGACACCGTCCCCGGTCACGGTGCGGCGTACCACCGCCTTCAAGGAGATCGCGCGCCTGCTGAAGGAGTTCGACATCACCGCCGTCCCGGTCGTCGACGCATCGGGGCGTCCGGTCGGCGTGGTCTCCGAGGCGGACCTGCTCCGCCGCCCGCCCAGTTCGGCGACGGCCGAGGGCCTGATGACCAGCCCGGCGATCACCGCACGGCCCGAGTGGAGCGTGGTCCGCGCTGCCCGGGTCATGCGGCGGCACCAGGTGAAAAGGCTGCCGGTGGCCGACGCCGAGGGCCGTGTGATCGGCGTGCTCAGCCGGGGTGACCTCATCCGGCTGTTCCTGCGCAGCGATCATGCCATTCAGGAGGAGATCATCGAGGACGTCCTCACCCGCACCCTCCGCATCCCTCCGTCAGCCGTCACCGTCGGAGTCGACGACGGTGTGGTGACGCTCAGCGGCGCGCTGCCACAGCCCGAGCGGATGCCGATCGTCCTCCGGCTCTGCCAGAGCGTCGACGGCGTCGTCGACGTCGACAACAGACTCACCGGCGAAGCGGAGCCGGACTGAGCCCGGACGGGCCCCGTCGGGCCGGGAGGGCCGCTCGGACCCTCCCGAGGCGGCTGGTGGACGGCCGGGAGCCCCGGACGGGCCGCTCGGGCCGGAAACGGGCCGCTCGGGCCTCCCGGCGTGGCGGTGGACGGCCGGGAACCCGCATCGGCGTCCGCCGGGCGCTGGAACGCCTCTCCCGGGGCCCCGCGCCCGGCCTGGGCCTCCCCGAGCCTCCGACCCCCGCCCCCCGGCCCCCCGGCGCCCCCAGCCCCGGCCGACGTGCTTGCGCGGTCCGACAACGCGGCGAGTGCCGGGCGGGCGTCGTGCCCCGGCAAACCATTCCGGTCACGGCACCAGCCGGCCGGCGTGACCGCCGGAGCGCTCAGGGGGCGAGGTCCCGGCGTCGGATCAGCAGATGGGCCGCCAGGAGCCCGGCCGCCCCCGCACCGGCCAGGACGCAGAGCTGGGGCCAGAGCACGCCCCCTTCGGCGAGGGCGTCGCCCGGCGCGTAGTAGTGGAACGGGCTCAAGTACCTCAGGGGTGCTGCGGGTGACCACGCCAGCGCGATGAAGTTGACGGCGAAGCCGACCGCTCCGATCGCGATGGTCGCGCCGACCACCTGGGCCCGCCTACGTCCCGCCGCCGACACGGCCATCGCCGGGCCGATCAGGCACAGGGCGAATCCCACTCCCATCAGCCCTGCGGCGAACACCCCGCCGATCGGCACGTCCTGGCGGATGTCCGGTGACAGGGCCACCCCCACCGCGACGGTGAGGGTCGCTGCCGCGTTCAATGCGAGTGCCGCGATCACCAGTGCGGCGGTCCGCTCCACCAGGAGTCTCGTGCGGCTGACGGGGCGCACCATCACCAGCTCCACCGTCCCGGATTCCACGTCCGCCGCCACGGCGGCCGCGGCGAGCGAACCGATCGCGGTCAACTGCATCGCGATCCAGAACGGGTGCGTGAGGCCGGCGCCCAGCAGCCCGGGATAGCTGGCGATGGACACGTCGCCGCTGGACCCGCTGAAAGCCCGGTAGGCCGAGGGCGGCCCCTTCCCGCCCGCGGAGAAGAGCTGCCCCGGAGGAATCGCGTTGGCGACCACCACGATGAGCGCCTCGAAGACGACCATGCCCACGATCAGGGCGGCCAGCATCCTGCGCCTGCGGTACAGGGCGAGCCACAGCAGAGGCCACCGTCCTCTCACGGCCCCTCCTGCGGACCGCCGTCGCGGTAGAGGTCCAGGAACGCCTCGTCCAGTCCGGCCTCCTCCACCGTCACATCGGTCACCGGAAGTCGCAGCAGCGCGCGCAGGGCGTCCACCACCTCGCTCGGCGGTACGAGCAGCTCCGCCCGGTCACCCTGCCAGTGCGGGGCCCACCGGTCGGCGTCACCCAGGGGACGGGGGCCGGGCCCGTCCGCGAAGGCCAGCCGGATGCGGCGGGCACGGGCCTCGCGCAGGCTCGCCACGCTCGCCACCGTCACCAGCCGGCCGTCCCGTACGATCGCCACCCGGCCGCAGGTGCGCTGTACCTCCGGCAGGATGTGACTGGACAGCAGGACGGTCCGCCCGGCGTCGGCGGCCTCTTCCAGCAGGGCGAAGAACGTCCCCTGCACCAGTGGGTCGAGCCCCTCGGTCGGCTCGTCCAGCACCACCAGGCGCGGATCGTGCTGCATGGCCTGCACCAGGCCGAGCTTCTGCTTCATACCGCGCGAATAACCCCCGACGGGACGGGAGAGCACGGCGCCCGTCAGCCCCAGCCGGTCGCACAACTCGCTGCGCCGGGGTACAGGGACTCCTTGCAGGGCGGCCAGCAGATCGAGCGTCTCCGCTCCGGAGAGTTCGGGGTAGAAACGCAGTTCGCCCGGCAGGTACCCCATGTGGGGTGCCAGCCGGAGGTGATCGCCCACCGGATCCAGCCCGAGCACCCGGACACGGCCCTCGCTCGGCCGCAGGAGCCCGGTGAGACAGCGCAGCGTGGTCGTCTTGCCCGCGCCGTTCGGACCGAGGAAGCCGAAGACTTCACCGGTGTGCACGGTGAGGCTCAACCGGTCGACGCCCCTCACCGGCCCGTACCGTTTGGTCAGGTCCGTCAGCTCGATCGCCGGCCCGTCGCCCATGCTCCCAGTCTGGTCCTGTCTCCGGAAGCCCGCCTGCTCACCCCAGGTGGCCTCGGGAGGTGACGCAGACGCAGCCGGACGGCGGGCGGTGCGGGAAGCCCTCATGAGACGTCCGCACCGTCCATCCAGCCTCCGTAGGGCTTCAGGGATTCCGGTCGCGGCCCCGCCCCGACCGCGGCCATGTCCCGGTGGGCGATCTGCCTGAGCTGCGCTGCGAGATCCTCCAGCGCGCGGGAGGCGGCGAGTTCGTCACCGATCTCGGGGACGTCCTTGTCCGTGGGGTTGCAGCGGGCGGTTCCGTGCCCGGTGAGCCGGTTGGTTCCGGTGTCGAGTTCGACGCGGGCCTTGGTGGTGCCGTCCTCCTCGAAAAGGTAGGTGCGGGTCTTCCACTCGGTCGTGTGCGACATGGTGTTCCTCCTGATTTCAGAAGTGGTGACGGCGGCGCCGGGCCCAGCGCCGGACTTCGTCGGTGCCCCAGACCAGCGGCGGGAAGACGGCAACGAGCAGAACGACGTCCCACGGCAGGGCGGCGGTGCCGAAGAGGTGCTGGAGCGGCGGCGCGTAGACGAGCGCCGCGGTGAAGGCGAGTTCGAAGGCGATGCCGGCGAGCAGCAGCGGGTTGGTGAAGAGGCCGATGTCGCGCAGTGCCGCGTGGTCGGTGCGCGCCGCGACCGCCGTACCGACCTGGCAGGTGACGATGCCGGCGAAGGTGGCGGTGGTGGCGGTGAGGTAGGCGTGGTGGAGTGGGGTGCCCGGGCCGGTCGGGTCGCCGGGGTGCCAGCCCGCGCGCCAGAGCACATAGAAGAAGGCTGTCATCACCAGGGCGGCGGAGACCGTGCCCAGCCAGCCCCAGCTGCGGACGAGCATGTCCTTGTTGATCACGCCCTGTGTGCTGGGCCGCGGTGGTCGTGCCATGACGCCCGGTTCGGCGCGTTCGCGGCCCAGGGCCAGGGCGGGGAGCGTCTCGGTGCCGAGGTCGATGGCGAGGATCTGGAGCACGGTCAGCGGCAGGGGAACGGTTCCTCCGGACAGGGCGAACACGAGGAAGGGCACGACCTCGGGAGTGAGGTGGGCGAAGATGTAGACGATGAACTTGCGGACGTTGTCGTAGACGCGGCGCCCGGATTCGATCGCCGTGACGATGGTGGCGAAGTTGTCGTCGGTCAGGACCATGGTTGCGGCCTCGCGTGCCACGTCGGTGCCCGAGCGTCCCATGGCGACGCCGATGTGGGCGCGGTGCAAGGCCGGGGCGTCGTTGACCCCGTCGCCGGTCATGGCGACGATCCGGCCGTGGGCCCTCAGCGCGTCGGCGACCTTCAGTTTCGTCTCGGGCGAGGAGCGCGCGAAGACGATCTCCGTGCCGGGCAGGCGCAGCAGGTGGTCGAGCTCGTGGTCGTCGACCGCCTCGGACTGGGCGACGACGCGCAGGCCCGCAGCGCCGATGCCGACGGAGCGGGCCACGGCGGCGGCCGTGGCACCGTTGTCGCCGGTGACGATGTGGACGGTCAGCCCTGCCCGGTGGCAGCGTTCGACCGCGGCGGCGACCTCCGGGCGCGGTGGGTCGTACAGGGCTACGAGCCCCAGCAGGTGGAGGTCCTGTTCGGCCTGCTGACGTCGTGCCGGGGGGGCGTCGCCGGCCGGCAGGTCGCGGACGGCGACGGCCAGTACCCGCATGCCGTCGGCCGCCAGGGCGCCGGCGGCGTCCCGGGCCGGCCGGGCCGGCTCTCCGGCCGCCAGCAGTGACAGGACTGCCTCCGGAGCGCCCTTGACGATGACGCGCAGTCGGCCCCGGTCGGTCGTCTGGACGACCGACATCAGGCGCAGGCGGGGATCGAAGCGGAAGCAGGCACGGCGGTCGGCGTCCCGGCCGGCCGGATTCAGCGGTTCGGCCCACTGCGCTGCCCCGTCCACCAGTGCGATCTCGGTCGGGTCGCCGTGCAGCCGGCCGTCGGACTCGCGCGTCACGGTGGTGCACAGGGCCGCCGCACGGACGAGCTCGCTGTCCCGGGGCCCGGCCTCCGTGCCGTGCTCCGGAGTCCAGATCCCGTGCAGGCGCATCTCGTTCCGGGTGAGGGTGCCGGTCTTGTCGGTGCAGATCACATTGGTGGAGCCCAGTGTCTCCACGGCGCTGAGCCGCTTGATGACAGCGCCCTGCCTGGCCAGGACCCTGACGCCGACGGCGAGGGCGAGGGTGATGGTCGGCAGGAGCCCTTCCGGCACGTTGGCGACGAGCAGGCCGATCGCGAACATCAGCGAGTCGGTCACCGGCAGGCCGACGGCGACACCGATCGCGAGGAACACCGCGCTCATGGCGACGGCGACCGCCGCGATCAGCCAGGCCACCCTTTTGACCTGCTGCTCCAGCGGGCTCGGTTCGCGTGGGGTGCGCTGGCTGAGCGCGGCGATCCGTCCGAGCTGCGTGTGGTCCCCGGTGGCATAGACGATCGCCCGGGCCTGGCCCTCGGTGGCGCTGGTACCGCTGAAGACGAGATTCGGTTCCTGGAGCACCGGCACGGCCTGGAGGCCGGGGCCGGCCAGGCGTTCCACCGGGGTGGATTCGCCCGTCAGCATGGACAGGTCCGCCTCGATGCCGCCTTCGGTCAGCCGGGCGTCTGCGGCGATGCGGTCGCCTTCCTCCAGGGCGATGAGGTCGCCGGGTACCAGGTCCCGGGCCGGGACGTGTTGGGGCTGCCCGTCACGGATCACCCTGGCCTGTGCGGGGAGGTAGCCGGCCAGAGTTTCGACGGCCTTCTCGGCCTGCCGTTCCTGGACGAGCGCGAAAGCGGCGTTGACGAGGACGACCGCGATGATCGCCCAGCCGAGCACTTCGATGTCTGCGATGAAGGCGAGCGCGGCGGCCGCCCACAGCAGCAGCGCCAACGGGTGGGCCAGTTGACGCAGGAGTTCCCTCGGGACGCTGGTCCGCGCGGTCGGTCTGACCTCGTTCGGCCCGTACACGGCGAGTCGCCGTGCCGCTTCCCGGCTCGACAGGCCCGAAGGCCCCGTGTGGAGCTCCTGGCGGAGCAGGGGAAGCGGCTCCATGGGGTCGGGCACGACGTCCCGGGCGAGCCCTTCGTCGCCGGGACCGTCAATCATCGTCCGCTCCGGGGCGCAGGCGGCCGGTCCAGCGGGGCTCGACGTCCTCCCATTCGGATTCCCATGCCCGGGCGCTGCGGGCGTCCACGACCCGGATGCCCGTCCGGACGAAAGCTCCCGCCAGGAACGTGATCCCGGTGGCGGCCATGGCGCCGAAGCCGAATGCCTGCAACGCGAGGTCGGCAGCCACCGGCGGCGCGGTCGCGGCGTCGCCCCGGTCGTCGACCCATACCCGGACGGTGTCTCCCTGCCGGGTCCCGGCCGGGACGGGGACGGTCTCCGCGTGTCTGCGGTCGGCGGGATAGTGCCAGGCGACGGTAGCCACCACGACGGGCCGCTCACTCGTGCCCGATCCGGCTCGGTGGCTGGTCCCGCCGACGGCCGTGGCAGTGACGGCGTGCCGGTGCCGGGCGAGCACGTCGGCGGCGCGGCTGCCGTCGGTCCAGGCATCCCGGCCGACCGCGATGCCGCAGATCACCGCGATCAGGCAGCCGACGGCGAAGGCGGCGTGCAGGCGCGAGCGGGTGCGGTCGGCCCTCCGCCGGAGCGGATTGGTAGCCGGCCGTAGGGTCCGGTCGTCCATCGCTCACCTCCACGCTGCGCGGGTAGGGGGCCGAGCCGCCCGGTCAGGCGGCGCCGAGTTCGGCGCTGATGTGGTGGGCCCAGTCCTCGATGCGGTCGGGGGCGCGGTAATCGCCGCCCTTGCCCTGGCGGAGCATCGACCGGGCGAGAAGTCCGGGGGTGCGAGCCGTGACGCTGCCGCCGAACGTCTTGTGCTCCCGAGCGCCGATGAGCTGCATCTGCCGCGCGACGGCGGGAACCGGGGGGATGTCGCGTTCCTCGGCGGAGCGGTCGAGCGGGCCGCTGCTGAACAGCCAGACCGGGCGGTGCCGGAGGGCATCCGCGTTGCGTTCTGCGCAGCGCTTGGCCTTGCCGCTCCAGTGACCGGCGTAGAGGGAGCCGCCGAGGACGACGGCGTCGTACCCGCGGACGTCCTGGACGTCACCGGCGGGCAGGACGACTGCCTCGATGCCGTCCTCGCCGAGGGTCCTGCCGATCTGTTCTGCGATCCCTGCCGTGGCTCCGTGCCTGGTGCCGTAGGCGACCAGGACCTTTTTGGCGGTCATGGAGGGGCCTCCTTGCCTGAGGGTCCCGTGTTCTCGGGCTGATGCCACTGTCAGGCCGCCGGCGGCGGCTGCGCATGGGCCGGACGGATCCCTGCGGGGGCCATTCGGTCCTCGCCGCCGTGGCTCGCCTCGGCTGCGGCCACGTGCTGCTTGACGGCGGCGAAGCTGTCCGGGGCCACGGAGATCGAGTCGATGCCGACGCCGACGAGGAACGCGGCGAAGGCGGGGTCGTCGCTGGGACGCTGACCGCACAGGCCCACGGGGCGTCCCGCGGCCTGCGCGCGCTGGACGAGCATGCCGATCAGGCAGGTGACGGCCGGATCGTTCTCGTCGAAGACCTCGGCGAGGGCTTCGGAGTCGCGGTCCACCCCGAGGGTGAGCTGGGTGAGATCGTTACTGCCGATGGAAAAGCCGTCGAAGCGTGTCGCGAAGTCCTGGGCGAGAAGGATGTTGGCCGGGATCTCGGCCATCACGTAGACCTCGAGCCCGTTTGTCCCCCTGCTCAGTCCTTCGCCGCCCATCACGTCGAGTACCTTGTCGGCCTCCTGTGGAGTGCGGCAGAAGGGGATCATGACGATGACGTTGGTCAGGCCCATCTCGTCCCGGACCCGGCGCAGGGCCCGGCATTCGAGGGCGAAGCCCTCCCGGTATCCGTCGCTGTAGTAGCGGCTCGCGCCCCGCCATCCGATCATCGGGTTGGCCTCCGCCGGCTCGAACGACCGCCCGCCGAGGAGCTTGGCGTACTCGTTGGTCTTGAAGTCGCTGGTGCGCACGATGACGGGGTCGGGCCACCGGGATGCGGCGATCCGGGCGATGCCGCGGGCGAGGCGGTCGGTGAAGTAGCTGGTCCGGTCGAGGTGGCCCTCGGTGAGCTGGTCGACGGCGCAGCGGTCGGCCGCGTCCAGCCTCTCGGGGTGCAGCAGGGCCATGGGGTGGACCTTGACCTGGTGGGCGACGATGAATTCCAGGCGGGCCAGGCCGACGCCGTCCGCGGGCAGCCGCCACCAGCGGAAGGCTGCCGACGGATCGGCGAGGTTGAGCATCACCCGGGTGCGGGTGGCGGGCAGGGCGGTGAGGTCCGTCTCGCTCTCCTCGTACGGCACCCGGCCCGGATACACCTTGCCGCGGCTCCCCTCCGTGCATGAGACGGTGACTTCGGCGCCTTCCTGCAGGACCTTGGTGGCGTCGGCGGTGCCGACGACGGCGGGGACGCCGAGCTCGCGGCTGACGATCGCCGCATGTGAGGTGCGGCCCCCATGGTCGGTGACGATCGCGGCGGCCCGCTTCATGATCGGTTCCCAGTCCGGGTCCGTGATCGAGGTGACGAGCACGGCACCGGCGGGGAAGCGCTCCAGTTCCACCGGAGTGTCAAGACGGCACACGGGGCCGACGCCGATCGCCTCACCGACCGCGACGCCCTCCACGAGTACCCCGCTCGGCATGCCGGTCAGTCGGCACCGGCGCAGTGTCGCGGAGCGCCGCCGGGACTGCACGGTCTCCGGCCGGGCCTGCACGATGGCCAGCTCCCCGGTGATCCCGTCCTTGGCCCACTCCAGGTCCATGGGGCAGCCGTAGTGCTCCTCCACGGCGACGGCCCACTCGGCGAGACGGCGGACGTCGGCGTCGGTGAGAACCCGTCGGGCCCGCTCTTCGGGTGTGGTGTCGACAGTGTCGGTGAGTCCGGCTTCGGCGTAGACGGCCTTGCGTCGTTTGGCTCCGAGGCGGACGTCGATGACGGGGTTCAGCGCGGGGTCCTTCAGGGACGGCTTGAATACGGTGTATTCGTCCGGGTCCGTCTGACCGCTGACCACCGTCTCGCCGAGCCCCCAGGCCGCACTGACGACCACGACCTCGGGGAATCCGCTCTCCGGGTCGAGAGTGAACATCACTCCGGCTCCGGCGAGGTCCGAGCGGACCATCGCCTGAATGCCGACGGACAGCGCTGTGCGCAGATGGTCGAAGCCCATGCGCTCGCGGTAGTCGATGGCCCGGTCGGTGAAGAGCGAGGCGAAGCAACGGTGTACGGCTTCCAGGAGCTGCTCGCTGCCCCGGACGTTCAGGTACGTCTCCTGCTGGCCGGCGAAACTCGCTTCCGGCAGGTCCTCGGCAGTCGCGCTGCTGCGCACGGCGACCTCGGGGTCGGGCCGGCCCAGTCGGCGGCCGAGATCCGCGTATGCCGCGGTGATCTCGTCCCGCAGCGCCTCCGGCAAGGGTACCGCCATGATCAGGGACCGGATTTCCGCGCCCGTGTCCTCCAGCGACGCGCCGTAGTGGAACCGGTCGAGCTGCTGTCGGATCCGGCTGCGGAGCTCGTCTCGGTCGAGCAGTTCGTCGTAGGCCTCCGCAGTGGTGGCGAAGCCTGGCGGTACGGTGACGCCCGCCGGGGCCAGCCGTGCCGTCAGCTCGCCGAGGGAGGCGTTCTTGCCCCCGACGCGGCCGACGTCGCCGCGGCTCAGACTTGTGAAGGGTATGACGCGTCGCGTGTGTCCCATGACGACCTCCGGGGCCCTGCTGGCGGCGGTGCTCAGTACGGCAGCGGGCGGCCGGACGGTGTGCGCAGGTCCAGCGGAGCGGGGTGGTCGGGCTGCTTCGGCCGAGTCCGGATCCGTACGCGCTGCATCGTGGTCACCCTCTTAGGGAAACGGCACCGGTTCGGCGTCCGTAGTCCCACGGTCAGCCGGAGGGGGGCGGTGTCCGCAGTGCCAGGGGGGTCCGATGCCAGGGCCGAGTGGCCCCCCCGTGCATGGGGCCGGTGGGCCCCCGAAGGACCCGCCGGCTGTCACCGCCGCTCAGTCCGGCTCCATGTAGGGACGGCGGAAGACGGGGGCCTGACTGCTTCCCCACGGGTGTACGGCCGTCAGCGCCCGGACGACGGCGGATTCGAGGGAGCCGCCGGTATCGATGGTGACGGCGTCGGGCCACGGGTCTTCTCGGGCGGCCATGGCCCTGGCGACCGCCACGTCGGCGTCGGACGGTCCCGGTGCACGGCTCTCGATCCTGGCCTCAGCGACGTGGCCGGGAGCGTGGCAGTGCAGTGCCACGAGGTCGGCGTCGGCGCGTTCGGCGACGCGGACGGCGGCTTCGCGCTGGTCCGCATCGATCCAGGTGGCGTCGAGCACCACCGACTCGCCTGCGGCAAGCAGGGTCGACGCGCGGTCGAGGAGGGCCGCGTACGCCTCTGCCGTCCGCTGCGGTGTGTACAGGCCCTCGCCGTAGGCGGCCGCCGCCGACTGCTCCGCGGGGATGCCCGCGACTTCCTTTCGGATCCGGTCGGTACTGAGAAGTGTCACGCCGAGGCGGTCGGCCAGGGCTCCGGAGAGGGTGGACTTCCCGCTGCCCGGGAGCCCGCCGACCAGTGTCAGGCCGACGGAGGAGGTGCGCAGGTGCCGCAGGGCGACCGCTGCCAGGCGCCGCGCCGCGGTCTCCGCGCCCGGGGCTCCTTGGGCGGCCTGGATCAGGGACACCTTGGCCCGTACGCAGGCACGGTAGGCGACGTAGTGGTGCCGCAGGGAGGGGGGTGCCGGGTCACCGGAGTACGCGCCGTACCGGGCCAGGAAGTACGAAGCGGCTTCGGGAGCACCCAGATGTTCCAGGTCCATGGCGAGGAACGCGGCGTCGTCGAGACCGTCGACGTAGCGCAGGTGGTCGTCGAACTCCAGGCAGTCGAGGATGCGGGGACCGTCGTCGAGGCAGAAGATGTCGTCGCCGAGCAGGTCTCCGTGGCCGTCGACGATCCGCCCCTCGGCGATGCGAGCGTCGAACAGCTGCTTCCGGCCGGCGAGGTAGCGGCGGACCAACAGCTCGGTCTCGGCCAGGCCGGCGGGCAGGTGTTCAGGACCGGTCAGCTCACGTACCTGCGCGAAGCCGGCTTCCCAGCGTGCCGACAGCGCGTCCCTGGCGCCTTGTGCGTCCACTTCCGGGCCGCGGGTGGCACCGGCATGGTGCGCGGCGAGCCGGCGCGCGACGGCGTCCAGGGCGCGGTCCACGTCCACGCCCTCCGCCACCAGCGTCGAGAGGCGGCGGCCGGCCGGCATCCTGCGCATGACGACCACCGGTTCGGGGACGTCCTCTCCGGGGCTTCGCAGCTGCCCGACCCCGAGGTAGACATCCGGCGCGAACTGCCGGTTGAGGGCGACTTCCCGTTCGCAGGCGGTACGGCGCGCGGCCACGGTGCTGTAGTCCAGGAAGCCCAGGTCGACCGCCTTCTTGAGCTTGTAGGCACGGTCTCCCATGAAGAGGACCACGGCCGTGTGGGTCTCGCACACTTCC
The DNA here is from genome assembly GCF_055587885.1 of Streptomyces sp. NPDC046349. Taxonomy (NCBI): domain Bacteria; kingdom Bacillati; phylum Actinomycetota; class Actinomycetes; order Kitasatosporales; family Streptomycetaceae; genus Streptomyces; species Streptomyces sp. NPDC046349. The sequence continues at coordinate 320,625 of NZ_JBVJFK010000009.1, forward strand.
GCCCTCGGCGGCGCGTCCGGCCCGTGGCCGGTGCCCGGCCGCAGCACCGACGCGCCGCTGTCGGGGCCCACGGTCACAACCGGGTCCATGGCGTCCGCTCCCTCTCCCTCGGCCCCCGGGATGACAGCACGGCCCGCCCCGTCCCGGCCGCGTGGGCGCAGGGGGGACGGGGATCAGCGGGTTGCGCAGATGGTCTCGACGAAGTGACCCACCTGTTCCTCCGAGAGGTGCCGCGCCAGGTCGGCCTCACTGATCATGCCCACCAGGCGGTGGTCCGCGATGACGGGCACGCGCCGGATGCGGTGGTCCTGCATCGTGGCCAGGACCTGGTCGGCTCCCGCTTCGGCGTCGACCGTCACCGGCTTCCCCTGCGCGAGCTGCCCGGCTGTCATGTGGCGGGGGTCCTTGCCTTTCGCCAGGCATTTGATCACGATGTCACGGTCGGTGATGATGCCGTGCAGGCGGTCGTCCGGGCCGCAGATGGGGAGCGCCCCGACGTCCAGCTCGCCCATGAGCCGCGCGGCGTCCATGAGTGTTTCCGTCTCCTGAACGCAGGAAGCACCGGCATGCATCATCTCGCGGGCGGTTTTCATGTTGCCTCCTCACTTCCCACCTTCCAGACTTCCCACCTTCCAGTCTGGCCGCCGGCCCATCCGCCCGCGCGTCGGACGGGCGGTTCCCGGATGCACGGCACCGGACCCGGGACGATCGTCGCCTCGCCCGCACCGCGACCCGCGGGGCCGGTGCCGGCGGCTCGGTGATCTTCGGACGAGGGGACCAGAATCGAATGGAAGCAGCCGGCCGGACCGTGATCATCGGCCTGGGCAACGTGTTCCGTCGCGACGACGGTCTGGGATGGGTCGTGGCCGGTCTGCTGAGGCGCCGGGCCGCGCAGCGGCGGTTGGGCGCCGACGTGGTCGTCGCCCAGTGCGACGGGGATCCCGCGCGCCTGATCGAACTGTGGGAGGGCGCGGACCTGGCGATCGTCGTCGACGCCTGTTTTCCCCCCGCCGGACAGCCGGGGCGCACGCACCGGTGGGACGTCGGCGCCTGCGACGGGCCGAGCGTGGCCGGCCCGTCGCGACACAGCACGCATGGGCTGGGATTCGCCGAGGCGCTTCGTCTGAGCGACGCACTCGGCCGCAGCCCCGGTCACCTGATCGTGTACGCGGTCGAAGGCGCGGACCGCTCAACGGGAGTGGGAATGACTGCGGCGCCGGCGCGCGCGGTACCGCGGCTGCTCCTACGGATCACCGCCGACATCGAGCAGCGTGGCAGGGCCGCGGACGGCGCCGGCGCCCGGACGGCTGAACAGCCGACCGGGACTCGCCGGACGGCGGTCACCGAACGCAGGCCGCCCGGCTGACACCCTGGCCGGGAGCACTCGCGCGGTACGGCCTTCCCCTGGCGAGCGGTGGGCCGCCGCATGCACCATGCCTCCCGCCCTGTGGGAAGGCACGGACGGGAGGAAGCCATGACCGGCCCCGAGGCAGGCCTCCGCCGCGTCGACGACGGCGGCATCGAGGCGGTGCTCGATCGCGGCGGCCTGGCCGCGCTCGTAACGGTCCTGCGGCGCCGCGGCCGTACGGTGATCGGCCCGACCGCGCGGGACGGTGCGATCGTTCTCGACGAGTTGGACTCCGCCGACGCGCTGCCCTACGGGTGGGGGGTCGAACTGGAGGCGGGTACGTACCGGCTCCGTCGCCGCGACGACGCAGCCGCCTTCTCGCACAGTGCGGGGCCCCAGTCGTGGAAGTCTTTCCTGCACCCGGAGCGGGTCCGCCAGTGGTCGGCGGACCGCGGGCCCGGCGGCGAACTGTCCGTACGCGAGGAAGAACCGGAGGACGTCTCCTACGCGTTCCTCGGCGTGCGGCCCTGCGACCTGCGCGCCATCCGGATCCTGGACCGGGTGATGTCCGGCGGCCGGTACCGCGATCCGGCGTATCTGTCCCGGCGTACCGGCGCCTTCCTGATCGTCGTGGAATGCACCGAGCCCGGGGCCACCTGCTTCTGTGTCTCGATGGGGACAGGACCGGCCGCCGACGCCGGGTACGATCTCGCGCTCACCGAGGTGGTGGACGCCGACGGCCACCGCTTCCTGTGCCGGAGCGGGACCGCGGAGGGAGCCGCGGTCCTCGCGGAACTCCCCCGCCGCGCGGCCGACGACGCCACGCGGACCGCCGCCGTCCTCGGGGTGCGGCAGGCAGCCGACCGCATGGGCCGGTCGATGCCGCCGGTGGACCTGCGCGCGCTGATGCGGGACACCCTGGAGGCGGACCGCTGGGACGACGTCACGGCCCGGTGCCTGAGCTGCGGCAACTGCACCATGGTCTGCCCGACCTGCTTCTGCACCACGACCGAGGACGTGACGGACCTGACCGGCGACCACGCGGAGCGGTGGCGCCGCTGGGACTCCTGCTACGACCTCGACTTCTCGCTCCTGCACGGCGGGCCGGTCCGGGCCAGTCCCCGCAGCCGCTACCGCCAGTGGCTCACTCACAAACTGGGCACCTGGCACGACCAGTTCGACAGTTCCGGCTGCGTCGGGTGCGGACGCTGCATCGTCTGGTGCCCCACCGGGATCGACCTCACCGAGGAAGCACACGCCCTGCACCGCGAGGTCGAGCAGCGGGAGCAGGCGCCGTGACGGCGGATCCCGACCGGCCCTGCGGCACGCGACTGCTCGCCGCTCTTCCGGCGGGCGAGCGCGAGCCTCTGGCGGCCCTCGCCCTCACTGTCGACATGCCCGCACGCACGCGGGTCTTCGAGGAGGGCGGAAAAGCGGACCGCTTCTGGATCCTGTGCTCCGGGACGGTCGACCTCGATGTCCACGTCCCCGGCCGGGGACGAACGGTCGTGGAGACCATCGGAGCGGGCGGCCTGCTGGGCTGGTCGTGGCTGTGCCCGCCGCGGCAGTGGCACCTGGGGGCCGAGACGCGGGAGCCCGTCCGCGCCTGGCAGTTCGACGCCGCCGCGGTACGCGCCCTGTTCGCCGAACGGCCCGCGCTGGGGCTGGCCCTGGTCACCCTCGTCGCCGAGACCATCGGAGAACGGCTCAGGGCCACGCGCACACGGCTGATCGACCTGTACGGACCCCCGCAGAACGGATCACTGCCATGACGTCGGCACCGCTCCCCCACCGCGTGGTGGACCGGCGCGAGGAGACGCACGACACGGTCACCCTCGCCCTCGAACCGTGCGGAGAGGCACTGGCCCCCTTCGCGCCGGGCCGGTTCGCGATGGTGTACGCCTTCGGTGTGGGTGAGATCCCCGTGTCGGTGTCCCGGATCCTCGGCGGCGGACGGCTGACCCATACGGTGCGGGCCGTCGGAGCCGTCTCGCGTGCGTTGTGCGGGCTGGGGGTGGGGGCGTACGTCGGCGTCCGCGGCCCGTTCGGTACCGGCTGGGACACGGCGGCGGCTCGTGGCCGCGATGTGCTCGTCGTGGCCGGGGGCATCGGTCTGGCCCCGTTGAGACCGCTGATCGAAGCCGTGCTGACCGAGCCGGACGCCTATGGGCGCCTCAACGTGCTCGCCGGCGCCCGGAGCCCCGGCGACCTGCTGTACCAGGACGAGTTCCCCGGCTGGCGCCGGCCGTTCGCCGAGGCCGCCGTCGACCGTCCCGCGGCCGGTTGGGCAGGCAGGGTCGGGGTCGTCACCGACCTCATCGACGAGGCCGGGTTCACTCCGGCCGCCGCGACCGCCTTCGTCTGCGGACCCGAAGTCATGATCCGTGCCACGGGGCGGGCACTGGTGCACCGGGGCATGCACCCCGCCCGTATCCAGGTCTCCCTGGAGCGCAACATGCGGTGTGCGACGGGGCACTGCGGGCACTGCCAGCTCGGTTCCCTGCTGCTCTGCCGCGACGGCCCGGTGGTCGGCCACCACCGGGCCGAACCCCTCCTCAGCGTACGGGAGTTGTGAGATGCACCCTCCTGAGCAGCCCCGCCGGCCCGACCGGCCGCGGCTCGGTGTGTTCAAGTTCGCCTCGTGCGACGGCTGCCAGCTCACCCTCCTCGACTGTGAGGACGAACTGCTCGGCATCGCCGCAGAACTCGACATCGCCCACTTCGCGGAGGCGTCCAGCGACGCGGAGCCCGGACCGTACGACCTCGTGCTCGTCGAAGGCTCGGTCAGCACCCCGGAACACGTCGACCGCATCCGGCGCATCCGTGCCGACTCGCGCCACCTCGTCACCATCGGCGCATGCGCCACCGCCGGCGGCGTACAGGCGCTGCGCAACTACGCCGAGGTCGAGGAGTTCCTCGCCACCGTCTACGCCCGTCCCGAATACATCGCCACCCTCGCCACGTCCACTCCCGTTTCCGCCCACGTTCCCGTCGATTTCGAACTGCGCGGCTGCCCCATCGACCGCGGACAGCTCGTGGAGGTCATCACCGCCTTCCTCGCCGGGCGCAAGCCGGACATCCCGAACCACAGCGTCTGCTTCGCCTGCAAGCGGCGCGGGAACGTCTGCGTCACCGTCGCCCACGGAACACCGTGCCTCGGTCCTGTCACCCACGCGGGCTGCGGAGCCCTGTGCCCCACGTACGGACGCGGCTGCTACGGCTGCTTCGGACCGGCCGGTACGACCAACCTCCCGGCGCTCATCCCGCTCCTGCACCGCGACGGGATGAGCGACGAGGACACCGCCCGGTTCCTTCACACCTTCAACGTGACGTCGTTCGCCTCCCTGGAAGCACAAGGACCGGGCCGGGCGGACGGGGGAGGCGCCGAGTGAGGGAACCCACGCCCTCGTCCCGAGTCCTGCGCATTCCCGCCGTCACCCGGGTCGAGGGCGAAACCGCGCTCCGCCTGCGGATCCATGACGGCACCGTCACCGAGGCGAGTCTGAGGATCTACGAACCTCCGCGTTTCTTCGAAGCCTTCCTGCGCGGGAGGGCCCACACGGAGCCGCCGGATCTCACCTCGCGCATCTGCGGGATCTGCCCCGTCGCCTACCAGATGAGCGCCTGCCGGGCCATCGAGGAGGCGTGCGGAGTGACCGTCGGCGGTCAACTGGCCGCTCTGCGCCGTCTGCTGTACTGCGGCGAGTGGATCGAGAGCCAGACGCTGCACATCCACCTGCTGCACGCGCCGGACTTCCTCGGACACCCCGATGTGATCGGGCTGGCGCGCACCCACAGGGAACACGTGGAACGCGGACTGCGTCTGAAGCAAGCCGGCAACGCGGTGGTCGAGCTGCTCGGGGGCCGCGCCATCCACCCCGTGAACGTCCGCCTGGGCGGCTTCCACCGCACTCCCACGCGGGCCCGGCTCCGGCCCTTGGCGGAGCGGCTGCGCACCGCCCTCGACGACGCGTGGGACACCGTGCGCTGGGTTGCCGGCTTCGAGTTCCCGGATGCCGAGTGCGACGCCGACCTGTTCGCGCTGGCCGAGACCGACACCTATGCCATCGAGTCCGGTGTCCCGACCGTCCTGCCGTCCGGGGCGCCGGGCCGACCGCAGGGTTTTCCCCTGCGGGACTTCCTCGACCACGTCCGCGAGACCCAGGTCCCGCACTCCACGGCCCTCCACTCGCGGCTCGACGGCCGCAGGCACCTGACCGGCTCACTCGCCCGCTGGGCCATCAGCGGCCACCTGCTCTCCCCCATGGCACTCGAAGCCGCCCGGGAGGCCGGACTCGGCACACCCCCGGGGCACGGGGAAGCGGCGGGCACAGGCGGCGGCACCGTCTGCAGGAACCCGTACCGCAGCGTCCTCGTCCGAGCCGTGGAAGTGCTGTACGCCGTCGAGGAAGCGCTCCGGATCATCGACGCCTACGAGCCGCCGCCCCACCCCCATGTGGAGGTGCCCGCCCGGGCGGGCACCGGACACGGGGCCACGGAGGCCCCGCGGGGCCTGCTGTACCACCGCTACACGCTGGACACCCGCGGGCACGTCGTGGAGGCCACCCTCGTCCCACCGACCGCACAGAACCAGGGCGCCATCGAGGAGGACCTCCGCCTGACCGTCCAGGCATGTCTCGACCGTGGGGAGCACACGGACGCGGATCTTGCGCTGTGGTGCGAGCGGGCCGTCCGCAACCACGACCCGTGCATCTCCTGCTCCGCGCATTTTCTGGAACTGGACGTCCGACGCACAGACGGGGCGGAGCGCGGGACGGAGCACGGCATGGAGCGGTGAGGGAGGGCTCCCGCTACTCCACCGCCACTTCCGGCCGCACGATCGTCACCGGGCACGGGGCGTGCAGTGCCACCTGCTGGCTCACCGAGCCCAGCAGTGCCCGGAGGAAACCTCCCCGGCCGCGGCTGCCCACCACCAGCATGTCGGCCTCCGCCGCCGCGTCCACCAGGACGTCGACCGGGTGGCCGTGCACCAGGCGCTCGTGCACCCGGGAGGCGCCGTCCTCGCCCAGTACGGCGCGGACCTCCTCGACCAGCAGCCTCTGCGCCTCTTCCTCGTCGAAGTCGGCGTCGACGGCGGGGGCCGACCACGACGCTTCGCCGGGTACTTCCCAGGCCGTCACGGCCTCCACCCTGCCTCCGACGAGATCGGCGTACCGCACCGCCCAGCGCAGCGCGGTCTGGGACGAGGGAGACCCGTCGACACCCACCACGACCAGCGGAACCTCAGGTTGGGCGTCCATGGCCTTCACCCCTTCCGACGCTCCCTCCCAGCGTGTGCGAAGCACGGACGCACCGCCACCCGAACGAGGCCGCAGGGGTGTTCGGGTGGCGCGTGAGGGCCGGCTATTCGGCGGCGAGACGGAACCACCGCTCCTGGCCCGGGGCGATCTGCTCCCGCCGACCACCTGGGAGGATCAGCGGCACCGGTCCGTGGAGCGAGGCCGGAACCTTTGCTCCGAGCCGGCCGGGCCGGAAGCGAATACGGATGTCCCGGTGTCCGAGGTAGCAGACCGAGAACGCGGAACCGGGGATCTCCGAGAACGGCACGGGATCGATGTGCAGGCCGTCGGCACCGGGTTCGAGCCCCACGACGCCGCGCTCGACGAGGTCGAGGGTGCCCGCCATGGCGCCGAGGTGGATGCCTTCGCCGGTGGTGCCGCCCTGGACGTCGGTGATGTCGCTCAGGAGCGCTTCCCGGCAGTACCGCCAGGCGTCCGCGCCCTGCTGCCGGGCGAGGATCCACCCGTGGACGACGCTGCTCAGGGTCGAGCCGTGGCAGGTTCGGCGCAGGTAGTACGCCACCGTGCGCGCCCACAGATCGTCGTCCAGTGCATATCCGAGCCGCGTGAACAGGCGGGCGAGTTCCACCGGACGGAAGAGGAAGCCGAGCATGAGGGTGTCGGCCTGCTTGGACGCCTGGTAGCGGTTCGGGGTGTCGCCTTCGGCCTCCAGGATGCGGTCCAGGCGCCGGATGTCGTGGTAGCGCGCCCGGTAGGTGTCCCAGTCGAGTTCGGCGAGGTCTCCGTAGCCGTGGAACTGGCTGATCACGCCGCGGTGGAACGGCACGTACATGCGGCGTGAGATCTCCTCCCAGCCCTGGAGCCCCTGCGCGTCGAGGCCGAGCTGTGCGAGGAGCTCGGCCCGCCGGGCGGCCGTCACCTCCCCGTAGAGGTCGAGGGCGCGGGCGATCACCCAGGCGGCGGCGACATTGGTGTAGGCGTTGTCGTCGATGCCGGGCGTCGTGGCCGCGGGGTAGGCGTCGTGGTATTCGTCGGGGCCGACGACACCACGGATCCGGTAGCGGCCGACGTCGGCGTCCCAGGTGGCGGCGTCGGCCCAGAAGTGGGCGATGCCCAGCAGGAGTTCGGCGCCGGGCCCGTGCATGAAGCCGGTGTCGCCGGTGGCGAGGCCGTACTGCCAGACGTTCCAGGCGACGGCCGATCCGACGTGGCGCTGGAGGTGGGAGTGATCCGGCAGCCAGCGGCCCGAGCGGGGGTTGAGATGCAGCCGCTGGGTCTCCTCGGTGCCGGAACCGCCGCTCTGCCAAGGGAACATCGCCCCTGCGGAACCGGCTCGCCGTGCCTCCTCCCGGGCGGCGGGGAGCCGCCGGTGCCGGTACATCAGCAGGGCGCGGGCCGTGTCGGGGAAGTGCAGGTCGAGGTAGGGCAGAACGAACAGCTCGTCCCAGAAGACGTGGCCGCGGTACGCCTCCCCGTGCAGGCCGCGGGCGGGGACCCCGGCATCGAGTTCGGCGGTGTGCGGCGAAAGGGTCTGCAGGACGTGGAACGCGTGCAGGCGCAGGATCCCGCCGGTCTCCCCCGCCGTCCGCTGCCCTCCTTCGCTCCACAGCCGCAGCCAGGCCGCCCGGTGGGAGGCGAGCAGGTCGGGGAAGGCGGCGGCGTGCTCGGCATACTCGATGCTGCGCCGTACCGGGTCCGCCACGGGGCGGTCGAGGGAGGTGAACAGGGCGGCGGTCTTCACCACCACGACGTCCCGCCCGCGCCGTATGGGCAGGACGGACGACTGGGTCGCGGCCGTGGCGGTGCACGTCCCGGCCACGGTGGCGAGGGGGCGGACGGCCAGGCGGACGGCGAGGCCGATCCGGATGCCCGAGGCGGCCGTGCGGCAGGACAGCCAGGCGGTACCCGCCGCCTCCACGCCGGCCCGGTGCCCGACCAGATGCCGCCCGGCCAGGGAACGGTAGCGTTCCACGCCCGCGTTGACGACATCACCGTCGAGGACGGAGGCGACCTCGATACGGCCGCTCCATCCGTAGGCCCGGATCACGGTGCGCTGCGCGGCCAGGCGAGGATCCCCCATGTGGACGAGGCGGGTGTGGGTGACGCCCAGGCGGCGACCCGCGGCGTCGAGGAAGAGCATGCGCCGGGTGAGCGTTCCGGTACGCAGATCGAGCGAAACGCGGTAGTGGCGCAGGGCCGGGTGGTCCGGCGTCAGCCAGTCGCCGGGCGACGCGTCGTCGGGAAGGCAGCGGTAGCGCAGGGCGGTCCAGTCCGGCAGCCGGACCACGTCCTCGTTGGAGACCGTGCGGCCGGCGACGGCGGAGGTGAGGCGGTCGTAGCAGCCGGCCAGGTAGGTGGCCGGGTAGTGGATGTCGTCGGCGGTCGTCTCGGGGGCCGAGCCCCGGGTGGCGAACCGGCCGTTCCCCAGCGCGCAGAGCGACTCGACCAGCCGCTCGGACTTGGGGTCGTAACGCCGGTACTCCCAGCGCCATGATCCGTTCACCGCGGGTGTCCCTCGAGAGCGGCCGGAAGGCCGTCGAGTCCCGGCAGGACGAGGTCGGCGCCGTGCGCCAGGAGGGCGGAAGCCGTGTGCGGGTCACCGTCCCGGTCGAGCCCCACGACCAGGCGGAAGCGGCCCCGCCGACCCGCCTCGACGCCTACGACCGCGTCTTCCACCACGACGCTGTGCTCGGGCCCGGCACCGAGCCTGTCCGCCGCTTCGAGGAACAGAGCGGGGTCGGGCTTGCCGGGAAGCGCCAGCGCCTCGGCGTCCTCGCCGGTCACCACGGCATCGAAGAGGCCGATGAGATCCACGGAGCGGAGGAGGGAGCGGGCGTGCCGCGACGCCGAGACCGCCGCGCAGGCGATGTCCATCGCCCGTAGCCGCCGCAGTACGGGCCGGACGTCGTCGAAGGCCTCCGCCCCGTCACCGCGCATCATGTCCACGAAGATCATCTCTTTGCGTGCGGCGACCGCGTGCACCGTGCCGCATCCCGGCGGATCCTTCGGCGTTCCGGAGGGCAGATCGATGCGCCGGGCGGCGAGGAAGGCGCGTACGCCGTCGAGTCGGGACCGGCCGTCCACCAGATCCCGGTACTCACGGACAGGATCGAACGGATGTACTGTTCCCGCGACGTCCTGCGGCAGCCAGCGGGGGAGACAGCCGTCGAAGGCCGTCTTCCACGCGGCCGCGTGCAGGACCGCCGAGGCCAGGAGCACCCCGTCGGTGTCGAAGACGACCGCGCGCACGCCACTCACCAGTCGTGCGTCACACGACGGCCGGTCAGCCGGACGGGGGTGATCTTCATCCATTGATCACGGTCCGCGCCTGCCCAGGGGCTGGACCGGGCCGTGGCGTTCACATGCCGGAGCAGGTCCGCATCGGTGACCCCCTCGAGCACGCCGACCGCGAGTACGCTCCATCCGCTGGCCGTCACGTCGTCGATGTTGTCGATCTCGAAGGCGGCCTCCCTCCCCGCCGACCTCGCCACGACGGAAGCGGCAGAGGTGCGGAAGGCTATACCGGTACCCGCGATCAGATAGTTGACGGGCAGCACGGCCGGCCCCTCGGGCGTGAAGACCCCGATGCGCCCCACGCCGTGGGTCCCCAGCAGATGCCGGCACTCGTCCTCGCCCAGGGACACCAGCGCGGTGTCACGGCGGGCGGTGGATCGGCCGGGTACTCGATCGGCGCTCGCGCCGGTCAGGTCGTCGACCGTGACGCCGAGTTCGTCGGCCACCCGGACGAGGGTGCCGATGGACGGCGAGGCAGCGTGCTCCTCCAGGTAGGTGATGTAGTTTGCGTCGGCACCGCACCTGCGGCCCAGCTCTTCGCGGCTGAGTCCGAGGGCCTCGCGGCGGGCTGCCAGGCGGCGGCCCAGGTCGGTCCGGCTGGAGGTACCGGCGGACGACTCGGGCGGGGTGGTCGGGATCCTCTTCATGGTGATCACTTCTCCCGGGAGATGGGGACCGGGCCCGCTGCACGAAGCAGCCCCAGGGCCTGTCCGGGTCCCGGAGCGATGGGTGCCTTCATGGCCCGCCCTCTCTCTGCGATGCGGAAGCATCAACGACAGGCTGTGCCCCCGGCCCGCTGCCGCGCTTGGGCCGACCGGCCCCTCCGAGGACCCGATCGGCCCCCTCCCCGGCGTGCGGTCCCATGCGACGGTCGAGTTCGGCGACGGCACCTCCCCGGAAGGAGGGTTCCTGGGCCCGGCCGGCCCTGCTGCGCCTCTTGGGCGGTCTCCGGACGGTGCCGGCAGCGAGTGGCCGAGCGAGAGCGGCCCCCGCCCCGGGTCCTCGTCGACCGCGGCCTCTTCCAGGGTGTCGCGGACCTGCGCCGCCGCAACCGGGACAGGCCGCCCTGCGGCGCTCGCGACCTACCGGGCCGGGGAAGGCCGCCCTGGTCCGCCGAGGTGGGCCGAACGGTCCCGCGCGTGTGCACCGCGCGGCCCTCCCTGCCGAGGCCGGGCCGGGCGCAGGGTGAAGGAGAAGGATCGGAGGCGGACCATGGGCACGCTGCAGCGCATCCTCGAGGAGACGGCTGCGAAGGCCCGCGACGCGCTGCTCGCCCACTCCCGGCACCTGACGGTCCCGGCCGGGACCCGCATGCTCACGGAGCGCCGACGGACCTTCCGGATCAGCGAGGGGGGTAGCGTGGACCTGCCCGCCCACGTTCCCGGCCGCCAGGACGTCGTGCTGGGCAGCCTCGGCCACGGTGGGCTGCTCTGGTCCTGGATGTTCCGCCCCAGCACCTGGCACCTGGGCCCCACCGCCACCCGCGAGGCGGCCCCCCTCGAATGTGACGCGGCCGTACGGGAGCTGTGCAACGAGGACTCGGCCGTCGGCCGGTCCGTCTCCCCCGCGGTCGCGGCGGTCGTCGCCGACCGGCTCGGCTCCGCCCGCACCCGGCTCCTCGACTTCTTCGCACCCCACGGCAGCGGAACCCCGCTCGCCCGAGCACGCTGAGGACCTGCCATGACCTCCAGCCCGTACACCGTCGCCGATGTGATGACCACCGAGGTCGTCGCCGTCACCCCCGACGCAGGCTTCAAGGACATCGCCGCCGCGATGGAGCGGTGGCGGGTGACCGCCGTCCCGGTCGTCGAGGGCGAGGGCCGCGTCGTCGGGGTGGTCTCCGAGGCCGACCTCCTGCCCAAGGAGGAGTTCCACGATCACCGCCCCGGCCTGATGGAGCAGATGCGCCGCCTCGGCGACACCGCCAAGGCCGGCTCCACTCACGCCGAGGACCTCATGACCGCCCCCGCCGTCACGATCCGCCCCGACGCCACCCTTCCGCAGGCCGCCCGACTGATGGCCGACCGGCACATCAAACGTCTCCCGGTCGTGGACGCGGACGGTGCCCTCAAGGGCATCGTCAGCCGAGCCGACCTGCTCAAGGTCTTCCTCCGTTCCGACGAGGACCTGGCCGCCGAAATCCGGCGGGGTGTGGTCGAGCACCTTTTCCCCCTCTCCCACGAAGCCGTCAAGGTGACCGTCTCCAGGGGAGTCGCCACACTGACCGGCCAGGTCCGGGACCGGGCGCTGATCCCCATGGCAGAGCGCCTCACCCACTCCGTCGAAGGCATCGTCGACGTCCGATGCCGGCTGGAGGCGCGCACCGGGCCGTGAGCGGCGGGAAGCCGGCCTTCCCGGGGAAGGGCGAGGCCGATGAGCAGGCCCGGCGCTGAACCGGCATGCACGTGACGTCAGGCTGCTCGAGTATGGAAGCCGGGGCGGACGTGCCGCTGTCCGCGGAGGTGGTGAGCTGATGACGTCGGTGTCACGGCGCCGGATCGGTGGACCGGTGGAGCCGGACGGCTCCCCCAGCCGTCCGCGCCCCTCCCCCGGTGCGCCGAGGACGCCGCGATGAGCGCGGCTGCGACGCCGGACCCCGTTCGCGGCGGGACCGCCGGGCGTGCGGGGGGATCGGACGAGAACACCGCCGGACCGGCGATCGTCACCCTGACGATGAATCCGACCATCGATCTCTGCTGGGAGGTCGAACACCTGGAGGGCATCGGCAAGAACCGCGCGCGGATCAGGTCGGTGGCCGTCGGCGGCGGGGGGATCAACGTCGCCCGTCACGCCGTGCGGTTCGGAGGGCGGGCCACCGCCGTCCACACCGCCGGAGGCGAGGTCGGCCTGCGCCTCAACCGGCTGCTGGACGAAGAGGGCATCGACCACGTCGCCGTCGGCATCGGCGACGACACCCGCGAAGCACTCGTGCTGTTCGAGACCGGACCGCACCGCAGTTACCACATCGTGCCGCCGGGCCCGCGACTGAACGAACGCGAGGGACAGCGGTGCCTGGAAGCACTGGAGCGGTTCACCGGCAGTTGCCCGTACGTCGTGGCCAGCGGCAGCCTGCCGGGCGGCTTGCCTGACGACTACTTCGCGACCGTCGCCCGCCGCGTCAAGGAAGCCGGATCCCGACTGATCCTGGACACCTCCGGACCGGCTCTGCGAGCGGCGCTCGCGGCGGGCGTGTTCCTGTTCCGGTGCAACCGGACAGAGGCCGAGAGCCTGACCGGCCGCACCGTCGCCGGCTTCGACGACGCCCGCGCCCTCAACACGCACCTGCTCGCCACCGGGTCCGCCGAGATCGCGGTCACCACCCTCGGCGCGCTGGGCGCCCTGTGCTCCACCGCCGACGGCCACACCGAGCTCTACGCGCCGCCACTGCCCGGCGCGGCTTTGAGCGATGCCGGGGCGGGAGACAGCATGGTCGCCGCCCTCGCCACGGAACTGGCCTCCGGCAACGATCCCGTCAGCGCCTGCGCCCTGGGCGTGGCCACGGCCGCCGCGGCGATGCTCACCCCGAGCACCGAGCCCTTCGACGTGGACGTGGCGCGGTCCCTGCGCCCGCTGGTGAGGACGACCCGTGGCTGAAGGGCTCCGCGCCGCATCCGCGTCCTGCCGGGTGCGCATCCGGCGTCACGTTGCGGCTGCGAAGGGGTGAGGCCGCCCCGGGCCGGACAGCTGCCCGAAGAGCCCATGCCCGCGGCAGATGCATCGCCCACCATGACAGTGACGCACGGAAACCGGAGGTATCCGCCATGCCCGCCCCAACAGGAAAGACCGGTACGCGGCTGCAGGGAGAAGTGCACCGGCTCCATGTCGTCCACGTCGAAGGTGACGTCTACGCGGTCGACGTGCGCGGACACCAGCTTCGCGTCGACCAGCCCGCGGACGCGGGCGGCACCGACACCGCCCCCACGCCGACCGAGCTGTTCGCAGCGTCCCTGGCCACGTGCGTCGCCTTCTACGCGGGGCGCTACCTGCGGCGCCACGGCCTGCCGTGCGAAGGTCTGGGCGTGCGGGCGGAATTCGTCATGGCCACCGACCGGCCCGCCCGGGTGGCCACGGTGCGCCTCGCGATCGTTGCGCCCCCGCAGCTGCCCGAAGGGCGCCGCGCGGGCCTCCTCGCCGTCGCCTCTCACTGCACCGTGCACAACACGCTGCAGCGACTCCCGGAGATCGCGATCGAGCTCACGCCGTGATCACCTCGTGAATCTGGTCAGGTGGGTGAAGGTACCGAAAGGGGCCCGGGCCGTCCTGCGGGATGCGCCCGGTCCCCACCGCCCGGCGGCGGTTCAGCGGTGCGGCACGACGGCGACGGGGCAGGCCGAGTGGTGCAGGACGGCATGGGCCACCGATCCGGTACGCGGCCCCAGTGCCGACTCCCGGATCCGACGGCCGACGACGAGCAGTCGGGCGTCCGACGCGGCGGACAGCAGGACACGGCCGGCGCTGCCCTGCTCCACGTGCGCGACGACGTCCACCTCGGGATACTTCGCCTTCCACGGCTCCAGCGCCTGCTCCAGCGCGGCCTTCTCGAACGGCTCCAGCCCGCCGAGCTGCTCGGCGATCCACATCGACCCGGGGCTGTAGGCGTAGACCGGAGGCAGGCTCCAGGCGCGTACCACGCGCAGTGGCGCCCTGTGGGCCGCGGCCGCCTCGAAGGCGAAGCGCAGTACGTCGGCGGATTCCTCCGCGCCGCCCTGCTGGCCGACGACCACCTCGCCCTCGGCGGCCCCCGACGCAGCCGTGCCGGGCCGGGCACGGACGGAGACGACGGGGCACTCGGCGCAGGCGATCACTTCCTGTCCGCAGGAGCCCAGCAGGAAACCGGTGAGAGCGCTGTGTCCGCGCGTGCCGAGCACCAGCATCTCCGCTCCCTCGGCAGCGCGCAGCAGGGCGGGCACGGGGACGTCCGGCAGTACGTCCGCGGTGATCGCCAGCCCCGGGTGGCGACGGGCGAGCTCCGTTCCCGTCTCGTCCAGGACCTCCTGGGCCCGGCGCGCCCCGATGCCGCGGTCCCGCACGACCGGGACGGCCAGTGGCTGCCACAGCCAAGCGTGCACCAGGTGCACGTGCAGGTCGCGGCGCACGGCTTCGTCGGCGGCCCAGTCGGCCGCGGCCCGGCTCTCGGGGGAGCCGTCCACACCGACGACGAGGGTGCGCTTCACGGTGCTGTCCTCCGTACTGATGCGCGAGGCATCGGGGTTATTGGCCGGAACGGGTGGCGCCGGCCGGGGGAGGACCGGGCGCCACCGGGGTTCACCTTCCTCGGGCGGGGCAGGTGCGCGAAAGGGCCGACGGTCCCTCGCCGAGGGCCGGTCCTCCCCTCGCGGGCGGGCACGGGCGGCGCGCACCGTGTCGGTATCGGCTCAGTCGACGAACGTCCCTCGCCCTCGCCCTCACCCCAGGAGCGGACATGACCGCGTTGACCGCGCACTCCGTCTCGGAGCTGGACGCCCACTGGCGCGCCGCCAACTACCTGGCGGTGGGCCAGATCTACCTGATGGCCAATCCCCTGCTGACCGAACCGCTCAGGCCGGAGCACATCAAGCCGCGGCTGCTCGGCCACTGGGGCACCTCACCCGGTCTGAACCTGGTGCACACGCACCTCAACCGGATGATCAAAGAGCGTCCGCTGGAGGCCCTGTGCGTCTGGGGCCCTGGGCACGGCGGCCCCGCCGTGCTGGCCAACTCCTGGCTGGAGGGCACGTACAGCGAGAGCTATCCGGAGGTGACGCGTGACGCGGCCGGCATGGCGGAGCTGTTCCGGCAGTTCTCCTTCCCCGGCGGCGTGCCCAGCCATGTGGCCCCGGAGACGCCCGGCTCCATCCACGAGGGCGGGGAGCTCGGGTACGCCCTCGCCCACGCCTACGGAGCCGCCTTCGACCATCCCGGCCTACTGGTCGCCTGCGTCATCGGCGACGGCGAGGCGGAGACCGGGCCACTGGCCGCGTCCTGGCACGCGAACAAGTTCCTGGACCCGGTCCACGACGGCGCCGTCCTGCCGATCCTGCACCTCAACGGCTACAAGATCGCCAACCCGACGGTGCTGTCCCGGATCCCCGAGGCCGAGCTCGACGCGCTGCTGCGCGGCTACGGCCACGAGCCGCTGTACGTCACCGGCAGCGACCCCGCCCAGGTGCACCAGGCCATGGCGCGCGCGATGGACCACGCCCTGGACCGCATCGCCGCCATCCAGCGCGGGGCGCGGGCGGCGGGCACCGGCGCCGGTCGGGAGTACCCCCGTTGGCCGGTGATCGTGCTGCGCACCCCGAAGGGCTGGACGGGGCCCGCAAGCGTCGACGGCGACCCGGTCGAGGGCACGTGGCGTTCCCACCAGGTCCCGCTCGCCGGGGTGCGCGAGAACCCGGCGCACCTGGAACAGCTGGAGGACTGGCTCCGTTCGTACCGGCCGGAGGAACTCTTCGACGCGGAGGGCCGCCCGGTGCCGCAAGTCCTGGCCTGTGTCCCGGAGGGCGACCGCCGGCTGGGCGCCGTACCGTACGCGAACGGGGGCCGACTGCTGCGGCCGCTCCCCCTGCCCGCGCTCGAGGCGCATGCCGTCCCGGTCGACAAGCCGGGGCGCACGCTGCACGAACCGACCCGCGTCCTCGGGCACTTCCTCGCGCAGATCATGCAGGACACGGCCGGACGGAGGGACTTCCGGGTCGTCGGACCGGACGAGACCGCCTCCAACCGGCTGGACGACCTGTACGAGGCCACCGGCAAGGCGTGGCAGGGCATCACCGAAGCCACCGACCGGAACCTGTCGCGCGACGGCCGGGTCATGGAGATCCTTTCCGAACACGTCTGCCAGGGCTGGCTGGAGGGCTACCTCCTCACCGGCCGCCACGGCCTGTTCTCCACCTACGAGGCCTTCGCGCACATCGTCGGCTCCATGGCCGGCCAGCACATCAAGTGGCTGAAGACCTCGCGCGAACTGGCCTGGCGCGCGCCGATCGCCTCCCTCAACTACCTGCTCACCTCGCACGTCTGGCGTCAGGACAACAACGGCTTCTCCCACCAGGACCCCGGCTTCGTCGACCACGTCCTGAACAAGAGCCCCGAGGTCGTCCGGGTCTACCTGCCGCCGGACGCCAACACCCTGCTCGCCGTGGCCGACCACGCCCTGCGCAGCCGCGACCGGGTCAACGTGATCGTCGCCGGCAAGCAGCCCTGCTTCGACTGGCTCGCGATGGACGAGGCCCGCACGCACGTGGCGCGCGGAGCCGGCACGTGGCCGTGGGCCGGCAGCGACGACGGCGCACGCGAGCCGGACGTCGTCCTCGCGTGCGCCGGGGACGTCCCCACCATGGAAGTGCTGGCCGCCGCGGCCCTGCTCCGCGAGCACCTCCCCTCGCTGGCCGTGCGCGTCGTCAACGTCGTCGACATCGCCCGCCTGATGCCCCACGAGGAACACCCGCACGGCATGACGGACACCGAGTACGACGCCCTGTTCACCACCGACAGGCCGGTGATCTTCGCCTACCACGGCTACCCGTGGCTGATCCACCGCCTCGCCTACCGGCGCAGCGGCCACTCCCGCCTGCACGTGCGCGGGTACAAGGAGTCCGGCACGACCACGACGCCGTTCGACATGGTGGTCCGCAACGACATGGACCGGTACCGGCTGGTCATGGACGTCATCGACCGCGTCCCGGGCCTCACGGGCCGCGCCGAGGGGCTGCGCCGGTCGATGGCCGACCAGCGCATCCGCCATCATGACTGGATCCGCGAACACGGCACGGACCTTCCGGAGGTCACGAACTGGTCCTGGCCCTGCTGACCCCGCACCGGCGGCGCAGGTCAGGGGTTGGTCGGCCCCGCCCCGGCCCACGGCAGCATCCGGTCCCCGAGCCGACGACGGTTCACCGTCTGCCCGGCAGACCCCCGGGTCGGCACGGACGGTCCTCCCTGGAGCAGGATCTGACGGAACGTCCACCCCGTGCGACGCCGCCGAGCGGCTCACCGCCGCAGCGTGATCACCCATCACCCGCGTCGGACGGGAGGGGTTCAGATCGCGATCAGCCGCTCCAGCAAGAACTCTCCCATGGAGGGACTGATGAGCAGTGACTGCACCCGGTAGCGCCCATGGGGAAGATCCACTCGGAGCGCATCGTCCTCACCGACTTCGGCACCACTCACTCCGGAGTCCAGAAGAAGGTAGTGGCCGCCCAAGGTGATCTCGAAGGCGTCCTGCCACTCGTCCGAGTCCATGGCCTGCTCCACCGCGTCTTCCAGACCGGCCTCGTCATCGCAGCCGACCCATCGGACAAAGGTCATGGTCCTGTCCAGATAGGCCACCGGAAGTCCTTCCCCTCCCAGCGTGAGCACTTCCCCGTGGTCCGGCAGCACGACCTTCCCCACATACGCCTGGAAGACCTCGTCCGCCTCGGTGCCGCTCCAGGCCTTCAGGTACGAGGCCGGACACAGCGCGTAGTAGCCGAAGTCGGTCCCGTCGAGCCATTCCACTTACGGCCACCCCAGATCTGCGTATCGATGTCGGACAACCCGCAGCACGATAGACGCAGGCCGCTTGACACCCATGAGGCATCCCATCCCGCCGCCTCGCCCCCCGTCCACACCCCGCGCCCCACGCCCACGGCACCGCTGCCCGAGCTGAATCCCGTCCCGACGTCCCGGGCCGGCAGGCCGATTCCCGGCCTCGCCGGCCCCTCCCTGTGTCTACCGTGTCTGCGCGGTGCGGGCCCCATGGCCGCCCCGGACGGGCCATCAGGCCCCTGCGCGCCGCCCCACCGCTCCGCGACATTGAGATCCGGCAGGGGCAGGGAGCCCATCAGCCGTTCAAGGAGGTGTGCCGCATGCCCGGACTGCTGGCCATCGGAGCCATCACGTCGATCGGCCTCGGCGCGATTCTGGTATTCGCCGTCGACTGGCAATGGGACGGCGCCGACCGGCCACTGGTGGGGCTGATCATGATGGCGGTCGGAATGCTCGCCCTGGTCACCGCCACGAACATGTACCCCCACGACTCCGGTTCCGGGAAGAAACCGTGAGCCCGCGGGGCCGGTTCCGGACAGCAGCGTGATGTGCAACCACCGGGGCTGTGAGCGCTGCGGTGTCGGCCGGTCTGCCGCTGTCGGGCACGGACGGCCCTGCCCGGTTCCTGTTACGGGTCAGGTCGCATCGAGCCTCGCCCGCATCACGGCGGTCTCGGCGGTCTGTGAGGTGATGACGGTGTCGACAAGCGTCCTGGCGGGCCGTAGGGGCCTTGCCCCCAGCAGCCCGATCACGATGCCGAGGGCCGGGAGGGGAGCCGCAGCCAGGACGGCGGTCCTGGAGGGTGCACGGGGCCGGCCCCCGCCTCTGCGGCCCGGGCGGCATCTGCAGGCGGCACGGCTGCGCTTCCCTGCGTCCGTGGACGCCGCGGGCTCGGCGCGCGAGCGGGGCAGCACCGAGAACGTCAACCCCCGGGCCAGGGCCCGACCACCGCACCGGCAAAAGGCCGGGGCCCGGTGCGGCCGCTCCCCCGGAGGGAAGCCGCCGCACCAGGCCCCGGCAAACGCGGTCCAGCGCTGCCCTGCCGACTCCGATCAGGGGTCAGAGATGCGGCACCACCGCCACAGGCGCCGCAGCATGGTGCAGCACCGCGTGCGTGACCGGGCCGATGTGCGTACCGATCGCCGAGCGGCGTACCCGCCGTCCCACGACCACCAGCGAGGCGTCCTTCGAGGCGTCCACGAGGTGATCGGCCGCCCGGCCCACCACGCACTGCTCCTTGACGTCGACCTCCGGGAACTTGCCCCGCCACGGCCGCAGTGCGTCGGTGAGTGTGCTCGCTTCCCGCAGGCCCATCGCGACGCCGTGTCCGGGGTCGACGGCTTGGGGGTCGTATCCGAATACGATCGGGGTGTCCCACCCGTGGACGACTCTCAGCGCGGCCCCGCGTGCGGCGGCAGCGGAGAAGGCGTACTCGATCAGCTCGTCGCACGGCCTGGCGAGATCGAGGCCCAGCACCACGTCGCGGTACCGCGCCGGGCGGGCCGCGCCGTCCCCGGGCTGCCTTTCGTCCTCGCCCCGCTCGCCGGCCCGCACGACGACGACCGGACGCTCGGCGTGCGCGATGACGGACAACGACACCGACCCGGCCAGGAAGCCACGCACGGTACCCAGCCCTCGTGAACCCAGCACCAGGACTTCGCCCTTGTCCGCCGCGGAGAGCAGCACCTCGACCGGACGGCCGAAGACCTGCTCGACGCTGACGCGCAGGCCGGGGTGGCCTTCGCGCAGCCGGTCGGCCACGTCACGCGGGATGCGGTCCGCCCGGTGCCGGGTGACGGCCGTATCGACGGGCGCGATGTCCGCACCCGTGAAAGGGGCGTGCGCGAAGCCCGGCGACCAGTCCTGCCAGGCATGGGCGACGTGCAGGGGCAGACCGCGCAGGAGCGCCTCCCGGGCAGCCCACTCCGCAGCTGCCTGCGACTCGGCCGAGCCGTCGACAGCGGCGATGACGGTACGCAGTGACATGGAGAACCTCCAGGTGAAGTGACGTGTTCGTGGGGGAAGTCGGCCGCGGCGCGAGGCGAAGGCCGGGCCCTCGGCCGGGGCACGGCACCGGTCACGCGTCGGCATCCTGCTGCGGCCGGCAGTGGGCAGCCGAGGGCAGGGGCGGGTGGTCGGGAGGGTTGCGTCCAGCCGGGACGAGCTCTACCGGGCCGGGGTGATCAGCCCGTAGTGGCCGTCGTGGCGGTGGTGGAGCACGCTGCCCCGACCGGTAGCCGCGTCGCGGAAGAAGACGAACGGCAGCCCCGTGAAGTCCAGTCTCTGAACGGCCTCGGGCACCGTGCTCCGGGGCACGGGAACCGAGCTCACGCTCAGCAGCCCCTCTCCCTCCCGCTCCTGGCCCACGGGTCCCAACGAGGCCAGGCGGTGGCGGCCGGTGCGGGCGTCTCGGTAGACCACGCTGTCATATCCGGACGCCAGGTCCGTGAAGAGCCAGAAGTCCAGGTCCATCGAGTCCAGGTCGATCACGGCGTCCTCGGGCGTCTGACCGGCCGGGTTGAACAACTCCTGTCGCACGATGCGGCGCTCCTCGGCCGGCAGGTGCGGACGCCGTCCGTGCCCGGTGCCGTCCCGCCACGCCTCCCGGGCGCCGAAGAGCCCGCGCGGACCGCGGCCCCGTGCCCGGGCCAGCCGCGCGGCCAGACGCTCCTGCAGAAGGTCGACCGCCTCGAACATGGTGCTCGCGACCACGTGGGCGCGTACCAGTCGGCCATTCACGTCGACCACGGCCTGGGCCGCGGCGGGGCGAGCCCCCGAACCACCGGCTGCCTGGGTGAGCTTCACCTGGGCGGCCAGCACCGGCTCGCTCACATGGCCGAGGGTCGCGAGCAGCTTCTCCCGTGCGTAGCTGTCGGCGCCACGGGGCAGCTGTCCTCGGCTCCGTACTTGGACGTGGACTGCCTGGCTGGTCCTGAGACCGCTCATGGGAACTCCTCCTTGGTCTCTCTCAGCCTGTCCGGCGCCGACCGTCCCCGACAGAGCCGTCCGGCCCGCCCCCGCGGTGCGACCGGTACCCCGCGCCGCCCGTCGATCCGGGACGTACGGGCGTCCGCAGAAGGCCGTTCGGCCCGACCCGCGGACAGGGGCAGCGCAGGGACGGGGCCCGGGGATGCGGCGGGGCGCACCCCGACCGCGCCGGCCCAACCGCTACGCCCCGCTGCGCGGTAGGTACGCGGCGTCGTACCGGTCCGGCACCGCCCGGCTGACCACGCCGACGACGCCGTCGACCCGCCATGCCTCCCGTACCAGCGCCGTGGTGCTGATCGCAGGTCCGGTGGCGCCCTCGATGGTGACGATCCCGTCCGAGACATCGATGCTCAGGTCGACGGCGTCGTCAGCGGGTGTGTGGAGGCGGACGGCGTCGGCCACGTCTTCGCGGATCTCCTCGTCCGTGCGCAGGAAGACGCGCAGGAGGTCCCGGCGTGTGGTGATGCCGATGAGACGGTCTTCCTCGTCCACCACGGGCAGCCGGTCGATGTGGCGGCGTTCCATGATGCGTGCCGCGTCGACCACGCGCTGTTCGGGATGCACGGTGACCGCAGGGCTGGACATCAGCCCGCCCGCCGTCAGGGCGGGTGGCACGGTGGGGTGGGCGCGGGCGACCCGCCACAGGGTCCGTAGCACGCGGCCCCGGCCGGAGCCGGTCCTGCCGCGCGCCGCCTGTCGCCGGGTCAGGTCGGTCTGCGAGACCACGCCCATGACCTTGTCGTCGTCGTCCACCACCGGCAGACCGCTGATGTGGTGGGCCGTGAGCAGGCGGGCCAGCTCCTTGAAGGGGGTGTCCGGGTACGCCCGGACCACTTCGCCGGTCATCACTTCGCCCACGGTCCGGTGCTTCACCACGGTTCTCATCTCCATTCGCTCGCGCGGTTCTCGGACGTCGCCCCGACAGCCCCTTCGTTGCCGGCGCGCCTCGTATCCTCACGTCGCGACCGTCGGACGCCGAGGCGGCCCACCCGCGGGCGACGCGGGGCGCTTCACATGTCGAAGACGATGCCGGCCTCGACCCGGCCCTGAAGGACCTCGTCCGTGCACTCGTTGAGCGACGACAGGGGCCGGGTCTCGTGGACCACCCGGGTACGGCCGGCGGCGTGCAGCCGGAACACCTCGGCCAGGTCACCGTCGCTTCCCACAGTGGTGCGGGGCGCAGGGAAGGGGCAGAACCGGTCAGCACCTGTACGGCGGGCCGTTCGGCCCGCGAACTGCCGGGCCGCTCGGCGGGCCGGCGACGAGGGCCCAACGGCCCTGGGACGCCACCGTTCGACCCCTGCCGCGGCCATGCGGGAGGCCGCACGCTGGCGCCACCTGCATCGGCACCCCTCGGGAGGGCGGCGGACATGACCGTACGCACGGCAATCAACGGCTTCGGGCGCATCGGGCGCAACTACCTGCGCTGCGCCATGGAACGCGCGGAGGCGGCAAGCGGTACCCCGGTGGAGGTGGTGGCCGTCAACGACCTCGCCCCTCCGGCGACGCTGGCCCACCTGCTCACCTACGACTCCACCCACGGCCGGCTGGGCCGCACCGTCGAGCACGACGACGAGTCCATCACGGTGGACGGGCACCGCATCGCCGTCACCTCCGAGCGCGACCCGGCCGACCTGCGCTGGGACGCACTGGGCGTGGACGTGGTCATCGAGGCCACCGGCCGTTTCCGCACGAGGGAGGAAGCCGGCCGGCACATGAGGGCGGGTGCGCGCAAGGTCCTGCTGTCGGTCCCGGGCAAGGGCGTGGACGCCACCGTCGTCATGGGTGTCAACGAGGACACCTACGACCCGCGGCTCCACCACGTGATCTCCAACGCGTCCTGCACCACCAACTGCGTGGCGCCGATGGTGAAGGTCCTCAACGAGCGTTTCGGGATCGTCAAGGGCCTGATGACCACCATCCACGGCTACACCAATGACCAGGTCGTGCTCGACGGCCCGCACAAGGACCTGCGCCGGGGCCGTACGGCCGCGGTGAACATCATCCCGACCAGCACCGGTGCCGCCCGAGCCGTCGGCCTGGTTCTGCCCGAACTGGCGGGCACCCTGGACGGCATCGCCGTGCGCGTGCCGGTCGAGGACGGCTCGCTGACCGACCTCAGCCTGGTCCTCGAACGGCCGGTGACGGCGCAGGACGTCAACGACGCGTTCCGCGAGGCCGCCGACGGGCCCCTCAAGGGCGTCCTGCGGGTCAGTGACGCCCCGATCGTCTCGCGCGACATCGTCGGCGACCCCGCCTCGTGCATCGTGGACGCCCCGTTGACCCAGGCGCACGGGAACCTGGTCAAGGTCTTCGGCTGGTACGACAACGAGTGGGGCTACACCAACCGCCTCCTCGACCTGACCCAGTACGTCGCGGCCCTTCTGGACCCCCGATGAGCACGGGGCGCCCGGCCGACCGATGAGAGGAAGGGGCCACGGTGCGCGTCAGGAGGGTGCGGCTGCGGCCGGGGCGCCGCAGTGCGCAGGGGCCGGCCGGGAACGGTCCCGGGTCGCCCCCGCGCGGGACGGCAGGTACGCGTGAACCACGAGTGGCGGAGACCATCGGGCCCCTCACCGGGACCTTCGGGACCTTCGCCGCGGTCGTCTCCGGCTCCAGGCTGGAACCTGACACAACGAGCGGCCACCGCCGGTGACCGGCCGATCCACCCGCATCCAGGGAGCCATCCATGACACAGGTGACCAGTGACCGCCGCGAAACCTCCGACGGGGACGTCCCCTCCGACACGCGGATCGCCGTGGACCGACTCGTCGACAACGCTTCCAAGGCCCTCGCAGACTTCGAGTCCCTCACCCAGGAGCAGGTCGACCACATCGTCGCCAAGGCGTCCGTCGCCGCTCTGGACCAGCACACCGCCCTGGCACGGCTGGCGGTGGAGGAGACCGGTCGCGGGGTCTTCGAGGACAAGGCCGCGAAGAACATGTTCGCCTGCGAGCACGTCACCCACAGCATGGCCCGTACCAGGACGGTCGGCGTCATCGCGCGCGACGACATCGAGGGCCTCGTCGAGATCGCCGAACCGGTCGGCGTGCTCTGCGCGATCACCCCGGTCACCAACCCGACGTCCACCACCGTCTTCAAGGCTCTTCTGGCGCTCAAGACCCGCAACCCCGTCGTGTTCGCCTTCCACCCCTGCGCACAGGCCTGCAGCGCCGATGCCGCCCGGATCGTGCGGGACGCCGCCGTCGCCGCCGGAGCACCCGAGCACTGCGTGCAGTGGATCGAGACGCCCTCCCTCGAGGCCACCGGCCTCCTCATGCACCACCCGGGCGTGGCCCTGATTCTCGCGACCGGCGGGAACAGCATGGTCAAGGCCGCCTACTCGGCCGGCAAGCCCGCCGTCGGCGTCGGCGCCGGCAACGTCCCCGCCTATGTGCACCACAGTGCGGATCTGCGCCGGGCGGTCAACGACCTGGTGCTGTCCAAGTCCTTCGACAACGGCATGATCTGCGCCTCCGAACAGGCCGTCATCCTCGACACCGAGATCTATGACGAGGCCCTCGCCGAGTTCCGGCGCCTGCACGCCCACGTCGCGACCGCCGAGGAGAAGCGCAAGCTGGAGACCTACCTCTTCCCGCCGGACCCGTCCGGCCGGCAGGGCCGGGTGAACCCGGCGGCCGTGGGCCAGAGCCCCGACCGGATCGCCGAGCGGGCCGGTTTCGCCGTCCCTGCCGAGACGTCCGTCATCCTGGCCGAGGCAAGCCGTGTGGGACCCGACGAGCCGCTGACTCGGGAGAAGCTCTGCCCGGTCCTCACCGTCCTGCGGGCCGGCTCGACCGACGAGGGCTTCGACCTCGCTGCCGACATGGTCGACTTCCACGGCCAGGGCCACACCGCGGTGATCCACACAGGTGACCCGGCCCTCGCCGAACGCTACGGCCGCCGCATGAAGACCGTGCGGGTCATCGTCAACTCCCCCTCCTCCCAGGGTGCGATCGGGGGCATCTACAACCGTCTGCTGCCCTCCCTCACCCTGGGCTGCGGCTCCTGGGGCAGCACCTCGGTCTCCGACAACGTCTCCGCCGCCCAACTGCTCAACATCAAGCGGGTCACCACCCGGCAGAACAACCTGCAGTGGTTCAAGGTCCCGCCGAAGATCTACTTCGAGCCGCAGGCCATCCGCTACCTCGCCTCGATGCCCGACGTGCACCGCGTCACCGTGGTCACCGACGCCACCATGACCCGGCTCGGCTACGTCGACCGCGTCAGCCGCGTCCTGCAGCAGCGCGAGCACCCCGTCACCCTCCAGGTCATCGACGACGTCGAACCCGAGCCGAGCATCGCCTCCGTACAGCGCGGCGCCGCCCTCATGCGCGACTTCCGCCCGGACACCATCATCGCCCTGGGCGGCGGATCTCCCATGGACGCGGCGAAGGTGATGTGGCTGCTGTACGAGCAGCCGGACGTCGACTTCGCCGACATGCGCCAGAAGTTCTCCGACATCCGCAAGCGCGCCTTCCGCTTCCCGGTGCTCGGTGAGCGGGCGCGCCTGGTCTGCGTGCCCACCACCTCGGGCACCGGCGCCGAGGTCACCCCCTTCGCGGTGATCTCCGACCCGGCCACCGGCAAGAAGTACCCGCTCGCCGACTACGCCCTCACCCCGAGCGTCGCCATCGTCGACCCGGCGCTGACCGCCGACCTGCCCTCCGCGCTCGCCGCCGACAGCGGCTTCGACGCCCTCACCCACGCCACCGAGGCGTATGTGTCGGTCTATGCCAACGACTTCACCGACGGCCCGGCTCTGCACGCCATCAAGCTGGTCTTCGCGAACCTCGAGGCCGCGGTCGGCGGTCAGGGCGCCCAGCGGACCCTGGCCCGCGAGAAGATGCACAACGCCGGCACCATCGCCGGCATGGCCTTCGGAAACGCCTTCCTCGGCATCGTCCACGCCATGTCCCACACCCTGGGCGCCACCTTCGACATCGCCCACGGCCGGACCAACGCGATCCTCCTTCCGCACGTGATCCGCTACAACGGTTGCGTCCCCACCAAGCTGACGGGCTGGCCCAAGTACGAGAGCTACCGGGCGCCCGAACGCTTCCTGGACATCGCCCGAGCCCTCGGCCTGCCCGCCTCCACCCCCGCCGAAGGCGTCGCCGCCTACGCCGCCGCCGTGGAACGCCTGCGCGACGCCGTCGGTATCGAGCCGTCCTTCCGCGCCCTGGGCATCGACGAGACGGCTTTCATCACGGCTCTTCCCGGGCAGGCGCTGAACGCCTACGAGGACCAGTGCGCCCCGGCCAACCCGCGCATGCCGATGCTCGACGACATGGAGGACATCATGCGCGCGGCGTACTACGCCGGTCCCCGGCCACAGCCGTTGATCTGATCCTCCGACCACCCGCACGGCCGTTAGGCTGTTCCCGGTACGGGCGGGTGATCGACGGAGGAGGCCCAGTGGGCGTGCAGGAGCCGCTGTCGCGGATGCCTCAGATGCGGCTCGACGAGCTGCTGGAGGAGCTGCAGGCGCGTATCAACGCCGCGCGCGGCACCCGGGACCGGGTGCACAGCCTGCTGGAGGCGGTTGTGTCGGTCGGTCGCGAGCTGGACCTCTCTCAAGTGCTGCGGCGCATCGTGGAGGCCGCCGCCCTGCTCGTCGACGCCCAGTACGGGGCCCTCGGAGTGATCGGCCCCGACGGCAAGACCCTGTCGCAGTTCCTCACCGTAGGACTGACGGAGAAGGAGATCGCCGGGATCGGGCACCTGCCGGCCGGGCACGGCATCCTCGGCGAGCTCATCCGCCGCCCCGAACCGCTCCGCCTGACCGATCTCGGCGCCCATGAGGCGTCCTACGGCTTCCCCTCGGACCACCCGCCCATGCGCACCTTCCTCGGCGTGCCCATCCGCGTGCGCGACGAGGTCTTCGGCAACCTCTACCTCACCGACAAGCACGGGGGGCAGGACTTCGACGCCGAGGACGAATCGGTGATCTCCACCCTGTCCGTCGCCGCAGGTGTGGCCATCGACAACGCCCGGCTCTACGAAGCCTCGCAGCGCCAGCACCGCTGGCTGCAGGCCAACGCGGAGATCACCAACAGCCTGCTCTCGGGCAGCCCGCGACTGGCGGTCCTGGAACTCATCGCCCGTCGCGCCCAGGAGATCACGGGGGCAGCCCTCGCCGACGTGTCCGTGCCCGTGGCCGGGACGGACGACCTCGTCGTCGAGCTGGCCATCGGCGCCGACGTCGAGACGCGCCGAGGCCTGGTGGTACCGGTCGAAGGCACCCTTTCCGGCGCCGCCTACAAAGCCGGCGCGCGCGTGACCACCGTCGGCCTCGCCGAGGACGACCGGTACAGCGCCGGGACCCGCCGCTTCGACGGCCTGGGCCCGGCGGTCGCCGTACCCCTGGGCAGCGCGGCCAAGGACACCCGGGGCGTGCTGCTGCTGGCCCGCCACCGGGGAGAGCCGGTCTTCACCGAAGCCGAGCTGGAGCCGCTGCTGGCGTTCGCGGGACAGGCCGCGCTCGCCCTGGAGCTCGCCGAACGCCGCAGCGACGCCGAGCACCTCGCACTCCTGGAGGACCGCGACCGCATCGCCCGCGACCTGCACGACCTGGCCATCCAGCGATTGTTCGCGACCGGCATGACCCTGCAGAGCGCGGCACGACTCGTCCAGCACGAGGGCGCCGCCGAGCGGGTCTCGCGCGCCGTGGCGGACCTCGACGAAACCATCAAGATCATCCGCTCCACGATCTTCGGCCTGCGTGCCCGCGAGGAGGACACCGGGCCGAGCCTGCGCGCACAGGTGGCCCGCACCGTGGGCGAGACGGCGACCACCCTCGGTTTCCCGCCCCGCTTGAGCATGGAGGGCCTGCTCGACACGGACGTCCCCCCGCAGGTTGCCGATCACGTCACGGCTGCCCTGACCGAGCTGCTCAGCAACGCCGCCCGCCACGCACACGCCACGCGGGTCGAGGTCGCCCTGCAGGCCACCTCCGACGAAGTCGTCCTCACCGTGACGGACAACGGCCGTGGAATCCCCGCCGACGGCAGGCGCAGCGGCCTGAGCAATCTCGAGGAGCGGGCCCGCAGCGTGGGCGGCACCCTGAGGATCGGGCGTCCGGCCGAGGGCGGCAGTCGGCTGGTGTGGCGCGCGCCCCTCCCCTCCGGCTCCGCGGAGTGACCGCCGGCCTTGCGGGCGGCGCACATCCGGATCCGGTCCGGTGTGCAGGGCGGGACGATGCCGTGGCCGCGGCCCGGCCCGGCGTGCCGGGGGCGGCCGTGGGGGCAGGAGCCCGCGGTCGCGCCGGCAGTGGCACGGCCGTCGTCCGTCACCGGCGGCAGGGCAGCCCTACACGCTGAGCTGCAAGCCCGTCACCAGGTCCGGCCGGATACTCAGTGCGGAGTTGAGGGCAGGGTGCTGCACCCACGGGCGCAGACGGGCTGCGAAGCGCGCGAGTTCCCGCTCGTCGGTGACCAGGTGGGCGTATCCGGTGACCACCACGCTCCAGCCGATGTGGGTCTCGGGGTCGATGGCGTCCGCCTGGTAGGCCACCACGACACCCGTGGCCTGGGTGGGCGCGACGATGGTGGCGAGCGTGGCGCCGTCGTGCAGCTGGACGATGATGTCCTCGCCGTCCATGAGGTGGTTGACCGGGCGGATGGCCGGCAGGGCCTGGTGCGTGAAGACGATGCGCCCGAGGGAGACGCTGCCGAGCAGCCGCAGGGCCTCGGCGCGGTCGAGCTGACCCATCCGCCGGGGCGCCACCGCCTCACCGTGGTCCTCCACCGTGGTGTGCGTGGCTTCGTCCTTCATCGTGCCCACCTTCTGCTCCAGCTTCGTCCTGGGCGACTTCGCTGCCTCCGTCCAGCGTCTCCCGTTGCACGCAGCCCGAGTAGGGCCGAACGGACCTTTCGGCCTGCCGGATCCGCCACCGCCGCAGGCCGGATCTCCGGTTGGTGCGACGCCGGAGCGGTCCCGGGAGGGGACGTCCGCCCGGCGGAGCAGCAGTGCGCGCCCGGTCCGCCGTGCGAGGTGGTCCACTGCGCCTCCCTGCGCGTGCGGTCCCCATGTGCGCTCCGAGGCCGGGATATGAGGGCCATCCGGCCCTGGGCGAAGGTCCCGCTCCCGCGGCACGATGCACGGGGAGCCCTTTCGGGGCGGAGAATTCGGCGAACACGGAGCGTGCGATGACAGACAGCAGCGGCGGCCTCACCGAGAAGGAACCGGTCCGGGTCTTCCTTCTCGACGACCACGAGGTGGTGCGCCGCGGTGTGCACGATCTGCTGGACGCCGAGCCCGACCTGACCGTGGTCGGCGAGGCCGGCACGGCCGAGCAGGCCCTGGTGCGGGTGCCGGCGCTGCGCCCCCAGGTCGCCGTCCTCGACGTGCGTCTGCCCGACGGGGACGGCGTGAGCGTCTGCCGGGAGCTGCGCTCCCGCATGCCCGACCTGGCCTGCCTGATGCTGACGTCGTTCGACGACGAAGAGGCGCTGCTCGACGCGATCATGGCCGGTGCCTCCGGATACGTCCTCAAGCAGATCACCGGCACCGACCTGGTCACCGCCGTCCGCACCGTCGCCTCCGGCCAGTCCATGCTCGACCCCGGCGCGACGGCCCGTGTCATGGCTCGCCTGCGCGGGGGCTCCCCCCGGGATGAGCAGCCGCAAGGGCTTCCCGGCCTGACGGACCGGGAGCGGGAGATCCTCGCTCTGGTCGGGGAAGGGCTGACCAACCGGGAGATCGGCAAGCGGCTCTTCCTCGCGGAGAAGACGGTCAAGAACAACATCTCCCGTCTGCTGGCCAAGCTCGGCGTGGAACGCCGCGTGCAGGCCGCCGTCATCGCCACCCAGGCCCTGGCCACCCACGACGGCCAGGTTGCTTCGGCCGGGCGGGAGGGCCGCCCGCGGAGCTGACGCCGGGCCCCGCGCACGACGTCACAGCCCCGCTCGGTGCCCCGCAGGAGCCGAGCACGAACTGCTGCGGTGTGCGTCCCCTGGGTACGAACGGCAGAACCGGCCCGGCAGCGAACTGCCGGGCCGTTCACGTATCGGCCGTCCAGCGGGCTCGGCGCGCACCGTCCGCGCCGAGGCGCGCGTCGGCGGTGGGTGGTCTCACGACCGTATCCCCGCGCCCCGGTCCTCGGGCCCCGGTCAGTCGTGCGGTACGACAGCCACGGGGCAGGGCGCGTGGTGCAGAGCGGCGTGGGCGACCGATCCGATGCGGGTACCGACGGGCGAGCGGCGCGTGCGTCGGCCGACCACGAGCAGCTGCGCGTTCGAGACGGCCGACAGGAGAACCTGGCCCGCGCTGCCGATCTCGACGTGCTCGGTGACGGGGACGTCGGGGAACCGCTCCCGCCACGGGGCGAGCGCTTCGGCGAGCGCCTTCCTCTCGAAGGGCTCCAGTCCGCCCGCCTCGTCCAGCAGGCGCATCGAGCCGGGGCTGTAGGCGTGGATCGGCGGCAGGGTCCAGGCCCGTACCGCCCGCAGGGCCGTGCCCCGTGCGGCTGCCTCCTCGAAGGCGAAGCCGAGCACCGCGTCGCTGTCCGCCGGTGTGCCCTGCTGCCCCACGACGACCTCGCCGCCCTCCGCCTGCGTCTGCCCCTCTCGGGCGCGCACGGAGACGACGGGCCGTTTCGCGGCGGCGATCACCTGCTGACCGTAGGAGCCGAGGAGGAAGCCGACGAACGCCCCGTGCCCCCGTGAGCCCAGCACCAGCATTTCGGACGCTTCGGCCTCCCTCAGCAGAGCGGCGACAGCGGTGTCGTGGACGACTTCGGCGGTGACCGTGAGATCCGGATGACGGCCGGCGACGTGTGTCTCGGCTTCGCGGAGTACGGTGCGGGCGGACTTGGCCTGCGTCTCCCTGTCCTGGACGACGGGGACGTCCAGCGGCTGCCAGAGCCAGGCGTGCACGATGCGCAGCGGCATCCCGCGCAGTCCTGCTTCGCGTGCCGCCCAGTCGGCCGCTGCCAGGCCCTCCGCGGAACCGTCCACTCCTACGGTGATGGCGCTGGTCATGGGGGTGCCTCCGTACGGTTCGACGGGGACGGCCGCTTCGGCCGCCCCTTTCCTGACCTCAGCATCCGTGAGGGCGCGGCGTTCCACCGAGGGCCCATCGGCCCTGTCTCCCGGCCATTCGGTCACCACGTCACCGCCGTCCGGCCGGTGGTACGCGGCCGTGAGGTCCACCGGCCCGCGACCGGGACCTCCGGCCCCCTGCGCAAACCGCCCGGGGGCGACCACTGTGTGAGGGCAGGCCCGGCGCAGGGTGCCCCGGAGTGCCGGACGGCCGACTCCCCGGGCACCCACGTGAAGGCCGATCCACGTATGCCGCATCCGGCCCTCCGGGCCGCCAGACTTACGGAGTCCCCATGTCCCGCATCGTCACCGTCGGCCTCGACGGATCCAAGGAAAGCCTCACCGCCACGCAGTGGGCCGCCCAGGAAGCAGTGCGCCGTGCGGTGCCGCTGCGCCTGCTGCGGGTATGGAGCGGCGACGAGGACCGCACGCGGGTCGACCCGGCGACGGCACGCGGATGGGGCGAGCGCACGCTCGCCACCGCCGAAAGGCGCCTGCGGCGCCGCCACCCCGGCCTGGACGTCGAGACGCAGTGGGTGGCCGGCGACCCGGTGGAGGAGTTGTGCGCCGCCGCCGAGGAAGCGGCACTGCTGGTGCTCGGCTCCCGCGGTCTGGGCGGCCTGGCCGGTTTCCTCGCAGGGTCGGTCTCCTTGGCCGTGCTCGCCCGCACGCGGCGACCTGTCGTCCTCGTCCGCCCGCACGACCCCCTGCAGCCCGAGCCCGACCGCGCGGGAGATGTGGTGGTCGGTCTGGACGTGTCCGCCCCCGCCGACGAGGTGCTCGCCTTCGGCTTCGCCGCGGCCGCCCAGTACGGCTGCGGCCTGCGGGTGGTGCACAGCTGGGCCGTTCCCGCCGTCTACGGACCCGCCATGGGCGGCGCACTGCCGCTGCTCATGACGGAGGTCGCCGACGACGCGCGACGGGCGCTCGACGAGGCGCTGGCCCCCTGGACCGAGAAGTTCCCGGACGTAGTGGTGGTGCGCGACTGCCGGCAGGGCCGGCCGGCGCAGGACCTGATGGAGCTGTCTCACGACGCCCGGCTCGTCGTCGTCGGCCGCAGGATCCGGCGCGCGCGGGTCGGCACCCACATCGGAGCCGTCACCCACACGGTCCTGCACCACTGCCTGGCCCCGGTCGCGGTCGTCCCGCACGACTGAACGGACCCCACGACCGCGCAGCGCACACCGACTCTGCCTGCCGGTCCGGCATCTGCCCGGGCGACGACGAAAGGCGTCGGGTCGCCGCGGGGAGGGCGGAAGGTCCCCCCTGCCGCCGGACCACCGGCCTCCCTCTCCCGGCGCGACAGGGCCGGTCGGCGGCTTCGCGCAGCCCGGCCGGCTCTGGGCCGGCGGCCGGCGGGCCGTGACCATCGAAGAACAGGCCGGCCCCTCGCCCACGCTGCCGGCCGCCGTCCCTTGGAGATGACGACATGACCGTGACCGTCCACCCTTCCGCCGATACCGGTGCCGCCGACTCCGCATGGCGCGGTTTCGCCGGTGAGCAGTGGCAGCAGCGCGTCGACGTGCGGGCCTTCATCCAGGCGAACTACACGCCGTACGACGGTGACGCCGCGTTCCTGGCCGGTCCCACCGACCGGACCCTGGCCGTGTGGCACGCCGTCGCCGCCCTCTTCCCCGAGGAGCGCAGCAAGGGCGTGCTCGACGTCGACACCGCGACGCCCTCCACCATCACCTCCCACGCGCCGGGTTACATCGACCGCGACCGTGACCTGATCGTCGGATTGCAGACGGATGCGCCGCTGAAGCGGGCGATCATGCCCAATGGCGGGCTGCGCACGGTGGAGAACGGGCTGCGCGCGTACGGATTCGAACCGGACCCGTTCGTCACGACCGTCTTCGGTACGTATCGCAAGACCCACAACGACGGCGTGTTCGACGCCTACACCCCCGAGATGCTGCGCGCCCGCAAGGCGGGCATCATCACGGGCCTGCCCGACGCCTACGGACGCGGCCGGATCATCGGCGACTACCGCCGCGTCGCCCTGTACGGCACCACCCGCCTGATCGAGGCCAAGCGCGCCGAGCGGGCCGGCCTGGACGGGATCCCGTCCACGGCCGACGTCGTCCGCGACCGCGAGGAACTCGCCGAGCAGATCCGAGCGCTGGGCGAGCTCGAACGCATGGCCGCTTCCTACGGCTGCGACGTGTCCCGGCCCGCCGCCACCGCGCACGAGGCCGTCCAGTGGCTGTACCTCGGTTTCCTCGCCGCCGTGAAGGAGCAGAACGGCGCGGCGATGTCCCTGGGCCGCACCTCCACCTTCCTGGACGTCTACCTCCAGCGGGACCTCGACGACGGGCGCATCGACGAGAGCCGCGCCCAGGAGCTCGTCGACGACTTCGTGATCAAGCTGCGGATCGTGCGGTTCCTGCGCACGCCGGAGTACGACGCACTGTTCTCCGGGGACCCGACCTGGGTCACCGAGTCCATCGGCGGCATCGGGGAGGACGGCCGGCCGCTGGTCACCCGCACCTCCTTCCGCTTCCTGCAGACCCTCTACAACCTCGGCCCCGCCCCCGAGCCCAACCTGACCGTCCTGTGGTCGCCCCGGCTGCCCGCCGGGTTCAAGCGGTTCTGCGCCCGGGTTTCCATCGACACCAGCTCCATCCAGTACGAGTCCGACGACCTCCTTCGCCCCCGCACCGGCGACGACACCGCCATCGCCTGCTGCGTCTCCGCCATGGCCGTGGGCCGGCAGATGCAGTTCTTCGGCGCCCGCGTCAACCTCGCCAAGGCCCTGCTGTACGCGATCAATGGGGGCCGCGACGAGATCACCGGCGAACAGGTCGCACCCGCCGCGGCCCCGCTGACCGGCGATTATCTGGACCACGACGAGCTGGCGGCCGCCTACGACCGGATGCTGGACTGGCTCGCAGCGACGTACGTCAACGCCCTGAACGTCATCCACTACATGCACGACAAGTACGCCTACGAGCGCATCGAGATGGCCCTGCACGACCACCCGGTCCACCGCACCATGGCCTGCGGCATCGCCGGCCTGTCGGTGGCCGCCGACAGCCTCTCGGCCGTCAAGCACGCCCGCGTCAAGGTCGTCCGGGACACCGCCGGGCTCGCCGTCGACTACCGGGTCGAGGGCGACTACCCGGCCTACGGCAACGACGACGACCGCGCCGACACCATCGCGGTCGACCTGGTCCGCTCCTTCATGGCCAAGGTGCGCCGCCACCCCGCCCACCGGGGCGCCGAGCACACTCAGTCGGTGCTCACCATCACCTCCAACGTCGTGTACGGCAAGCACACCGGCAACACCCCCGACGGCCGGCGGGCCGGTGCCCCCTTCGCCCCCGGCGCCAATCCGATGAACGGCCGCGACCGGCACGGCCTGGCCGCCTCCGCCCTGTCGGTCGCCAAGATTCCCTACGACCAGGCCCATGACGGCATCTCGCTGACCTCGACCATCACTCCCGAGGGCCTGGGCCACGACCCCTGCGAACGCGCCGGGCACCTGGTCGGCCTGCTCGACGCCTACACTGCCGAGGGCGGCTTCCACATGAACGTCAACGTCCTCGACCGCGCCACCCTGGAAGACGCCATGGAGCACCCGGAGAAGTATCCGGAGCTGACCATCCGCGTCTCCGGATACGCCGTCAACTTCGTCCGCCTCACCCGCGAACAGCAGCTCGACGTCATCACCCGCACGTTCCACGGTGCCCGATGACCTCCGGCCGCATCCACTCCTGGGACCTGTCCACCGGCGTGGACGGCCCCGGCACCAGGTTCGTCCTCTTCCTCAACGGCTGCACGCTGCGCTGCCTGTACTGCGCCAACCCCGATACCTGGCACCTGCGCGACGGGCAACGGGTCACCGTGGACGAGGTGATGACCCTCATCGAGCGGTACCGCCGGTTCACCGACCTGGCCGGCGGCGGAGTGACCGTCACCGGGGGCGAGCCCCTGCTGCAGCCCGGTTTCACCGCCGAAGTGCTGCACCGGTGCCGGGAACTCGGCCTGCACACCGCCCTGGACACCTCCGGCGCGCTCGGCGCCCGTGCCGATGACGCGCTGCTGGCCGACACCGACCTGGTCCTGCTCGACATCAAGTCCTTCGACGCCGCCGCATACCGCCGCCTGACCGGTGGCCGTCTCGCCCCGACACTCGACTTCGCCACCCGCCTGAACCGGCTGGCCGTCCCCGCCCGGATCCGCTACGTCCTTGTCCCCGGCTGGACCGACGACCCCGCAGCCATCGACGACCTGGCCGGCTTCCTTACGACGTTGGACAACATCGACCGGGTCGACGTCCTCCCCTTCCACAAACTCGGTGCACCCAAGTACGACACGCTCGGCATACCCTTCCCCCTCCGGGACAACCCCGTACCGGACGGTGCTGCTCTCCGGCGCGTGCGCGACCAGTTCCGCGGCCACGGCCTCCGAGCGCTGTGAGGGCTGGAACCGGGGAGGGCCGAGGCCGGCGGGCGGTGGCTTTGCGCCTGTAGGGAAGCGGACCATGGTCGAGTCCCCGAGGCGGTCTCGAGGCGGCCTGCGGCGGGCGGGGCGCTGCGTCCTCCCCGCCCGCCGGGGCTCGGGTGCAGGACCGGGACGCGTGGCGCGGGCCCGGGCGGGCAGACTGCTTGCAGGTCGAGCACCCGGGGTGCCCTTGCCGGAGGTGATCGCCATGGCTGCCGGTACGCCTGCCGCCCATCCCGAACCGGAGCACGAAGGCACCCGCCCTCGTGGGTCCGGAACGGGTACCGACCCGCTGCGACCGCTGCTGCGCGATCCTGCCGTCGCTCGGGCCGTGGGCATGCTGATGGCGACGATTCCCGGTCCGGCCCGGTTGGCCGAGGACACCCTGACGGCGGCTGCCGAACGCGCCGGGGTGAGCGTGGCGGCCTTGGCCCACGCCATGACCGCCGGGGTGACCATGGTGGACATGGCAGACGCCGTGACCGCCGGACCGCACGGCGGCCGGGGCACAGCGGTGCCCCGTGTCGAGCGGGCCCTGCGCCATGCCGTGCGGGCCGCCCGGGAGGCGGCCACCCCGCCTCCATCCCGGTGGCCGCGTCTGCTGCCCGGCAGGCGGGACGCCGAGCAGGCCCTCGCCCGCTTCTTCGACGCCCGCGTCCGGCTGAGCGCCGTACCGGATGACGACGACGCATGCCGCGCGGTGGAGGACGCGCTCTTCACCCTTTGCGTACTGATGGCACAACCGTCCGCCTATGCCGCGGTTCGCGACGCGGTCCAGTACGTCGATTTCTGACGGCGCGCACCTCCCCGGCCGGGGAAACGCGAGGGCCGGCCGCCCGTCCTCGAGAATGTCTAACAGCAGGACAGATGGACGTGGATGGTCTTGCCGCGCTGCTCACCGAGGGGACGCACGTGGACCTCGGCGCCGAGCCGGTTGACGAGGTGCCATCCCCATCCCCCCTCACCCCGCTGCCCGGGTCGTCGGGGCCGGGGTGCCTCGCTGCTGGTGTCGCTGACCTCGACGTCCAGTCCGCCGTCGGGTGTCCGGCGGAGTTCCAGCACGCAGCCTCCGGACGTGTGGCGCACGGCGTTGGTGACCAGCTCGCTGATCACGAGCAGGGCCGCGTCGAGTGCGACGGGCGTGAACGCGGGGACGCTGGTCGCGGACGCTGCCACGAAGTCGCGCGCCGCGTGTCTGGCATCTGCCGGAGCGCCCGGTCCGTTCAGCTCCAGGTGGAGGATGGGGAGGAGGGGCATGGATCGGCTCCGCGGGCCTCGGGTCGAAGGGCGCGCCGTACAGCGCCCTCCGGTGTGCGTCTGCCCCCTCCTGTCCGGTTCAGTCACATATCTGCGGACGGGGAGGCCGGGCGGAGGCTGCCGTCTCACCCGTGTCCGACGCGTCGGCCAGCACTTCGTCCATCGCCCTGCGGCGGTACGGACGACGCCACGGCGTGACGGTGCTCGTGTACAACCGGCAGCCTCAGCCCCTGCAGCTGCTGCGCGCCCTGACCCGCCTGGACGAGCGCTGCGACGACGACCTGCAGGCCCTCCGCGAGCTCCTGAGCGAGCACACCGAGGCCCAGATCGCCCTCGGCGTCACCGCCGCCATGCCGCGTACACACCGGCCGACGCCCCCGGACCCCCGCCGTCCGGACACTGACCCGGACACCCCCGCGGCGGGCGACCGCTGAGCCCACCGCAATGGAGGTACCTCGCGCGGGGCTGCGTCCCGCCGGGCCGACGCCCGCCCGTCGGGGGCACCCGGCGGAAGCCGGCGGCTCCACGCCGGCGCCGTGCCCCGCACCCCGGAGCGTGGTTTATCCCCCAGGGCCGCGTCGACCGGCTCCCCCCGGCGCACCGCCCGCCCCGGCACCACCCCAGGACGCGAGCCGCCCTGGCGGTCGCCCCGGCGGCCGGGAAGGACCACGATGGGACATAAGGGCCGAACCATGAGGATCGAGGCGCGTCGTGGAGCGTGAAATGGCGCAAGCGGGCCTGCTATGACGGCGGCGACCGGACCGGCGGCGCCGGAGGGCCTGGGGCCCGTTCTGGCGTGGGTGCTCGAGCGCTCCCACGATGCGTCCGCACTCCAGCTGGCGGGTGTCATCGGTGACGCGGCCCGTCGGCTCGGAATCCCGCGGACCCGCCTCTACCTGGCCGATCTGCAACAGCAGCGGCTGCTGCCGCTGCCCCAGCCCGACCTCACGACCGAGGAACGCCGAGGTCTCGGTGTCGACGGCTCCCTCGGCGGTCTGGCCTACCGCACCCAGGAAGTGCAGTCGACGCGCGACGGGGACACGACGTGGTTCCCCATGGTCGACGGCATCGAGCGGATCGGCGTCATGCAGGCCGTCACCCCGGGAACCGTCGCCGACGCCGGCCTGCTGGAGGCCGGCGGAGCACTGGCGAGCCTGGCCACCCTCCTGGTGGTATCGAAATCCACCCACCACGACCCGCTCGTCCAGGGCCAACGCACCCGGCCGATGACCCTGCAGGCAGAACTGCTCTGGGCGTTCCTGCCCCCGCGCACCATCGGCACCGACCTGGCCACGTCCTCCGCGGTGCTGGAACCGGCGTACGACATCGGAGGCGACGCCTTCGACCACAGCTTCATCGGCGAGGTCCTGCACCTGACACTGGTCGACGCGATGGGTCACGACCTCGCCGCCGGGGGCGCCAGCGGAGCCGCCCTGGCAGCGTGCCGCTCCACCCGCCGCTCGGGCGGCGACCTCACCGACATCGTCTCCGCCATCGACCGCACGCTCGCCCAGTGGATCCCGGACCGCCTCATGACCGCCGCCATCGCCGAACTCGACACCGCTCAAGGGGACTTCACCTGGATCAACTGCGGCCATCCGCCGCCGCTCCTCATCCGCGACGGCCACGTGCTGCAGAACGCCCTCGAACGCCCTGCCCACCTCCCCCTCGGGTACGGCTTCCACACCGCCGATCCCCCGGCACAGGAACACGTCCGGCTCCAACCCGGCGACCGGGTCCTGCTGTACAGCGACGGCATCACCGAAGCTCGCTCCCCCGATGGCGACCTCTTCGGCGAACAGCGCCTCGCCGACACCGTCATCCGCTCCACCGCGTCCGGCGAGAAGGCTCCCGAAGCACTGCGCCGCCTCGTCCAGAGCCTCCTCACCCATCACCAGCACCACCTGCGCGACGACGCGACGATCCTGCTCGTCGAATGGCACCCCTACGGCCGGGCACACTGACCTCCCCGCGCACAGGCCCGTCCCGCCGCCCCAGGCACAGGTCACGGCCCGCGCCCGCCGGGTTCGCGGGCGCGTGATGCCGCGCAGCGGTGAAGTGGACCGGCGACCGGGGCCGGTCGCGGGAAGCCGCGTCCGCGATCAGCACGGGGACGTCGCGCCCGGGCCCCTCGTAGCCGACGCCGGCGTCGGGCATGCCCTCGTCCCGGTCGCGGGTGCCTCGCCCTCCCCTCGCCCGGGCGGCCGGAGCTCTTCACGAGCCGCCCGGGCGTGATCATCAGCTGGAGAGGGCTTCGAGGAGCTGGCCGACCTGCGGGTCGGGGAGAGAGCGTGCGACGTCTGCCTGGGCGACGACGCCGACGAGCGTGTGACCGT
Organism: Streptomyces sp. NPDC046349; assembly: GCF_055587885.1. Classification (NCBI taxonomy): domain Bacteria; kingdom Bacillati; phylum Actinomycetota; class Actinomycetes; order Kitasatosporales; family Streptomycetaceae; genus Streptomyces; species Streptomyces sp. NPDC046349. Next base: position 360,106 of record NZ_JBVJFK010000009.1, read on the forward strand.
CGATCACAGGCAGGCGCCGCACCTTGTGCTCGGTCATGGTCCGCAGGATCTCGGCGGCGTCGTCGTCGGCGCCGATGGTGACCGCCTCGCCCTGGGCGAACTCACCGGCCGTGCAGGTGGCGGGGTCCTTTCCTGCGCCGAGGACCTTCACGACGATGTCGCGGTCGGTGAGCATGCCCTTCAGGAGTTGATCGCTGCCGCAGATCGGCAGCGCGCCCACCCCGAGGTCGGTCATCTTCTTCGCCGCGTCCAGGATGCTTTCGCCGGCACCGACGCAGGTGGCGTCCGGCGTCATGATCTCGCGTGCGGTGGTCACGATGGATCTCCCGAGTCTCGTCGGCCACGCGGCCGGTCCCGGTGGCCTGGTATCCGTGCGCCTTCCCTCTTCCGGATCCGCCAAGCAGCCCACACCCGGCCCATTCGGCACGGCGCGTTGGGCTGATGGGTGAAAGGACGCCCCGGCGGCACCGCCCGTCCCCGCGAGCCTCCTGGCGGAAGGGCCCACCCGCCGCTCTCCGCGGGTCTTCGACACAGGGCTGCTGCGGATGACGGCCGGCAGGCCGGGTAGCCGCTTCGGTAGGGTCCGTCGCCCGACGCTGTGAGGAGGCTGCGATGACAGCCAGGAGATCATTGGCTCGCTACCACCGGCGACGTGACTTCTCCAGGACGGCCGAGCCCGAGGGAAGGGTCGCGGAACCGTCCGGCGAGCAGCCCTCGTACGTGGTGCAGATCCACGACGCCCGCAGCATGCACTTCGACTTCCGGCTGGAGGCCGACGGCGTCCTGAAATCCTTCGCCGTGCCCAAGGGACCGTCCAACGACCCCCACGACAAGCGCTTCGCGACACCGACCGAGGACCATCCGCTGGAGTACCGCGACTTCGAGGGCACGATTGCGGAAGGCGAGTACGGCGGGGGCACGGTGATCGTCTGGGACCGGGGGACGTACCGCAATGCCACCTGCGACCGGGACGGCCGCGAGATCCCGCTCGCCGAGGCGTTGGAGCGGGGGCATGCCTCGTTCCGGCTCGAGGGGCGCAAGCTGCACGGCGGCTACGCGCTCACCCGGATCCGTGACGGCAGAGACGGCGGGAAGGAGGCCTGGCTGCTGGTCAAGCAGGCCGGCGGGCGGACTGCCGCCACCGGCACACCCGACCCCCGGCGGGCGAGGTCGGTCCGGACCGGCCGGACGCTCAACCAGGTCGCTGCGGACGCTCGCCCGAGGCAGGACGAACACCCGTGACCCCGTCCCTGGACCGCCTTCCGCAGGAGCGCCGTCGCCCGTTGCGCCCGGGCTCCGCCGTGCCGGCCGATCCCATGCCGGCCGACCTCGGCGCACGCCGCGACGTCGGCGAAGGCCGGGTACACGCACGAAGGGCGGACGGCGTCCGGGTGCTCGCCTCCCGCCGCCCCGGAGGACCCCGGCTGGGTTCCCGTAGCGGAAGGCCACTGACCGCCATCCACCCGGAGGCCGTCGGAGCGGTTGGGGCTCAGGACCGTCCCGGCTTCACGGTGGACGGCGAACCGGTCGCCCTGCGGTGCGGCCCTACGGACTTCGCGCTCCTTCGGCAGCGCACGGGGCTCACCGCCCCGCCACCAGGGACCGCGCAACGACAGACCGGCGGCCGAGGTGATCCGCGAGCACCGGCCGGGAGGGCCAGATGACCCCGAAGAACCGGCCCACGCCGCCGGAGCGCATGCGAGCCGGCCGCCACACCGTGGAAATCAGCCGCCCGGACAAGGTCCTCTTCCCCGGCGAGGGCATCACCAAGGCCGACCTCGCCGGCTACTACCGCACGGTCGCCCCGCGCATGCTGCCCCACCTGCGCGGACGGCCCCTGATGCTGGAACGGCATCCAGACGGGATCGACGGCCCGGCCTTCATGCAGAAGGACGCCCCGGACCACTTCCCGGATTGGATCCACCGCGCCGACCTGCCCAAGAAGGACGGCACCGTCACCTATGTGATCTGCGACGACACCGCCACCCTGCTCCACCTCGCCGACCAGGCGTGCACCACCCCGCACCGCTTCCTGTCCAAGGCCGACCGGCCCGACCATCCCGACCGGCTGGTCTTCGACCTCGATCCGGCGGGCGAAGACTTCACTGCCGTGCGCGCCGCCGCGCTCGGGCTCCGCCGGCTCCTGCACGAGCTGGAACTGCCGTCCTTGCCCATGACCACAGGCTCCCGCGGCCTCCATGTCGTGGTTCCCCTCGACCGCCGCACGCCCTTCGGCGACGTACGCGACTTCGCACGCGGTGTCGCCGACGTCCTGGCCGCCCGCCACCCCGACCGGTTCACCACCGAGCCCAGGAAGAAGGACCGCCACGGACGCCTCTACCTCGACATCGGGCGCAACGCCTACGCCCAGACCGCCGTCGCCCCCTACGCCGTCCGCGCCCGCCCCGGCGCCCCCGTCGCCGCCCCACTGGCCTGGCGCGATCTCGACGACCCGGACCTCACCGCCCGCCGCTGGACCCTCCCCGCCGTCGAGGATCTGCTCAAGGAGGACCCGTGGCGGGACCCTCCCCGTCCCCGCTCCCTCCGCAGGGCCCACGACCTGCTCACCGCACTGACCCGTGACGAAACGAACCCGATGCCATGACACAGCGACCACGCACGACCGTACGAAGGCTGATCGACGTGTACGGGCGGACCCATACCGAGGAAGCCGGCATCACGCTGCGGAACACGCCCGCGCCCCTCTACCAACTGCTCACCCTCTGCGTGCTCTTCTCCGTGCGCATCAAGGCGGAGATCGCGGTGGCAGCCGCCCGCGAGCTGTTCGGAGCCGGGATGCGGACGCCCCGGGCGATGGCGGACTCCTCCTGGCAGGCCCGGGTGGACGCACTCGGCCGTGCCCACTACCGCCGCTACGACGAGAGCACGGCCACCGCCCTGGGCGCCGGAGCGGAACTCGTCCTCGACCGCTACGGCGGCGACCTGCGCCGCCTCCGCGACGCCGCCGACGGGGACCCCGACCGGATCCGCGAACTGCTGCGGGAGATCCCGCGGATCGGGCCGGTGGGAGCGAACATCTTCTGCCGCGAGGCCCAAACCATATGGCCGGAGCTGCGCCCGTCGTTCGACGACCGCGCACAGGAGGCCGCCGCCAAGCTCGGCCTCCCGACAGCGCCGGACCGCCTCGCACGCCTGGTGGACACCGAGACCCTGCCACGGTTGGCAGCCGCCCTGGTGAGGGTCGAACTGTCCAAGAACGCCGCCGACGACCTCCTCGGAACGGGTTGAGCCGCACGCAGCACCACCGCGGATAAGTGCGAGCACGTCCTCCTCGGCCGAGAACCTCCGGCGGGACCACTTGTGCTGTGCGCCCTGCTCAACACCCCCTGCGAGCTGCGGGCTGGCGGCGCGTGCGCCACGGCCGGGGCTTCCACTACCCGGGCACCGACGGCCGGCCCCTTCCCGGATCGGACCGGGAGCGGGCCCGTGCCCTGGTGATTCCCCCCGCGTGGCAGGACGTCTGGATATGCCCATGGCCGAACGGCCACATCCAGGCCGTCGGGAAGGAACGCGCGCCGTGCGCGAGGTGGCCGTCCTGGAACTCCTGCAAGCAGACCCCGTATGACGAAACCACGAGCCGACGGGGTCGCGCCGCGTCCGTACGGGCACCGGACCCGCCACGGCCGGGGAAACGGCGGCACCTGGAAGGGGGCGGACGCGCCACCCGCTGGCCTAATACCGCGCGCCGGGTACCCGGCCCTTGCCCAGAGTTGGTCCCACACGATGCGTCGGCGCCCCCCTCCCTTCCAGTGGGGGGAACCGGCCGCCGGAACCGAGGGAAGGCAAGGCACAGCATGGACAGCGCGACACAGTTCGACCTGTCGGGCAAGCAGGCTCTGGTCACCGGCGGCGCCCGGGGCTTGGGCGCCGCCATCGCGCGGCGACTCGCAGCGGCCGGCGCCTCCGTCCTGGTCGCCGACGTACGCAAGGACCTCGCGCAGGAGCTCTGCGCGGACCTCGTCGTGATGGGCGGGCGCGCCCGCTTCGTCGAGATGGACGTGTGCGACCCCGACGCGGTCGCGGCGGTCCTCGGGGACGTCGAGTCGGAGGGGGGTCGCGTGGACATCCTCGTCAACAACGCGGCCGTCGACGTGTCCAAGTCCGCCGAGCACCTGACCGCGGAGGAGGTCAGGCACGTGGTGACCACCAATCTGCTGGGGCCCATGTACCTGTGCCTGCAGTCCTACCGGCGCATGGTGGCCGCGGGCGGGGGCCACATCGTCAACATCCTGTCCACCGCCGCGAACCGGACCTGGACGGAAGCGGGACCGTACGCGGCGAGCAAGTCCGGGCTACGGGCCTTCACGCACACCCTCTTCAAGGAGGCACAGCGGGACTGCACCGGGATCGGCGTCACCGGGATCATCGCCGGCGGAATGGAGACCGCCTTCATCCTGGACCGGTTCCCGGACGCCGACACCGCTCTGCTGCAGAGCCCGGAGATCGTGGCCGACACCGTCATGTACGCGCTGTCCGTACCCGCCGGGAGCGTGATCGGCGAACTGGTCGTGGTGCCCCGCCGGGAACCGTCCTGGCCCTGACGGGAGGCCCCTACCATGATCAGTCCCCTGGACTTCTCCCCCTCGGCGGCGGTGGTCACCGGTTCCGACTCCGGAATCGGCCGCGCCACAGCCGTGCGACTGGCCACGGCGGGACTGGACGTCGGCATCACCTGGCACCAGGACGAGGCGGGGGCCGAGCGCACGGCCGAGGAGGTGCGGGCCTGCGGCCGACGCGCCGTTCTCGCCCGCCTCGACCTCACGGACCTGCCCGCCGCCGCCGACGTCATCGACCGGCTCGCCGACGGGCTCGGGCGCATCGACGTCCTCGTGAACAACGCGGGCACCGGAACCGCCACTCCTTTCCTGGACCTGGACCTGACCACCGTTCGCCAGGTTCTGGACGTCGACCTCGTGGGCCCCCTGTTGTGCGGTCAACGGGCGGCCCGGCACATGATCCGACAGGGCACCGGCGGCCGGATCGTCAACGTCACCTCGGTCCACGAACACCAGCCGCGCGTCGGCGCCGGCCCCTACTGCGCCGCCAAGGGCGGACTGGGCCTCCTCACCCAGGTCATGGCACTCGAACTCGCCGAACACAACATCACCGTGAACGCGGTGGCACCGGGCGAGATCGCCACCCCCATGACCGGCCAGGAGGACGAGGACGTGCGTACGGAACCCAGGCCGGGCATTCCCGCGGGCCGGCCGGGCGACGCCCATGAGGTCGCCGCCGTCATCGCCTTCCTGGCCGGACCCTCGGCTTCGTACGTCACCGGCGCCTCCTGGACGGTGGACGGGGGCATACTGCGAATGGGACCCATGGCCGGCTCGCACATGGACCACGACCGGTGGCGCCGGCCATGAGGGGCAGCCACTCGTCGCCATGCCGGGCAACGCCGCTGGGACCTGTGCTCCGCCCGATATGCCGTCCGGTCCGCACCCGCCGTGCCGCCCGGCGGCTGAGGCCGCCGGCTCGCGGCGGCCCTGTCGGTCCGGGTTCGCGGCAGTCGGCTGTTACCTTCACGCGGTAGCGGCGGAGACGGCGAAAGGACCACCCGGTGGGCGGCGCGGGAAGCAGGTACCGGGGCGCCGGACGGCACGCTCACATCGGTTCGTTCGCCTCCGGTGGCGGCCGCGGGATCACGACGGCGACCGTGGACCCCGTCACCGGGGCGCTCACCGCACTGAACGCCGTGGACGACTTCCCGGACGCCCCGTGCCTGGCCCTGTCCGTCGACCGGCAGGTGCTCTACGCCGCCGGGGGTACCGATCACGGCCTCGCGGCGGCGTACCGGATCACCGCCGACGGTCTCGCTCCGCTCGGACGGCCCGTCCCCGTGGACGGCCTCGGCCCCACGCACCTGAGCGTGGTCGAAGACCGGCTGCTGATCGCCAATTACACCTCCGGCAGCGTGAGCGCTCTCCGAATCGCGGGCGACGGCAGGCCGCAGGGGCCCGCCGCCGTCCTCGCCCACCGCGGCCGCGGGCCCGATCCCGAACGACAGAGCGGCCCGCACGCCCACCACGTGGCCCCCGATCCGAGCGGCCGCTGGGTGCTCGGCGTGGACCTCGGCACGGATTCGGTGCGCGTGTGCGTGCCCGATCCGGCCGGCGGGCCCCTCCGTGTGCGTGCCGAGACACCGCTGCGGGCCGGGAGCGGTCCCCGTGAGATGGTCTTCCACCCCGGCGGGGAGGTGGCGTACGTGATCCACGAGCTGGAACCGCAGCTGACCGTGTGCCGATGGGACGCGGGCTCCGGGCGCCTGCACCCGACCGGTGAGGTGCCGCTGGGCTCGGCCGAGGCCACGTCGGACACCAGGGAGTATCCGTCGGTCGCCCTCGTCTCGGGGAACGGCCGCTTCGTCTGGGCGGCGGTCCGGGGCAGCAACCTGATCACCACCCTGTCGCTGTCGGACGGCCCCGAGAAGCCACGGATCACGGATGTCGTGGACTGCGGTGGTCAATGGACGCGACATCTGGCGGCCGACCCGTCGGGGCGTCATCTGTACGTGTGCAACGAATGGTCCGGAGACGTCACCTGGTTCGACACCGATCCCGAGAGCGGACGCCTGCACCCAGCCGGCAAGCTGGATGTGCCGGCCGCCGCCTGCCTCGTCCTCGCCTGACGCAGCCCGCCGGACCGGAGTTCGGGGCGGTCCACAGTACCGGCCGGTCCGTCGGCGTGCCTCGACGCGCCGTGACAGGGCTCGCGCCGGGGGGGTGCCGGTGGCCACGGCCGCGGCGGCCGCCCACCGCGCCCTCACCCGATTGCCCGCTCCCCCGTGCCGCTCCGTCCCGGCTCCGGCAGGCTGGGGCCGTCCCTGCGGGGCGCCTGCCGTGTGAGCGGGCCCAGCTGTCTCCCCTCCCGGCTCCCGAGTCCCGCGCTGCCCCTGTCGCACAAGGAGATCACCATGAGCTCGTCGCATGCGCCGCGCTGGGAGCACGCCCTCGTCACCGGCGGTGCGGGCTTCGTGGGCTCCCACCTCTGCTCCGCCCTGCTGGCCGCGGGAACCGCCGTCACCTGTGTCGACGACTTCAGCACGGGGCGGCGCGAGAACATATCGGAGCTGGTCGGCCATCCCGGATTCGCCCTGCTGGAGACGAACGTCTCGCGGCCCTTTACCGTAAGAGGGGACCCGGACCTCGTTCTGCACCTGGCCTCCCCCGCTTCCCCCGCCGACTACCTCCGGCTGCCGCTCCACACGTTGGAGGCCGGAAGCCTGGGCACGCGCAACGCCCTGGAACTCGCGCACCGCAGCGGGGCCCGCTTCGTCCTCGCCTCCACCTCCGAGGTCTACGGTGATCCGGAGGAGCACCCCCAGAACGAGCGGTACTGGGGGCACGTCAATCCCGTCGGCCCTCGTAGCGTCTACGACGAGGCCAAGCGCTTCGGGGAGGCGCTGAGCGCCGCTCACGCCTCTGCCCTGGGCACGGACGCGTGCATCGTGCGGCTGTTCAACACCTACGGTCCGCGGATGCGGGGCTACGACGGTCGCGCCGTACCCACGTTCATCCGCCAGGCGCTCGCGGGTGCCCCGCTGACCGTCACCGGCGACGGTCTGCAGACCCGTTCGCTGTGCTACGTCGACGACACCGTCGCCGGTATCCTCGCGGCGGCCGACCACGGGATGCGGGGGCCCGTGAACCTCGGCAACCCCGCCGAGCTCACCATGCTGGAGCTCGCACGCCGGATCATCGAACTGACCGGTTCGTCCTCGGACATCACCTTCATCGAGCGGCCCACCGACGACCCCACAGTGCGCTGCCCGGACATCACGCTGGCGCGGGACAAGCTGCAGTGGGAGCCGCAGGTGGCGGCCGAGGACGGGCTGGGCCGCACGATCGCCTGGTTCCGGGCGGAAGTCGACGACTGACCCCTTCGGCTCACTCGTGCTTCACCGGTGGCCGTGCGCGTGCTCGGCCCCGCCCTCTCAGCCGAAAGGCCCCTTTCGCGATGCGCATTCTCGGAATCAACGCGCTCTTCCACGATCCTTCCGCGGCACTCGTCGTCGACGGCCGTACGGTCGCCGCCGCCGAGGAGGAGCGGTTCTCCCGTCGGAAGCACGGCAAGCGGCCGGTCCCCTTCTCCGCCTGGGAGCTGCCGGAACAGGCCGCGGCCTGGTGCCTGAAGCGGGCCGGCCTGCGGCCCCAGGACCTCGATGCCGTGGCGTACTCCTACGATCCGGATCTGGCGCGGCCGGCCGACGCCATGGGTCTCGACGACCCGTGGGACCACCTGCGCCAGAAATACGCGCGTGAGGCCCCGGGGTTCCTGGCGACGGCACTGCCCGGCCTCGACCGCGGCCTCGTGCGCTTCGTTCCGCACCACATGGCCCATGCCGCGTCCGGCGCCTTCGCGGCCGACGGCGCGGACCGCAGTTCCGTCCTCGTCCTCGACGGACGCGGTGAACGCGCTTCGCACCTGGCGGCCCGGCGGAGGGGCGACACGCTGGAGCCCCTGTACGCGCAGGACCTTCCTCACTCGCTCGGACTCGTTTACGAGGAACTGACCGAGCACCTGGGCTTCTTGAGGTCGTCGGACGAGTTCAAGGTGATGGCACTCGCCTCCCACGGAAGCCCGCGGATGCTGCCCGAGCTGCGCCGCTACGTGTACCCGACGGGCGACGGCGGGTTCCATGCCGTCGGCGTCCCCTGGACCGAGTTCTGTCCGCCCCGCGGCGCGGACGAGCCGTGGACCGGCGCGCACGCCGATCTCGCCGCGAGTGCCCAGGCCGTCTTGGAAGAGACGCTGCTGGACCTGGTCCGCTGGCTCCACGGCCGCACCCACGACGACGTGCTCACCCTCGCCGGGGGCGTCGCACTGAACTGCGTGGCCAACTCCCGCATCGCACGCGAGGGTCCGTTCTCGCGCGTGTGGGTCCAGCCGGCCGCCGGAGACGCGGGAACGGCACTGGGTTCGGCGCTGCTCCTCGCCGCAGGGGCGGGGGACGCACCCGAGCCCATGGCCGGCGCGGACCTGGGCCGCGACTGGTCGGACGCCGAACTCGGCGCCTGGCTCAAGACGGCAGGAGTCCCATTCGAACGGCCCCCGGACATCGCGTCCACCGTTGCGGAGGCGCTCGCCTCCAATGCCATCGTGGCCTGGTTCCAGGGCCGTTCGGAGTTCGGGCCGCGGGCCCTGGGACATCGCTCGCTGCTGGCGCATCCCGGACACGCGGGGAACCTGGAGCGTCTCAACGACGTCAAGGGCCGTGAACAGTTCCGCCCCGTTGCCCCGATGGTGATCGCCGAACGGGCGGCCGAGATCTTCGACGGACCGCTGCCCAGCCCGTACATGCTGTTCGTGCACGACGTGGCCTTCGATTGGCGCGAGCGCATCCCCGCGGTGGTCCACGTCGACGGCACGGCCCGCATCCAGACCGTCGACCGCGAGCGGGAGCCCCTGGTGGCACGGATGCTCGCCGAGTTCGAACGGCGCACCGGACTGCCGGTCGTCGTCAACACGAGCCTGAACACCGCCGGCCGGCCGATGGTCGACGACCCCCGGGACGCCCTGGAGTGCTTCGGCTCGTCGCCGGTGGACCTGCTGGCCATCGGGCCGTACGCCGTCCGCCGGGACGGCATCTTCCGTTCCGCTGAGGAAGGTTGACCGCGATGCCCCAGGCTTCGGCGCTGCCGCCGCCGTACGCGATCGTCGTGCCCACCCTAGGCCGGCCCAGCCTCAGGGCCTGCCTGGACGCCGTGGCGGACGCCGCGGCCGCAGGGCGCGGGCCCGTGCGGATCGTTCTCGTGCACGACCGTCCCGGGCCCGACGGAACTCCGCCCGCCCTGGACGTTCCCCCGGCGCTCCGCCCGATCACCGCCGTCGTGGCCGGCCGGGCCCGGGGGCCCGCGGCCGCCCGCAACACGGGGAGGCTGGCGGCGGGTCCGGTGCCCTGGATCGTGTTCCTCGACGACGACGTGGTGCCGGGACAGGGCTGGGGCGAGGACCTGGCGCGTGATCTGCTGTCCGCTTCCCGCGACACGGCGGCCGTCACGGCCCGCATCGAGGTCCCCCTTCCGCCCGGCCGCCGTCCCACGGACTGGGAGCGCAACACGGCGGGGCTCGCCACCGCCCGCTGGATCACCGCCGACATGGCTTTCCGCCGGGAGGCGTTGGACGCCGCCGGCGGCTTCGACGAGCGTTTCCGGCGTGCCTTTCGCGAGGACGCCGACCTGGCCCTGCGCCTGATCGGGGGCGGCTGGGTCCTGGCCCCCGGAACCCGCCGCACCACGCATCCGGTCCGGCCCGCCGACCGTTGGGTCTCGGTTCGGCTCCAGGCCGGCAACGCCGACGACGTACTGATGGGCCGGCTGCACGGGCCCGACTGGTGGGGGCGGGCGGGTGCCCCCCGCGGGCGGCTGCCGCGCCATGTCGCCGTGACTGCTGCCGCCGCCGCGGCCGTGGGCTGTGCGCTGGCCGGCCGCAGGGGCGCCGCCGCCCTGTGCGCGGCCGGCTGGGCGGCGGGCACCGCCGAGTTCGCCGCCGCCCGGATCGCACCGGGCCCGCGCACCCGGTCCGAGGTCGTCACGATGGCGTTCACGAGCACGGTCCTCCCTGCTGTGGCGGTCTGGCACTGGCTGCGCGGGACGGCCGTGCACCGCCGGATCCGCCGAGCGGATCCGGCGGCGCCGCCCGGGAGCCGCTCGCCGGACCCGCAGGAGACTCCCCGCGAGCAGGTGCGGTCGTGAGGCACCGGCCGGTCGGAGAGAGCTCCGTCGGCGGAGCCTCCGCCGCGGCCGTCCCCTGGCTGTGGGAAGCCGCCGGTCCAGTCCGCAGTCGTCGACTGTCGGGGAAGGCCGGCCGGATTCCGGAAGCGGTCCTCTTCGACCGTGACGGCACGCTCGTCGTCGACGTCCCGTACAACGGCGATCCCGCCCGCGTCTCCCCCATGCCCACGGCGCGGGCCGCCGTGACCGCGCTGCGCGAACTCGGGATTCCGGTCGGTGTCGTCACCAACCAGTCGGGCGTCGCCCGCGGGCTCCTGACGCAGCAGCAGGTGGTTGCGGTACGCCGGCGCGTGGACGCACTGTTCGGGCCGTTCGACGTGTGGGCCGTGTGCCCCCACAGTCCTGCGGACGGCTGTGGCTGCCGCAAGCCCGCACCGGGCCTGATCCTCGCCGCGTGCGAGCGGCTGGGCGCGGCCCCCGAACGCACTGTGGTCGTCGGGGACATCGGCGCCGACGTGCGGGCCGCCTCCGCGGCGGGGGCACGCGGGGTGCTGGTGCCGACGCCCGCGACCCGTCTCGAAGAGGTCGCGGAGGCCGGCGAGGTGGCCCGCGACCTGTGCGCCGCCGTCCGGCTGGTCTCGTGCCCCGCCGGCTCCGCAGCCGGCCGTGGCGGCACGGACGCCGTGCCGGCGCGGGGGCGGCCGCGCGGTGCCGACGGGGGCGGCGGTGCCGGATGAACGCCCCCCGCAGTGTCGTCGTACGCCTCGACAGCGCCGGGGACGTACTGCTGGCCGGTCCTGCCGTGCGCGCGGTGGCGGCCGGCTCGTCCCACACCACGCTGCTCTGCGGGCCGCAGGGCGTTGCCGCGGCGCGGCTGTTGCCCGGTGTGGACCAGGTGCTGGTGTACGAGGCCCCCTGGGTGGGGCTGGAGCCGCGCCGCACCTCGCGCGAGGAGTGCGGCCTGCTCGTCGACGCCCTGGCAGCCGGCCGCTTCGACCGTGGCGTGATCCTCGTGTCCCATCACCAGAGCCCGCTGCCGGCGGCGCTGCTGCTCGCGCTCGCGGGAGTGGAGCGGGTCGCGGCCGATTGCGAGGAGTACCCGGGATCCCTGCTCGCGCTGCGCCACCGTCGGCTGCCGGGACGCCACGAGGCTGACGCGGCCCTCGACCTGGTGCGCGACTTCGGTTTCGCGCTGCCCGACGGCGACGACGGTGCACTACGCGTGTGCGTCCCACCCGACACGACGCGGTTGACGGGTCCCGAACCGTATGTGGTGCTGCACCCCGGAGCCGCAGTGTCCGCCCGTGCCTGGAGCGCCGCCAGGGCTGCCCGCGCCGCGGCCGCCCTCCACCTGGCGGGCCATCGGGTGGTGGTCACCGGCAGCCCTGCGGAGAAGGGGCTGACCGCCGAGGTGGCCGGCCGCCACGGACTGGACCTGGGCGGCGCCACGGGCGACCTGCACGAGCTGGCCGGTGTCCTGGCCGCCGCGCAGGTCGTGGTGGCGGGCAACACGGGTCCGGCCCATCTGGCCGCCGCCGTGGGCACGCCCGTGGTGTGCCTGTTCGCACCCGTGGTGCCGGCCGACCGGTGGCGCCCGTACCGGGTGCCGCACGTGCTTCTCGGCGATCAGCGGGCTTCGTGTGCGGGCAGCAGGGCGAGGGTCTGCCCTGTGGCCGGACACCCCTGCCTGGATTCGGTGGACGACGACGAGGTGCTGGCGGCCGTCGCCGGACTCCTCACGGACGGCCCGCCGGGCGGCCGCGGACCGCGACCGCCCGAGCCGAGCCAGACCGATGGAGGAGTGACCGTATGAACATCCTGCTGTGGCACGTGCACGGTTCCTGGACGACCGCCTTCGTCCAGGGGCCGCACACCTACCTCGTACCGGTCACCCCGGACCGTGGACCCGACGGGCTGGGGCGCGCCCGCACCTTCAGCTGGCCCGGCTCCGTGCGGGAGGTCACGCCGGCCGAACTGGCCGACGCTCCGGTGGACCTCGTCGTGCTCCAGCGGCCCCACGAGATGGAGCTGGCCGAGCGCTGGCTGGGCCGCCGCCCCGGGCGCGACGTTCCCGCCGTCTATCTGGAGCACAACGCACCGGACGGCGACGTGCCGCGCACCCGCCACCCCTGCGCCGACCACGGGGACCTGACGCTCGTCCACGTCACCCACTTCAACAAGCTCTTCTGGGACAGCGGTGCCACCCGCACCGAGGTCATCGAACACGGCATCGTCGACCCCGGGCACCTCTACACCGGTGTGCTCCCCCGCGCGGCGGTGGTCACGAACGAACCCATCAGGCGGGGGCGTCACACCGGAACGGACCTCCTGCCCGATCTGGCCCGGGCGGCGCCGTTGGACGTCTTCGGCATGGGCACCCAGGGCCTCGCCGAGCACCTGGGGCTTTCCGCGCAACGGTGCCGCTCGTATGAGCTCCCCCAGCGCCAGCTCCACGCGGCGATGGCGGAGCGCCGCCTGTACCTGCATCCCGTTCGCTGGACCTCACTGGGGCTGTCGCTCCTGGAGGCCATGCATGTGGGCATGCCCGTCGTGGCACTGGCCGCCACGGAGGCCGTGGAGGCCGTCCTGCCCGGCACCGGGGTGTTGTCCACCCGGCCCGAGGTGCTGGCCCGGGCAGTCGTCCACTATCTCAACGAACCCCAGGCCGCTGCCGAGGACGGCGCGCGCGCCCGGCAGGCCGCGCTCGAACGCTATGGCCTCAAACGCTTCCTGGCCGATTGGGAGCGCCTGATGACGGAGGTACGGTCATGACGCCCCCCGCCGCCCGTCCGGTACGGTCGCCCCACCGGCTCCGGCCCCTGTCGCTGGCCCTGGTCTCCGAGCACGCCAGCCCCCTGGCGACACTCGGCGGTGTCGATGCCGGCGGCCAGAACGTGCACGTGGCCTGCCTGGCCGGGGCGCTGGCCGACCGAGGTCACAGCGTCACGGTGTACACGCGGCGGGATTCCCGGGACCTCCCGACCATCAGCCGATGGCGGCGGGGTGTGACGGTCCACCACGTGCCGGCCGGGCCTGCCGAACGGTTGCCGAAGGACGAACTGCTTCCGCACATGCGGGAGTTCGCTTACTACCTGATGCACCACTGGCGGCAGACCGGTCCGCCCGACCTGGTCCACTCGCACTTCTGGATGTCCGGGGTCGCCTCGCTGGCGGCGGCACGGGAACTCGGCCTGCCGATGCTGCACACCTATCACGCGCTGGGAACCGTCAAGCGGCGGCACCAGGGTGCCGCCGACACCAGTCCGCCCTCGCGCATCGGCTGCGAGCGCGAGGTCGGATTCGGCTGCGACCGGGTCGTGGCCACCTGCCGCGACGAGGTCACCGAACTCGCCCGGATGGGCCTCCCCGAGACCAAGGTCGACGTCGTTCCGTGCGGCGTGGACACCGAACGGTTCCGGCCCGACGGACCGGTCCCCGAGCGCGGGACCGCCCACCGCCACCGGCTGCTCCAACTGGGCCGGCTCGTCCCCCGCAAGGGGGCGGCCCTGTCCATCGCCGCTCTCGCCCACCTGCCGGGCGTGGAACTCCTGATCGCCGGCGGCCCGGCCCCCGACCGCCTCGACGCCGACCCCGAGGTGCGGCGGCTGCGCGCCGTCGCCCGGGGAGCAGGCGTCCTCGACCGCGTGCACTTCGTCGGCGCGGTGCCCTGCGACGGCGTGCCGACCCTGTTGCGCAGCGCCGACGTCGTGCTGTGCCCCGCGGACTACGAGCCGTTCGGCATCGTGCCCCTGGAGGCCATGGCCTGCGGTCGGCCCGTGGTGGCGAGCGCCGTCGGCGGCCAGCAGGACACCGTCGCCGACCGGGAGACCGGGCGGCTGGTACCGCCCGGAGACGTACGCGCGCTCGCGTCCGCCACTTCCGAGCTGCTGGCCGACGACACCGTACGCCGTGCGTACGGTGCCGCCGGCCGGCGGCGCGTCCTGGACCTTTACGGCTGGTCCCAGGTGGCCGCCGCGACGGAACGGTCCTACCGTTCGGTGCTCGCCGGGCGGCTCGTGGTCGCCGGGACGCCATGACCCAGCGCTGCCCGTCGTCCGTATGCCTTCCGCCCGATGCCTCCGGCCGGCCAGGACCGGGCCGGCCCCCGCGCAGTACCGATCGCCCGAAGGAGGTGGGGTGCGGCGCGCTCCCCCCGGCAGCCGCACCGACGCCATGAGCCGATCTCCCGCAATCACCGGAGCCCAACAGCACTGCCAGGCGCTCGAGGACGCGCTGAGACGTCTGCGCGTCCACGGTCTGGACCAGCTCGCCGGCTGGGGTCACCGGCTCGCGGCGGTGCTCCCCGCCGGAGGCCGCCTCCTCGCGGCCGGCAACGGCGGCAGTGCGGCCCAGGCGCAGCATCTGACGGCGGAGCTGGTCGGCCGCTACCGCGAGGAGCGGCCGGCCTACTCGGCGATCGCCCTGCACGCCGAGACCTCCAGCGTCACCGCGATCGGCAACGACTACGGATTCGAGCAGGTCTTCGCCCGGCAGGTCGCGGCGCACGGCCGGGACGGTGACGTCCTGGTCCTGCTGTCGACGTCGGGGCGCAGCGGCAACCTGCTGGCGGCCGCGATGACGGCCCGTGCGGCGGGCGTGGAGGTCTGGGCCCTGACCGGTGCCTCTCCCAACCCGCTGGCGGAAGCCGCCGACCAGGCCCTGTGTATCGACGCGGCCTCCACGGCGACCGTGCAGGAGGCCCACCTGGTGGCCGTGCACCTGCTGTGCGAGTCCTTCGACACAGCCCTCGCCGCCTCCGGTACCGCCGCAGTGAACTCGGCGCCCCGGCGCGCCGTCGCCCGTGTCCGGAGCACGCGATGAGCGGCCGCGAACCGCTGGTCGTGGTCGGTGACGTCCTGCTGGACCGCGACGTCCGAGGCGTCGTGTCGCGTCTTGCTCCGGACGCCCCGGCGCCCGTCGTCGACGTCACGGACGACTTCTCACGGCCCGGAGGCGCCGGATTGGCCGCCGTGCTGGCCGCCGGTTCGGGCCGCGAAGTCGTCCTGGTCACGGCACTGGGCGAGGACAGTGCCAGCGACCGCGTGCGGGAGGCACTGAGCGGCCGTGTCCGGCTGGTGGAGCTTCCTCTGGAAGGCTCCCTGCCGGTCAAGACGCGAGTACTGGCCGACGGCCGCCCCCTCGTCCGGATCGACCGGGGCGGCGGCGAGGTCGGCCCCGTCAGCGCTGCCGTGGCCCGGGCACTGGCCCATGCGCACGCCGTCCTGGTCGCGGACTACGGCAGGGGCACGGCGGAGGCACTCCGGCCCCTGCTGACCGGCACCGCGCGCCGCGTCCCTCTGGTGTGGGACCCGCACCCGCGGGGCGGACCTCCGGTGCCCGGCGCACGTCTGGTGACACCGAACGCGGCGGAGGCGACCGTGTTGTGCCCCGATGACGGAAGCTCCTTGGCGGCGCACGCCCGGCGCGGCGCGGAGCTGGCGCAGCGCTGGGGCGCCGCTGCCGTGGCCGTCACCCTCGGCGAGCGGGGGGCCCTGCTCACCCGGCCCCTGTCCACGGCGCCGATGCTCGTACCCTCCCCCTACCGGGCCGTGGGCGATCCGTGCGGAGCGGGCGACTGCTTCGCCGCCGTGGCGGCCTGCGCACTCGCGGACGGGGGCCTCCCGGAGGAGGCGGTACAGCTGGCGGTGGCGGCTGCCGCGGCCTTCGTGGCGGCCGGCGGGGCCGGTGATCCCGCCCTGTGGCGAACAGCCGCCGAGACCGGCCTCGTCCGCCCTCCGGGCGGCGACGCTTTCGCGCTGGCCGCCGGCGTACGGGCTCGCGGCGGCACGGTGGTCGCCACGGGCGGCTGCTTCGACCTGCTGCACGCAGGACACGTCGGCCTGCTGGACAGCGCGCGGCGGATCGGTGACTGTCTGATCGTCTGCGTGAACTCGGACGACTCACTGCGACGGCTCAAGGGGCCGGGGCGCCCCCTGAACCCGTTGGAGGACCGGGTACGGGTGCTGGCGGCCCTCGGCAGTGTCGACGCCGTCGTGGCCTTCGAGGAGGACACGCCCGAGACACTGCTGGGCCTGCTACGGCCGGACGTGTGGGTCAAGGGCGGCGACTACTCGGCCGACGATCTCCCCGAGGCGCGGGCGCTGCGCGCCTGGGGGGGTCAGGCCGTCGTCCTGCCCTATCTCGACGGCCGTTCCACGACCGGTCTCGCCGATCGCGCGGCCCGGGCCGCCTCGGTGGCCCGGCCCGGGCCCTGAGCGTGCCGGGACGGCACGCGCCCGGTCCCGGTCGCAGCCGGGCCTCGTACGCCTCGCGCCCGCGGTGATCAGGCCGCGGTGCTCAGCCGGGCACGGGCGGGCACGACCGCATCGGGCACGGAAATGAACGCCCCGCTGCGGGGCCTGCGGCCTCTCAGCAGATATCCCGTGGTCACGAACGTGGCGACGGCCAGCCCGCCCGCGATCAGCGTGACCCGGACGCCGGCCAGCTCCATGAACAGTCCCAGCATCGGCGGCGCCGCCAGGCCCCACACGGTGCGGATGCTGGACCAGGCACCGAGTACCCGGCCCCTCATCTCGGCGGGCGGGTCGGTCTGGAGCACGGTGGACTGTGCGGTGTCCCCGACTGATTCCGCCACCGCCATGGGCAGGACCAGGACCAGCAGCACCAGGAGGGAGGGGGCCAGTCCGGCGAGAATCTGCAGGAGCGCCCCGGCCAGGGTCAGGACGGCCACCATGCGGACGCTGGGCTTGCGCAGCCGGGCGCCCAGGATCGCACCGACGATCCCGCCGGCGGCCAGCACCGTGGAAACCTTGCTGAAGGAACCCGCGTCACCGGCGAGGGGACCGGTGACCAGCACCACCAGGGTGAGGGAATAGTTGCGGCCGAACAGTGCACTGACCCCGTTGAGCGCGGCGAGGGCGACCAGTCGGGGACGCCGCATGAAGAACGCGAGTCCCTCCCTGGCGCTCATGCCCCGAGCCTCAACCGCTTCCGGCGCCGGCTGCGCGGCGGGAGCGGGTACCCCCGACCCGGTTGCCGCCAAGGGGCGTGCCGCCTTGAGGAAGGGGATCACACAGGCGACGAAGAGGAACGACACCCCGTTGGCCGCGTAGGCCGCCGCCGTCCCCAGGAAGCCGACGGCCACGCCGGCGAGGGCGGCGCCCGCGAGCCGCCCGGCGCTGTGGACCAGCGAGCCCACTCCGATGGCGGACGGCACGTCCGGGGCGGGAACGAGATCGTTGCCGAGCAACGCGCACGCGGGACCGTCGACCGTGGCTATCAGTCCGGTCACCGCGGCGAGCGCCAGCAGCACCGGGAGGTCGAGGCGGCCCAGCGCGACGAGCACGGCCGTCACCAGCGCCACCGCACCGAGCAGGGCCTGAGCGACGGCGGCGGTCAGCTTGCGGGGCCAGCGATCGACGGCCGCGCCGCCTGCCAGCCCGAGGAGCAGGCCGGGTGCCATCTGGATGGAGACGGACAGACCGGTGGCGGCGGCCGATCCCGTGATCTGGAGGACCAGGAGGTTCTGCACCGTCAGCTGCATCCACGTGCCCGCGTTGGACACGAAGTTCGCGACGGCCCACCAGCGCATGCTGCGGTAGCGGAGCGACCGCCACGGAGAGCGGTCGTGGCTGGGGGCGGAGGAGGACGCGGAGGAGGGCGCGGAGACAGTGACAGACACAGGCGGGACCCAGGACGGAGCGCGAAGCGCAAGAGGCGGAAGGCGGGGCGGGGAACGGGCGCTCCGCACCGCCGGCGCGCGCGGCGACGCCCGGCAGCAGAAGGGGGAGGAACGGTTCCGCGGACCATGGTGGCAGAACCTGTTGCCCGCGCGGGCGGCCTGAGACGTCCGGCGGCCCGTTCGCGGGGCCCGCGCCCTGGACTGCCAAGGCCGAGGGGGCAGCCGGTGTGTTTGCTCACAGCGGCCGTCCCGAGCCGGCCGCACACCTTGCGGACCAACCCGGCGTGCCCCGCAGGACCGTCCTCGGGACAGTGGAGTGCGGCAGCCGCGCGACGCGGCTTCCCGCGGTCGCAGCCGCCCTGCGGCGACGCGGGTGGGAGGCCGCAGGTGCAGATCTTCATCCTGGCGACAGCAGCCGGGCGAGCGGCCCTGCCAGCTGGGGAAGGACCTCATGAGTGCGCACGACGCAGCGGGCCCCGCTCAGGCGCGGCGGGTGCCCGCGGACGGCCGCCCGCAGCTGCTGGTCCTGCGGGCCCTGGGCCTCGGCGACCTGCTGACGGTGGTGCCCTGCCTGCGGGCGCTGCGCAGGAGCATGCCGGGGTGCGACATCGTCCTGGCGGCACCCGCCCGGCTGACCACCGTCGCGGTCGCCACCGGCCTCGTGGACCGTGTGCTGCCCACGACCGCGCGAGGCCGCGGCGTTCCCTCCGAACTGAGCTGGCCGGGACCGCCTCCTGAGCTGGCGGTGGACCTGCACGGGAACGGGCCGCCCAGCCATCTGCTCCTCCAACGGCTGCGGCCCCGCCGGCTCCTTGCCTACCGGCACGCGCAGACCCCGGAGGTCGTCGGCCCCGAGTGGCGCGACGACGAGCACGAGCGGGAGCGCTGGTGCCGCCTGCTGCGCTGGTACGGCATCGACGCCGACCCCATGGACCTCTCGATCGCCGCCCCGCCGTGTGCCTCACCCGTCCCGGGTGCCGTCGTCGTCCACCCCGGGGCCGATGCCGGTTCACGCCGGTGGCCCCCGGAACGGTTCGCAGCGGTCGTACGTGCCCTGCGCCGGGCGGGCGAGGACGTGGTCGTCACAGCCGGCGCGGGCGAGGGGGCGCTGGCGCGGCGGGTGGCGTGTGACGCCGGGCTGCCGCGCGAGGCGGTGATCGGCGGCTCCGGTGACGTGCCCTTCCACGAGCTCTGCGCGCTGGTGGCCGGCGCGCGATGCGTCCTGGTGGGCGACACGGGTCTGGCGCACCTCGCCACGGCCCTGGGTACACCGTCCGTCGTCCTCTTCGGCCCTGTGGCCCCCCGCCTGTGGGGCCCGCCGCCTCACGCGAAACACCGGGCGCTCTGGTGTCCCCGCGCGGGCGAGGACCCGTTGCGGCCGGGCGACGCACACGCCCCGCTGCCCGACGCCCGACTCCTGCGCATCACCGTCGGCCAGGTGGTCGAGGCGGTTCTCGGCCACTGCCCGTGAACGGTCGGGCAAGGTGGCGGCGCCGAATCAGGTGGCGGAGAACCGGTTGGACGGGCCTGCCCGGGTAGGCGCCCGACATGGACGCGGTCAACCCCCTGGCAGTGGTCACCGGCGCATCGAGCGGCATCGGATACGAGCTGGCCAGACAATTCGCCGAACACGGCTATGACCTGGTCATCGCGGCGGAGGACGCCGCCATCGCCTCCGCCGCCGCCACGCTGCGCAAGCAGGGCACGGGCGTGGAGGCCGTCCGGACGGATCTGACCACCGGGGAGGGCGTCGAGCAGCTCCACCGTGCCATCACGGCCACCCGACGGCCCGTCGCGGCTGCGGCGCTGAACGCCGGTGTCGGGCAGGGCGGCCCCTTCCTGGCAACCGATCTGGCGGACGAATTGAAGATCATCGACCTGAACATCACGTCCACGGTCCGCCTGGCGAAGCGGCTGCTGCCGGACATGGTGGAGGACGGTGAGGGGCGGATACTCATCACATCATCGGTCGCGTCGACCATGCCCGGCTCCTTCCAGGCCGTGTACAACGCGAGCAAATCGTTCCTCCAGTCTTTCGCACAGGCACTCCAGAACGAGTTGAAAGACACCGGAGTCACGGTCACCTCGCTGATGCCCGGTCCGACCGAGACGGAGTTCTTCGAACGGGCCGACATGCTGGACACCAAGGTCGGCCGGTCGGACAAGGACGATCCCGCCCAGGTGGCCGCTCAGGGCTTCGAGGCGATGATGGCCGGCAAGGACAAGGTCGTCGCCGGCTCCTGGAAGACGAAGGCGCAGGGCTTGGCCCAGCGCGTCCTGCCCGACCGCGTCAAGGCAGAGGTCCACCGCGCCATGGCGGACCCGGGTTCCGCAGGCAAGGGCTCAACCGGCGATGGGAAGCACCCCGCACGGCCACAGCGAGGTGTCGGCTTCGGAGGATGAACGCCGGCGATCGCCTTTCCCGGCAGCGCATCGGGACGCCCGCTCGGCCCGCGCGAGATGCGGCACGATCGTGTCACCCGCACCATGACCGTGACACCGGATCGTCGATGAAGGGTTACGTCGTGCCTCGAGGATCAAGCCCCAAGCGCGAGCGCCAGTACGAGCACATCAAGGAGTCGGGTGAGAAGCGCGGTATGTCGGAGGGCCGTGCGAAGGAGATGGCCTCCCGCACGGTGAACAAGGAGCGCGCACGCTCGGGGGAGAGCAAGACGGCGAGCCGCAGCTCCACTCAGGGCAAGTCCGCCTCGCAACGGGGCGGTGAGAAGTCCCGAGGCAGCGGCAGCTCCTCCGAACGCACCAAGGACGACCTCTACCAGGAGGCGAGGAAGCGAGGCATCGAGGGCCGCTCGACGATGACCAAGCAGCAGCTCAAGAACGCTCTGGGCCACTGACGGCCAGAGGGAGTTGTCCCTTCCCCCGGCGGTTCGCGGCGCCGCGCCGCCGAGAGGAGTCAGCCGGGTGGGGGCGCCCGTGCGGCGCGCACGCCGCACCGCCGCTCCACCCGCCTCGAGCCCGTCCTGCCCCCACCCATCTGACGGCTGTACGGCCGTCGTCGCGCACGTACGCCCCCGAGCGAGGGGCCGCCCGGCCGAAGGCCCCTCCCCGGTCCTGGAGCTGGACGTGGAAGCGGGCCTGACCCGTCCCGAGATCTGCTGCGCCACCCCGAGCAGCTTCGAGCGGCTGATGGTTTTCCGGATGCCTCCCGAGGCCGACGGGCAGGAGGAGGCGTACGTCGGGGCCACGCCACCCTGAAGAGAGGTCCCCTCACCCACGTCCGCGTCCACCTCACGGCGCTCGGCGGCATACGGACAGCCGGCCTGCCCGAGGCCCGTCGCCCCGGCCGGCTGAGGCCCGCGCACGGCGGCGGCCGGACGCCCGAGCACGCCGACTGGCCGCCGGCCGGGTTCCCGGTCGGCGGCAGCCGACTGCTGCGGTACCCCCGTCAGACGGAAAGGGCTTCGAGGAGATCGCCGACCTGCGGATCGGGCAGCGAGCGGGCGACATCGGCCTGCGCGACGATCCCGACGAGAGTGTGGCCGTCGATGACCGGCAGACGGCGGACCTGGTGCTCGCTCATGGTCCGCAGGATCTCATCGGCCTCGTCGTCGGCGCCGATCGTGACCGCTTCTCCCTGCGCCAGTTCGCCGGCCTTCACCTGCGCGGGGTCCTTGCCCGCGGCGAGGACCTTCACGACGATGTCCCGGTCGGTGAGCATCCCCTTCAGCTTCTGGTCGTCCCCGCAGATCGGCAGCGCGCCGACTCCGTGCGAGGCCATCTTCTTCGCCGCCTCCAGCACCGTCTCCTGCGCGCCGATGCAGGTGGCATCCGCTGTCATGATCTCCCGGGCGGTGGTCACGGTGATCCCTCCTCGTACCTCGGATGACTTGTCAGTGGCTGTAGGGCGCCTGCCCGGCCGACCCGTCCGTACACGACCCGGAGGCAAAGCGCTCTGTCCGTTTCGTGGCGGGGGTTCCGACGACGATGCCCGCTGGTCAGGATGCGGCGCCCACGCTCACAGGTCCGGCGCCTGATCACGTAAAGGCCTGCGAGGGCCAGGGCAACGAACAGGAAGCAAAAGGCCGCAGGCATCGCCCAGTGGGTGGCGTCGGGGGCGTGTGGTCAGTGGATCCGAAGGCCAGGAGCACGAAGAGGCCGCCTCGGCCGCGAGAACGGCAGCGATCTGCCGCTGAGAGCGCCTCAGCCGCAGATCGCTGCGCGCCCACTGGTCTTCCGAACCGTCGTGTGCCGGTCCGGCGCTCACGTCCAGCAGCCGGGCGTGCCACTTGCGAGCGGCGGTCATGCCGGCCGACTCCCCTTTCGCAGGTCCAGGACGTGCGGCTGCTGCGCGTAGGGCGACCCGGCCAGTGGCCCAGGATCGTGAGCGGGGTCCGTGCCGGCCAGGGCATCGACGGTGGTGTCGAGCGCGTCCGCGAGGCGGACGAGCGTCCCGACCGAATGTCGGACTGGGCCCCGCCCGAGCCGCTCAGCAGGGCCGGTCGGCCCCCACGCGCCGACGCCGTGCCGAGCGGCCTACGGCTTCGAGGCAGAGAGCGGGGCCGGCTTTCCCGGCGGGGCCAGTGCGGCTGCGTCCTGACCGTCCAGCACGGCGTCGAAGAAGACTCCGAGGTCCGCGGCGTGCACTCACTGTTCCTGGGGCGGTACGACGACCGTGTCGTGCTGCGGTCCGCCGAGCACGACCTTGAGGGCGCCGGTTTCGCCGGCGTGCGAGAAGACGTCGTACGCCTCTTCCATCTGGTCGAGCTCGAAACGGTGGGTGACCATCGCGGTGCCGGGGAAGCGGCCGGCGGCCATCATGCGCAGCAGCATGGGCGTGGAGGAGGTGTCGACGAGGCCGGTGGTGATGGTGACGTCCTTGATCCACAGGTCTTCGAGGTGGAGGACGGCGGGCTTGCCGTGGACGCCGATGTTGGCGACATGTCCGCCCGGGCGGACCATGCGGGTGCACATCTCGAACGACTCGGGCACACCGACGGCCTCGATGACGACGTCCGCGCCGATCCCGCCGGTGAGGTCCTCCACCAGTTGCTCCGGCGCCTCCTGGGCGCTCACGGTCGCATCGGCCCCCAGATCCCGGGCTGCTGCCAGGCGGGAGGCCGCGAGGTCGACGGCGACGATGCGGAACGGGCTGTAGAGCTGTGCCGTGGCGATGGCGGCCAGCCCGATGGGTCCGGCCCCGACCACGACGACCGTGTCGCCGGGGCGCACGGCACCATTGAGGACGCCCACCTCGTACGAGGTGGGGAAGATGTCCGCGAGCAGGACGGCCTCGTGGCCGGCCAGAGCGCTGGGAAGCGGGTGGACGGAGAAGTCGGCGAAGGGAACGCGTACGTATTCGGCCTGGGTGCCGTCGATGGTGTGGCCCAGGACCCAGCCGCCGCCTCCGCGGCACTGTCCGTAGTGCCCTTCGCGGCAGAAGCGGCAGCGGCCGCAGGCGGAGATGCAGGAGATCAGGACGCGGTCGCCGGGACGCACGCTGCGGACGTCGCCGCCGGTCTCGACGACGGTGCCCACGGCCTCGTGGCCCAGGATCCGTCCGGGAGCCACTTCGGGGACGTCGCCCTTGATGATGTGCAGGTCGGTGCCGCAGATGGTGACGGCGTCGACCCGGACGATCGCGTCGGCGGCGTCCTTGACGGAAGGGTCCAGGACGTCCTGCCAGGATGTCCGCCCCGGGCCTTCGAAGACGAGTGCCTTCATGGCTGCGGCCTCTCTGTGCTGGGCGATATGGGGTCACAGCCAGGCTGCGTCCCCGCGCCTCCGCAGCGCTTGGGCCGGTCGGCCCCTACCTAGGGGCCCGGTCGGGTCTCGTGGGCGCATCGTGGCGGATGGGTCGGTGGAAGCAGGCATCCGTCCCCGGAAGGAGGGCCGCTGCCATGTCCCAGCCGGCCCCGTCTCCATCTCCCCGCCCTGCTCTGCTGAGGTTCCTAGGCGGGTGTCAGGACGGTCACCGGCAGCAAGTTCCTCGTCGAGAGCGACCACGCCCGGATCCTCGTGGACTGCGGCCTCTTCCAGGGGTGTCGCGGACCTGCGCCGCCGCAACTGGGCCAAGCTGCCCTGCGACGCCGCGGACATCCACGCCGTCGTCGTCACCCACGCCCACCTCGACCACTGCGGCTACCCGCCCCGCTTGGTCCGACACGGCTTCCGCGGACCCATCCTGACCAGCGCCGCCACCGCCCGCCTCGCCGAGATCGTGCTCCGCGACAGCTCGAAGTGGCAGATGGAGGCTGCCGAGCACGCCAACCGGCACGGCTGGTCCAAGCACCGGCCCGCCAAGCCGCTCTACGTCGATGACGATGTCGACCACGCCGTGAGCGACGGACCGAGGTCGTCCTGCACGAACTGGCTGCCCTCGACGTCTACCGCGACGCCGTACGGGCGCACTCCCCCGAACTGCGCCCCGAGATCCTCGCCGCCGGTCAGGCCGCCATCAGCCCGGAGCCGTTCCTGGCCGCGCGCACCGTCCAGGAGTCGATCGACATCAATAGCACCAGCGGCCCAGCGATCATCGTCTCCTCCGCCGGCATGGCCACC
The DNA here is from genome assembly GCF_055587885.1 of Streptomyces sp. NPDC046349. NCBI lineage: Bacteria > Bacillati > Actinomycetota > Actinomycetes > Kitasatosporales > Streptomycetaceae > Streptomyces > Streptomyces sp. NPDC046349. The sequence goes on from NZ_JBVJFK010000009.1 coordinate 384,961, forward strand.
GGCGGCCGTATCCTGCCCCACCTCCACCGGACTCTGCCCGACCCCCGCAACGCGGCCGTCATCGTCGGCTTCGCCGCCGAGGGCACGCGCGCCTGCGACCTGGTGGACGGTGCGCGGGTGTTGAAGATGTTCGGCGAGTACGTCCCCGTGCGAGCCGAGATCGCCGACGTCCCGCACTTCTCCGCGCATGCCGACGCCGGCCAGGTCATCGACTGGCTGCTGGCCGCCCCCGCCCCGCGCACCGCTTACCTGGTCCACGGCGAGGAGACCGCCGCTGAAACCCTGCGGGACCGCATCGACCACGAGCTGGGCTGGACGGCCGTCGTACCCAGGCCCGGGGAGACCGTCCTGGTCCGCTGACCGGGGCCGGGCGGCCCCTGCGGTGTGCACCCGAGGCCGGGCCCGACGCACCGTGAGGGGGAAAAGTGCTCCGCGATGTCGGCCCCGGGGCCGAACCCGCGACGGCACGCACCGCAGGACTGACCGCCGGTCACACGGCGTCCGGCCCCGCCTTCAGGGACCGGCCTGCGGTTCCACCTCGGGGGCGGCTTCGCGGTGCAGGAAGGCGCCCAGGAGGTCACCGACGGGATGGTCGGCCTCGTGGGGGTGTCGCAGGGCCTGGGTGATGTCGATCGTGTAGTGGTTGCGGCGCCCGACGCGGGTGCGGGTGAGGTATCCGGCGCTGACGAGGTCGGCGACGATCAGCTGGACGGCGCGCTCGGTGATGCCGATCGCGGTGGCGACATCACGCAGCCGGGCCTCGGGGTCGCGGGCCAGGCACAACAGGACACGGGCGTGATTGGTCAGGAAAGTCCAGGTGTCGCTGCGGGCGGAGGGAACACTCATGAGATTCACCCTACCCTTTCACCCGAACAATGATTGACGAAAAACTTTTCGCGTAAAGATTGACGCGCATTCTTGTTCGGGTGATGCTGGAGGTGTCGCACCGCCCCTCCTCGAAGGCGTGATCGCCATGAACCACCTCCTCCGCCCCCATCGCGACAGCGTTCACCGCCCGGCCCGGGCGGGTCTCGTCCAGCCGGTGGCGGCAGTACTGACCGACCGGCTCGACGATGTGGCGGTGGCCGAGGCCGCAGCCCGCATGGCGCTGGCTCGCCGCGTTCCGCTGCTGCTGATCGCCGTGATACCCCCGCATGTGCGCCGCTCCTCCCTCGGCCCGGCCTCCGCGTCCGTGCGAGCGGTCCTGGCCCGCGTCATGCCGAAGGTCGGCCCGCAGGCCACCGGCTACATCCCCGAGGTCTACCACCTGCCCGCCGGCAACGGCTCGCGGCTGGCCGCGGCGAACCAGCTGCTGGCGCTGGCCTCCCGCCACCGGGCCGCGGACCTGGTGGCCGCCCGCCGCGGCCCGCACGGGCTCGACGCGTACGCCCTGATCGAGGCCGCGGCCCTGCGCGGCGGCCCCCACGTCCACGCCGTGGCCCCCGCCACCTGGACACCCCTGCGCCCGGCCCCGTCCGAGCCCTCCCGCTCGTGCCCCACCCTCCGGTCCTGAGAGGAATGTTCAGCGATGAATGACCTGACCTTCCCGGTCCCGCTGTGGGTATGGGGTGCGGTCACCGTCGGCATCTGCGTGATGCTCGCCGTCGACCTGATCGCCCACCGCGACAACCACGTGATCGGCTTCAGGGAGGCGGCGATCTGGTCAGGCGTGTGGATCGCCATCGGCCTCGGCTTCGGACTCATCCTGCTGGCCTGGCAGGGCGGCGAGGTGTCCTCCACCTACTACGCCGGCTACCTGATCGAGAAGGCGCTGTCGATCGACAACGTCTTCGTCTTCGCGCTGGTCTTCTCCTTCTTCGCCGTCCCCGACGCCTACCAGCACAAGATCCTGTTCTGGGGCGTCCTCGGCGCACTCGCAGCCCGGCTGCTGTTCATCTTCGTCGGCGCCGAACTGCTCCAGGTGTTCTTCTGGACCGCCTACCTCTTCGGTGCGTTCCTGATCTGGACCGGCTGGAAGATGGCCGTCTCCAAGGACGCAGAGGTCCACCCCGACCGCAACCTGATCGTCCGCCTGGTCAAGAAGCTCATCCCCACCGACCCCAAGTTCCACGGCGACAAGTTCTTCATCCGCGTCAACGGCAAACGCGCGGCCACCCTGCTGTTCGTCGCCCTGGTCGCGATCGAGGCCACCGACCTGATCTTCGCGATCGACTCCGTCGCCGCCGTCCTGGCCATCACCACCAACACCTTCCTGGTGTGGACCGCCAACGCCTTCGCCGTCCTGGGCCTCAGGAGCCTGTACTTCTGCCTGGCCGGACTCCTGCGCCGCTTCGCCTACCTCCACTACGGCCTCGCGGTCCTGCTCGCCTTCGCCGGCGTCAAGCTCATCCTGTCCGAGACGCCGGTCGGCAAGCTCCCCATCCCCCTCACCCTGTCCGTCATCGCCGTCACCATCACCGTCTCCATCGCCTGGTCCCTGATCGCCACCCGCCAGACCGGCACCGAGGTGACCGCGGACGGCGACACCCCGGCGACCGGCGCCGCCGGGGCCGATCCCGCCGGACACCGCTCCGCTTCCCCGGCCGCGCCCCGTACCGGGAACCACACGCAAGGACCGCCGTCATGATCACCCTGAGCCTGGACGGCACCCACCCGTCACCACGCCCCGGCCATCGTGCACGTCCACAACGTCACTGCAGATCAGTCGCGTTGCGGCGACGCGCCTTCATCGCCGCGGCCGGCACCTGTCTTGATGGCCCGATGGGCCCTCTGCACACGGATGATCAGGAGCGGAGGAAGGCGGCTCCGATGACAAGCAGGAGTTCGAGCCCGAGCAAAATGGCGCCCTTGCGATACCACCAGCCGCAGAAGTTCAGGTGCATCGAGTTGACCGTGTCGGCCGCGTTTGCCATGTAGGCGGCCTCGGCCGCCTTCATGGCGGTGTCGGATAACAGCCCGGAGCTGAGGATTGCATGTGCGCGAGCCCCATGGGCCCAGCTCTCCGGGGTCGGCTGGAGCACGATCACAGCGCAGACTCCTACGCCGAGGAACACCAGCCCCAAGAGAAGGACCAGCAGCGGTTCGGGCTCCGCGGCCGGGTCGAAGAGGCCTGTGTCAGCGGAGAAGGTGATGACCAGGGCAGCCACGGAGAGCAAGGCGGTGGCCCTGGTGCGGATGCCTTCCAGCCGGGCGCGCTGCTCTGTCAGCCGGTCCGCTGCCGCGGTGTATGCAAGATCGACGAGGGAGTCACTATGAGCGTGCACCTCGGTGACAAGGGTGAGCGGGAGGGCGTCTTTGCAGCGGCGGGGGGGTCGCCACCAGCGGCCTCGCTGCGGGCCAGTGGACTCCGAGCCACTGGGGTTCTTCGGGGGCACGCTCATAGGACCAAGCTCGGCTACGATCCGTAGCTTCGCACCCCGCGACAACCCGTGAGGGTGATGGCATGTGGCTGCGAGCACCTACGGGGCGATGCAGCGAGGCATTCATCGCGGTGGGCGGGGGTGTCGGCTGCTCGTCGTCGTTGACTGGGCCGAGGGGATTCGTCGGCTGTCGAAGGTGGCCAGCGCCTCGCGGTGTCGGGCCCTGCGCACCGCCCAGGATCAGGCCGGGGTGTCACAGGGCGTCGGAAGGGCTGGGTAACCGGATCGAGCGCGAGCGCCTGGAGACCGGCGGCGATTCGCTTCCTCTCATGTGCCTGAACTTTTCGTTCTCCTGCATGTATGTGTTCCGGAGTTCGTCCTGGACAACCGTGGCCTTGCCGTTCACCGGAACCACCGAGAGGTCGTCGGTCAGGTAGCGGACCTCGTACGTCCACCCTTCCGGCAATTCCAGGCGGTTGCCGAGGTTGGGCAGGTCGCCCCACGGTCAGAGCGGGGTCGACGATGCGGCTGGGCCTGCATGGCGAAGCGCCCCTGAATGCGTCATGCCGATGGAAACGTCAGCACCGGCTTGCAGCGCTGCCTCTTGGCAGTGCGCCTACCGCGCGGCCGGAGGCCGGAAGAATACCCGTCAGCCTCAAGAGCCTCGGGAACGGAGGGGCCGTTTCGGAGCGTGACGTTTTCACGCAGGGTGACTCTCTTGAATGGCAAATGACCAGTTGCGGGAGTTCGGCGAGAGCCCCGGGTCAGGTGTTCGGGGTGCGGAGGGCGAGGATGGCCATGTCGTCGTGGCCGTCGCTGGGGTGGCGGTCGGCCAGCACGTTCACAAACTCCTCAAGAGGCAACCCGATGTGCGTGCTGGCGAGTTCGGCGAGCTGGGCCAAGCCGTCGTCGAGGCTGTGGGCGGGGTGTTCGACGAGCCCGTCGGTGTAGAAGACCACGGTGGCCCCGGGCGGCAGGGGGTGGGTGTGGTCGGGGCGGTGCTGTTCGGTGCTCACGGCCAGCGGCAGCCCGGGCTCGGCATAGAGGTACCGCATGCTCCCGTCTGCGTTGATCAGGAGCGGCGGGAGGTGGCCGGCGGTGCTCCAGTGCAGGGTCCAGCCGTCGTCCGCGGTCTCGATCCGGGCGAGGCAGGCGGTGGTGACGGGCGGGTCGGTGATTGCGGCCAGAGCGCGGTCGAGCCGGTGCAGGACGGCGCTGGGCGGGGTGAGGCGGTCGAAGAGCAGGGCGCGGAGCATGCTGCGCGTCTGGGCCATGGCGGCGGCAGCGTGCAGGTCGTGGCCGACGACGTCCCCGATGACGGCGGCGCAGGCGTTGTCGGGAAGCCAGATGGCGTCGTACCAGTCGCCGCCGAGTCGACCGGGCGTATCGGCGGGGCGGTAGACGGCGGCGCCGGTGAAGGGGTGCAGGTCGGGCAGGGTGGGCAGCAGCAGGCGCTGGAAGTGTTCGGCGCTTGCGCGGTGCGCTTCGAGCAGGCGGATGTTCTCGATCGCGATACCGGCGGCCCCGGCGAGGGTGATGACGATGGCTTCGTCGTCGCGGTCGAAGGGGCGGCCGTCATGGCGTTCGGAGAGGTAGAGGTCGCCGTAGATCGTGCCGCGGACGCTGATGGCGACACCCAGGAGGGTGCGCATGTGCGGGTGATCGGGCGGAAACCCGACGGAGGACGGATGGGCGGCGATGTCCTCGACGCGCAGTGGTTGGGGGTGGTGGATCAAGTGGCCGAGAACGCCGTGGCCGCGGGGGAAGGCGGTCCCCGCCAGGTCGGCGAGTTCCGAGGCCGACAGGCCGGCGGTGATGAACTGTTCCAGTTCCTCCCCAGAGTCGTCCAGGACGCCCAGCGCCCCGTAGCGTGCGCCGGTCAGGCCCATGGCGGTGGTGACGAAGCGGTGCAGCAGGGCGGGAAGGTCATCCTCTCGGCTCAGGGCCAGCACCGCATCCAGCAGGTCCTGCAGGCGGTCCTTGGCCGCGGCCAGTTCCGTCAGCTTCGCGGCGATCTCGTCCAGCTGGGCATCCAGCTTCAGCCCCGCCCGCACATCCCGCGCGGCGGTTCCCGCATCCTCCTCGCCGGCCATCACCGGCATCGCCCGTCGTCCCGTTGTCCGGCCCGGCCGGCTCCCCGCAGCGACCGGCCGACCATGCGGTAGGAGGCCGGGGAAGGGTGCATGCACAGCATCGTGCCAGTACCGGCGGTCGGGACGAGGCGTTGAGGGCAAGCGTGTCCGAGGCGCTGTTCATCCGCCCGCTGGTGAAGCCGGTGATCGAGGTCGCGACTTCCAGGGGATGCGCCGTGGCACTGTCGCCGCTGGAGGTGGACCGGTAAGCCGCGCAGACCTCCTCAAGGTCTTCCTCCGCAGCGGTGAAGAGCTGTCCGCAGAGATCCGCCAGAGCGTGGTCAAGCGCCTGTCCCCGTGCTCCCACCTCGCCGCCCTGACCGGCGCCATCAGGGACAGCAGCCTGATCTCCTTGGCCGATCGCCTCACCCGTCCGCTGCCGACTCACATCACGCACTCGGCATGGAACGGCGACCGGCTGCGGTGGCCCGTCTCAGGCTTGCGCCAGCGGTGACCTGTCCAGGACGACGATGCCGGCCACAGCCATGGCGGCCCCCAGTCCCTGCACCGCCAGTGCCCAGGTCGACGTCGCCAGTTGTTCACCGAAAACGGCCACCCCGATGAGTACGGCGCCCACAGGCTCAAGGCAGTCGATGAGCGGCAGGCTGATGGCCAGCGAACCCGCCTGGTAGGAGCTCTGCGACAGGACCAGTCCGATCACGCCCACGAGGACGACCGCATACAGCTCCCAGTGGCCGAGTGCGCCCAACCCGTCCGTCCGGAACCGACCCCCGACGCTCTTCGTCAGGCCGTCGAGCAGAGCGAATGTCAGTGCGGCGCCGGTGGCGTAGAGGGCCGTGCGCGTGGTCGCCCGGCTTCTCCGGCCGATCTCTGCCAGAAGCACTACCGCGCACGCGATGGCCACGAGCACGGGAAGCCATTGCCGCACAGCGGGAATGGCCGTACCTTCCGGGGCCGGCGGCAGCACGGCCAGGAATATCGCGACACCCCCAGCCGTGCAGGCGATGCCGGCGGCGTCCTGGCGACGCAGCCTCATCCTGCGGCCCCAGGCAAGGAGTGGCAGGGCGAAGACGAGATCGGTGGCGGCCAACGGCTGGACCAGGACCAGGGGCCCGAAGGTCAGGGCGAGGCCGAGCAGCGCGTAGGAGAGGACGACCAGGACCATGCCCACCAGCCACATCGGCCGCCGGGCCAGGTCCAGCACGAGGCGGAGCCGCAGGGACTCCCGCGCGGGTGCCCGCCTCGCCGCGTTCTGCTGGAGCACCGAACCGACCCCGAAGGTCAGGGCGGACAACAGAGCGGCCACCACCGCCACTGCGGTATGCATGGGCGAATACCACCGCACGGCACGGGCCGGTTCGTGCGCGACACGCGCACACGGCCCGGCCCGCCTGGGCCCGCCGAGCCTGACGTCGACGGCAGACCGACGGGTTGGGCCTTTCGGACCCGGTGCGGCCCCGATCGGCCCTGTCAGTCAAGCGGGCAGGGCAGGAAGCTGGAGTGTGGAAGCAGTCCGCGTCGCGCGCGCGGGAACCGCAAGGAGGCTCGCCATGACGGCCCTGGTGATCGTGGGCGTTGACGGCTCCGAGGAGAGCCTCGCAGCAGCGGCATGGGCCGCACAGGAAGCAGCGCTGCGCGATGTGCCGCTGGAAATGCTTCACGTGGAAGCTGGACCGGAAAAACTTGGCGACCACTCCTCACCGCAGCCGAACCACCGATCCGCAGCACTCCTCCACGACGCCGCCGAGCTGGCGCGCCGGAACCAGCCGTCCGTAGAGGTGAGCACACGCAGCGTCCGGGGCCACCCCCCAGAGGTGCTGGCTCAAGCGGCGGACGAGGCGGAGCTGACGGTGCTCGGCTCCCGAGGCCTCGGCGGCATCAGCGGATATCTCATGGGCTCGGTGTCGCTGGCGGTCGTCGGCAGGGCCGAGCACCCGGTCGTCCTCGTCCGGGCGCCCGCGGACGGAAGGGGGGACGTCCACGCTGCCGGCGGGATCGTCGCAGGCGTCAACCTCGCGCACCCCAGCGACCGGCTCCTCGGTTTCGCCTTCACCGAGGCCGCGCGCAGGGGCGGCGCTCTGCACATCGTGCACTGCTGGAGCCTGCCGCCCGTATACGTGTATGCCGGGATGATGGACCCGCACATCGGCGACGAGCTCGGAGAGCATGCGACGCACCGGCTGACGGAACTGCTGCAACCCTGGCAGAAGACCTATTCGGGAGTCAGCGTCACTCACGAGGTGGTCACCGGTTCCCCCGGCCCGCGGTTGGTGAGCGCCGCCGCACAGGGAGCGGCACTGGTGGCCGTCGGCCGCCGTACCCGCAAGGTGCCGCTCGGCCCGCACATCGGCCACGTCGCACACGCGGTGATCCACCACAGCCCCGCCCCGGTCGCGCTGGTGCCCCTGGACTGATCGTGGCCGCGCCACAGTCGAGCCCACAGCCACGCGTAGGCGTCGGTCAGCTTCGGGTCAGCATGCGCAGACACACAGCCGCCCACACGCACACGGAATGGGAACGCAGTTCAGCGCACCTTCCACGCGGTTTGAGGTGGGTCGGAGGCAGTTCCGGCGCCGGAAGCGGAGTGGAAGGCCGGCCAGCGCGACCTCGCCGAGTCTTCGCTCCGCACTCTGGAGTCCCTGCTCGAGCACCACATCCTCCCGACGCTCGGCAGCCGCCGGATGAGCACCTTCGACCACAAGGAGACGCCTCCCGTGGCCGGATCGTTGTTTCCGACCGAGGGCGGTAGCGGCCCGTCCGCCCCAGCAGGCATGATGAGCACATCAGTTCCACACGCCCCGGGAGCGACCGGACGCCGCCGTACAGCGGAAACGACGTCGGGGCGCCCGGGAGGTCAGAACGTGTCACGCCAGCTGCTCACCGTCGCCCAGGACGGGACGGGCGACTGCCGCACCATCTCCGAGGCGCTCCGCGCGGCCCGTACCGGAGCTGTGATCAGCATCGCCCCCGGCCGCTACGAGGAGAGCCTCACGCTCGCCACCTCGCTGACGCTGACCACCACGGAGGGCCGCGGTACCGTGGAGCTGGCGCCCCGCCGGGGCTCGGCGCTGATCATGGCGTGCGATTCGGCCATGGTGAACTCCCTCGTCCTGCGCGGCCACGACGACGAACTACCCGTGGTGGATGTCGCCCGCGGGCAGCTCCTGCTCGACCGGTGCGACGTGTACGGCGCCTCCTGGGCGGCTCTGTTCGCCCGCGGCGCCGGCTCGCTGGCGATCCGCCAGTGCCGGATCGAGAATCCCCAGGGCGCCGGAGTGGTGTCCACCTCGGCGGCGGAGAGCCTCCTGGAGGAGTGCGTCGTCGAGCACCTCGGGACCTCCGCCGTGGTCGCCGGTGAGCAGGGCAGGATCTCGGTGCGCGCGGGGCGGCTCCGCGACGCGCGCGGCAACGGCGTCCTCGCGAACGGCTGCGCCCGGGTCCTGGTGGAGGGATGCGAGATCTCCGCCGCCGACAAGCCCGGGGTCGCCGCCGAGGAGGAGAGCACGGTCACCGTTTCGCGGTCCACCGTCACGGACTCCGTCGTGGGCGTGTTCATGAGCACCAGCGGCGCGACCGTCCTGGAGGACGTCACCGTCCGGAACACCACCGGTCACGGGTTCGTGGTCGGCGCCGGCTCCGCGCCGACCCTGCGGCGCTGCCGCACGGACCGGACCGCGGGGCACGGCCTGCTGGTGACCGAGCGCAGCCGGGGGGTGTTCGAGGACTGCGTGTTCACCGCCGCCCGGGACGCCGCGGTCCGCATCACCGACTTCTCCTCACCCGTCCTCACCGCCGCCGTGGTCCGCGACGCCGAGGGGACCGGGGTCCTCCTGGACGAGAACTGCGCCGCCGAGATCGACCGGTTGGAGGTGATCGGCAGCGGCCTGGGCGGCGTACTGATCCGGTCGCGCGCCAATCCGCTGCTGCGGCGCAGCACCATCGCACGCTCGGCGGGCCACGGCATCGAGGTGCTGGCGGACGGCCGGGGACGGCTGGAGGACTGCCTGGTCGAGGAGTCCGGGGGCGCGGCGCTCCACGTAACCGGGCACGGGAACCTGTACGTCGGACAGGGTCGGCTGCGGACCGCCAAGGGCCCCGGCGTGCAGGTGGGCGCGCTCGGCGCGGTGATCCTGCGCGACACCGAGGTGGACGACTGCCTGGGCGCGGGTATCCGGGTCGAGGAGCAGGGCGAGCTGACGGCGGCCCGGTCCAGGGTGCGGGGCGCGGGCGAGCACGGGGTGCTCGTCGCGGCGGGCGCCCGAACCTCCCTGAGCTCCTGCGAGGTGACCGGTTCGGCCGCCGACGGGGTTCGTGTGGAGGGCTCCGACCCCGTCTCGGTGATCGGCTGCACCCTGCGGGACAACAAGGGCAGCGGGCTGCGCCAGGCCGTTCCCGGCGACCGCTTGGCGGTGGAGCAGCTCACCAGTGCCGACAACGGCGCCCCGGACGCCTGGGGCAGCGCCGCCGACGCGGAGGCGGCCGGCGACGGCCGGCTGCCGGGCGGTGCGGCCGTCGCCGCCCCTGCAGAGGCGGAAGCGGAGGGCGGCGCGGTGGCGGAGCTGCAGTCCTTGATCGGCCTTGACGAGGTCAAGGAGCAGGTGCTGACCCTGATCAACCTGAACCGCATGGCGCAGCGCCGGGCCGGGCTCGGCATGCCCGCGCCGCCGATGAGCCGCCATCTGGTCTTCGCGGGCCCGCCGGGCACCGGCAAGACCACGGTGGCCCGGCTCTACGGTTCGATCCTCGCCTCGCTCGGGGTGCTGCGCTCGGGCCATCTGGTGGAGGTCTCCCGGGCCGACCTCGTCGCGCAGATCGTCGGCGGGACGGCCATCAAGACTACGGAGACCTTCAAGAAGGCGCTCGGCGGGGTGCTGTTCATCGACGAGGCGTACACACTGCTGTCGGACTCGGCCGGGTCGGGAGCGGACTTCGGCCGGGAGGCGATCGACACCCTGGTCAAACTGATGGAGGACCACCGCGAGGACGTCGTGGTGGTGGCGGCCGGCTATCCGGAGGAGATGACGGACTTCCTCGCCTCCAACCCGGGCCTGGCCTCGCGGTTCACCCGCAGCGTGGAGTTCTCCGACTACTCCTCGGAGGAACTGGTCACCATCGTCGAGCGGATGTGCTCCGCTCACCGCTACGAGCTGGACGGGGAGGCCCGCCCGGCTCTGCACGCGTACTTCGAGCGGATCCCCCGCGACGCCGGTTTCGGCAACGGGCGCACCGCCCGGAAAGTCTTCGAGGAGATGGTGGACCGGCAGGCGTCCCGGCTCGCCACCCGCGGCGACGTCGACGAGCGCGATCTGACGCTGCTGACCGCCGAGGACGTGGGCCTGCCCGCGGCCGCCGCGGCCGGGGAGGACCAGGACCCGCTGCTGCGGCTTGACGCGCTGACCGGCCTGGCGGCGGTCAAGCGCGAGGTGAGCGACCTCGTCAACCTGCTGGCGACGGCGCGGCGCCGGGCCGCGGCTGGGCTGCGCGCCCCCCGGATCAGCAACCACCTCGTCTTCGCCGGCCCGCCCGGTACCGGCAAGACCACGGTGGCCCGGCTGTACGGCGAGTTGTTGGTGTCCCTGGGCGTGCTCCCGCGCGGGCAGCTGGTGGAGGTGTCGCGGGCGGACCTGGTGGGCCGCTACGTCGGGCACACCGCGCAGTTGACCAAGGAGGTCTTCCAACGCGCGCTCGGCGGTGTCCTCTTCATCGACGAGGCGTACACGCTGACCCCGCAGGGCTCCGGCGCCTCCTCCGACTTCGGTCAGGAGGCGGTGGACACACTGCTGAAGCTGATGGAGGACCACCGCGACGAGGTGGTGGTGATCGTCGCCGGCTACACGGAGGAGATGGACCGCTTCCTGCACTCCAACCCGGGTCTCGCTTCACGCTTCGCCCGGCACGTCGAGTTCCCCGACTACTCCTCGGACGAGCTCGTCACGATCGTGCGCCAGAACGCGCTGGAGAACGGCTACGAGTGCGCCCCCGGCGCGGCTTCGGCGCTGCGCGCGTACTTCGAGTCAATACCGCGCGGCCGGACCTTCGGCAACGCCCGGCTGGCCCGGCAGACCCTGGAGGCCATGATGACGCGGCAGGCGCGCCGGCTCAGTGCCGTCGCGGCGCCGAGCCTGGACGACCTGCGGCTGTTGCTCGCCGAGGACCTGCGGGAGCACTGAGCGGGAGCACCGAAGCGGCCGGCCCGGCCCGTACCCGACCGAGAAGAAGCCCCGTCCCCCGCAGGGCGGGCCCCGACCAAGGACCTCCCATGCGTCGCCGTACCCGTCTGCTGTTGTGCACCACCGTTCTCGCGGCGCTGGCCGGACCGGCGCCCCTCGCGGCGGCGCAGGGTGCCAACGACGACCCCACCACGCTGCCGGGCGTGCCCGACGTACTCGCCCCCGGCCAGGGCTGCACCACGGTGCCGGGCAAGGACACGGCAGCGGCTCCCTGGACCCGGGGCGCCCTGGGGCTGGACCAGGTGTGGCGCCTGTCCCGGGGCCGTGGGGTGACGGTGGCGGTGGTCGGTAGCGGGGTGAGCGACGGGCCGGCCGTGCTCGCGGGCCGGGTCCGGGTACTGGGCGACGCGGGCCGGGACTGCGTGGGCCGGGGCACCTTCCAGGCCGGTCTGGTCGCCGGGGCGGCGCTGCCCGGCCAGGGGTTCTCCGGGGTGGCGCCGGAGGCGCGGATCCTCGCCGTGCGCGGCACCGGGGAGCGCGGCGAGCCGGACGCGGCCCGGCTGGCGGCCGGGGTGCGGGAGGCGGCCGAGGCAGGGGCGGGCGTCATCACGGTGACCGCACCGCTGGACGGCACCGACCCCCGCGTGCTGGAGGCCATGGCGGTGGCCCGGTCGAAGGACGCCCTGGTGATCGCACCGGCCGCGGCGGACGGTACCCCGCCGGGAGGAGCCGACCCGCAGCCCGCCCCGGTGGCTCCGGCCCAGGCACTGGCCGTACTGGACACCGGACCGCAGGGGACGAGGCCGGAGTCCGCGCCGCCCTTCCGGCACGCCGACATGTCGGCACCGGGCGGCGCCCTGGTAGGGCCGGGCCCGGTGGGTGACGGCAAGTGGACCGGCTCGGGTGCCTCGATGGCCGCGGCGATCACGGCGGGCACCGCGGCTCTGGTGCGCTCCTACCACCCCGGTCTGAACGCGGAGGGGGTGCGCGAGGCGCTGCTGGCCGGCGCGTACCCGGGGGACCTGCCCGCACTCGACCCGTACGGGGCCGTGTCCGGGGTCCTCCCGGCCAAGGCCCCCGCCGAGGCGGCGTACGCGGACCCGGTCGTCCTGCCCGAGGCGCCGCGGACGGCGGGGGCGCGGACGACGGCCCTGCTGGTGGCCGCCGTCGCGGCCGGGACGGTGCTGCTGGTGGCCTTCCTCGCGGTGGTCCTGCCGCGCGGCCGAGGCCGCGGCTGGCGGCCGGGCCGGCTGGACGACCGGGGCACGTCCGCCGGCTAGCCGGTGCGGTGACCGGAAAGGTCCACCGGGTCCCGGCGGCCGGCCGGGCGCCGGCGCCCGTGCGCCGGCCGCGGCTCACTCCTCGTCGGCGCCCTCCTGCCCGGGGTCGGGCAGGGCGAGCTGGACCAGCCGGGTCTTGCGGCGTACGACGCTCTGGGCCCGGCCCGGCGGCAGGATGCGCGGCTTGACGCTGTCGAGGAGGTAGCCCTCCGACGGCGGGCAGGACAGCAGCAGCGCCGAGGAGTTGACCTCGCTCAGCTTGCGGACGAGGGGGTCCGTCCGCCCGGCGCCGGTGGAGGCGCGGGCGACGATCATGTGCAGGCCGATCTCGTGGCCGAGCGGCAGGTGGGCCAGGAGCGGTTCGAAGGGGCCGTCGAAGGCCGAGCCGACCATCTCGTAGTCGTCGACGACGACGAACAGGCGCGGCCCGTTCCACCAGTCGGCGCGGCGCATCCGGGCCGGGGAGATGTCCTCCCCGGGGAGCCGGTCGGCCATCGCGCGGGCGGCGCCGTCCACGTACTCGCGGAGCGGGTCCGCGGAGACGGCGTGCCCGAGCCGGTACTCCTCGGGGATGGCCTCGACCAGGCCCCGGCGGTAGTCGACCACCAGGAAGCTCGCCTCGTCGGGGCTGTGAGTTGCCATGATGCGCTGGACGAGCAGCCGGAGTGCGCTGGTCTTGCCGCTCTCGGTGTCTCCGACCATGTAGAGATGCGGACTCTGGCGGAAGTCGTGCCAGACAGGGGCCAGTTCGACCTCGTCCAGGCCGATCGCCACCCGCAGCGGGTGGTCGGAGACGGGGAGTTCGGCGGCGGGCAGGTGGGTGGGGAGCATGCGCACCGGCTGCGCCGGCGGCCCGTCCCAGCTCTCCGCGACGGACTCGACAAGGTCTGCGAGGGCCTCCGAGAGGTCCTCCGCCTGCTCCTGGCCGTCGATCCGGGGCAGGGCCGCGAGGAAGTGCATCTTGTCGGGGCTCAGGCCCCGGCCCGCGGTGACGGGCACGCCGCCGGCCTTGCGGATGTCGATGGCGGAGTCCATGGGGTCGCCCATGCGCAGTTCGAGCCGGGTGCCGATCTGGTCGCGCAGGGCGGCGGACACCTCCACCCAGCGCGAGGTGGCGATCACGAGGTGGACGCCGTAGTTCAGGCCCCGGGAGGCCAGTTCGCCGAAGACGCCGAGGTCGTCGAAGAGTTCGTTGCGGACCGTCGACCAGCCGTCCACGACGAGGAAGACGTCGCCGAAGGGCTGGTCGGCGAACTCGCCGGCCGCGCGCCGCCTGCGGTAGGTGGACATCGAGTCGATGCCCTCCTCCTGGAAGAACAGCTCGCGCCGGCCCAGCAGGGAGATGACCTCCGCGAGGGTGCGCGAGATCCGCTCCCGGTCCAGGCGGCCGGCGACCCCGCCGACGTGCGGCAGGCCCGCGAGCGAGGAGAGCGCGCCGCCGCCGAAGTCCAGGCAGTAGAACTGCACCTCGCGGGGGGTGTGGGTGAGGGCGAGGGAGCAGATCAGGGTGCGCAGCAGGGTGCTCTTGCCGCTCTGCGGTCCGCCGGCGACGGCGACGTGGCCCCCGGCGCCGGAGAGGTCGACGGTGAGCAGGTCCCGTACCTGCTCGAAGGGGCGGTCGACGAGGCCGACCGGCACGCGCAGCCGCCCGCGCTCCGGGGAGCCGGCGGTCGTGAGGCCGAAATCGGGGTCCGGGGTCAGCGGCGGCAGCAGGGAGTCGAGGCTCGGCGGGGTGTCGAGCGGGGGCAGCCACACCTGGTGTGCGGGCGGTCCGCTGTCGCGCAGCCGGTCCAGGGCGAGGCCGAGCAGGCTCTCCTCGGTCTCCGGCTCGGTCTCCGGCTCGGGTTCGGGGGCGAGTGGCAGGGTGTGGGGCACCACCCACTCGGTACCCCAGGGGACGACCTGCCGGGCGATCTGCTCACGGCGGACGCCGCGGCGGGGCGCCTTGTACGTACCGGACACGTACGCGGCACGGAAGCGGGTCAGGGCCTCGACGCCGCTCTTGAGGTAGCCGCTGCCGGGCTGCGAGGGCAGGTGGTAGGCGTCGGGGACGCCGAGGACGCCGCGGCTCTCGATGGCGGAGAAGGTGCGCAGGCCGATGCGGTAGGAGAGGTGGCCCTCCAGCTGGTTCATGCGGCCCTCTTCCAGCCGCTGCGAGGCGAGCAGCAGGTGCACTCCGAGCGACCGCCCGAGTCGGCCGATCATGACGAACAGCTCCATGAAGTCGCGGTGCGCGGCGAGCAGTTCGCTGAACTCGTCGACGACGACGAACAGGCTGGGCAGCGGCGCGATCTGCGCACCGGCGGCGCGGGCGCGCTCGTACTCCAGGAGGGAGGCGTAGTTGCCGGCCTTGCGCAGCAGTTCCTGGCGGCGGATCAGTTCGCCGTGCAGGGCGTCCTGCATGCGGCCGACGAGGGCGACCTCGTCGGCGAGGTTGGTGATGACGGCGGAGGTGTGGGGCAGTTCGTCCATGCCGAGGAAGGTGGCGCCGCCTTTGAAGTCGACGAGGACGAAGTTGAGGGTCTCGGAGGAATGGGTGAGCGCCAGGCCGAGGACGAGGGTGCGCAGCAGCTCGCTCTTGCCGGAGCCGGTGGCGCCGATGAGCATGCCATGGGGGCCCATGCCGCCCTGGGCGGACTCCTTGATGTCGAGTTCGACGGGGGTGCCGTCCTCGCCGACGGCGATGGGCACCCGCAGCCGTCCGCGGCCTTCGACGGCTCGCTGGGGCTGGCGCCAGAGGCGGGCGGGCTCGTGCCGCCGCAGGTCGGGGATGCCGAGCAGGGCGGTCAGTTCGGTCTCGGCGACGAAGGGCTCCGAGGCGGTGACGCCGCCGCCGAGCCGGTACGGGGCCAGCCGCGCGGCCAGGGTGCGGGCGGCGGCCGGGCCCAGGCTGTCCGGACGGCCCAGCAGGGTGGCCTGCTCTTTGCGTTCGCGATCGGTGCGGACGAGGTGCAGGCCCTCTTCGTCCAGGCGCAGCCGCAGGGTCCCCCGGGCGGCCTTCCAGGCAAGGGCCCCGCCAAGGTCCACGAGCACGGTGTTGCGGTAGCCGGGTCCGGTGACACGGTGCCCGGAGGGTACGGCCCCGCCGTCCACCACGACCAGGGTGAAGGGCTCGTCGCGGCCCGGCGGGGTCTCCGGATCGAAGGGCGGCCGCTGGGTGAAGTCTGCGCCGAGCAGCTCCTCCAGGGCCTGGAAGTCCGCGGCGGCGAGCCGTGCCTGGCCCGCGCCGTCGCGCTGGTAGCCGTGCTGGGCGTGGGGCAGCCACTTGAGCCACTCCCACTCCGCGCGCCGCTCGTCGCTGACGCACAGCGCGATGTTCAGTTCCTCCGGCGCGTGGAAGGTGACCAGTTGGGCGGTCAGCGAGCGCAGCAGGGCCCGGGCACGCTCCCCCTGCCGCGCGTTCTCGCCGCCGCCCTCCTCCCGGAGCACCACCCGCGACCAGGCGCGCAGGTACAGGGCGATGGGCTGGTCGGGGACGGTTCCGTAGGCGCGGATGAAACTGCGCAGCGCGTGCGCGGCGAGCGGTTCGAGGTCCTCGACCGGCTTGGTCGCGAGGGGGGTGAGCCGTGTGGCGAGCTTCTGGTCGCCGACCGCCACCCGCACCTCGGCGAAGTCGTCGTCGGAGGGCCGGCGCTCCCACTGCCGGCTGGTCCCGGTCAGCGCCCACAGGGCGGCGGGCTCGGGGTGGCGCCAGGCCAGTGCCTTCTGCTGGGCGCCGACGGTGACGCGGATCTTTCGGCGCATCTGGGCCAGGTAGCGCAGGTAGTCGCGTCGCTCACCCTTGAGTTTGCGTTTGCGTTCACCGGCACTGCGGATCAGCTGCGCGCCGATCATGGCCACGGAGGAGAGCAGCATCAGCCCGATGGCGATGTAGCTGAACGCCGTCGCCTGTCCGGGACGCAGGAACATCATGAGCATGCCGAGGGAGGTGAGGCCCATCGGCAGGTACGTCCACATGGCCGATGTGTTCGGCTCCGCCTCCGGCAGCGTGGGCGGCTCCTGAAGGCTCAGTTCTCCCTCGGGCATGTCGGGGCCGCGGCGGCGCGCGGGCCGACGGAACAGGACGGTGCTCACGCTGGCGTGTCTCCTCGGGCTCGGCGCGTCCGGCCCCCGCCCCCGTACGGTGTCGCGGGGACTTGGGGGACCGCTCTCCGCGCCGGGTGACGGCGGAGGGCCAAGGGTGGTCTGTGACCTGGTGTGTTGATCACGGTAGTGTGCGCTACCTCCGTTTGGTACCCCGGCCCCTGGATAGGTGCTGCACCCTCATGACTGAAACCCCGGGCATATCGAGCCCCGGTCTGTGCCGACTCACGGTGAGGACACCGCAGCGCCTGCTCGACCTCGCGGTGCCGGTCGACGTTCCGCTGGCCGACCTCCTGCCCACGCTCCTGGACCACGCCGGTGAGGAACTCGCCGAGCAGGGAATCGAACACGGCGGCTGGGTCCTGCAACGCCTGGGCGGGGAACCGCTGGACGAGGAGAGCACGCCCGAGGTGCTGTCCCTGCGCGACGGGGAGACTCTCCATCTGCGTCCCCGTACCGAGGCATTGCCCGCGATCCACTTCGACGACCTCGTCGACGGGGTCGCCAGCACGATGCGCGAGCGCCCGTACGGCTGGGACGCCCCGGCCGGCCGGCGGCTGCTGCGGACGGCGGCCGTCCTGCTGCTGGCCGCCGGCTGGGTCGTGTGCGCCCTGCCCGGTGGCGGCGGGCCGGCCCGGGCGGCCGTCGCCGGCATCACCGGACTCCTGGTTCTCTTCGGCGCCGCCGCGGCCTCCCGCGCGGTCGGGGACTCGGCCGCCGGCGCGGCTCTGGGCGTGTTCGTGGCGCCCTACCTGGCGCTGGCCGGGGCCCTGCTTCCCGTCGGCGAGGCGGACGGCGGCGGACAGTTGGGCGGAGCCCGGCTGCTGGCCGCGTCCGCTGCGGCCGCGGGCGGCGCGGTGCTGGCCGTGGCCGCGGTGGCGGCCTTCGTGCCGCTGCTGCTGTCGGTGGCGGTGGTCGCCCTGGCGGGGGCGGTGTGGGGGACGCTGATGCTGACGCTGGACGTCGGCCTCGGGCCCGCGGCGAGCGTGGTGGCGGTGTTCGCCGTCGCCGTCGGGGGGCTCGTCCCCGGGCTGGCCTTCCGGCTGTCGGGGCTGCGGCTGCCGGTCCTGCCGTCCAACGCCGAGGAGTTGCAGGAGGGCATCGACCCGCACCCGCACGAAGGGGTCGTCAGCCGCACCGCACTGGCCGAGGAGTGGATGACCGCCCTCTACGCGGCCGTCGGCCTGGTCTGCGCCCTGGCCCTCACGGCACTGCTGCTGGACGACCCGGGTACCCCGGCCCGGGTCACCGCCGGCGTGCTCAGCCTGCTCCTGCTGCTGCACTCCCGGGCCATCGGGAACGTCTGGCAGCGCCCGGCGGTCTTCCTGCCCGGCCTGTACGGACTGGTCCTCGCGGCCCTCACCGGCGCGTCCGCCGTCTCCCCCGGCAACCGTCCGGCGGTGCTCGCGACCCTGCTGGTGCTGGCCGGCGTGGCGCTCGTCACGTCCTGGACCGTGCCCGGCCGCCGCATCCTGCCCCACTGGGGGCGGGCCGGGGACATCCTGCACACCTGCGCGGCAGTGGCGCTGATCCCGCTGGCGCTGTGGGTGCTCGGCGTCTACGGCGCCCTGCGCGCCATTTCCGGCTGACGGGGGAACGACATGCAGTCGAGGAAAGACCAGGTCCAGGCCCACATGTTCGTCATGGGCAGGCTGACCAGTGGCATGCTGCGGCAGGACCCGGACGCCCCGGAGAGCCCGGTCGGCCGCACCAATCGCGGCCTGGCCTGGGGCATCGGCCTCGGTGTGGTGCTCGTCGTCGGCTTCGTGCTGTTCGGACTGCTCTCCCCGGCCGGCACCAAGTCCTGGCGGACGGCGAACGCACTGATCGTGGAGAAGGACACCGGGACGCGCTACCTGTACCTCGACGGGCGGCTCCGCCCGGTGCGGAACTACGCCTCGGCACGCCTCATGTCCGAGAACCGGCTGAACACCGTCACGGTTTCCTCGGCGTCGCTGCGCGGCGAGCCGCACGGCACCCCGGTCGGCATTCCCGGCGGCCCGGACTCGCTGCCCGGACTCGGTGACCTGGAGAAGGGCTCCTGGCAGGTGTGCGCCGAGGAACCCCGCCAGACGGGCCCGGACGGCGCCGGCCGCACGGCCCGCACCTCGCTGCGCCTCGGCTTCGCCTCCGACGGCGAGGTACCGGGGAACCAGCAGGCGCTGCTCGTCGCCGGTCCCGACGGGGCCCGGCACGTGCTGTGGGGGGACCGCCGACTGCGGATCGGCGGGCACGGGGCCCAGCAGGCGCTCGGCTATTCCGGCGCCGTCCCCACCACCGTCTCGGCCGCCTTCCTGGACAGCGTGCCCGCGGGCGCCGACCTGGCCGCCCCCGAGGTCGAGGGCCGCGGTACGGACGCGGGCACGGTCGGCGGCGCGGCCGCCCGGGTGGGCCAGGTCTTCGCCCTCTCCTCCCCCGGCACCGCCCAGCAGTACTTCCTGCTGGAGGCGGCCGGACTGCGCCCGCTCTCCGCGCTCGCGGCGGCCCTCGTCCTGGGCGACGACCGCACGGCCGGTCAGGCGTACCCGGGCCGCGTCCCGGTGCCGATGGCGCTGAGCGCCGACGAGCTGACCCGACGGCAGGCCCCCGCCGGACAGGGCGGATCGGACCCCGGGGACTGGCCGGCCGTCACCCCGGCCGCGCGGGCCGTGGGCGCCGGTGCTCAGCTCTGCGCCCAGATCCAGCCCGAGGGCACCGCCCCCCGGATCCGTATCGCCCTGGTGCGGGAGGCGGGGGGCGTCCCGGCCCCCGCCGCCGGTCCCGAGATCGTGCGGGCCTGCCTGCCGGTGGACGGGATCGCGGTCCGCCCGGGAGGCGGGGCGCTCGTACAGGCACTCGGCGCCGGGGGCGGCGTACGCGGCACCACGACGTACTTGGTCACCGACGTCGGCGTGAAGTACCGGCTGCCGGACGTCACCGCGGTGGAGCGGCTGGGGCTCAAGGGCGGGCACGCCCAGGCCGTGCCGTCGAGGCTGCTGGACATGCTGCCCACGGGTCCGCGGCTCGACGTGGACACGGCGATGGGCCGTCAGCCCGCGGCGGGCGCCGTGGGGTTGAAACCGGCCGACTCCCCCTGCGAGTGAACCGACGGCGGAATTTCACCGTCCTCTCCGATGATGACCGGCTGTTCAGGTCAGGGCATCACCGCGGAAGCTCAAAGACGACTCGTCTCGTTGCAGCAGCCGCACAAGTGTTCTTACCATCAGCCCACACGCGGGCGGGCGTTCCGCCCGATCCGCCCCACGCCCCCATGGCCGCGCCAGACAAGGAACCCCATCATGGCGACTCCGCCGCCTCCCGGTAGCACCCAGACTTCGGACCAGAGCGAGAACCAGCGCGGCTACAACGCCCTCCAGCAGGCCAAGACGGGCGTGGAGAGGGCCCAGAGCGACGTGAAGACGGTCATGGACGGCCTGATCAAGGCCTACGGCGGCGCCGACGGCAACGCGTTCCAGGGCCTGCTCAACGAGTGGAGCGGCCAAGTGGACCTGATCACACGGAGCATGGGCGAGATGATGCAGACGCTGACGGAGACCGGGCAGGCGCAGTCGCGCACCCAGGGCCAGATCAACGACTTCATCCAGGAGGCCAAGCGCTCCTCGATCTCCCAGGGAGCCCAGAACCGGCTCAACCCTTGAGCCGGTGGCTCAACCCTGAGCCGGTACACCTCCGTCACCTCTCCGTCAGCCCGCCGCCCTAGGAGCCCCGCATGTCCGACTTCTATTCCAACAAGACCGACGGCGTCATCCACGTCCAGTACCAGCACGTCGACCGTGCCGCGGAGGACATGCGGATGCAGACGGTCGCGATCCAGAACACCGTCAAGGCCCTCAACGAGGAACTGGCCGGCCTCCGCGGCGCCTGGCAGGGCCAGGACGCCGCCGTCTACGGCCAGAAGCAGACCGACTGGAACACGGCCTCGGACGGCCTCGGCGCCATCCTCCAGAAGCACAGCGAGCTGCTGAACATGATCAGCGAGATCTACAAGAAGCACGAGAACCGCAGCGCCGACCAGTGGAACAACGTCCGCATCCGCTGACCCGCCCTGACAGCGCCGCCGGCCCCGGCCGGCGGCGCCGGGACGTTCCCGCAACCCTGCCCCGCCGCCCGGGAGAGAGACCATGGCCGAAGGTATCGATCTGTCCCATCTCGACAGGGACAGTCTGGAGAAGTTCAGAACGGACAGCCTCGAGGGGGTCGCCGCCTTTCTGGCACGCCTCGCGACGCTGACGAGCACGGCACCGTCGACGGACGCGGTCACCCCCGTGCCGCTGCTGGCCAGAGCGCTGACGGACCCCGACGGCCCCTGGGCGCCGAACCCACCGCGGCTCGGCAGGCTGCGGACCAATGACGCCAAGGAAGAGACACCGGTGGACGGGACGCGGCTCGTCAAGTTCATGACGGACTCCGCCGCCTCGCTGGGCACGATCCTGACCAAGCAGCGGACCCTCTTCACCGAGATCGACGACGAGCTGATCCACACGATCAAGGAACTGGGCGACGCCCAGGACGAAAGCCTCGACGGGATCAACGGGCAGGACTTCCTCGCCGACTGGAAGGACGTCAACGGGGTCTTCACGCCCGAGAAGAAGCCCCCGTCCGCGCCCCCGACCACCTGACCGTCCCACCAACCGTCGCGTTCCCCGGAAGGCCCCCTCCCCATGGCAACACCGTCGCCCCCACAGATCCAAACCCGGTGGGAATACGTCGTCGGGCAACTCACCAGCTTCGCGGGCGGCAAGCGCGAGGACGTCGGGAAGGTGGGGAGCACCGGCGACCAGACCGTTCCCGGGACCGGCTGGCTGAGGGCGAAGACCGACGCCCTCTACCTGACCAGTGTCGGTGACGCCTATGACAGCCTCCCGAACGTCGATACCAAGGGTCCCGAGCGGATCATCAAGTTCTACGACATCGACCACGACGGCACCGGGGTCCAGAAGTACTGGAAGATCACGCTGAGCGTGCCCTGGAACGAGGGCGGCAACGACTTCAGCAACAAGGGGAAGGCCGGCGCCTTCGACTGGGGATACGGCGAAGCCCTGGAGTCCTTCGTGAAGAAGGGAACCACCGCGAACCTGGATCTGGGGTATTCGGGCGTCGCCGCCGTCGACCCCAAGGACTCCATACAACTGGCCACGATCCTTGCCGCGGCGAGGTCGTTCGACGAGGTGCGCACCTTCTTCATCGACTACCAGAAGAAGATCGAGGCTTGGTCGAAGAGCCTCGGCGGGGACGACGCCGCCTGGAAGGGCTCGGCGGCGGACGTCTTCCGCACCCTGATCCAAGGGCTGGACCTGGGGTACAAGGAGCTCGGCGAGGACCTCACCGCGACCCGGGGCACGGGCAGCGTAACGCTGGGAGACCTGCCCCTGGTCGCCTCGGACAGTTCGACCGGCCGGGAGATCCTGCGCTGCGCGAAGGCCATCCACGACGCCGCGACGAACCTGAAGAACGCCTGGGACACGTGGAAGTTCTCCGACGCCACACACCCCGCCACCTTCACGCCGACGCACTTCCTCGACGCGGAGATCGACAAAGTCGTCGCGTACATCAACAGCGAGAACATCCAGAAGGTGACCGCGCAGGGCACCAAGCTCGTCATGGGCGCGGGGTTCTCCATCTACTACGAGCCGTTCGGCGACCTGACCCATCAGGAGGCGTGGCAGAAGCTCGCCCAGCAGGCCTACCGGAGCTGGGTGGCGAACCTCCTGGCCCTCGACACGGCCGCGACCCTTCAGGCCAGCGCGCTCAACAACGCCTTCGCCGACCTTGAGTACGCCACCAGCACCTTCACCTTCAACCCCGGTTTCACCGACCTGGGGAGCAAGTACGCCGAGAACACGGCGAAGAACAAACAGAAGGAACTGGAGGAGAAGGGCGGGGGCGCCGGAGGTGACAAGGCGCCGCCGAAGATCGACCCGAACGCCATCGGCGGAGGCGGCGGCCTCGGCGACAAGAAGGGCAACGTCCCTCCGCCGGACCTCAAGAAGCCGCCGCCCACGCTGGGGCTGAACCCGCCCGGGCTCGGCCCGGGCGGCAGCATCCGCAACCCCGACGGCTCCGTCACCGTCCGCAACCCCGACGGCTCCGTCACCGTCCGCAATCCCGACGGTTCGTACACCACGACGTATCCGGACGGACGCCAGGAGAAGACTCCCGCGGGGTCGCCTCCGCCGTTCCTGGGGCTGAACCCGCCACCCGGCTCCGGTACCGGCCCCAAGGGGGGCATCCCGCTGAAGACGGTCAAGGGCCCTGACGGCAGCACCACCTCATACAACCAGGACGGCTCCCGCACGGTCACGCACAAGGACGGGACCACCACCACGATCGGCCGCGACGGCACGGCCACGACGGTGAACCCGGACGGCTCCACCACGGTGCTGCACAAGGACGGCAGCGAGACAATCAGTTACCCGGACGGCACAAAGACCACGATCCGCCCGGACGGCAGCGCCGTCACGCAGTTCAAGGACGGCTCGACGCAGATCCGCGCCACCGACGGCACCTTGACCACCACCGACCCCGAGGGCAACAAGACCGTCACCCGCCCCGAGGCGGGGCAGACCGTCCACAACCCCGACCGCTCGACGACGACGTTCAACAAGGACGGCTCGGCCACGACCGTCCACACCAACGGGACCCGGACCACCGTGAGTCCGAACGGAACGGTCACCACGGTCGACCCCGACGGCACGAAGACCGTCTCCCACCTGGGCAAGAACACCTCGACCATCGAGTACGCGGACGGCGCCGTGGCCAAGGTCGACAAGGACGGCACGGTCGTCACCACCTACAAGGACGGCACCTCCACCAAGCTCGGCCCGGACGGGACCTACACGACCACCGAGCCGGACGGGGACAAGAAGACCGAGCACCTGAACCCGCTGGGCGGCAATGCGGGCGCGGAGACCAAGCACAATCCCGACGGCTCCACGACCACGAAGTACCCGGACGGCACGGTGGACCAGAAGTTCCAGGACGGCGGCCACAAGGTCACCTACCCGGACGGGCGGACGGTCACCACGGACGCCTCCGGCCGGACGGTCTCGGTCACGGGCGGCCCGACGGGTGCGGGCCCGAACCTCTCCTCGGGCAGGCTCAGCGACTACGACTACTACGACTACCCGGACGACTACCGCAAGTCGGCGGCCGCGCTGTCGGGCGGCGGCTACGGATCGGGCGGCGGCCCGTCCGCCCCGCCCCCGCTCGGCGCCAACCCCCTCGGGCACAGCCTCACCGCACCCCCCGGCACGAATACGGGCCCGACCGTCCCCGGGGAACGCACCCGGGGGACCGTGCTGAACGAGTCGGCGGCCACCCGCGGTCGCATCGCCCAGCTCGCCGCCGAGGAGGCCGCCGCGCTGCGCCGGCCCGCCACCACCTCGGGCGGGATGCCGATGATGCCGCCGATGGGCGGTATGGGCGGCGGGGGCCAGAGCACGCAGAGCGAGGAGCGCGAGCGCGCCACTTGGGTCAGCGAGGACGAGGACGTCTGGGGCACCGACGAGGGCGGCGTCTCCGCGGTGATCGGGCGGTGAACCCCGGCGGCGGGACAGCCGTCGGGAGAGCCGTCGGGAGACGAGGGCCGGCATCCGACCGGTACCGGTGGACAGCATGCGAACGAGGAGGGACGCAGGGATGAGCAATCCCCTGGAGGAACGGCTGGCGGAGGCGCTGGCGGAGTTCGAGGAGACCCGGGGCCGCCTGGACGCGGCCGCGGCGCAGGCGGCCGCGATATCCGTGACGGTCACCGCCAAGGACCGCGCGGTGGAGGCCACGGTCGGGGCGCAGGGCGAGCTGACGGGCCTGCGCTTCCCCACCTCGCGGTACCGCACGATGGCCCCCGCGGAGCTGGCGAACGTGGTGATGACCACCATCTCCTCGGCCCGCGCCAAGGCCGCCTCCCAACTGCTCGACATATACCGGCCCTTCGGCCCCATCCCCGGGCTGTCCGCGGACGCTCCGGGCGGCTTCGGGCCGGTGGACTGGGAGGACCTGTTCGCGCCGCTGCGCGAGGACACGGACCTGGTGGTCCCGTCCTCCCGCCCGGCCGGCTCCGCTTCCTCCGCCTCCGCCGGCGCCCTGCTGGACGAGCTGGTGGACGACGAGGACGGCGGGACGGGCACGGCGTCGGGGGCGGTGGCGGGCCGGTGAGTGAACTCGACGTCGACAGCGAGGGCCTGGACCGCAGCGGCGAGGCCGTGAAGGACGTGGGCAGCGTGCTGAAGGTCGCCCGCGACGAGTACATGGACAAGATCACCAGCTATCGCGGCTGTTGGGGCACGGGCGAGTTCGGCGAGGCCTTCGCCAAGAAGTACTACCAGGGGCTCGGGTCCGTCGTGGACGGGACCGCGGCGCTCGTCGAGGCCCTCGAAGCGAGCGGCCAGAGCCTCGGCGACACCTCCAAGAAGTTCAAGAAGACCCAGCAGGACGTCATCGACCACGTCAACAACCCCACGAAGAAGCGCTGAGCCTCCATGTCGCTGCAGTTTCCCCCCGAGTGCGCCTGGCTGTTCGCGGCCCTGACCGGTGAGATCCCTCCGGACGGTGACGAGGACAAGCTGTTCGCCCTCGCGGAGGCGCACAAGGGGCTGCACGGGAAACTGAACGGTGAGGTCCAGCAGCGGGTGGCCGACGCCCTCGGCTACACGAAGAAGAACTTCGACGGCAGCGCCGCCGAGATGTACCAGGAGGCGATGAAGTCCTTCCTCGGCGGCCAGAAGGGGCTCGACTACTTCAACTCCGTGACCGAGCAGGCGGAGTTGATCGCCACCTTCACCCGCAAGAGCGCGACCCAGCTCCAGTACACGAAGTACATGATCATCGCTCAGCTCGTGGAGCTGCTGGTCGAGGCCGCGGTGGCACTGGCGCTGTCCTTCTTCTTCGGCGCGTCCATCGGGGCGTATTTGCAGAAGCAGGCCATCGTCCGGCTGATCATCCGCACCCGGCTGGGGCGGATGATCGTCGCGCTGCTGATGCACGAGATCATCAACGTCGGCATGGGCGTGGTCATGGACGCGCTCAGCCAGTGGACGCAGCTGAACCAGGGCACCCGCGACGAGTGGGACAGCGAGCTCACCAAGAACGCGGCGCTCTCCGGGGCCGTACAGGGCGCGCTGGCGGGTCCCTTCCAGGCCCTGGGCGGCCTGTTCAGCAAGCTCCTGGCGAAGATGTTCGGCGACGACGCCGGCCGGAAGATCGGCAAGCAGCTCGACGACGTCCTGCCGCCGCCCAAGGGCCTGGGCGACGGCGCGGGCAAGAACCTGGGCAAGAAGGGCGGCGACCTCGCACCGCCCCCGCCCAAGAAGACCGGTGACGACGTCGCTCCACCGCCCCCGCCGAAGAACAAGGCGGGCGACGACGTCACCCCGCCTCCGCCGCCCCCGAAGACGACGGGCGACGTTCCGAAGCCGAACACGAACAAGGATCTGCCGCCCCCGCCGCAGTCCTTCGGCAAGGACATGACGGACATCTTCCGCAACCGCCTGCCGGGCACCGCGGGCCCGAACCCGGAGAAGGCGGCACGCAACTTCATCAAGGACGTCGGGGACGCCTTCGAACGGCGCTTCGGTGGCGAGGAGGCCCGCGAGGCGGGCCGCAAGTGGGCACAGACCCTGCTGATGGGGACCGGGCGCAAGGAACTGCCCGACGCACTGGGCGACGCGCTGAAGCCGATCTCCAAGCACCTCGACGACGGGGCGTTGAACGCCCTGACCAAGGGCACGGCGGACGCGATGGGCCAGAGCGTCCTGCAGTCGATGCGGGGCGGGGCCGTGCGCGGCCTGTTCGAGGGCGCCCACGCGGCGGTCTCGGAGGGCACGTACAACCTGCTCTTCTCGGACGAGCACACCTTCAAGACGTCCGGGCTGACCTTCGGCTCCGGCATCGTCGAGGGCCGCCTGGGGCACCTGCTGGAGACGGGCGGCGAGAAGCTCGGTACGGGGCTGCGCGGCTCCCTCGGGCTGGGCACCCCGGACTTCGGCAACGGCGGCAGCGGCGGGGCGTCGGGACTCACCGACGACATGCCCGATCTCGGCCTGGACGAGTTCTTCGCGGAGCCGGACACCGGCAGTCTCACCGACGACATGGCCGACCTCGGCCTGGATCGGCTCTTCGACGAGACGGACGACGACCTCGACTACCTGGACGTCGACGAGGACGGGGACTA
The DNA here is from genome assembly GCF_055587885.1 of Streptomyces sp. NPDC046349. NCBI lineage: Bacteria > Bacillati > Actinomycetota > Actinomycetes > Kitasatosporales > Streptomycetaceae > Streptomyces > Streptomyces sp. NPDC046349. Next base: position 412,075 of record NZ_JBVJFK010000009.1, read on the forward strand.
CCTCGCGGGCGAGGGCGGCCGATCGGGATCCGACCGGGACGTCCCGCAGGGCGCCCCGGTCCCGATCGCCACCACCTCCGCAGTGGCCCCGGGGGCCGGCCAGGGCACGCCCGGCGGCTCCTCCCCGATCACGGCGAACACACCGACTGCCGCGAACGCACCGGCGACGGGGAACAGCCCGGCCAACTCGACCTCCCCGAACGCCACCGGGCAGAAGGCCCCGGGCGAACCGGCGTCCCCCGCCGCCTCGGGTACCGACGGCGACACCGCCCCGGCCCATCAGCCGGCCGGCCTCGTCACCGAGAGCGCGGCCCCGTCGCGCGAGGACACCTCCGCGGCGGACGAGGACGGCGACACGGCGAACCGGCCGACGACGGAGGGGAACACGGAGGGCTCCCGTCCCTCCACCGAGAGCGGCGGGCAGGCCTGGGCGTCCACCGGCCGCGACGACGACGGCACGAGCCTGGAGGAGCCCGCCGAACGGAACAACTCCGCCCTCACACAGGAGAACTCCCCGGGCAACCCCGTCACCACCACGTCGACGTCCACCCTCACGTCCACGGACGACGCCACCCAGCCCCAGGGAAGGCTCGCCGTCGACCCGGGGACCGTGGCCTGGGACACCAGCCGGTCCCCCCGCCGCACAGACACGGAACCCGACACCGACACCGTCACCGTGTCGGAGCAAGAGGACCCCACGCCCTCGCCCACCACCCCGGTCCCGCCGCGCCCGCTCGGGCCCGCCGAGGATCTGGTGTTCCTCACCCAGCCCCACTACGCGTCCGGCGACCAGTTCGGCATCGCGGCCGCCCTCCTCGCCGACGAGAACCTCTCGGTCATCCTGACCTACGAGGACGCGGCGGACAGCTCGAAGGCCGAAGGGATCGCCGCCTTCTACAGGGCCTCCGACATTCCGGAGAACCGCATCCACGTCGTCATGACGTCCGAGCGGCTGAAGGAGATAACGGTGGCGGCGCACAACGGGCCGCTCCTGATCAAGCTCAACAAGAAGAACCAGCTCGGTGTCGGTGACGCGACGAAGCGCGTCGGCAAGCAGTTCAGCACGGATCTGCGCGAGGACGTCCGCAAGGCCTGGAAGGTCGGCCCCGACGCGGATCGGGACGCGGCCATCACCACCTGGCTGGAGAGCAAGGGCGTCACCCTGAGCGACGGCGACCAGGTCGCCGTCCTGTGGTCGCGGTTCAGCGGCAA
>NZ_JBVJFK010000010.1:0-384674 GCF_055587885.1 Streptomyces sp. NPDC046349
TGCCCAGGTAGGGGCCGCCGACCTCGTTCGACACACACGTCACGGTGATGTCCCGTTCGATGAGCGGGCGGGCCAGGAGCTCGTCGAGGGTGTGGATACGGGGCCCGGCGACACCCCGGCCGTGAAGGCGCAGCCGCCACGTTCCGGCGTCGACCATCGGAACGGAGAGCGCCGTGTCGACACGGTAGAAATCACGGTTGGGCGTGATGAAAGCGCTGAGGCCGGGCTCCTTCAGCTGGGCGCCGGCCGGGACCTCGGGAGCGGGAGAGGCGGGGGCGGGCAGGCGGAGGGCGTTGCGCGACGTGACGGCTCCCTGCCCACGCTGCGCGGACAGCACCTGGCCCAGCGCTCCGGCGGTGGCCGCCACGGCCGCGGTGGCGGCAGCGGCGTTGAGGAAGCCCCGCCGGCTCGGGCCGGGCCCGCGGCGGTCGGCTCGGTTCGGCGAGCCGGTGGTGTCGGCCCTGCCCGCCAGGAGGTGGAGCACCACAGCGCCTGCCACCGCGCCCGCCACGGAGGGCAGGGCGTCCGCGGTTCCGGCGGCGTCGGGGCGGCCCAGGGCGGCGGCCGCGCCGATGACCCCGAACACCAGCACGCCGGCCGCCGCGACACGCCGGTAGCGGACAGCGAGAATGCCCAGAGCGATCGCGAACAGAACCAGCAGGACGAGGATGCCGAGGCGGAGGACGAGTTTGTCGTTCTCCGCGAAGGTGCGGATCGCGAAGTCCTTCACCGCGGCCGGGGTCCGGTCGATGACCGCTCCCCCGACCACCGTCACCGGTCCGGCCGCCGGCCGTACCAGGGCGGCGGTCAGCTCGGCCACCGCCAGCGCGGTGACACCCGCCAGCAGGCCGGACAGTGCCCCGAGGCCGGCCCGGGTGAGGGTGGTGCGGAAGCTGCTCACGACGGGCATTCGGCGACACCCGGCAGGCGGATTGGCCTGTCACCGGAACGGCTGTCCCGCGGGCAGAGGTTGCCCCGGCCGTCCAGAGGCCCGCACGGCCGACGAGGAACCGAACGACCCGGGCCGCGGCCGGGTCCTGGCGGGCGGATACATCCGCGTGGAGCGAGCGGGCGCCTGCGGGACGAAGTACCCTCCCATGCACGCACGTCCGCTTCGAAGAACCGTTCGGACCCATCCGACCCACCGTGAGGTCGCCGAGTCCCACGACCGGCGGCAGCAGGAACACAGAAGGAGCGCGCATGCCCGGTACCCCGAAGGTCGGTGACGTCCTCGGCGAATTCCACCTGCCCGGCGGACAGCTCACCGGAGAGACGTGGCACCGGGGTGACTACAGCCTGGGCGAGCAGCGGGGCAACCCCGTGGTCCTCGCCTTCTACCCGGGCGACGACACTCCCGTCTGCACCGCACAGCTGTGCTCCTACTCCGACGGACTGGAGCAGCTGCAGTCCGCGGGGGCGGTGGTGTGGGGGATCAGCGCCCAAGACGTCGACAGCCACGAGCGGTTCGCGCGGGCCAGGCAGTTGCGGATGCCGCTCCTGTCCGACGGGGACCGGGCCGTGGCACGGTCCTTGGGCATCACCATGCCCCTCATCGGGCTGAGGCGTTCGGTGTTCATCCTCGACGCGGGCGGCCGCCTGCACTGGAAACACGTCACGGCCGTGGGCGCCACCTTCCCACCGGCCGCGGCCCTGGCCGCGCAGCTCGCCACCCTGCCCGCGTGAGCCGGGCCTGAGGCCTCGACGGCGAGATGGAAGCGGCCGGGTGCGGCGTCTCCGGCCGGCGGGCCCGCGGGTCCGCGGCGGCGACGGCGGCCGGGCCGGTGCTGCCCTCGGGCAACGCTCCTACGTCACCAGGTGCAGCGACGTTCCGGCGATGCCCAGCCGTACGCTCTGACCCCAGGTCAGCTCCAGGGCGTCGCCTTCCATCCCGTCACCGAACACCACGATCCGGTCCGACTCCACGGTCAGCTGCAGCCCCTGCCCCCGCCCCAGCTCACCGGCGACCTTGGTCGTTCCGGATGTCGGTGAGGGCCAGGCTTCCCGTACGAACCACAGGAGCCGCCGCTCGCAGGGCGCGGGCAGGTCCGCGGCGCTGCCGCGCTCCAACCAGAGGGAACGCAGCCAGCCGGTGGCGCCCGTGCCGGTGCCCACCAGCACCCCGGAGGACGCCTGGGCCTCGCCCGGGTCCGCGTCGCCGTCGGAGCCGAGGCGGTAGCGGGCCGTCTGGTGGCCGGGCGAGCCCAGGTAGATCTCGTTCAGGGCGAGAAGGCGCTGGCTGTCGTCGGCGATGGCCTCGACCATGGTCAGCTCCTCCCTCCGGCTCCCGGCGGTGGTCGCCGCGCGCAGCAGGGCGGCCGCGTCGGTGCAGCGGTGACGGACCAGGACCCCCGGGTTACGCCCGGGGTCGGTGTCGACGCCCACCACAGGCTGTCCGTCCAGGTACTTCGCGGTGTTGGCGACCAGCCCGTCCTGGCCGACCACGACCACCACGTCCTCCGGGGCGAACAGGAAGCGGTCCAGGTCGGCCCGCTCCACCCGGGAGGTGCGCCAGGTGAGCGGTACGGCCGCCGCCACCTCCCGCAGCGCGTGCCGCGTGCGCTCGTGACGGCGGAGCACCTCGTCGATCGACCGGCCGCGGCTCGAGAGGAAGAACGAGGCTTGCCCGTGCGTCCCGTGCCGGGCGAGCAGTTCCTCGTACTCGGTCCTGCGGTGCACGAGCACCGCCCGCGGGGCCAGGCTCATGTCCCTGCGCCGCCTTCCTGACGTCCGAGCCTGGTGAGGAGGCCGGTGAGGACGTCGGGAGAGAGCGTGATGCTCTCGATGCGCGGCAGGTTCTCCGCGAGCCGGGTCGCCGCCAGGGCGTGCAACGTACCCGTGCCGGCTTCGTCGTGCACGCGCAGCCAGGCGGCCTGGGCCTCGGCGCGTGCCGCGCCCGTCTCACGCTCCGCCTCGGCGTCCGCGCGGGCCAGACGGACCTTGCGGGCCGCCTCCGTCTCGGTCCGGATGCCGTCCGCGGCCGCCTTCTCCTCGGCCTCGCGGCGGGCGTTGGTGCCGCGCTGGTCGATGAGCTGCTCCTCGCGCCTGGCCAGTTCGATCTGACTGGCCAGCTCGTTCTCGGCGATGGCGCGCTCGCGCTCGACGGCGACGGCCCGCCGCTCGTAGGTGGCTCGGTCCGCCTCCTGCTGGATCTGCTCGCGGGCCGGGGTGCGCAGGGCACGCTCCACCTCGGCCTCGGGGCGGATCGCCACGACCCGCACGGCCACGACGTCGATGCCGGTGGCCGGGAGCCTGGGCTCGGCGGCGAGACCGTCGGCGACGCTCGTCCGCACGGAGGAGACGCCGTCCACGAGGGCGACGGCCAGCGGGGTCCGGGCCAGTACGTCCAGCGCGTGCTGTTGCGCGGTCTCGGTGAGGAGAGTGGCGATCTGCTCCAGGGGCGACCCGCGCCAGCTCCCGGTGTCCGGGTCCACGGAGAAGTCGAGTCGGGCCGCGGCTTCGGCCGGGTCACTGATGCGGTAGGTGACGGTGGCCTGCACGGCGACGTCCTGGAAGTCGGACGTGCGGGCGTGGAAGGCCATGGCCAGCTCCCGGTCGTCGACCGGCACTTCGGACAGCGCCGCCGACAGCGAGCGGTACCAGAAGCTGAGCCCCCGCCCGTCATGGACGAGTCGCCCGCGCCGGTGGTGGCGGATGTGGGTGGTGGGCGCGGAGCGCAGATGGCGCCAGCCGAAGCGCCGGGTGATGTCGGCCATGACGGACCCCCTTCATTTCGTCAGTGCGACGATAAAGGACCCCCGTCATATCGTCAAGAGGACGAAAAGAGGGGGCGATGCGGCGGTCGGGACGCCGTGGACGCGAACCCGCCGCCCCCGCAGGCGCCCCCGCGACCGGTCAGGGGCCGGTCAGGGGCCGGTCAGGGACGGCCGAGCCCGCCGGGTCTCGACCGCGTCTGTCATGCGGGGCCGCCGGCCGGGCTCAGGCCTCGAGGTTCAGGTCGAAGGCCGTCTGGACGTCGACGCAGACCACCTCTCCGGAGGCGGACCGGCCCACCCACACCGGGTGGACGCCGTCGCCGGCGGTGCAGAAGACCGCCAGGTCCGCGCCCAGGCTGCCGCCGTCGAGGTGCATCCCGGCTGCGGAACCGGTGAGCCCGTCGGCCTCCGGGGAACCCTGCCGGTTCGCCCGCTCGAGCCGGTCCCGCAGGTCCTGCCAGACCCCGGCGTCACCGAAAGCGCCCGTCGCCCCGTCCGTCCCGAAGCCGAAGGCCTCTCCCGCCCGGAGCCGGAGCGTGTCGTCCCCCGGCCCGAGCGCCATCTCCCAGGCCGCCACGGGGGCATCGCAGATCTGCAGCCGGACGGCCGCGACCTCCTCGTAGGACCCGTATCCCCTGTCCGCCACCTCGACCAGGGCCGCCTTCACCGGGTACGTACCGGGAGGCACGACCACCGTGATGTCCGGCTCCTCCCCCCAGCTCTGCGGGCAGGCGACCGCCAACACCCCGCTCGGCACGCGCACGCTGCCGCACGGGACCGGATCGAGAACCGTCAGCCCGGGAAGGCGGATGCCGGGCCGGTGGACCCGGTCGAAGTCGATGGACCCGAGCAGCCGGGAGGGCTCGCTGCGCCAACCGGGCGCCGCAGGATCCAGCTGTGCGGCGACCCAGTCCGGGAGCGAGTCCGCCACCGGGAGCCCCGGCCAGTCGTCGAAGCCTGGGCGGGCCGTCCACAGGTGCTCCTCGGCAACCGCCACGTCGACCTCCAGGGAGGCGCCCCGCATGCCTTCGGGCTGGTGCGAGATGCGCGCGGTACCGTCGGCCGAGAGGTCCACCGCCGTCCGGGGGCAGTGCACGTCGAACTCCCCCGTCCGCGCGTCCGGATACCGCCGCACGAACAGGCGCCGGACCAACAGCCGGCCCTCGTCGTCCCGCAGCCGCAGCTCGGCCTCGGCGGTCCGGCGGCCGTGCTCGTCGTACGCCCAGGCATCCACAAGGCCCGCCCGCCATGCCACCATCCGCGCCCCGAGGGGGACTTCGCGACCCGTCACGCGGTAGACCACCGCGTACGGAAGGCCGGCGGCATCCCGGGCGCGCGCCTCCTCGCGGGACAGGGCGCGAACACCGGTACGGGCCGCCGCGTCCCAGGACTCCTCGAAGGTCACGTATGTCGTCTCAGGCATCGGCGGTGGCTCCGTCCAGCTCCGGGAGCAGCTCGGGCATCCCCACGCGCGGGCACTCCTCGTCGGACTCCGGCATTTCCGGGCCGGTGCAGTGCCGGCTGACGGTGTGTCGGCGCAGCAGCCGTGACGGCTCGTCCAGCAGCCGCATGTCCACGTCGTGGGTACGGCGGCCCTGGGCGTTGTACACGCACAGCCCGACGTAGTGGTCCCGCCACGAGACGAGCCGGACCTCCAGCGGAGCCTCCCGGCCCGGCTCCCGGTACACCACCACGTACGGAAGTCCGGCGGCATCCCGCTCCCGGGCCTGCCCGGCGGACATCGGCCGCCACGGCGCACGGGCCTCCAAGTCCCACGCCCGCGCGTACCCCACCTCGACGACCATTGCCGCTCCCTGCTCCTGCGCCCCGCTGTGACCGTGTGCCGAGCTGCAAGGTAGCCGCCGACTGTGACAACAGGCCCAAGCGGGCCGCGGAGCGTAGCGGTTGCGCATCGTCGGGGCGCCACCCCAATATCGTCTACAACAAAACCATCTGCTACGGTACTTGTTGTGCGTCGGTCGACCGCAGGGGCGTGCGCTGCACTCCTCAAGCCGTCTTGCCCGCCCTCCAGGCCGCCCCACCCCCGTCCCACTCCGACCACCGAGGCTGATCCCCATGAGCGAGCACACCACCACCGCCACCGGCCCCGACGCCGGCACCGCCACCACCCCGAACGACGGCCCGTCCCCCCGCAGGCTCACCGACCAGGAGCTCTCCCAGCTGTTGAGCCGGCAGCAGTTCGGGGTGCTCGCGAGCGTCAGGAGCACCGGCCACCCGCACCTGTCCACCGTCCTGTACGACTGGGACGCAGGGGAACGCGTACTCCGGGTCTCCTCCACCGCCGACCGCCTCAAGGTCCGCCAGCTGCGCCGCGACCCGCACGCCTCACTGCACGTCAGCGGCCCGAACGTATGGTCGTTCGCCGTCGCCGAAGGAGAAGTCGACATAGCGGACCCGGCCGACGGGGCGGCCCCCGGCGAGCAGCCGCTCCCCGACCGGCGCGTGACCATCCTGCTCCGGGTCACCCGCCTGTACGGGACCGCCCTGGACATCCCCGCCCAGGACCGAGGGACGGCACACGCGCCGCTCCGACAGCGCGGGTCCCACACCTGACCTGCGACGATGATGCAATGCCAGAGCCAGGGACCACCGCCGTCGTCATCGTTCTGCCCGACGCCGCCCCACTCCTCGATGCGGCACGGCGTGTCGATCCAACCCTGGTGCGGTTCGGGGTGCCGGCGCACGTCTCGCTCCTCTACCCCTTCCTGCCGCAATCGGCGCTGACCGGTCAGGACGAGAACGACCTCCGTTCCCTGGCGGCACGTTTTCCGGCAGCCGATCTGCTCCTGGAGGACGTCGTGACGGCGTCCGGTTTCATCGCCGTCTCCGTGCCGCGACTCCAGCCGGTCGTCGATGCGTTCCGCGCCCAGTGGTCCGGGCTGCGCCCGTACGTCGGCCGCTTCGGGACGCGGCCCGCCGCGCATGTCACGGTCGCCATGGGCGCGGACGACCCGGCGGTAGCCGCCTGCGTCCGCGATGCGGTCGGGCGTCTGCTGCCGCTGCACACCCGTGCGGCGGCGGTCCAGGTGGTCGAGCGGACGGGGGCAGGCTGGCGGCCTCGGTTCACCGCGCCGCTCGGTGGCCCGGACGGACGGTGAACTACGCCCCCCGGGAGCGCAGGGGCTGCCGGTTCGCGGCGGGGGGTGCGGGTGCCCGCGGCGTGCGTGCCTGTCTGCCGCGACGATGCCCAGGGCCCGCGCCACGGCCATGCCGACGCGGACGCCGGCGCCGACGCCGACGCCGGGGCGGCCCGCACCTGGCTGTACGCAGAGGCCGAGGTCGCCGACACCGCGCACCTGACCCCCGCCCGGGGCGCCGGGCAGATCGCAGAGGCCGTCAAGAGTCGAGAGGACGAACTTCCGGCGCGGTTCCGCCTGCTGGCCGTCGCGGCGGCGGGAGGTCAGAAGGAGACGTCGAAGTAGTCGATGTCGGTGAACTCGACCCGGAGCTGGTCGGCCCGCGTTCCACCGTCCTTGAAGTAGATCTCCTGCAGTCCCTCGGCGACGATCGCGCGCAGTTCGCGGTCGTCGGCGCCCCGGGCGCGGGCGTCGAACAGGCGCTGGGCGTATGCGGCGGGAAGGTGCACGGTGAGGCGGCGGACCCGGCCGTCGTCGGTGGTGCCGACGGGGGCCGTGTAGCCGAAGCGGGCACGGGTCTCGACCGTGATCCCGGTGCTGGTGGCGGCCTCCTTGCGGCGGCGACCGCGGACCACGGGCTGCCAGCGGGCGCGTACGGCCGTGTCGATGCGGTCCGCGACAGGCCTGGGCGGCGTCTTCCGGTCGCCCTTGCGGTAGCGCTCCACCGACCGCTGGCTGACTCCCAGCTCCGCGGCGACGGCCTTGGTCGTCTTGAGCCGCTTGAGCAGGAAGTTGATCCTGCCCTTGAGGGTCTTGGGGGGCTGCTTGGTGAAGGCCTCCTGGTCTGCGCGGACGATGGCGTCCTCGATCTCTCCCACAGCGGTTCAGCTCCTCGGCGAGGGGGTCTCGGTCATGCTGCCCGAGCGGCGGCCGGCTCTATTCGCCGTCGTCGAGGACGGCATCGCCGCCCTTGATGTGGCGGGCGGGGTTGAGGCCCTTCTCCATCAGGTCGACCGCCCAGGACATCTCCTGGACCCCTTCCAGCTTGGCCAGACCGGGGGTGGGGCCGAGGCGGAAGCCGCCCATCAGCGGCTTGCCCGACGCGTCGTAGGGCAAGAAGTCCAGCGGCGACGGCCCGGGGCTGGAGTAGACGACGCAGTCGGAGAGGACCGCGAGGGGGTAGAGACCGGTCAGCTTCACCATGTTGGCGAGCTTGCGGTGCATGTTGACGCGGGCCTTGGAGATGACGGCGGCCCGGATGTCGGGACGCCATGTCGGGCGCTGCATGGCGGGCCAGGGGTCGCCGTCGCGGTAGCTGCGGCCCTGGGGGCGTTCGCGGAGCTTGCCGATACCGCCCTTGACCGTGGCTTTGATCGCAGCGAGGACGGCGGCCATCGCCGGGTCGGCCTGCTGGTGGACCTCCATGGCCTCGAGGAAGTCGGCGTCGGTGAGGTCGGCGGTGACGCCGAGGTCGGCGAGGGTGTCCAGGTAGGCGGTCTTCAGCCGGTCGTGCCAAGGGTCGAGGTACGCGCCGGTCTCGCGACGCAGATAGGCCTCGAGGGGGTGGATGTCGTGGCCGAGTTCCTGGGCGTAGGCGAGGGTGTGGGTCTGGTACCAGGCAGGTCCCGTCGGCCGGGTGCCGTCCGGGGTGAACGGCGAGGGCAGGCGGGGGTCGAGCTCGATGTGGGTGAGATCGGCGAGCCAGGAGCCGGGGATCTTCTTGTCGAACACCGGCCGGTGGAAGTGGTCCGGGCCGGACAGGCCCACCGTGAGGCGCGCGGACGCGGCGAGGAAGGCCGTGTTCAGATCCAGGCCGACCGCGTACGGCAGCAGGCACTCCTCGTCGGAGAGCAGCGCGGGGTCGCGGACCCACTGGTAGGCCTCCTCGCTCAGGAAACCCCCGCTCCAACCGGAGTTCACGACCACGGGGTGTTCGGCGATGGCCTCCGGCGGCGCCGGGTCCGTGGGCTGCGATCCGAGACTGCCCGGGTTGTGGCCCGACACCCACGCCCCGTTCACCTGAACGGCCTTCGTGGGCGGGCGCAGCGCGGTCATCAGCTCCAGTCCGGACACGGCGGTGGAGCCGCGCGGGGTGATGACGCGCCGGGCGTAGACGCCGAGGACACGGGCGATGTCGGCCGGATGCATGGCGGCGACGCCCGGCCAGGAGCGGGTGTCGAGAGCGTCCCAGGACAGGACCGCGAGCTGCACGCACTGCCGGGCACTGCCTTCGGCCTTGCGGTAGACGCGCGCCCACGGGCCGAAACCGCGCTGGGTGAGCTGCCACTTCGCCCTCCCGATCTGCTGCACGACCGGGTGGTCGTCGGCCAGGCGCAGGGAGCGTCGCTCCTCACGGCCCTCCAACCGCTCCGGGAGGCCGAGCTTCACGGCGGCGGAGGCGGTGAGCACGACCAGCGGGTCGGAGTCCTTGCCGTTGCGGTTCAGGCGCGCAGCGCCGAGACCGGACTCCTTCAGCGTCCACTCCACCAGCTCGATGACGGTGGCGGCGGGGCACTCCAGCACGATCCCGTCGACGCCGTAGGCGCTGCCGTCGCCGTCGAGGACGGCGAGCGGGCCGTGCGGGAACCGGGGATCTGCCGCGGTGGTGGGTGCGGCGGCGTTGTGCGCAGCGCGACGACGGGGGGTGTGGGCGGCGGGCCTTCCGGCGGACGGGATGGTGTCCGTGGCCGCCGCGGGCGGGTGGCCGGTGCCGGCCGGAGGCGGGGCGTCCAGCGGCGGTGAGGCGGGGGTGGGGGTTGGGGCCGGGTAGCGCTGGGCCAGGCCCTCGAGGAGACGGCGGTAGGCCTGGAGGCGTTCGGGTTTCGGCTCGGCACGTCCTTCTTCCCACGCCTGGATGCTGGGGATGCGCACGCCGAGCGCCTGGGCCACGGCGGCCTGGGTCAGGCCGGCCGCTTCACGCAGACGGACTCGTTCCGCAGGGGCCGGGAGAAGGTGGCCGGCTTCGACGGCGGCGAGGAGGGCGTCGACCGCGGCGAGGGGGTCGGAAGGCTGGCTGCTCATGGAAGGGGTGTCTCCTGCCTGGTCTTAGCGGATGCCCTGGCGGATCTCTTCGAGGCGGGTCACCAGGCGCTGGTAGCGCTGCGAAGCGGCCTGGGACGACTTCATCCCCTGGTGGCCGGCGATCTCCCGCCATTCCATCCCGCGCCGGCGGGCCTCGATGACGACTTGCGCCTCCAGCCGGTCGAGCGCCGTACGCATGCCCTCGAACAGGCCCAGGGCAGCGGCGACGTCCTCGTCCGAAGCACCGTGGGGCTGTCCTGCTCCGCCGCTCCCGACCACGGCTGTCAACACCCCTTCCAGGAAGGCGGCGTCACTCCGCAGCCCCTCCGTGAGGGCACCATCGGCGGACGGAAGGGTCGAACGAGCGTCATCGGCCGACGGCCGGCCCGCTGGGGCGGCAGGCCGACGGCGTGCGGTGGTCCGGGTGTCGTCCGACATGGCGTCATCCTATGCCACGACCCAATGGAACAATGTTCCGTTGTTTCATTGGGGCGTGCCCCTTCCACGAGGCCCTGGACCCCCGCCTACAGCACCGGACGGCCCTGCTCACCGCGCGGCTGCGCACCGCCGCGAGCCCGCCACCGTCAGGCCGCGATCGACATGGCGCGCACTCTCATCACCTCCTGGCGGGGCGAGCGCTCCCCCTTCGTACCGCTCCCCGCGACCCGCCTGTCGCCGAACGGCTCCTCTGCGCCGGGGGCTCCGCGAGCAACGGAATCACTCTTTCGCCGTGCCGACGACGAGCCACGTGCAAGGATGTCGCCCGTGACCGGATCGTCCTCCTCGCCTGTCGCCGAGGGCACGCCCCGCAACCGCGGGATGGGGCCCCGCACCGCTGCCGTGCTCGTGTTCGGGTCGTCGGCCGCGGTCCTGGTGGTGGAGATCGTCGCTCTGCGGCTGCTGGCTCCCTACCTGGGCCTCACCCTCGAGACCAGCACCATGGTGATCGGTATCGCCCTCACCGCGATCGCCGCCGGCTCCTGGCTGGGTGGGCGCATCGCCGACCAGGTCGATCCACGCAGGCTCATCGGCCCCTCGCTCGGGGTGTCGGGAGCGGCCGTGGCGCTCACTCCTGCCGTGCTGCGCACCACCGCGGAGTGGGCGCCGGCGGTGCTCCTGCTGATCGCGTCCCTGACCATCCTCCTGCCGGGCGCGCTGCTCTCCGCGGTGACGCCGATCGTGACCAAGTTGCGTCTCACCGACCTCGCCGAGACCGGGACGGTTGTCGGCCGACTGTCCGGCGTAGGCACCGTCGGCGCCATCGTGGGCACGATCCTCACCGGCTTCGTCCTCATCGCGCGCTTGCCGGTCAGCGGCATCCTGATCGGCCTCGGGACGCTGCTGGTGGTCGGCTCGGCGCTGGTCGAGTGGCGAACGCGCGGGTGGAGCAGCACCCCGGCCCTCATCGCCGCACTCGTGGCCGGCGGCCTCGCCACCACCGTCGCGCCCGGCGGCTGCGACACGGAGACCAGGTACCACTGCGCGCGGGTCGTCACGGATCCCGAGCGGGACGGTGGTCGCACGCTCGTCCTGGACGGCGTGCGGCACTCCTACGTCGACATCGACGACCCGACCCACCTCCAGTTCGAGTACGTGCGGGCCATCGCGTCGGTGGTCGATGCCGCCTTTCCCCAGGGTGAGCCGCTGGCCGCCCACCACGTGGGCGGTGGCGGGCTCACCGTTCCCCGCTACCTCGCGGCCACCCGGCCCGGGACGCGAAGCCTCGTGTCCGAGATCGACGGCGGGGTCGTGCGCATCGACCGCGACCGACTGGGTGTGCGATCGGAAGACGGAGTCGGGGTACGCGTCGAGGACGGCAGGCTCGGCCTGCGGAGGCTGGAGACCGGCAGTCGTGACCTCGTCGTCGGCGACGCCTTCGGGGGCGTGAGCGTGCCGTGGCACCTCACCACGGTCGAGGCGATGACCGACGTACGGCGGGTGCTCAAGGAGGACGGCCTGTACGTCGCCAACCTCATCGATCACGGCCGTCTGGCCTTCGCACGCGCCGAAGTAGCCACCCTCAGCGAGGTTTTCGAGCACGTCGCCGTCGTCGGCAAGCCGTCCGACATCGGCCTCGACCCGACCGCCGTGCCCGAGGGAGGCAATCTCGTCGTGCTCGCCTCCGACCGACCGGTCGACCTCCGCGCGACCCAGGCGGCGCTGGACACCCGCGGGAACAGCTGGAAGATCGCCACGGGTGACGACCTCACCTCGTGGATCGGTGATGCTCGACTGCTCACCGACGACTACGCACCCGTCGACCAGCTCCTGCAGCCCTACGGCTCTTCCCACAGGTGACGGGGACCGGGCCCGAGGACCTCCTGCGACCCGGACCGTCACGTACCGGCAGGACAGGGCCAGTTGCTCCGGGACCTCGTCGACCGACCAGCCGTGTCCCGGCGGAACGTGCTGAACTCCTCGGTCACCGCCGGCCGGTGAGGGATGCGCGCCCCCGCCTGCGCTTCGGGGGCGGTGGGACCGCATTCATCCCGTCACCCTGTACGGCAATGCGACGAACCGCACACCGCCGCCACCAGCAACGGGGCGCGTCGCGGCGGGCGGCGCACCCGGCTCCCGAGCCGCGCTGAGCCTGCAACGCGCCTCGCCAGCTGCGGACACCCATCGGCGATCCGATATGCGCACGATGTGTCCGTAAATCGACCCCCCATTGGCGACCCCCCTGGGAACCTGCCAGGCTCGTCTGCAGTTGCACGTCAGATCACAGGTAGTGAACCACAGTCAACTTTGGATCGAAGGCGAAATTTGTCATGCGTCATCACATCATCGCCGTGTCCACCCTCAGCCTCCTCTGCCTTGCAGGCACCACGGGCCTCGCGCAGGCACAACCCGCCGGGGCGCACAGCCCCTCCGCGATGGTCTTCACCGTCGTCCGGGGTTCCGGCGCCCCCACCGACACGGAAACCGTCGTGCGCGCGTCCACCCTGAGCTGCGGCTACACCGCCGAGGGCACCCACCCCGCCCCGAGGGCCGCGTGCGACGCCCTCAACGCCACCGATGGCGAACTGAACCGCCTCCTGGCGGCACCGGACACGTCGCGCGCCTGCCCGATGTACTTCGACCCCGTCACGGTCACTGCGGACGGCGTCCTGCAGGGCAGGCGCGTCGCCTGGAAGCACACCTTCTCCAACACGTGCGTGATGTCCGCGACCCTGAACGGGAACCCGGTGTACGCGTTCTGACACCGCACAGCCGACCGTCGGAGCCGGCGGATCACCGGGAAACAGACACCCGGCCCCACGGGGTCTGCCGGGGCGCCGAGCAGCGCCCCGGCAGACCCCGGCCGGGGCTCGGCCCGACGCCACTGCCCACGCGGAATGGACAACCTCCTCAGGGCGCGACCGACCCGCCGCCGAAGTGCCGGGACGACTTCGACTCCTGGGCCAGGCGGCGGAGGGCCAGCAGCGCGGGTTCGAGGAGTATCGAGACCAGAACGGCCCGTTCGGCCTGGGCCAGCAGGTCGCGCTCACCGCTCATCTGACGCACGTCCAGGTCGGCGATGCTGTCGGCCAGTCGGGCATACGGCAGCAGGCCGCGCCAGTCGATGTCCGAGCCGAGGTCGAAGAGCGCGGCCAAGACCTCCGCCAGGCTGTGCGCCGCCGGGTTGCCCGGGGAGACGTCCCACCCCATCTCGGCGATCAGCCTGCGCGCCTCGGCCAGACCGGCCGGCCCCGGCCCCGACTCCGGCGTCGAATCGACCCCGGGCCCCCCTTCGGGTCCCTGCGCGCCCGCGCCGCCCTCCAGGGTGGTCGGGCGTACGCCGAGCACGATCCCGAAAACCTGGTGCAGATCGCCCTGATCCGCGGTGATCGCATCCAAAATCTCCTTCGTCGCGCCGGCCGACAGGCCGCGGATCCCGATCAGAGTGCGGATGAGCCGAAGCCGGTGCACGTGGTCTTCGCCGTAGTCGGCCTGGTTGGACCCGGTGGCCCGCCCCGGGGGCAGCAGCCCCTCGCGCAAGTAGTACTTGATCAGCGGCACTTGCACGCCTGTGCGTCGGCTGAGTTCGGACACCTTCATCCACCCACTCCTCGTCAACAGATAGCGGATAACGCTATTATCCATTCTGTTCCGAGGCTCGGCCGCCCACCACCTTGCAGGGGCAATTCGCCATGCCCACACACCGTGACGGGCACGGCGTACGGCGCAGGCGACCGCCGGTTCCTCACCACGGCCTGAACGCGACCGACCGAAAGGGATTCTCCTCATGTTCGGCACACTCATGCTCATCGCCATTCCCAGCGTGCTGTTCCGGCTGCTCGGCGCGCTCGGCGCAAGACGGTTCACGACCTGGCGGGTGTCCGTGCTCCACGGCCTCGCCGTCATGCTGGTGTTCACGGCGAGCGCCCATTTCGTCCCGTCCGCCCTCGGCCCCATGCCCGGTCACCACGACCTGGTCGCGATGGTCCCCTCGTTCGTGCCGTTGCCCCGTCTCGCGGTGTACGCGACGGGCGTCCTGGAACTCCTCGGCGCCGCCGGACTCGTCCGGGAGGCCACCCGCCCGGCGGCCGGGCTCGGCCTCGCCGTGCTGTTCGTCCTGATGCTCCCGGCCAACGTCCACGCGGCCGTCGAGCACATCCCGTTGGCCGGCGAACCGGCGACACCGCTGTGGTTCCGGATTCCCGAACAGGTGGTCCTCATCGGCGTCGCGCTGTGGGCCTGCTTCCCGGCCCGGGTGGCCCCGGCACCGTCCCCGAGCGTGTAGATGCGCCACACGGCCGAGCCCAGGGCGGGGCAGCCCTCCCCCGGTCCGCCCGGGGCCGTCCCACCCCGAACTACCGTTCCGATCGAGGCGCGTTCACCGGCCCCAGGGACCCGGGCGTGAAGTGCCGTACCTGCAGCGGCGCCACGAGGTACTCGTCCTCGCCCGGCAGCACCACGGGCCGGCTGCGCCAGTGCTCGCCGGCGTAGTCGACCAGGTCCTCCTCGCTGCGCCAGCGACTGACGTACAGCAGGGAGTCCGGCGGCGCGAGCAGGACCTCGTGGTCCACGAGCCCCGGATAGCGCCCGGGGAACTCTCGCACCGCCGAGACGATCATGTCGCGGAACGCCTCGAACCGGTCAGGACGTACGTGTGCCTCACTCACCCTGATGATCACGGTCACCAGGGTGTCACGCACGCGAACGCGGCGCCACGGTCCTGCGCCCCTCTTGTGTGAGCAGCGAGCCGCGGCGCCGGCCGGCGACAGGACCGCCGGGCCGAGGGTCCTGCCGGCCGGAGCGGGGAGGCGTGGCCGGAGACCGCGCTCCGGCACCCCGCACCGGCGGCAAACGGCTCCGGCCGCCCGTCTGTCAGCTGCCTGCGGCGGCCGTTGCCGTGCGGGCCCGGACCTCCTCCGGGGTGAGGTAGTGGTCCGTGTACTCGAAGTCCCGCAGCGTCCCCGGCTTGTACGTCTGGAAGCCGGTCCGGACGAAGTCGTCGCCGGCCACGGCGTTCAGGAGCCAGTTCGTCAGCACCCGGGTCTTGGCGGCGCCGGTGCGCAGGGCCGCCCAGTGGTAGCCGCGGGCGACCGCCTGGGCGGGCATTCCGCGCAGGCCGATGCCGAGGGGCCGCGAGACGCCGTCGCGGCCGCCGAGGTCCACGACCAGTCCGAGGTCCTTGTGGGCGTAGGAACGCAGCGGCGTGCCCCGCAGCGCGGCGACGACGTTGTCGGCGGCGACCCTGCCCTGGCGCTGGGCGTGCTGTGCGGTGGGCGGGCACACCGCACCGTCCCCGCCGCCGGCGAGGTCGGGCACCGCGGCCGCATCGCCGAGCGCGTACACGCCGTCCGCTCCCGGCACCCGCAGGTCCGCGGCGACCACGAGCCTGCCGCTCTTGGCGGTCTCGGCGCCCAGCGTGGCGATGAGCGGGCTCGCGGCGACGCCGGCCGTCCAGATGAGGGTGCGGCAGGGCAGCACGCGCCCGTCGGTGAGGGTGACGTCCTCGGGACCCGCCTTGGCGACGGAGACGCCGAGCGAGACCTCGATTCCGCGGCGGCGCAGCACGTCGAGGGCGGCCCGGCCCAGCCGGTCGCCGAGCTCGGGCATCAGTTTCGGGGCCACGTCCACGAGGTGCCAGCTGATCTCGCGCCGCTCCAGCCGGGGGTAACGGCCTACGGCGTTGGCGGTGAGCCGCTCCAGGGACGCGGCCGTCTCGGTGCCCGCGTAGCCGCCGCCCATGACGACGAAGCCCAGCCGCGAGGCCCGTTCCGAGGAGCCCGGTGCGGCGGCGTCGGCCAGGTCGAGCTGGGCGATCACGTGGTCGCGCAGGTGCGCCGCCTCGGCCAGCGTCTTCATGCCCCGGCCGTGCTCGGCCAGGCCCGGGATGTCGAAGGTGCGGGTCACGCTCCCCGGCGCGAGCACCAGATGGTCGTACGGCTGGTCCACCAGCTCCCCTGTGATCTTCCGGACGACGCAGACCTTGGCCCGGGTGTCGACGCCCACGGCCCCGCCGGGCACGATCCTGGTCCGGTGGCGGCGACTGCGGCGCAGCGACACCGCCACGGACTGGGGAGTGAGCACCCCGGAGGCCACCTGCGGCAGCAGAGGCAGGTAGAGCTGGTAGGAGAACGGAGTGACCAGCATGATCTCCGCCTCCCCTGGTGACAGCGTCCGCTCCAGTCGGCGTACGCAGGCGACGCCGGCGAAGCCCGCGCCGACAACCACAATCCTCGGTCGCGCCATGGTGTCCGTCCCTCCTCGGGTGTACGGGTCCCCGGTGCGCCTTCCCCGCCGGACCGATGCATGCACACCGTAGGCGGGACGGGTCCCGCCGGACGGCCGGGACGCCTCTACGGTTCGGCCTCATGGGAGACCTGGTGTTCACAGTCCAGGCTGATGGGGCCGGTACCGGGGCCGACTCGCCTCCAGGTCGCCGGCGGCGAGCGGAGAACGGATAGCGGCTGCCGGTACGGGCGGTGCCCGACACCCGTACCGGCAGCGGCCGGAACGTCCTCGCCCGAGGCAGACCGCCCGCGGCCGGGTCCGGCCGGGTCAGGAGGCGGCGGACGCGTAGTGGTCGGCGTACGTCCGAAGTCGGGGAGCGAGCGGGTTCTCGGCGCCCGCGGAGTGCATCTGCCCCCACAGCTCGTTCTCCACGACGAAGCGGTACGCGAACTCCTCGAAGGTGTCGGCACACCGCATCAGCGAGGAGGCCACCGCGACCCGGGCCTCCTCGTTCGGCTCCCCCTCCGCCCACCAGCCGGCGGACTCCAGTTCGATGTGCGAGAAGACCACGAACGCCTCACCCGAGGGGCGCAGGTACAGGTACCAGATGACGCAGTCCTGCTGGTCGCGCAGGAACCGTACGAGGCGGGCGCCCTCCTCGACCGGGCTGTGCAGCGGACCGGAAAGGTGGCTCCAGCAGGCCGTCACCGACACCTCGTCGAAGGCCCGGCAGAGGCGCTCGCTGCCGTAGAAGGCGGCGAAGCCCTCGGGGAGCACCAGTCCGGCCTCGGCCAGTTCCCGTCCCACGGACTCGAGATGGTCGGTGTGCTCGGAGCGCGGCCCGCCCGCCCCGCCCAGCCAGCCGAACCCGCCGTCGAGGTCCGCGGCCTCCAGCGGCGGCAGGCTCTCCAGGGGGTACACCTCGTAGGTGTACGCGCACGGCCGCAAGCTCCCCAGGTCCGTGGCGCACCAGCCGGTGGGGAAGGGTACGGCCGCGGCGTCGGCTGCGGACCCGGAAACGGAAACAGGAACGGACATGGAGAACCCTTCAGAAGGTGGCCGGTTCAGCGGTATGCCCGCATCCTCGCCCCCGCCACTGACAACGGCCGGCTTCGTCGACCGCCTTCGGCAGATGCAGCGACCCCTCCGGTCCGCACCGGACCCGGCGGAGGAGGGCAGGGCCCGGGGCGCCCGCCCGCCGAAGGCCTCTCACCACGGTGTTTCGGCGGACGTGCCGACACCGGCTGGGCGTCCGCCGGGCCGGTCGGCCACGAATCGTGCGGACCGTCGCCCGTGGGGTCCGGAGCCGCGCCACCTCGCACCGGCCGCCCGCACCGGCCGCCCGCACCGGCCGCCCGCACCGGATCAGCCTTTAGGGTTCACCCATGAGTTTGACAACAGGTCACGAGGGAGGAGCCCTGCCCGGTCCGACGGCATCGGCACGGGGCTGGCAGGCACCCAGCGCGGTCGAGCGGGGGCTGTACGAGGCGAAGGCGCGCGGCGACTGGCCCGCCTACTACGATCTCGTCGCCCGGGCCGACCTGTACATGATGCAGTCGCGGGCGTACGTCGACGCGAACGCGGGCAACACCCGCTTCCACCCCTACTGGAACCCGCAGACCCGGACCGCGTGCCTGGCCGTCTACACCGGCGGCATGCTGCCACCGCCCGTCGCCGACCCGGTCTACAACTGCTACGACCTGGGCTGGTTTGCCGAAGTCTGGAACGAGAACGACCCGCCCTACCTCGTCGTCAACCCCGGCAGTCCCTGCGAGGGCGTTCTGCCGGCCGGGCCGGAGGGCCGCGCCCTGTGGCAGCGTCACTCCGCGCCGGTCGAACGGCCGGGGCTGGCCCAGGACGTCGTCCACACCCTGGAGGTGGGCGGCCCCCGCACCGGCCCCGTCGCCTTCGGTCTGGCGGTCGGCGCGCACATCAACGTGCGCAACGGGCGCTACTGGAACTCGATGGCCTACCACGGCTGCGGCTACCGCGGCGAGAAGCGGACGCTGGAACGCTGGTGGGGCGTCACCACCCGCGGGGACTGGCAGGACACGCAGGAACAGCTGCTGCGCGCCGGAATGGTCAGCGGGGTATGGGAGTTCGCCCTGCAACTTCGCCGCTCCATGGCCCTGGACTTCGCGGGCCCCGTCGACGTCGACCACTGGCGCCAGGCCGCGGGGAACGCGCTGCGCCGGCGATCCGAGGCCGCCGCCGCACCCCGTCTGACCACGGACGGCGTCACCCCGGGCCGCTCGGTCTCCGCCGCGGAACTGGAGGGTCAGGTGACCGGCGTTCAGCGGCTGATCGGCCGCATCGCCCGCTACGAGGCGCGGTTCCGCGCCGACGGCCTGCTGCCCGAGGGGGGCTTCGTCCGGAGCGTCGAAGCCTGGGACTACGGCCGGGCCTCCGGCATGGCCCGCTGGGGACTCGCCGCCCGCCTGTGCTCCCTGCAGGAGGCGGAGTCTGCCGTGGTCAGCGCCGGCCGTCTCGTCCAGCTCAACTACCGCTCGTGGGAGGACTTCTCGGCCGCCTACATCCTGGGCCGCTGCCTCCACTTCGACGAGGAGGAGTTCGGCGAGTGGTACGAGACGGCCCTCGCGACCCACCGTGCCCTGACCACGGACCCGGCCAGCCCGTGGCGCACGCTCCCATGGACCTGAGAATCCCGGGCTGCGGCGCCACAACGCGGCGCCCGCCGACACGTGGTGACACAGCTTCAGCGCGGCACTGTCGATCTCCTGCGCCGGCGTGCCCCTGAGGAACGGTCACAACCGGCGGAGGCCTCCCTCCGCCGGACTCGCGGCAGGGGCGCACCGCCCGGCGGTCGCGCCGGCCGCCGCCGGGGCCGGGGCCGGCGGCCCCGGGAGGCACTCGGATGGTGGGAGACGCTCCGCCTGGTTTCAAAGGCTGAAGCGGAACATGTGCAGCGTCCATGACGGCTCGGCGGTCGGCTTCGTCGCGTACTGCACCGCGCCCATCGCTGCGTAGAACGGAGCCGCGTTCGGATCCGAGGCGATGATGAACTCCGATCGCCCGAGCCCGCGCGCGGTCCGGACCGCGTGCTCCCAGAGAAGTCTGCCGTAACCCTTGCCGATCTCGCCGGCGTCGACGAAGAGCCTGTCCAGGAGGAGACCGCCGCCCTCCTCGGTGAAACTGTAGAAACCAGTGATTCTGCCGTGCTCCTCCAGGACGAACACCGGGTTGCTCCGGACGTAGGCCTCCGGAATCGCCCGTGCCCCACCAGCCCAGTCGAAGTAGCCCGGCGGGTAGCCCCAATGGGTCGACGAGCGTTCCTGGAGCCTTTCGAGCCCGCCGGCCTCGGCGGGCTCGGCGCGTCGGATTCGCCGGGCGCCATGGGTTGCCACTGCAAGGGACCGCCCTTCTCCATCGGTACCGGACATTGTCGACCGTCATCGCGGTCACCGCAGGCATGCCGCTGCGCGTACGCCGAGCAGGCCCCCGCAGCCGCGTGGGCGGGCCGGCGGGGGTCACCGTGCTCCGCAGCGCCTGGAGGGACGGTGCTTGACCGCACCATCACGGCGCAGCCGACCACGCGGCGGCCGCGTCGCCGGCCCTGCGCCCGGGCCACCCGGTCCTCCGGAGCCGGCGCCGCCGATCGGGACCGTCGGCGCGGGAGGCCGCGGGGGCGCGGTGCAGAGGTGCGACCGCCGCCCCCCTCGACCTGATCGTCCGCGGCCGGCCGTGCCGGGGGCACCGGCTCCCTTCGGGCGGCCCGATCGCACCACGTCCGAGGTCCGGCGCACCGGCGGTGGCCGGGGCCGGACCTCGTCGTGGGCGCGGGGTGTCAGACCTGGCCGCGCCAGGCTCCGGAGGCGGTACCGCGGTCCTCGATGAAGTGCTTGAAACGCTTCAGGTCACCCTTGACCTGCCGGTCGACGAAGCCGAGCTTGTCCCCGATGTTCTCCGCCATCCCCTCGGGGTCGAAGTCCATCATCAGGGTGATCTGGGTATGGGACGGATCGATCGGCTCGAAGGTCACGAGGCCGGACTGCTCGCCCTCTCCACCGACCGTGACCCAGGCGACCTTGGTGTCCGGGATCTGCTCGGTGATCTCCGCGTCGAACTCCCGCTCCACACCGGCGATCTTCGTCACCCAGTGCGTCATCGTGTCCGTACGCTGCTCGATCCGCTGCACACCGTCCATGAACTGGGGGAACGACTCGAACTGCGTCCACTGGTCGTACGCGGTGCGGACCGGGACATTGACCTCGATGGTTTCCTTGACCTGCGACATGTCCAACCTCCTGGTGTGTGTGGGAGCCCGCACCCGGCGCGGTCACCGCCGCTTCACGGCCCTGGGGTGGGGCACTCCATCGGTGCCCTGCCTTCGCGCGCCTGCCCCGCCCCGCCCGCGGTACTCTCACCGAACGAGCCGTCTTGCTGAGCCACACGGCCCGCCCCGCTCGCCCCTCCCCACCCTGCCGTGCCCGTCGGCGGCGCCCCGGCCTCGCCGTGCCGCACGGCGCGTCAGGCCGCCCCAGGGGCCCGCCGGTGCTCGGCCCGGCCGCTGCTCACGGTGCCGTTGTCACAGTCGGGCCAGAGCCGGCAGCAACGTGGCCTCGGACCAGGCGAGGAAGGATTCCTGCTGGTCCCCTCCGATCTGGACGAGGGCGACTTCGTCGAATCCGGCGTCGACGTAGGGGCGTACGGCGTCGACGAAGGCGTTCACGTCGTCGCCGCAGGGGATGGCGTCGGCGACGTCCTCGGGCCTGGTGTGCTGTGAGGCTTGGGTGAATCCGGCGGGGCCGGGGAGTTCCGCGTTGACCTTCCAGCCGCCGAGCGCCCAGCGGAACTGCGCATGGGCCCGTTCCACTGCGGCATCGCGGTCGGGGTCGTAGGAGACCGGGAGCTGACCGACGCGCGGTTTGCCCGTGCCGCCGTGCGCGTCGAACGCGGTCAGCAGCTCCTGCTTGGGTTCGGTGGCGATCAGCAGGTCGCAGGACGTGCCCGCGATCTCGCAGGACCGTTCTCCGGAGACGGCGATGCCCATCGGAGGCGGGTCGTCCGGGAGGTCCCACAGTTTGGCGTTCTCGACGTCGAAGTGGGTGCCGTGGTGGGTGACGTAGCCTCCGGCGAACAGAGAGCGGATGATCTCCACGGCTTCTTCGAGCATCTCGAGGCGCACGTGGGCGGCGGGCCAGCCGGTTCCCACGATGTGCTCGTTGAGGTTCTCGCCCGAGCCCAGGCCGAGCCGGAAGCGTCCCTCGGACAGGAGCTGCATCGTGGCCGCCTTCTGGGCGATCACCGCGGGGTGGTAGCGGAACGTCGGGCAGGTCACGTACGTCATGAGCGGTATCCGGGAGGTGGCCTGCGCGGCGGCGCCCAGGACGCTCCAGGCGTACGGGGCGTGTCCCTGGGCGTCCAGCCAGGGGAAGAAGTGGTCGGAGATGACGGAGAAGTCGAATCCGGCCCGCTCCGCCCCCATCACGTGCCCGACGAGTTCCCTGGGCCCGGCCTGCTCGGTCATCATCGTGTATCCGATTTGCACCATGTCGTGCGCCTTACCGCTGCGGGGCCCCCGAAACGCTCACCGGTCGAGGTCGCGGAGAGCGTTCTCCACGACCTCGGTCAGCGCGGGGTGGATCCAGTACGGGGAACCGGCGAGGGTGGCGGCGTCGATGCCGAGGGTCAGGGCCACGACGAGGGGCTGGATGAGAGTGGCGGCCTGGGCACCCATGAGGTGGGCGCCCAGGAGGCGGCCGGAGCCGGGTTCGGCGAGCACCTTGCAGAAGCCGGTGGTGTCCTCCATGGCCCAGCCGTAGGCGGTGTCGGCGTAACCGGCGGTTCCCGCCGCGTAGTCCAGGCCCCGGTCGCGGCACTGGCGCTCGGTGAGACCGACCGACGCGATCTGCGGCTGGGTGAAGACGGCCGCGGGCACCTGCTCGTGGCCGCAGGTGATCAGGTCGTCCGGGTGGCGGAGGTTGTGTGCGACGACCTCCGCCTCACGGTTGGCGACGTGCTTGAGGGGCACCGGCGTGCAGATGTCCCCGAGGGCGAAGACGCCTTCCGCGCTCGTGCGCTGGTGCTGGTCGACGATCACGCGGCCGTCGTCATGGGTGGCGACGCCGGCCGCTGCGAGATCCAGGCGGTCGCTGTTGGGGATCCGGCCCACCGCGACGAGCAGCGTGTCGGCCTCGGCCGTCGATCCGTCGTCGAGGGTCAGCCTCAGCGCGCCCGGGCTGCCGCCGACCCTCGTGAGCTCCCGGCCGAGCCGGAGGTCGTAGCGGGGCCGGACCAGCTCGGTGAACCGCTGGGCGACCGTCTCGTCCTGCGGGCCCAGCAGGCTCTGCTCCTTCTCCACGATGGTGACGGCGCTGCCCGTCTCGGCGAACACCTCGGCGAGTTCCGCAGCGATGTAGCCGCCGCCGAGGACCGCCAGGCGCCGTGGCGGGTCGTCGATGCGCATGACGGTGGCGGAGGTTTCGTACGGCAGGCCCGAGTCGGCCACGGCCGGGGGGACCAGCGGTCGGCCGCCGGCGGCGATGACGACCTGGTCGGCGCCGACGTCGAGGGTGCCGCCGTCGGAACGTTCGATCCGGAGGGTCCTCGGTCCCGTGAACCGGGCCCGGCCCTCGTACACGGTGATGAAGTCCTGGCCCTCGCGGCCCAGACGGCCCTTCTCGCGTTCGGCGTCCAGCCGCCGGAAGACCCGGTCGCGCGCGGCGCGCCAGCGCACCCCACCCGCTTCGGCGTCCACGTCGTAGGTTCCGGCTTCTCGGACCGTACGGGCCACCTCGGCGGTGTAGGCGAGCATCTTGCTCGGGATGCATCCGGCGTTGAGGCAGGTCCCGCCGAACCAGCGCTCCTCGACGACGGCCACGTCCAGGTCCGCGAACGAGTCGTCGACGACGGCGTTTCCGGATCCGGCGCCGATGACGACGAGATCGTGGTGACGCATGGGGCCCGCCTACGCCGACGCGCCGTCGGCGCGCTTCGTCCGCCGGCGGGCGCGCCGTATGCGGATGGGACCGCGCGCTGCGGCCGGATCGACCGTGCGGCCGCCCTGGGTGATCTCGACCTCGCCGGCCGTGACCAGTCGGCGGGCGGCCCGCCGGGTGGGCTCCATGAGGTCGCGCCAGCCGTCGTCGCCCCCCTCGTACACCGCTCGCGCGGCGTCGGAGGGGCAGATCGTCGCGGTCGGGCCGCGGTGCTCGAGCAGATTCAGTATGGCCTGCTCCAGGTGCCGGCCCGTCGTCTCCTTCTGGTCCCGGCGGTCCCTGCGGCGGTCCTTCCGGCCGGCACCCGTCATCACCGGTTCCCCTCTTGGGGGCCGTCGCCGCCCTCACGACGGGAGCCGAGGTTCCCGTAGCCCTTCATCTCGTGCGGTGACAGCCTGCCGCCGTCCTCGGGGAACGCCTGGGGGTCGGCCTCGCGGGGTTCTTCGACGTGGTGGGCCCGCCGGGCCGTACGCCGGGAAGGCGCGCCCGGGGGCGGCTCCGCGGCGCGGCGCCGGATGCCCCACCAGACGGCCGCGATGAGGAGCAGGGCGACCACGACGCCGACGGCCAGGAGTCCGGTGCCGGCCGCGCCGGCGGAGAGCTGTTCGGATGGGTGGAAGGAGGACAGGTACAGGTCTGTCATGGTGTTTCCCGCCTTTCGGAAGGTGCTCCGGCTGTCAGCGGCGTCTGCCCCCGCGTCCGCGGGAGAAACGGACCTCGCCCCCGTTTCGCAGGGCGTTGCGCCGGGGCCGGCCGGGGCAGCCGCCGGTCACATCGGGGCGGCCGCCGCCCACCCGGCCGCCGCCCGCCCTGGTCTCCCGAGCGGTGCACGTCGCTGTCCTGAGGTGGCTCAGGCCGCGGGCGGGAAGCGGTCCCATGCGCGGTGCCGGGCGAGCGTGGCGACGACGGCGTCCAGGGCACCGGTGGCGTCGTCCGCGAGGGCGACTCCGGGGGCGGAACTGTCGACGGCGGCGGCGGCGAGCAGCCGGTCGGCGCCGTTCCAGCCGCCGAGGGGCTTGCCGTGCCGGTAGGCCTCCGTCAGCAGGAGCAGCACCCGGGGGTCGGGATCCTGCGGCGCCGGCGTTCCCGCCTTGGCGTCCCGGGCCCCCAGGGCGTCGGCCGCGGCTCCGGGTGCGCCGGAGAACAGCAGGGCGTCGAATTCGACGGAGCGGGCCGTGGCGTAGGTGCGTTGGACGGGCAGCGGGTCGCCGTCGCCGTCGAGGGCGCCGCCGGTCGGTGCGATGACGAGGGGGGTCATGCCGGTGTCCTGGATCGCCTGCCGGACCCTGCGTACGCCGTCGAGGTCGGCCGCCGTGTCCGCGACGATGCCGATCACGCGGCCGTCCGTCGGCCAGGTCCCGCCCAGCTGCGAGAGGGCGGGGCTGGGGTCGGCCGCGGCGAGCGGCACGCCGGCGGCAGGGGCCGGCAGCCCGAGTCCCTCGGCGACCGCGGCGCACAGGTCCGGGTCGATGTTCGCCAGCACCTCCAAGGTGCGTTCCTTCACGGTCTGCGCCTGGCACTTGTTCAGCTCGAAGGTGTAGGCGGCGATGACGTGTTCACGCTCGGGCGGGGTCATGCTGAGCCAGAACAGGCGCGGTTGGCTGAAGTGGTCGGAGAACGAGGCCGGTGCCGCACGGACCTTGCGCGTCTCGGGGAGGGCTACGGGTGTTTCGACGAAGGCCGCGGTGTCCGTTCCGGCGAGGAAGGGGCAGCCGCCGTCGAGGCTGTTGGGACGGTACGGCGCGACACCCGTGTGCACCGCGGTCTGGTGCATGCCGTCCCGGAGCATGTCGTTGACGGGGGCGTGCGTCCGGTTGACCGGAATCTGGCCGAAGTTGGGGCCTCCCAGCCGACTGATCTGCGTGTCGAGGTACGAGAAAAGGCGTCCGGCGAGCAGGGGGTCGTCGGTGACGTCGATGCCGGGTACGAGGTGGCCGGGATGGAAGGCGACCTGTTCGGTCTCGGCGAAGTAGTTCGTGGTGTTGGCGGTCAGCGTCATCAGACCGATGGGCTGGACCGGTGACAGCTCCTCCGGGACGATCTTGGTCGGGTCGAGGAGGTCGATGCCCTCGAAGGCCTGCTCCGGGGTGTCCGGGAAGACCTGGATGCCCAGCTCCCATTGCGGGTGGGCGCCGGCCTCGATGGCGTCGTGCAGGTCGCGGCGGTGGAAGTCGGGGTCCACCCCGGCTATGAGCTGGGCTTCTTCCCAGGCCAGGGAGTGCACGCCCAGCCTGGGCTTCCAATGGAACTTCACGAGCGCGCTGTCGCCGGCCGCGTTGACCAGGCGGAAGGTGTGGACTCCGAAGCCCTCCATCATGCGGTAGGAGCGCGGGATGCCCCGGTCGGACATGTTCCAGAGGGTGTGGTGGGTGGCTTCGGTGTGCAGGGAGACGAAGTCCCAGAACGTGTCGTGTGCGGACTGGGCCTGGGGGATCTCCCGGTCGGGGTGCGGCTTGCCGGCGTGGATGATGTCGGGGAACTTGAGCGCGTCCTGGATGAAGAACACCGGGATGTTGTTGCCGACGAGGTCGAACGTGCCCTCCTCGGTGTAGAACTTCGTCGCGAACCCGCGGGTGTCCCGCACCGTGTCCGCCGAACCGCGCGAGCCCAGGACGGTCGAGAACCGTACGAAGACGGGGGTCTCCACGTCCTTGCCGAGGAAGGCGGCCTTGGACACCTCTCCGGCCGTGCCGTACCCCTGGAAGACGCCGTGCGCGGCCGCGCCACGGGCGTGCACGACCCGCTCGGGGATACGCTCGTGGTCGAAGTGGGTGATCTTCTCGCGCAGGTGGTGGTCCTGGATGAGGACCGGCCCCCGCTCCCCCGCCTTGAGGGAGTGGTCGGTGTCGTAGAGCCGTGCGCCCTGGGCGGTGGTCAGGTACGCCCCGCTCTGCGAGAAGCGGGCCGGGGCGGCTCCGGTCGGCTGACCGGTGGGGCTCACCGTCTCGGGTCCTTGCTGGTCCGGAGCGGGCGGTAGCGGCTCCACGGGCTGCGGGGACCCGGCGGTGCTGTCGGACTTTTCCGTGGCCATGTTCTCTCCCTGGAGGGGGCAGGGGGCAGGGGGTGGGGGCGGTGGTTCCCCTCCGCTGCGCCTGCCCCTCTGGACCGGGATAAACCGAAATGGCCGAGCTTGCTGCGTTCTGTGCTGCCAAAGGTGGGGCCTGCGGGACGGGCGCACGGCCGTCAGCCGGGTATGGGATGCCATTGCGCGAGCCTGAGCATGGCGTCGTCGCGGCGCCTGCTCCTCCGGTGCGCGAGAGGTTCCGGATCGCGGGCGATGTCGGGGCTGTGCAGCGCCACGAGCCGGACCTGCTGCAGATCGGCCACGTAGCGGCGCGCACCGACGGCGCCCGGACGCCGTACGGCCTCATCGATGAGGGACGGCATCTGATGGGCCGGGGCCAGGTGTGCGCGGGCCGGCACGCGTACGGGTCCGGCCCCGGTCGCGTCCTCCAGCGCATCGCTCCGATCCTCGGCGGCACCACCGGACGCCGACCTGGTCGGCCGGCCCTGTCCCCCGTCATCCTGCCCGAGGCCCCCGCTCGTCGCCCGTCTGACACGGCGTAGCGGGGGCCCTGGACCGGCGCCCGGACCGGGCGCCGGTGGTGCTGCGGGCCGCTACCGGCCGGGCAGGATTTCCTTGGCCTTGGCGACGGCGAAGCCCCAGCCCTGGGCCAGGGTGGGCTTGGCGGGGACGGCGATCTCTTCGGGGTTGGTCAGCACGTCCAGGAGGACCGGTCCGGGGGTGGCCAGGGCGCGGCGGACGGTCTCGTCGAGCTCTGCCGGGTCGGTGAGGCGGATGCCGGTGACGCCCAGGGCGGTCGCGACGGCCGCGAAGTCGGGGTTGTCGAGTTCGGTGCCGAATTCGGGCAGCCCCACCTGCTCCTGCTCCAGCTTGATCATGCCGAGGCGGCGGTTGTCGAAGACCACGAGCTTCACGGGGAGCCGGTAGGTCTTGATGGTCATGAGGTCGCCGAGCAGCATGCTCAGTCCGCCGTCCCCGCAGAAGGCGACGACCTGGCGCTCGGGTGCCCAGAGCTGGGCGCCGAGGGCCTGGGGCATGGCGTTGGCCATCGAGCCGAGGTTGTAGGAGCCGAGCAGGCGCCGGTCCGCGTGCATGGTGACGAAGCGGGAGAGCCACACGGTGGCCATTCCGGTGTCGGAGGTGAAGACGGCGTCGTCGTCGGCGTGAGCGTCCACCGCGGCGGCCAGCGCCTCGGGGCGGATGTCGTGGTCGCGGTTGTCCAGGGCTGCGCGCAGCCTCCTGGCGGGCCGGTGCTCCCGGACCGGGTCGGCCAGCCGCAGCTGTCGCTCCCGCCAGGCGGCGAACCGTTCGACGGCGTCGTCCAGGTGCGTACGGTCCCGGCCGGTCTCGAGGAGCGGGAGGAGTGCCCGCAGCGTGGCGCCGACGTCACCGGCCAGGCCCACGTCCACGGGCGTGCGGCGTCCCAGGTGCTCCTCGCGGGTGTCCACCTGGACGACCTTGGCGTCCTGCGGATACCAGTCGCGGTAGGGGAAGTCCGTGCCCAGCATCAGGAGGGCGTCGGCCGTGTCGAAGGCGTGGGCGGCCGCGGGATTGCCGATGAGGCCCGTCTGTCCGGCCTGGAAGGGGTTGTCCCCTTCGAAGCCCTCTTTGGCCTTCAGCGTCAGGACCATGGGAGCGGCCAGTGCTTCGGCGGCCCGCAGGACGTCGGCACGGGCGCCGCGTGCTCCCCGGCCGACCAGCAGGGTGACCCGGGAGGCGGCGTTGAGCAGGTCGGCGGCGCGCGCCAGGGAGGGGTCGTCGGGGCGGGTCACGGCGCGGTCCAGGGCGAAGCGTACGGGCCGGTCCTCGGGCACCTCCTGGTCGCCGAGGTCGCCGGGAACGGTCAGGACGGCGACGCCTCCGCGGGTGACGGCGGCCCGGACGGCGGTTTCGAGCGCGCGCGGCATCTGGTCCGGGGAGGTGACGGTGGCCCGGTGGACGGCCACGTCACGGAAGAGCAGGTCGTTGTCGACCTCCTGGAAGTAGTCGCTGCCGATCTCGGCGAGGGGAACCTGGCCGCAGACCGCGAGGACGGGCGCGCGGCTTTTGGCGGCGTCGTACAGACCGTTCAGCAGGTGCACGGAGCCCGGTCCGACCGTGCCCATGCACACCCCGAGGGTTCCGGAGAGCTGGGCCCGGGCGCCCGCCGCGAAGGCCGCGGCCTCCTCGTGCCGGCACCCGATCCACTCGAGGCCGTCGGTGGTGCGGATGGCCTCGGTCAGCGGGTTCAGTGCGTCCCCGACGACGCCGAAGACGTGCCCGACGCCCAGTTCCTGGAGTGCGTCGATGATGACCCGGGCGACGGTGCGTGCCATGTGGACCTCCGGTGCGGGTTCAGCGGGTGAAGCGGTCGGGATCGGCCGCCGACCAGTCGGTTGCCCACGATCGGGGCGGGGATGCCAGGAGCTGTCCCGGTGCGAGCCACTCGTGGAGTTCGGCGTAGGAGCGGACGGTGTGCGGGTCGACGCGCTGGAGCAGCATGTGCGGGCGCAGGCCGTGGGCGTCCTCGACGCCCATCGCGGCCATGATTTCGCGGGCACTCCTGACGGTGGCTTCCTGGTACCGGCGGACCCGTTGCGCCTTGTCGCCGACGTCGAGGGCGCGGGCGCGCCGCCCGCTCTGGGTGGCGACGCCCACCGGGCAGGTGTTGGTGTGACAGCGCTGCGCCTGTATGCAGCCGACGGCGAACATCATGGCGCGGGCGGCGTTGGTGTAGTCGGCTCCCTGGAGCAGTCGCTTGACGATGTCGCCGCCGGTGGCGACCTTGCCGGCGGCCCCCACGCGAATGCGGTCGCGCAGGCCCGTGCCGACCAGCGCGTTGTGGACGGTCATCAACCCCTCGCCGAGCGGCAGTCCGACGATGTCGGCGAACTCCAGGGGTGCCGCGCCCGTGCCGCCTTCGGCTCCGTCGACGACGATGAAGTCCGGGGCCGTATTCTCCTCCAGGGCGGCCCGGCACACGGCGAGGAACTCACGGCGTGAGCCGACGCACAGCTTGAAGCCGACCGGTTTGCCGTCGGCCAGTTGCCGCATCCGGGCCAGGAAGCGGACCAGCTCGCGCGGCGTGGAGTACACGCGGTGATAGGGCGGGGAGACGACCGTGCGCCCCTGCGGCACCCCTCGTACCCTGGCGATCTCCGCGTTGACCTTGGCACCGGGCAGGACGCCGCCCACCCCGGGCTTGGCTCCCTGGCTGATCTTCAACGAGACCGCTTTGACGTGCGGGTGAGCGGCCTTGCGGGCGAACTGACGCTCGTCGAAGCCGCCGTCGTCGGTCCGGCAGCCGAAGTAGCCGGTACCGATCTCCCAGACGAGGTCCCCGCCGGGCCGCAGGTGGTGGTCCGACAGGCCGCCCTCGCCGGTGTCGTGGGCGAAGCCCCCCAGCTGCGCGCCGGTGTTGAGCGCCAGGATCGCGTTGGCCGACAGGGAGCCGAAGCTCATCGCGGAGACGTTGAGCAGGGCCATGTCGTACGGCTGGGTGCAGTCGGGGCCGCCCACGCGGACCCGCGGTGTCCCGGTGGACAGGGGGCGCGGTGCCATCGAGGGGGCGAGGTATTCGCTGCCGGCCGCGTACAGGTCGCGTTCGCTGCCGAACGGTTCCTCGGCGTCGGTTCCCTTGGCCCGCTCGTAGACGAGGCTGCGGGTCTCGCGGTCGAAGGGGCGGCCGTCGAAGTTCCGTTCGATGAAGTACTGCTGGATCTCGGGACGCAGCGCCTCCAGCGCGAAGCGCATGTGCCCGAGGAGCGGATAGTTGCGCAGGATGGAGTGGCGGCGCTGCAGGACGTCGTGGAGCGCCGTGAGCAGGAGCAGCAGCAGGGGCGCGGCGGCGGCCCACCACCAGGGCGATTCGGTGAGGGCGGCAGCGACCGCGGCGCCCGCGGCGGCGCCTGGGAGCAGCAGGGGAAGTATCGTCAGCACGCACCGCTTCTGTCCCCGCTCCGGCCCGCCATTCGCCGGCCCTGGGCTCCCGGGGCGACCTCAACCTGGTCCTACAGCCAGCCGTTGCGCCGGAAGGCACGGTAGAGGCCCCCTGCAGCGAGCGCCATGAGAGCGATGGCGAGCGGGTAGCCGTAGGTCCAGCCGAGTTCCGGCATGTGCTCGAAGTTCATCCCGTACACGCCGGCGACCATCGTGGGGACCGCGAAGATCGCCGCCCACGCGGAAATGCGTCGCATGTCGTCGTTCTGCCAGGTGCCCACGCGGGCCTGCTGTGCGCCGAGGACCGAGTCGAGCAGTTCGTCCAGGGTCCGCACCTCCAGGTCCGTGCGGTGCAGGTGGTCGGCGACATCCCGGAGGTACGGGGCGATCTCCGGGTCGGTGTACTCCTTGGCCGGGCCGCTCAGGAGGCCTTGGGCCACCGGGACGAGCGGCTGTACGGCGTCGCGGAACTCGCGGACTTCGCGCTTGAGGGAATAGATGCCCTCGGTGTGGTCCACGCGGGAGGTCGAGAAGACTTCGTCCTCCAGTCGGTTGAGGGTGGCGCGTACCCTGCGCGCGGCGTCGCTGTACGCATCGACGGCGGCGTCCAGGACGGCGTGCAGGACGGCCCACGGGCCGAGGCGCAGCATGTTCGGGTCGCCGTGCAGCCGCCGGGCCGCCTCGGTGCAGGGATCGATCGGCCCGTGGCGCACCGTGAGGATGCTGCGGGGACCCGCGAAGACCATGACGTCGCCGGTCTCCACGGCGGTGCCGTCCTCCACGTAGCGGAGGGTCTTGAGCGCCACGGCCAGGACGTCGCCGAACCGCTCGCTCTTCGGTCGCTGCCGCCCATGGAGCGCGTCCTCGACGGCCAGCGGGTGCAGGTCCAGCTCCTCGGCCAGCCGGACCAGCTCGGCTTCCGACGGGTCTGCCACGCGCACCCAGGCGAACTCGCCGTCGCCCAAGGTCCGCAACCGCTTGAGAGCGGCCTGGCATGTGTCTTCCGGCAGCTCGCACTCGACATGCTCCGACAGGCCTGAGGTCTGGTCGTATATGACGCAATCCATGGTCCGCGCATGCTTCACCAGCCCCGTTTCATGCGTCCGCACCGACGTCCGCGCCTGCTGCGGCATGCCGTTTCATGCCGGCCTGTCCTGGTTCATGCCATTTCGTGTCGTGGGAGGACCGGAGCCTGCGCCGACTCGTGGGTTTCATCGGCGCAAACGCGAACAGACGTGCGCGCAGGACACCGACGTCAAGGAGCCAGCGATGCCGAATCCCTCCCGCCTCCCGGACCCCCTGCTGCAGAACTGGGCCTGGCAAGCCGAAGCGGTCTGCCGTGAGGTGGGGTCGGAGCCGTTCTTCGATCCGGCGGAGGAGGGACGCAGGGACCGGAAGGAACGCGACCGGCAGGCGAAGGCGGTGTGCGGGTCCTGCCCGGTGGTCAAGGCCTGTCTGCGTCATGCCCTCGCCACGCAGGAGCCGCATGGTGTCTGGGGCGGCCTCACGCCCCAGGAGCGTCGCCGGCTCCTCCCCCCGGCGGGGACGGCGGCGGCCCCCTCGGCCTGACCTGGGGACGGATGACGACTGCGGGGGCCCGGGGCGCCGCCCGGGGGTCCGGCCCGGACGAGAGGCCCACCGGCTGCCACGGGTAGAGCGTCCGTCTGCGGGTAGCCGCCACAGCAAACACACCAGCCACAACGTGCCCGCCGGCACCGGTAGAGCACGACCGACCCGGGAGATCATCGATGGCGTCCGCACTCACGGCAGCAGGACCGGCCGCGCCCGCCGGCCTCTACGTCCCGTCCGGGGTCTACCGGCCGCAGGCCGACACCGGACTGCTCGCGCGGGCCCTGGCACACGAGGGCATCGGTCCCGGCACGGACGTCATGGACATCGGCACCGGATCGGGCGCCCTCGCGCTCCTGGCCGCGTCCAGAGGAGCCCGTGTCACGGCGGTCGACGTCTCACGCAGGGCCGTCGCGGCAGCCCGCCTGAACGGCATCCGGCTCGGGCTGCCCCTGTGCGTGCTCCATGGCGATTTCGCCGCCGTGACCCGCGGCCGGCGCTTCGACATCGTCCTGGCGAACCCCCCGTACGTCCCTTCGCCCCGGGCCCGCCTGCCCGGGCACGGCCCCGAGCGCGCATGGGAGGGCGGCGAGGCCGGGCGCCAGGTCATCGACAGGATCTGCGAGCGGGCCGCGGCGCTGCTGCGCCCGGGGGGCGTCCTGCTGATGGTGCATTCCGCCCTGTGCGGATCCCGGACGACGGTGGAGGACCTGCGCCGGAGGGGACTGTCCGCACAGATCACCATGCGGGCGGTCGTGCCCTGGGGACCCGTGCTGCGCTCCCGCCGGGCCTGGCTCGAGGAGCAGGGGCTCGTGGGCGCCGGCGAGGACCGGGAAGGGCTGGTGGTCGTCCGTGCCGAACGACCCGGCCGCTAGCCGGCGCGTCTCCATGGAACGGGGCGGCCCCGTCGTGGTGGAAGGCCCGGTCGAAGTCGTGCTCGAGGACGGCACCGTGGTCCGGTCCGACCGCTTCGCGGTCGCGCTGTGCACCTGCCGCCGCAGCCGAACCTACCCGTGGTGCGACACCAGTCACCGGCGGCGCGAACACCGCACCGCGACGGAACACACCCCTGAGGAAGGAGGCCGCCCGTGAACGCGTCCGCTCCCCCGCGCGCCACGACCGTGCCGGCGCCGGCGCTCGTCGAAGGCCGGGGGGATGTCTCGGCCGTCGTGGTCGATGCCCTGCGCACCGGCCGGCCGCCCGTGCACGATCCCGCCGCGCTCCTGCGAGCCGACCCCTGGGGCGAGGATCTGCAGCTGGCCCTGCACCTGCTCTACGAGCTCCACTACCGGGGCTTCGCGGGCGTCGACGACGACCGGGAATGGGATCCGGACCTGCTCCGGCTGCGCCGGGCGCTGGAGACCCGCTTCCTGCACGCCCTGCGGGCCGAGCTCCAGGACGCGCCGCGCTCCGTCGAGGAGGCCTTCGCACCCCTCCTCGTCGAACCCGTCGACCTCTCGGGCAGCGTCAGCCGCTACCTCGAGACCGACGGCGAGCTGTGGCAGCTGCGCGAGTACGCGGCCCTGCGCTCTCTCTACCATCTGAAGGAGGCCGACCCCCACCTGTGGGTCGTACCCCGGCTGACCGGCCGCGCCAAGGCGGGCATGGTGGCGGTTGAGTACGACGAGTTCGGCGCCGGAAGGGCCGAACGCGTCCACGCACGGCTGTTCGCCGCGCTCATGGCGGACCTGGGCCTGGACACGTCGTACGGCGCCCACCTCGACCGGGCGCCGGCCGTACTGCTGGCCACCGTCAACCTGATGTCCCTCTTCGGCCTGCACCGCGCCCTGCGCGGGGCCCTGGTGGGTCACTTCGCCTGCGTCGAGATCACCTCCTCGCCCGGATCACGCCGTCTCGCCGCGGCGATGCGCCGCTGCGGCGCCGGACCCGCGGCCGAGCACTTCTACGCGGAACACGTCGAGGCCGACGCCGTGCACGAGCAGGTGGTCCGGCGGGAGGTGGTCGGCGGCCTCCTCGCCGACGAGCCGGAGTTGGAGCCCGACATCGCCTTCGGCTGCGCCGCGACGGTCCTGCTGGAGGAACGCCTGGGCGCCCACCTCCTCGGCGCCTGGGCGGAGGGGCGCTCGGCCCTGCGCACCACGGACATGGACGCCGCCTCGGCTGTCGTGCAGAGGTGACCGGGCAGCCCGCGCCCGGCACCTGCGGCCCAGGAGCCGGTCTCCGGGGGCTCGGACCCCCGGTGAAGAGCCGCCTCGGGCCGCGGGTCGGACGGCCGTGTCCCCGCGAGGCATCCGGCCCGCCTCGCGGTGCTCCCGGGCGGCGCCCATGCTGGTAGGCAGGGCACCTTCGGCCCGTCCTCCCACAGGGCCGAGCGGCGAGCCCGAGAGGAGGAAGCCATGCGCATCCGCAGAACGCTGGGCCTCATCCTGGCCGCAGCGACCCTTGCAGGCACGGGCGCGGTCGGAGCCGTCAGCGCCCAGGCCGCCCCGTCCCCCACCCTCACCAGGGAGGAGTGCACGGCCGCGGGCGGACAGGTGACGTCCATCCCCTACGGCGGCGACACCTGCACCCTGCCCGACGGAAGCCGCGAGCCGATCGACTGACGGGCGCTCGTCGGCCTCCCCATGAGCTCCTGCACCCCGCCCCGGCAGCCGCCCCCAGCCGCCGGGGCACCGGTGGAACTCATGAGGCGGCGGGCGCGGCGGGACGGGGCCCGGGCCGGCACGGGGTACGACTCCGACCCCCTGACGAGCCACCGCCGACGGCACTGACGGCACTGGCGGCACTGGCGCGGGTGAGCCCCAATTGGCCTCGTAGCGAAGGGAATCAGCCTCGCGAAGGGCTGTGCCGGGAAGGAGCCGGACGCGGCTCCTTCCCGAAGTACGCTGACCCGCATGACCGATACCAGCACAAACGACGAGCAGGTGTACGCCGACCTGCGCGCCCTGACGGACCAGTACATGCAGGCCGTCCGTGCACGCCTCGCCGAGATCGAGTCCCCGCTCACACGTGAGCGCGGCGCCCGGCTGGTCACCGACGACATGCTCACCGGCGCCAAGCAGGCCAAGCTCATACGCAGCGCCGCCATGGGCGAGTTGAAGCAGGGTCGCACCCCGAAGCAAGTCGCGGAACTGACCGGGCTGTCGGTGCCCCGGGTCGACCAGTTGCTCAAGGCTCAGTGAGCCGGACCGCCCGGGCGGGCCGGGACGGCGAGGCCGGCGGGGCCACCGCCGCGTAGGCCCGCCGGGATCCCGGGAGCGGCCGCGGGACCCGTTCCGCCTCCGGGCCTCAGCCGGCCATGCTGCCGGCTCCGCCGCCCCCGCGGCCGCCGCGGTACGTCGCGTGCAGGGCGACAGCGGCCGTGGCCGCGGCGGCGATCCCCGCGGCCATGAGGCCGTCGCGTGAGCGCCAGGAGAGCACCGACCAACGGGACTGCGCGGACAGCACCGACCCCAGGCTGAGCCAGGAACCGGCGGACAGCAGTGAGAGGGAGGACCCGATGGACGCGGCGGAGAGGGCGGAGCCCACGGATCCGACGGACAGCACCGAGCCGACCGATCCGATCGACAGGACCGAGCCGACGGACCCGATCGACAGGACCGAGTCCTTGGACCAGAGGGAGAGGTAGGACCTGTCGTGCCGACAGCACGGCTTGGCCTCCACCGACGCAGGCGGTTTGGTCACGAGGTTCATTCTGTCACCCAGGTGGTCGTCCGCAGCCGCTATTCGTCGGCAGGCAGCAGGTCCTGCGCCCTGCGTTCCATCAGTACCGGCAGGTAGGTGCGGACCCGCGCGTACCTCAGCTCCTCGTACGCGGTCTGTACGGAACTCTGCACCAGGCCGGCGTCGACCTGCGGGTGCGCTTTCATCAGCCGCTCGGCGACGTCGCCGATGGTCAGTGCGTCCTCTGGATCCGCCATCACACGCCTCAGCCTCCTGGTGGCCTGTCCCCCCCTCATCTTCGCGGGGCGGCCGTCCGCCGGGAAGTCGATCTTTCAACGTACCGCGCGGCTCGTCGGCCGTGCTCACCCGGCTTCCGGCGCGTCCGTGCGGTGGCGGGCGGCCTCGATGTGACCGAGGTGGCGGTGGGTCCAGTCGCACAGCGCGTCGATCGTCACCAGCAGGGCCCGCCCCGGTTCGGTGAGGGCGTACTCCACCCGTGGCGGCACCACCGGGTACACCGTCCGCTCGATCAGCCCGTTGCGCTCCAGCATGCGCAGGTTCTGGGTGAGCATCTTGTGGCTGATGCCCTCGACCTCGTTGCGCAGCTGACTGAAGCGCAGGGTCCGCTCCCCCAGGGCCTCGATGATCAGAAGAGCCCATTTGTTGGCGATGTCGGAGAAGATCTCCCGCGCCAAAGAGTCCGCGCGCCGCAGATCCGCGTCGTCCGGCGAGCCTGTGAACTGCTTGGTAACCACGAGGTTCCCCAGTCACTGAAAAGTGCGTACTTCCACGTCGGCACACACTCTCCTACGGTTCCCGAGTAACCACAAGAGAGCCAGAGGAGACGGACGACATGGCCATCACCCTGATGAACCCCACCGGACTGCCGAAGGTCGACGCCTACCGGCAGGTGTCGATCTCGACCGGGTCGAAGCTCGTATTCATCGCCGGGCAGGTGTCGTGGGACGCCGATGGCGTCACGGTCGGCGAAGGCGACCTCGCCGCGCAGGTCGAACAGTGCTACCTCAACGTCGGCATCGCCCTGGCCGAGGCCGGCGGTTCCTTCGAGGACGTGGCGAAACTGACCGTCCACGTCGTCGACTGGACCCCCGACAAAATGGCCATGCTGATGGAGGGCATCACCCGCGCGGCCGGGAAGCTGGGCGTCGCACCGGCTCCGCCGGCCACCCTCCTGGGCGTGGCGGCCCTGGACGTGCCGGAGCACCTGGTCGAGCTCGAAGCCGTCGCCGTCCTCGACTGACCGGCCGCCCCCGGCCGGGCGTCCCGGGTCGCCACCGCGGTGGCGGATCGCCGTCGGCGGCGGGACGGTCCCTGGCCGGGCGCTCGCCGGCCGCCGCCGGCCGCCGCCGGCCGTGGACCCCGACCGTCGGCCGGCGATCCGACCCGCTGCCGGACACCGCCCACGGGCGGCCCCGGCGGATGGTCCGCACCGAGCCGGAGCCTTACGGCCGGCGTGACGGCCCGGGCCTTGGCCGTGGGCCGGCCCGGACCGGCGGCTTCGCGCCGGGGCACCGTCCGCGCCCACCCTCGCCGCAGATTGCGGAGCGGTCCGGGAGCGGACAGTTCCACGTGGCGCTGGTGCGAACGGTGCCGCCTCAGCACCGCCCCGTGACGGCCTGCGCTGCCGCTGCTCCGCGGCCGTGCAGCACGTGCGCGTCCAGCGGCAGGGGGCGGTGGCCGACGAGCTCGAGGCCCGCGTCGGCGAACAGGCGCGCGTAGTGGTCGGCGCTGCGTTCGCGGCCCCCCACGTTGCACAGCATGTGCAGGTCCCAGGCGGTGGCCAGCGAGGGGGAGCCGTCGACGGGCAGGAGGCGTTCCACGACGAGCAGGTCCGCGTGGGCGGGCATCGCCCGGGCGCAGTGGTGCAGGATCTCGCGGCAGCGGTCGTCGTCCCAGTCGTGCAGGACGCGGGAGAGGACGTAGACGTCGCCGCCGGGCGGCACGTCGGCGAAGTCCCCCGTGCGGTACGCGCAGCGCGCCCCGCAGCCCGCGGCGTCGAGGCGGCGCCGGGCGGCCTCGATGGCGTGCGGGCGTTCGAGCAGGACGCCGCGCAGGCGCGGGTGTGCGGTGAGGATCCGGCCGAGGAGTTCTCCGTTGCCCCCGGCGACGTCGACGACGGTCGCGGGTGCGGGCCCGGGCTTCTGGGCGGCGGCGGTGATGACCGGATGAGTGGGCAGGGGCTGGAACATCCGTGAGCTCGCGGCCATGGACTGGTCGAAGAGGGAGGCGAGTTCAGGGTCGCGGGCGAAGTGGTCGAAGTGGTTCTCGCCGTGGATCCGGTCGAAGGCCGGCTCTCCGGTCCGCACGGCGTGGTCGAGCGCGCCGAAGGAACGGTAGAAGGGGCCGCCGTACATCAGGGCCAGCGGCCGCATCGACCCGGGCGTGTCCGTACGCAGCAGGGCGCCGAGCTGCGTCAGGCGGAATCCTTCCTGCTCCTCGGCGACGGCTCCGAGCATGACCAGGTAGCGCAGGAGCGTGGCGAGGCTCCGGGGATGGGTGCCGGTCGGCCGGGCGAGGTCCTCGGCGTGCTGCGCGGTACGCGTGTCCATGGCGTCGGGCAGGCCCAGCCGGGCGAAGGCGGCGAGAGCTTGTGTGGTCCACGCACCGGTGAGGAGGTGGAGGAGTGTTTCGGCCGGCTGTCGCGCGTCATGGAGGGGGCGGTCGCACCGGCCGGGGTGGTCCAGATGGGTGGCGAGGGTGTCGCGGTGGTCGCCCCGTGCGTACAGTTCCAGCCGCCCGTAGTCGCAGGCGGCGGCGGTGGGAAGGGTGAAGTACAGGACAGTGCCGTCCTCGTGCGGGTTGTAGCCGCCGCCGTCGGGCCGCGCGCCGTGGCGGACCAGGATGGCGCACAGGCCACGCAGCGCCAGTGGCTCCGGGCGCTCGATCTCGAAGGCGAGGTGGGCCTCGTGCCGGCGGGCGCGTTCGTAGGCGGCGATCGGTTCCAGGCAGGAGTGCGGGGGCACGGTCAGGGCGAACACCTCGACCGCGCGCCGTTGCCCGGCTGAGCCGTACACCCGGGGGCGCAGGATCCGGACGTCGAGTTCTGCCGGGTCGCGTCCGTGGCGCCGGGCGAGGCGTTCGCGGACCACCACGCTGGGGTGCGAGGGGGTGTCGACGTCCAGGCCGCAGGCGGCGAGTTGGGCCCGGAGGCTGTCCGCGTCCGGCGGAAAGAGCAGCAACCCCGCGTGGGCGAAGCGGCAGTGCCCGGCCAGCGCCTGCAGATCCGGGCCTTCGAGGCCGGGCAGGAGGAGAGGGAGCAGCGCGGCGCTGTCGTGCTCGCGGACGAACCGGGCGGCCTCGCGCAGGCAGGCGATGTCGTCCAGAAGCAACGTTTTGTCGGGGAGGGTCGTCGTCATCGTGGGGGTGTCCTCGGGCCGGTACGGGGCTGGGCTGGGCGGGGCGGGGTGAAGCCGGTGGCGGGTCGGGGTGAAGCCGGTGGCGGGCGGCGCGTCCGGCGGTGTTGAGGGATCGGTGCGCCGCGGTGCGTCACACGCCGACGTAGTTCTCGGCGAACCAGTCCTGGTGGATGCGTGAGGTGCGCAGCGAGTCGAGCCGGGAACGCTGCAGGGCGGCGTGGAAGAACGATCCGCCACCGGTGCCTTGGTCCTGCTCGGGCACCGCGTGCAGGAGGCGGGTCATCCACCCGGTGAACTCCTGGGCCCGCCAGATGTGTGCCAGGCAGCGGTCCGAGTACGCGTCGAGCCCCGCGGTGTCCCCTCGGGCGAGGGCATCGACGAGGGCTCCCGCCAGGATCTCGGCCTCCAGGACGGCCAGGTTGGCGCCCTTCGCGGCGGCCGGAGCGAGCAGGCTCGCCGCGTCGCCCGCAAGGAAGAGCGAGCCGTGGCGCAGCGGTTCGACGACGTCGCAGGTCAGGTCGAAGACCCCGCGCTCCAGGAGTCCGCCGCGTCGCAGCGGGCCGTGGTCCGCGGCGCGCATGCGGACGTCGAGCTCGTCCCAGACGCGTTGCTCGGGCCAGGCGTCGGCGGGCGTGCCGCGCTGCCACTGGAGGTAGTAGCGGGTGACCTCCGCGCTGCGGGCCATGTGTCCCGCGAAGCCGCGGGCGTGGATGGCGTATCCGACGGCGTCAAGGCTCGGCGGGGTTGCGGCGAGCAGGCCGAGCCAGGTCACGCCGTGGTCGTGATGGTGGTGGCGTACGGCGCCCGGCGGCAGTGAGCGGCGGGCCGCTCCGTGCCGGCCGTCGCAGCCGGCGACGTACCGGGCGGTCCACCGGGTGGGCCGGCCGTCGGGCTCGCGGGTCGTGACGGACGGACGGGCGCTGTCGGCGTCGCGCACGGCGAGGCCCTCGGTGCGGAAGCGGATGCGTCCGCCGATGTCGAGGTAGCGGGTCAGGAGGTCCGTGACCAGGTGCTGCTGCGGGTAGACGTGGTGCAGGCCGCCCTGGCCGAGTGCTCCGTAGTCGAGGCGGAACCGGCCGTCCTCCGTGCGGAACTCGCACGTGCCGTGGCGGCGGCCGTTGCGGTGCAGACCGTCGGCGAGCCCGTGGCGTTCGAGGATCCGCACGGTGTTCGGAGCGAGGAACCCGGCGCGGGCCCGGGTCTGCACATGGGTGCGGGAGGCGCGCTCCAGGATGACGCAGTCGATTCCGGCGGCCTGCAGCAGGACCCCGACGACGAGCCCGGCGGGGCCTGCACCGAGGACGACCACGTCGGCAGATTCACATGACGTGCGGGAGGTGTGACTTTCCGTCATAACGGGTGAAGCATAAGCACGCCAAGATCCACAGACCTACCCGAGCCATCCGAAGGCGGGAATAGAGTGACAATCGGCATGGCCGCCTCTGCCCTCTGACCCTGGGACCCACTGCCCGATTCCGCGGCCCTGCGGTGGTGCGCGCCGGGCGTACGGGAGCACGCGCACACTCCCTCGCGCTCCGGCGCGGGCCCTGCCGTTCGGCGTACGGCCGAGGCCCCGGCGGCCGGAGCCGGGCCGCGGCCGTACCCGGCCGTGCGCGCCCTCGGCCGTGCGCCTCCCCCCGGCCGGGCCGATGGTGCACCGACCGGCCGGCGGCGTCGTGACGTGGGCGACCGCGGTCCAACCGCCCGGGCGCCGCCCGGTCTGCCCACCGGCGATCCGGTACTGGACCGAACAGGCCCGCCACCGGCCCCGGCCCCGGCAGTGAGCCCAGCTCGGCAGTGACACCCTTGCGGGACGCCCCACTCGCGCGGCCGGGGGATGATTCGGCACCGCAGAGCGACGCCCGCGGCCCGGAACGACGCCGCACCGCCCTTCCGGTGCGGCCCGCCCCTCATCCGACACAGCCGCCCCGGCCTTCGACCGCCCCGTCCGCGCCGTGGACCGAGCCTGCACGTCCGCAGCAGGGCCCAAGTCTCGGAAGGCCGAGGGCTGTCCCGCAATCCCGGCAGGTCAGCGCGGCGTCGGATGCGGTGCCCCGCAAGGCGGAGGAGCGACCTCGTACCGGGTGCTTCCGGGCGTTCCGACAAGGCAGCGAGGCGCCGTAGCTGTCGCCGTGCGCCCGCCGGTGCTTACGGGACCGCCCTCAGGCCAGCGGCTCCAGGAGGCTGCGGGGGTCGGCCGGGCGGGGAACGTAGACCGGGGAGTCCGACTGGTAGAAGAGGTCGATGTCCGCCTCCTCTCCCCCGACGATCAGGGTGTCCCAGGCGCCGCTCTCCCGCAGGGTGCGCAGGGTGGCGGGGGCGATCG
Source organism: Streptomyces sp. NPDC046349 (assembly GCF_055587885.1). Lineage (NCBI taxonomy): Bacteria > Bacillati > Actinomycetota > Actinomycetes > Kitasatosporales > Streptomycetaceae > Streptomyces > Streptomyces sp. NPDC046349. The sequence goes on from NZ_JBVJFK010000010.1 coordinate 41,294, forward strand.
GGGCGAGGTGGGCGCGGAGTTCCCCGTCCGTGGGCAGGCCCGGAAGCCGGGACGCCAGCCGGTCGCGGATCCCGGCCATCCGGTCGAGCAGCACGTCCAGGTCGCTCCCGCCCGGGGCGTCGGAACCGGCGGCATCGGCGGCGCCACCGGCTTCCGCGCTGCGCGCGATGATGTCCTTGATGGCGCGGGTGACGCCGTGTTCGTCCGTGGTGACCATGGCGTTCCAGGCCCGGCTCTTGTGCCGGTACTGGAGCATGGACATGGCGGCCTCGTGCCGGATGAAGTCGGCATCCCGCAGGGGTCTGCCCTGCCAGGCCCGGCTGAGTGAACGCGCCAGCGAAGTGGCCGATGCGAGGCCGCTGTTGAGGCCGCGGCCCGGCCAGAAGTGGATGGCGTTGGCCGCGTCGCCCAGCAGGAAGCCGTAGGTGCCGGGGGCGGTCGCGGTGGGCCGGTGCAGCTGCGCGGTGAAACGGGGGCGCTGCACCATGTCGAGCCGGAACGAGGTGATCGCCGTCAGGTCGTCCTCGGCCACGCCGAACAGGGCGAGGCCCTGCCGGATCTCCTTCCACAGCGGGGAGCCGCGCAGGAGGGCGGGCAGGAAGAGCGTGCCGTGGGTGGGACAGCGGAACTCGTTGTCCTCCTCCTGCCGGCTCATCAGGCAGGGGCGGGACGCGATGCACTCCTCGAAGACGTGGCGGACCGGGTCGATGCCGATGACGTTCCTGGCCTCCTCCCTGGTGAGCCGCATGTTCAGGAAGCCTTCGCCCCGCAGGGAGTTGAGGAGGAAGCGGTTCTGCGACACCGTCAGCAGCACGCTCATCGGGTCCGGCAGTTTCGACTTGACCCGCAGTCCCAGCACGATGTCCTGAAGGTGCTCGCCGTCGAGGGAGTAGATCGAGGCGTCGGCCGCGCCGAAGCGGTCGGCGTAGTGCTCGCGGGTGCGGGAGCGGCCGCCTTCGCCGACGACCAGGACGTGTTCCTGGGTGATCCGGTTCTGCTGCTCCGTCACGTCGAAGCGCTTGGCGACGAGCCGGATCGCCGGCCTCCGGTTCGCCAGTTCCAGGAGCCGGTCCTCGATGTGGGCGATCCTGATGTTGCGGGGCGGGTGGCCGTCGACGGAGTCCGGACCGACGGGCCACATCTCGCTGTAGGCGCCCGCGTCGTCGAACAGCGCGCCGCGGACCTCCTCGGAGAGGGCGAGGTACTGCCGGCTCTGGACGGTCACGACCTGCTGGCGGCGGAAGTTGCCCTGGGTCTCGTCCTTCCAGACGACCGCGGTGCCCTTCCTGGTCCAGCGCCCGTCGTAGACGGTGATGGCGCTCCGGCCGGGCAGCATCTCGTCGAGCGCGAGGGCGAAGGCCAGGCCCACGGGGCCGCCGCCGGTGACGGTGACCCGCAGGGTCCCGGGGTCGGCGGCGCCCGCTCGGGGCAAGTCCATGAGGGAGAGGTCCATGACCGTCTCCATGGAGTCCTGCGCTTCATAGAGGAACGTTTCGTCACCGATCCGTATGCAGTCGCTCGGACGCAGTACGTGCCGGGTGATGCGCTGGTCGTTGACGAACGTGCCGTTGCGGCTGTCCCGGTCGTACAGCACGAACCCGGCGTCCTCCGTGAGGATTTCGGCGTGCAGCCGGGAGGCGCTGGGGCTGACGATCACGACGCTGTTGTCGCTCTTGCGCCCGAAGCTGAGGGGCCCGCCGCCCAGGACCACGCTCTGCCCGGTGAACGGACCCGTGCACCCAACGATGACCGATGCCACTGCACACCCCTTGAAAACGATGCCGCTGAATCCTCGTACGACGACAACACGCCACAGAGAAGGTCTTCGGTTCAACCAATTTCGAGAAACTTCCGAGTACCGCTGAACCGGGAGCCGGGTCCGTACGTGATGTTCGCGTCGGCCGGCGATACGAGGGAGACCCGCCCCCATGCACAACGAAGAATCCGAGACCCTGACGGAGACCGCGCTCGCGGCCACCACGGCGGTGACCAGCACAGGTACCGCCAACACTGCGGTGACGACAGCGGGTACGGCGGGTGGCGGCGTGCTGATCGCCAACCGCTACCGCCTGCTGTCCCGGCTCGGAGAGGGCGGCATGGGCACCGTGTGGCGGGCCCACGACGAGACCCTGCACCGGGAGGTCGCCGTCAAGGAGGTACGGGCCCCGGCCGGCCTGGGGTCCGGTGACATCGCGCGGATGTACAGCCGGCTGGAGCGTGAGGCGTGGGCGGCCGCCCGAATACCCGACCGCAACGTGGTGACGGTGCACGACGTGGTCATGGAGGACGACCGGCCCTGGATCGTGATGGAACTGATCCGCGGACAGTCGCTGGCCGATCTGCTGCGGGCCCAGGGACCGCTCACCCCGCGACACGCCGCGCACATCGGCGCGGAGGTACTGGGCGCGCTGCGCGCCGCGCACGCCGCTGGGGTGGAGCACCGGGACGTGAAGCCCGCGAACGTGCTGCTCGCCGAGGACGGGCGGGTGGTGCTCAGCGACTTCGGCATCGCGATGGTCGAGGGCAGCACCGCCCTGACCATGACCGGCGAGGTGGTCGGCTCCCCCGAGTACCTGCCGCCGGAGCGGGCGCTGGGCCGCCCCTCGGGGCCCGAGTCCGACCTGTGGTCCCTCGGCGTGATGCTGTACGCGGCCGTGGAGGGGACCTCCCCGTTCCGGCAGGACACCGCGCTGAGCACCCTGCGGGCCGTGGTGGACGAAGAACCTCCTGCGCCGAACCGGGCCGGCCCGCTCACCCCCGTCATCGCCGGGCTGCTCCGCAAGGAGCCGGCCGAGCGGACGCCCGCCGCCGAAGTCGCCCAGGCCCTGAGGGACATCGCGCACGGGCCGGATGCCACCACGACCGCCTCTGTGACGACGGCGGCGGCCGTGACCCGCCTCCCCGAGGAGCCGGCCGCCACCATGGCGGCGGAACCCTTGCCCGACCCCCCTGCCGAGCCCCTGGTGGTTTCGGGCCCGCCCCGCCGGCGCCGGACGGCTGCCTTCGTCGCCGCCGGCGCGGCCGCCTGCCTGTTGATCGCCGGCGGGCTCGCCTACGCCCTCACCCGCGACGGCGACGGCGGGGGCACCGCGTCCGGTTCGGGCGTGCGGGTGTCGGTGACGGGCACGAACACGACCTACAGCGGCAGTTGCCCGACCCCCGACGGCCGGGCCCCGGCGTTCACCGCGACGTTCACCGCGCCCGCGCCGACGCTGATCTCCTACCGCTGGGTGTCCGGCGACGGCTCGGTGGTGGATCCCCAGTGGCGCACCATGTCGATCGGGGACAAGGCCAACCCCACCGGACGCGACACCATACGCCTGGCGACCTACGCGAAGACGGGCACCCTGACCACGGGGATGGCCGTGGAACTCCAGAGTCCCACCCGCGCCCTCTCCAACCCGGTCCCCTTCTCCATCACCTGCATCGCCTGACCCCGTCCCGCCCCTCAGCGCCGCAGGTCGGTCAGCACTTCACGAGCGGCCCGCGCGCCGGAGGCCAGCGCGCCCTGGACGGAACCGGTGGCGCGGTGGTCCCCGCAGACGTACCGGCCCGGCGCCACGCGCGTGGTGCGGGTGAGCGGGTGCGGCGGGGCCATGGCGGGCAGCGCGTCCTCGATGGTGCGGACGGTGAGGAGGTCCCAGTCGTCCGTATCGGTTCCGTACGCCTCGCCGAGAGCGGCCCGCAGTCCGCGTTCGCGGCCCTGCCCGTCCCGGCCGAGGACGGACGTGGCGACGAGGGCGTGGCCGGGCGGGGCGTAGGAGGACACGACGTCGCTGAGGACACAGGTGTTGAGGAAGCGGCGGCGGGTGTCCACGAGCAGCGTCGGCTCGCCGAGGGGGGACCGCGGAGCGACGTGGTAGTACGTCGTCACGATCCGGTAGGCGGGCAGGGCGACCTCCGGAAGCAGCGTGGGGACGGCCCCGGGACCGGTGGCGACCACGACGGCGCGCGCGGGGATCTCCTGTCCCCCGGCGGTCAGCGCACCGTCGCCCGTGAGCGCTGCAACGGCGGTCTCCAGGCGTACGGTGTCCCGTGGCAGAGCAGCCGCGAGGGCCTGCGGGACCGCCGCGATGCCCTCGGTCGGCAGGCAGATGGTGCCGCGCAGCATGCTCCGCCAGACCAGGTGGAACACCCGGGCCGAGGTCTCCAGTTCGTCCTCCAGGAAAACCCCTGAAACGAAGGGGCGGAAGAACCTCTCGACGAACGCTTCGGAGATCCCCGCGTCGGCGAACGCGGTGCGGGCGGTGGTGTCCGGACGCCGTTTGAGCCGGCCTGGCGGCAGCAGCATGTCACGGGCGGACAGCAGGCCCAGGGCGGCCAGGTCACGCGGGCCGGCGAGGCGGCCCGAGAGCAGTCCGGGAAGCGCGCGCGGCCGCCGGGTGGGATCGCTGAAGCTGAGCCGGCCGGTCGGAGTGTGGACGAGGAAGCCGGGTGTGAAGGGCCGCAGTCGGAGTTCCTTCAGGTCGAGCCTGCGCCGGAGCTGGGGGTAGGCGGTGTTGAACACCTGGAACCCTCGGTCCACCAAGAAGCCGCCGATCCGGTCCGAACGCATCCGGCCGCCGACCGCGTCGCCCGCCTCCACCACCCGTACGCCCATGCCGGCCGCCAGCAGGTCCCGGGCGCACGCCAGCCCGGCGACACCGGCCCCGACGACCAGTACGTCCGTCGCGTCCAGGGGTGCGGACATACGACCACCTCTCTCCCGTGTCGGTGCGGCGCGTGCCGCCCCTCCACTGTGTTCCGCGTATCGCCCGGGCTCGGATGCGACACCGGCCGGCGGCCCGACCGCCGCCCGTCCGGACCCCTGGGGCCCGCGTCGACGGCCTCCGACCGACAGGAAGCGGTCCTTTCGGTGATGAGGTCGGGACGGCGAAGCCAGAGTTACGCGGGCAGGCAGCTCGGGCCCACAGCCGTCTCCGGGCGCGCGGCCGACCTGACACCCGCTCAGCCACGGCAACCGGCAACCGTAACGCGGTGTCAGACGCGGCCGCAGGAAGGTTGCGTACACGACCCCCGAGGGGGAGCATCGAAAGACGCTCCGGGAAGACGTTTCGGGCGTCTTCCCGGAGCGCCGGGTTTGTGACTGACGGGCTGGCCGTCAGTCACGGGTCACACCTTGGCGAGCGAGCACGCCGTCTGCGCCAGCGCCGGCGGAACCGCCGAGACGCTCGTGAGGAGCAGGCGACACAGGGCCGAGTCGGCCGGCAGGCCGGAGCCGCCGATCGTGCAGGCGAGGTTGATGTCGGTGCTGGAGAAGCCGAAGGCGGCGAGGTAGGTGGTGCAGTCGCTCGGCGCGGCCTGGGCGGGCGGGGCCGAGACGACGGCGAAGCCGCCGAGGGCGAGAGCGCCAACGGCGATGCTCGCGATACGGGCGCGCATGGATCCCTTCATCTTTTCCTCCGAGGGGATAGGTTTCACCGGCGGTCGCTCCTCCGGCGCAATCAAGAGGTTAGAGAGAGATCTTGCAGAAATGGCAGAAAAAAGGATGGAAATATCCGGCAGGCGGGCGTAAGGGCGCAATGCCGCCTACTTTTGTTCCAGGGGGACTCTCTTCGGCCGCGTGACGCCGGAAAGGCCAACGAACCCGTGGGGCGCATGATGCTGAACACATCTGAGATATGATCATTCAATAGCAGGAATCTTGCATTCCCGTTCATCCACGGCAGATTCGATCCGGTTCAACTCGGCCGAAACACACCCCTTCACCTATGCCGGGTGAATAGTCCTCGGCGTTCGCCCGAGAGGGCGATGGTACGAGAATCAGTTCTGGGCGCGGGCGGCGGCGCGCGGCGACCGGCCGTCGCAGAGGCCGTCGAGGTCCGCGGCGAAGAGCGGGGTGGGGCCGAAGCCCATGCCGGCGAAAGGGTCGGCGAGTTACGGTGACAGGGCGCCGTGCAGGCGGGCCCTGAGAACCAGGAAGCGGTGGAGGGCGGGGGCTGGGCGGCATGGCCGCCGGCCCACTCACGACGCTCCCCCAGGTGGGCGAGTTCCCCCTGCGGCCGTCTCGTCCGCGCGCGCCCCGGGTCGCTCGAACCTGGGCCGGAAACGACGAAGGCGAGGAGAACGCTCTCCTCGCCACTGTCAATTTATAGCGCGCCGGGGGGCTTGCCGCAAGGCCCGGGCCATGGCGCAGAATCACCGATCGAAGCCACGACCTGCGGAAACGGGGACATGAAGTGCGGGATGAGCGGAATCGGCGGGATGAGCGGGATGAGGACGTGCGTGTCGAAGGGGGCGCAGCGCACGAACGGTATGTGTGGGACCTTCAGGAAGTCGACGAGACACAGGTCTCGGTCGTCGGCGGCAAGGGAGCGCACCTGGGCGGACTGTCGCGCATCGAGGGAGTCCGGGTGCCGCCCGGCTTCTGCGTGACCACGGAGGCCTTCCGGCGGGTCGTGTCGGGGGCCCCGTCGCTCGACGCCCTGCTCCGCCGGTTGTCCCGGGTGGACCCGGACGACCGGGAGGCGGTCCGCACCCTCAGTGCACAGGTCCGCCGGATCGTCGAGGCGATCGCCGTACCGGACGATCTCGCGGCCGCGATCACCGGCGCGCTCGCCCGGCACGGCGAGCAGGCCGCCTACGCCGTGCGGTCCAGCGCGACGGCGGAGGACCTGCCGACGGCCTCCTTCGCCGGCCAGCAGGACACGTACCTCAACGTCGTGGGTCGCGAGGCGATCCTGCGGCACGTAGGCCGGTGCTGGGCCTCGCTGTTCACCGAACGGGCCGTCACGTACCGCAGGAGGAACGGCATCGACCACCACACGGTCCACATGGCCGTGGTCGTGCAGCGGATGGCCTTCTCGCAGGCGTCCGGCATCCTGTTCACGGCCCACCCGGTCACGGGCGACCGCAGGACCGCCACCGTGGACGCCGGCTTCGGCCTCGGCGAGGCCCTGGTCTCCGGCCTGGTGAACCCGGACGTGTTCACGGTACGGAACGGGGAGGTCGTCGACAGGGCGATCTCCGCCAAGCAGCGTGCCGTACACGCCCTGCCGGACGGCGGTACGCGTGAGGTGGCGGTCGAGCCGGAGCGGCAGGAGCAGCCCGCGCTGACGGATGCGCAGGCCGTGGAACTCGTCCGGCTCGGACGGCGCATCGAAGCGCACTTCGGCCGCCCGCAGGACATCGAGTGGTGTCTGGTCGACGGCGGCTTCCAGATCGTTCAGAGCAGGCCGATCACGACGCTCTTCCCGATTCCCGACACCGGCGACCGGGACAACCACGTCTACGTCTCCGTCGGCCACGGGCAGATGATGACCGACCCCATGAGGCCGCTGGGGTACTCGATGTGGCAGCTGACCGCCATGGTGCCGATGCACGAGGCCGGCGGAAGGCTGTTCGTCGATGTCACCCGGCGCCTGGCCTCGCCCGCCAGCCGCGCCGCTCTCCTGGACGCCCTCGGGAAGGCCGACCCGCTGGTGAGGGACGCCCTGGAGACGGTCATCGGGCGGGACGGCTTCGTCCCGTCGCTACCGGACCCCGGTCCCGTCGTACCACCGGACGGCGGTGGGGCGCCCGCCCCGATCGAGACCGATCCGGGCATCGTCGCCGAGCTGATCGAGCGCAGCCGGGAGTCGGTCGCAGCGCTGGAGCGGGACATCCGGACGAAGACCGGGCCGGCGCTCTTCGACTTCCTGTCGGAGGCCTTCGAGGAGCACAAGCGGGTCCTCGGTGATCGGCTGAGCATGCAGGCGGTCATGGCGGGGATGGACGCCACGGCTTGGCTGGGCGACAAGCTGCAGGAGTGGCTGGGCGAGAAGAACGCCGCCGACACGCTGACGCTGTCCGCCCCCCACAACATCACCTCGGAGATGGGCCTGGCGCTGCTGGACGTCGCGGACGTGATCCGCCCCCACGCGGAGGTGGTGGCATTCCTGCTGGACGTCGAGGACGACAACTTCCTGGACGAACTGGCGAAGCTTCCGGGCGGCACCGAGGCGCGCGACGCGATCGGGGACTACCTCGACCGGTACGGCATGCGCTGCGTCGGCGAGATCGACATCACGAGGCCGCGCTGGGGCGAGCGGCCCGCCATGCTGCTGCCCGTGCTCCTCGACAACGTGCGGAACTTCGAACCGGGCGCCGCCCGGCGGCGCTTCGAGCAGGGCGCGCAGAAGGCCCGGCGGAAGGAACAGGAGGTACTGTCCCGCCTGCGGGACCTGCCGGACGGGAACCGCAAGGCCGACGAGGCCAAGCGGATGATCGACCGGGTCCGGACCTTCATCGGGTACCGCGAGTATCCGAAGTACGACATCATCAGCCGCTACTTCGTCTACAAGCGGGCTCTGCTGGAGGAGGCGGGCCGCCTCGTGCGCGCGGGCGTGGTCGCCGAGGCGGAGGACGTCTTCTACCTCACCTTCCAGGAACTGCACGATGTCGTGCGCGCGCAGCGGCTGGAGGACCCGGAGCTGATCCGGCGGCGCCGGGAGGCCTTCACCGCGTACCACGCGCTCACGCCGCCCCGCGTGCTCACCTCGGACGGCGAGGCCCTCACCGGGGCGTACCGGCGCGACGACGTGCCGGCCGGCGCCCTGGTGGGTGTACCGGTGTCCGCCGGGACCGTCGAGGGAAGGGCACGCGTGGTCCTGGACATGTCGGACGCCGACCTCGAAGCGGGCGACATCCTGGTGACGGCCTTCACCGACCCCAGCTGGTCACCGCTGTTCGTCTCGGTCGCGGGTCTGGTGACGGAGGTGGGCGGTCTGATGACCCATGGCGCGGTGATCGCCCGTGAGTACGGCCTGCCGGCGGTCGTCGGCGTGGAGCGGGCGACCCGGACGATCCGGGACGGACAGCGGATCCGCGTGCACGGCACCGACGGGTATGTCGAGATCCTGTCCTGACCGGGCCTCTCCTCGCGAGTGCTGCCAACCCGGACTCGAATCCGCCGGGAAGTGACGGCCGCGCCCGGAGCCTCCTGCGGGGCTCAGGGCGCGGCGGGTGTGTCAGGCGGTGGCGTCGGCCATGGGGGCGATCATCTCCGCCAGCACCGTCCGGCGGTCCTCGCCGGGCCTGGGGCGGAGGGGGCGGGCCAGGCGGGCGCTGTCGTAGTGCCAGCGGTGGTCCAGGTCCCGGGGGACGGTCCCGGTCTCGTGGATGGCCGGCCGGGTGCCGAGCAGTTCCGTGAGGTCCTGGGCGAGGTCGTGCCACGAGACGTGGCCGCTGCACGCGTTGGCGACTCCGTGCACCGGCCGCTCCAGGCATTCGGTCACCGCGCGGGCCAGGGCGGCCGCGTGCACCCAGGCCGCGCCGTACCAGTCGTGTCCGCCGGTGCCGGGGCGGGGCAGTTCGATGGGCAGGCTCTGGGCGGCTGCCTGGTAGAGCGTGCCGATGGCGCCCCAGCGCAGCTGTTCGCGCAGCCGGTCGTGCGCCCCCCAGACGATCGGCGAGCGCACGGCGCTCGCTCCCCCGCGGCCACCGCTGCCCGCAGCGCGCAGGACCATGGCCTCGCAGTCGAGCTTGGCCTTGCCGTACGGGCTGACCGGCTCGTGGGGCGGCGCCTCCTCGGCGACCCGGTCCGTGCCGGGGTGGCCGTAGGCGTCGACGCTGCTGACGAAGACGAAGGGGCCACGCCGCCAGGCGTCGACCATCGCCTCCATCGCCGCCAGGTCCACGTCGTGCCGGGTGAAGGTGCAGGCGGCGTGGACGACCGCGTCCGCCTGAGCGACGGCGTCCTGTAGTCCTGCGAGGTCGCAGAGGTCGCCCTCGATGACGTCGACGCCCTCCGTGGCGATCAGGTGGGCGGACTCGGGCCGGGTCAGTGCCAGCACGGGGCGGCCCAGGGCGGCGAGTTCGCGAACGACGTAGGCTCCCACGCCGCCGGTCGCGCCGGTGACCAGCACCGTGCCCGGGCGGATGTCCCGGGAGCGGGGGGCCGGCCTGCTCGCGGTCCTCGCGGCGCTCTGCCGTGCCGCCCGTTCGTCGAGGAGCGCCGTCAGCGCCCGGGGTGTACGGGCCTGGAGTACGTCGAGGCCCGTGAGCGGCAGCCCGAGGTCCGTACGCAGCCGTTCGGCGAGCTGGACGGCCTTGAGGGAGTGGCCGCCCAGGGAGAAGAAGTCGTCGTTCGGCGACGGCCGGACCCCGAGCACGGCGGTGAAGGTCCCGGTCACCGCCTCGGCCCGGGGGGAGGCGGTGGCGCTCGGCACGGGCGCCCCGGGAAGCCGGTCCGGGTCGAGCGCGCCGTCGGCCGTGCGCGGTAGCGCGTCGAGGGGCGTGACAGCCGCGGGGACGGCCTCGGGGGCGAGCGAGCGCCGTAGCAGGCCGAGGAGTTCGTTTCCGGACGGGCCGGCGCTGTCGTGGAGGACGGCGTAGGCCACGGGCGGCCCTTGTGCGGGCTGGACCACCACGGCGTCGGCGACCTCCGGGTGGGCGCGCAGGGCCCGAGCAGCAGGGTGGGGATCGCCTTCCTGGGCGGAGCCGGCCGGGGCACCGTCGTCCGGATCGCCGCCGCCGTCGCCGCCGTCCCCGCCGCCGTCGCCGTCGCCGACAGGCTCGGCGGTGCCTTCCGTGCCGTCCGGCGTGGCGGCGCCCTGTTCCGGGGCGGGGAGGGGCAGCCCGCCGAGGGCGAGTTCCGGATCCGCCGCCACCGCGTGGAGGAGGGCCGCGAAGTCCCGTACCGCCGCCTCCGCCACCGTGTCGTCCAGCGTGTTCGCGTCGTACTGGACGAGCGCCTCGGGCCGATCGGGGTCGCCCAGGCCGAGCCCGTACGACAGGCTGAACTTGGCGCCGTCGGAGGGTACGTCGACGTACTCGGCCGAGGTGCCGGGCAGCCGGAGGACCGTCGGCTCCCCGAGCACGTCGGAGGTGACGCGGATCAGCGCGGTGCCGTCGGCGCCGCGCGCGCCGGCGCCGAGGCGCTCGAGGACGAGGTCGAAGGGGATGTGCCGGTGGCGCTGGGCTTTGAGGAGCGCGTCGTTGACGCGTTGCAGCAGTTGGGTGAAGGACGGGGCGCCGGAGACGTCCACCCGTACGGGCAGGGTGTTGACGCACAGGCCGACGAGGCCGCGCATGGCGGTGCCGCTGCGGTGGGTGCCCGCCACGCCGATGACGAGGTCGTCGTCGCCGGTGAGGCGGTGCAGCGCGGCGAAGGCCGCGGTGAGGGACACCGCGAAGAGCGTGGCCTGCCGCTGTGCGCCCAGTGCCCGCAGAGCCTCGGGCACGGTGGGTTCCAGGGGCACCCTGCGCACGGCTGCGGGACGCACGACCGCGGGCGGCTCCGCCACCGCCGGCCGGGGAAGGCGCGGCGGGGCGGCGTCGGCCAGCAGGTCGGCCCAGTGCTTCAGTTCGGCCTCGTAGCCGGCCAGGTCCTCGTGTTCGCGGCGCGCGTGGTCGGCGTACTGCGGTGCCGCCGTGAGCGGCTGCGGGTGGATTCCGCCGGTGGCCGCCGTGTAGAGGACCGCGAGTTCGGCCGCCACGATGTCCAGTGAGGCGCCGTCCATCGCGATGTGATGGAACGTCAGCAGCACGGTGTGGTCCTGCGGGCCGTGGCGCAGCACGAGTGCGTGTACGGCGTCGCCGGCGGCCAGGTCGAACGGCCGGGCCGCCTCGCGCCGCAGCAGCGTCGGGGCCTGCTCCTCGCCGGTGTCGACGACGTGGACGGGAACCGTGGGGGGCGTCGGGAGCACCTCCTGGCAGGGCTCGCCCTCCTGCTCCGCGTAGCGGGTGCGGAGGATGGCGTGCCGGGCCACCAGCGTGGTGAGCGCGGTGGCGAACGCGGCCACGTCGAACGGACCGCGCACACGGGTGGCGAACGGTACGTGGTACGAGTCGCCCGCGCCGCCGAGCCGCTCCATCAGCCACATGCGGCGCTGGGCGCGGGAGAGGGGGACACGGCCCGCCTGCGGGGCGTGTCCGTCCCGGCCCGCGACCGTGGCCGCGGCGGTGGTGCCGGCGGAGTCGGCGGGCTCGGCCGCCGTGCGCCTGGCCGTTCCGGCGCGGGCCCGGCGCAGCAGTTCCCGCTGGAGCTGCTGCCGGTCGCGGGCCGCGGAGTCGGCGTCAGTGGGCATCGCTGTGCTCCGGGGTCTCGGGGTGGAGGTCTTGATGGGAGGTCAGCAGGGCGCGCTCGACCAGCGCGGCCTGTGCGGCGACGGTGGGCGCGGCGAAGAAGTCGGCGAGGGAGATCTCCACGCCGAGTTCCTCGCGCAGGTCCTCGGTGACGACGAGGGCGAGCAGGGAATGGCCGCCGAGGAGCAGGAACTCGGCATCGGCGCTGGTGACCTCGATGCCCAGGGCTTGGCCCCACACCTCGGCGACGGCCTGCTCCAGCGGGGTCAGCCGTGCCGCCGACCCGTCGGCGGGGCCGGTCTCGGCGGTGTGCGCGCGTGCGGTCAGGGCGCGCCGGTCGACCTTCCCGGCCGGGGTGAGGGGCAGCCTCTCCAGCACGGTGACCGCGTCGGGGACGAGGTGGGCGGGCAGGACCGCGGTGAGCCGCTCCCGCAGCGCCGCGCCGGCGGGCACGGGGCCGGGCGCGGCGACGACGAACGCGACGAGGCGCGCCTCGGGGGTGCCGGCGCCGTCGACGGTGACGGCGGCGTCGTCCACGTCCGGCTGCTCGCGGAGGGCGTGTTCGACCTCGGCGGGTTCGATGCGGAAGCCGCGGACCTTCACCTGGTCGTCGTTGCGGCCGTGGAACTGGAGGACGCCGTCGGGGCGGAGGGAGGCGATGTCGCCCGTGCGGTAGAGGCGGCCTCCGGCTGAGGCATGCTCGACGAACCGCTCCGCGGTGAGCTCGGGCAGGCCGGTGTACCCGTGGGCGAGCCTGCTGCCGCCGATCCACAGTTCGCCCCGTTCGCCTTCGGCCACCGGGTGGCCGAAGGCGTCCAGGACGTGCGCCGTGGCCCCGCAGATGGGCTTGCCGATCGGTATCTGTGCCTCGCAGTCCTGCGGGGTGACCCGGTGGGCGGTCGCGAAGGTGGTCGTCTCGGTCGGTCCGTAGCCGTTGACGAGCTCCAGCCAGGGGAATGCGGTGAGTACTTCGCGGGCCTGCGCGGCGGCCATCGCCTCACCGCCCACGACGACGGAGCGGAGCTGGCCGAAGACCCGGGAGCGGCGCGCGGCGAGCTGGTGGAAGAGGGCCGTGGTGAAGAACGCCACGGTGACGCCGTGCCGTTCGACGTGCCGGGCGAGGTCCTCCAGGGAGGGCCGCTGCTCGGTGCAGACGACGACCGCGGCGCCGTTGGCGAGCGCGACCCAGACCTCGAACGTGGAGGCGTCGAAGGTCATGGGCGAGTGGAACAGGACGCGGTCGCGGCCGGTGAGCGTGACGTAGTCGGGCGCGGTGACCAGCTCGGCGACGGCCCGGTGCGGCACGAGGACGCCCTTGGGGCGGCCCGTCGAGCCGGAGGTGAACATGATGAACGCCGGGCTGTCCGGATCGGACCCGTCGACCGGTCGGCCGCTCGTGAGCGGCTCCTCGGGGAGGGCCAGGACGGGGCCGGGGAAGGCGGCGGCGTCCAGCAGCTTCGCGTCGCCGACGGTGAGCGTCACCTCCGCGTCGGCGATCACCGCCTCCGTGCGCGGCCGGGGCTGGGCCGGGTCGAGGGGTACGCACACGGCTCCGGACAGCCAGAGCCCGAGCTGCGCCACGACCGTGCGGTGGGAACGCGCCGTCAGCAGCGCCACTCGGTCGCCGCGGGCCACCCCGTGTTCGCGCAGGTGGCCCGCCAGGGCGTGGCCGGCCTGGAGGAGACGGCCGTAGGTGAGGGTGGTGTCGCCGTCCACGACGGCGAGGGCGTCAGGGCTCAGCCGGGCGTGCCGCGCGACGAGTGCCGGCAGGGTGGTCGCCGGGGGCGAGGCTGCCGGGGTCGTGTCGAGCGTCGTCATGTCAGGCTCCTTCCGGGCGCGGGGTCCGTCGGTGGTCGATGAGGGCGGCGAAGGCCCGCAGGTCGGGGCTGCGCAGCAGCTCGGGGGCGCGCAGGCGCACCCCGGTCTCGCGTTCGAGGGTGGCCAGCAGCCGGGCGGCGATGATGGACGTGCCGCCGGCGTCGGTGAAGTTGTCGCCGAGGCCGGTGCGGGGCCGGCCGAGGAGGTCGCGCACGGTCGTCAGTACGAGCAGCTCGGTGGCGGTGGCGTCGTCGGCGACGGCGCCTGCTCCGGCCGGGTCGTCCGCCTCGGCGTCCGTCCGGCGCGTCCGGACGGACGCGGCCTCGGCCGCCAGGGCGGCCAGGGCGGGTCGGTCCACCTTGCCGTTGGCGTCGAGCGGGAAGCCGTCCACGATCCGGACGGCGGTGGGGACGGCCTGCTCGGGGAGCCAGGAGCGGACCCCGTCGAGGAGTTCGGCGGGCTCCGGGGCGCCGCCGTCGGCGGGCCGTACGTGGGCGACGAGGCGGCCGTGGCCGGAGCCGTCGCGCAGCACCGTGACGACGGCGGTGCGCACGCGGGGGTCCTGCTCGAAGGCGGCTTCCACCTCGGCCGGTTCGATCCGCACTCCGCTGATCTTCACCTGGTCGTCGAGGCGGCCGAGGAAGTCCAGGCTGCCGTCGGCGTTCATCCGTACGCGGTCGCCGGTGCGGTAGAGGCGGTCTATCGCGGGCAGCGCAGGATCGCGCGGGGGCGGGGTGAACCGGCGGGCGGTGAGTTCGGGGTCGAGGTAGCCGAGCGCCAGGCAGTGGCCGCCGACGCGCAGTTCGCCCTCCTGCCCGCGGGCGACGGGGCGACCTTCGTCGTCGGTGACGACGAGGGTGACGCCTGGCAGTGCGGTGCCGATGGGGGGCGGGGCCTGGTCACCGGCCTCCGGGTCGGTGCCGCGCATGGTGTGGGCGGTGGCGAGGACGGTGGCTTCCGCCGGGCCGTACGCGTTGTGGACGGTGGCGGTGACGTCGGCGCCGGGGCGGCGGCGCATACGGTCGCCGCCGACGACGAGGTGGCGCAGCTTCAGGCCGTCCGGCCAGGGCCGGTCCAGGAGCGGCTCGACGGTGGGGGTGGCCGCCACGGCGTGGGTGAGGGCGGCGTCACGCCACCAGTCGGTGAGGACGTGCGAGTCCCAGCGGGTGTCGTCCGGGGCCGGGACGAGGGCGGCTCCCGAGGTCAGGCCGGCCCACAGTTCCAGCAGGTGCGGGTCGAACGCGACACCGATGAGCAGGGACTGGCGGTCGCCCGGTGCCAGGCCGGTCTCGGCCCGGTACCAGTCCAGGGCGACGGAGAGCGACGCCTCGGCCACGGCCACCGCCTTGGGGCGGCCGGTGGAACCGGAGGTGAGGACGGCGTACAGGGCCCTCTCGGGTGCGCGCCGGATGCCGCGGACGGCGTCGGCGAAGGCCGCCACGGCGGTGGCGGGGGCGTTGACCCCGTCGGTGGGCAGCGGCAGCAGGATGTGTTCCCCGCCGCGGTGGTCCGCGGGCAGGACTTTGGGGTCGCCGATGAGGCAGGCGACGTCGAGGTCCTCGGTGACGGCCTGGGTGCGGCGTTCGCCGGGGCGGGGTCCGAGGGGCAGGTAGACGGCACCGATCCGGGCGAGAGCCACGGCGGCCACCACGAGCGCGGCGGAACGGTCGAGACAGACGCCGACCAGGTCACCGGGCCGGACGCGGTCGCGCAGGGCGGCCGCGGCCTGCGCGGCGGCCGCGTCGAGGTCCTGGTACGTCCAGGTGCGGGTGGAGTCGATCACGGCCGGGGCCTGCGGGGTGCGCCGGGCCCATTCCTCGAAGCGCGCGAGCACGCTGCTCGGTTCGGCGGCGGGACCGTGGGCGATGCTCGGCGCGGTGTCGGGGCCGGTGCCGGGGCCGGTGTCGGGGCCGGCGGGGTGGCCGGTGTCGGGGCGCGTGGCGGTGAGGGCGGCTGCGGTCGGGGACTGGGTCATCACGACTCCGTGGAAAGGGCAGTGGTGGCGAGGGCTGCGGCCTGGTCGGCGAGCACCGGGTTGCGGAAGAGGACCTTCAGCGGCGGGCGTTCCCCCAGACGCGGCTCCAGCCAGGCGGCCAGCTCGGCGGCGAGCAGGGAGTGGCCCCCACTGTGGAAGAAGTGGGAGCGGGCGTCGAAGCGGCTGTGGCCGAGGACCTTGCGCCAGCCTTCGGTGAGCAGAGCCGTCATCGGATCGTCGGAAGCGGCGGCGGCGTCGGCCGTGGGCTCAGGCTCGGTGGCGGCACTGCCGGTGGCGGCTCCGGGCCCGGTGGCGGCGGTGCCGGACGCGGGCGTCACGGTGTCGTCGGGGTCGAGCGCCGCCGCGCGGCGGGACAGGGCCGTGCGGTCGGGCTTGCCGCCGGCGAGGGTCGGCATGCTGTCGAGCCGTGCCCACCGGGCCGGCACGAGGGGGCCGGGCAGGCGGCGGCTCAGCTCGGCGTGCAGCGCCTTCTCGTCGAAGGCCTCGCCGTCGGCTGCCTCTTCGAGGAAGCCGACGAGCCTGGGCCCGCCGGAGCTCTCCCGGTCCAGTACGACGGCGCAGGAGCGGCCGCCCAGCACCGCGGACGCCGCCGCCTCGATCTCCTCCAGCTCGATGCGGTGACCGCGCAGCTTGATCTGGTTGTCGCGGCGCCCGAGGAAGTACAGCAGACCGTCCAGGCCGCGGTAGCCGAGGTCGCCGGTGAGGTAGACGCGCTGACCGTCGAGTGCGTCGACGGTGACGAACCGGGCGGCCGTCGCGTCGGTGTTGCCCGCGTAGCCCTCGGCGAGACCGGGCCCCGCGACGGCGAGTTCACCGACCGCACCGGACGGCAGCGGGCGGTGGTGGGCGTCCAGGACGTGGACCCGCTCGCCCGGGAGTTCGGTGCCCAGGGGGATCTCGGCGCCTTCGGTGAGGGCGTCCCGGGAGATCTCGTGGACGGTCGAGCTGATGGCCGCCTCGGTGACCCCGTACACGTTGAGCACGGTGGCGTCGGTGTCGGCGAGCACGCCGCGCAGTGCCTGCGCGGGGAGGCGTTCGCCGCCGAGGACCAGGAGCCTGGGCGCCCAGCTGTCGTCGCGCAGTGCGGGGCGCAGGTCCTCGCGGGTGGCGAGGAAGTAGCTGGTGGGCAGGTTGGCGACGGTCACGCGGGCCGATGCGAGCAGTTGGGCGAGTTCCGCGCCCGTGGGCACCTCGTACTCGGGCAGGACCAGGCACGCGCCGGCGTAGAGGGTCGGCAGCACCTCCTCCAGAGCCACGTCGAAGGACGGCTGGGCGAACATCAGGACCCGGTCCGAGGTGGTGAGGCCGAACCGGTCGGCCGTGGCCGTCAGATGGTGCACCAGCGCCGCGTGGCCGACGGCGACCGGCTTCGGCGTCCCGGTGGAGCCGGAGGTGTGGATGACGTAGGCGGTACCGGGGAGTTCGGCGGTTCCGTGCGCGGGCGGCAGTACCGGAGCGTCGATCCGGGCGACCGGCAGGCCTTCCGGCAGGTCCGGGGTGCCGTCGCCGGTGAGGACGAGCGCCGGGGCGAGCCGTTCCAGCAGCAGGCCGAGGCGGGCCGGCGGGTCGGACGGGGACAGCGGGCAGTAGACGGCGCCGGTCCGCAGGCAGGCGAGCAGGGCGACGACCGAGTCGGTTCCTCTGGGCAGGACCGCGGCCACGGGCCGGCCGGGGGTCACGCCGGCGGTCTTCAGCCGCTCGGCGAGCGAGCCGACGCGTGCGTCGAGTTCGCCGTAGGTGAGCCGGCGGGCGCCGCACAGCAGGGCGGGCAGCGACGGATGGTGCGCGGCCACCGGGTCCAGCGGATCGTGGTCGGCGGGGACGGCGGGGGCCTCGGCGGCCGGCTCCACGGCGGTCGGGTCCAGGTCGGCCAGCGGCGTCTCGGGGCTGTCGAGATAGGCGCGCAGCAGGTCCAGGAAGCGGCTCGAGACGAGACGGGCGACATCTTCCCCGAAGAGGTCCATGTCGTAGTCCCACACCAGCGTCATGCCGGGCGCGCCGTGGCGCGTGGTGACACCGCGCCGGTCGTCCGGAAGCAGGACCACGTCGAGGTCGAACCGGGTGGTGCCGGTGTTGAAGCCCTCGAAGAGGGTGATGTCGAGGCCGGGTACGTCGATTTCGGGCAGCGGTGCGTCATGGGCGCTGAACATCACGGAGAAGAGCGGGTTGTCGGCGCCGGAGGTGTGCATGCCGAGCGCCCGGGTCAGCTCCTGGACGGGCACGTCCTGGTGCGGCAGGGCCCGGATGAGGGTGTCGGTGACCTCGTCCATGGTGTCCTGGGCGGGGACGGCGGCGTCCAGGGAGAGGGGCAGCGGGATGGTGTTGACGAACATGCCCACGGCGTCCTCGTATCCGACGGGGCGGTTGCCGACGGCGGTGCCGATGACCATGTGGGAGCGTCCGCTGTGCCGGCGCAGGAGCTCGGCGAACAGTCCCAGGAGCGTGGCGAAGGGCGTGAGGCCGCGGGAACGGGCGTGTCCGCGCAGGCGTTCGGCGAGGTCGGCGCCGATGGTCTGGCGCAGCTGTCCGCCGTGGTGCCTTCGTCGGGCACCGGGCCGGGTCAGGCCCGGCAGCGGCATGTCGTGCTGCCGGTCGAGGAGTTCGG
Organism: Streptomyces sp. NPDC046349; assembly: GCF_055587885.1. NCBI lineage: Bacteria > Bacillati > Actinomycetota > Actinomycetes > Kitasatosporales > Streptomycetaceae > Streptomyces > Streptomyces sp. NPDC046349. The sequence continues at coordinate 59,719 of NZ_JBVJFK010000010.1, forward strand.
CACGCCAGAAGTCGAGCGATTCGGGTGCGTACCCGGCTTCGGCCCGGTCGCGGACGTGGTCCGCGTACGAGGAGGCGGGCGGGAGCTCCAGGGTCTCGCCGAGGACATGGGCGCGGTAGACGCGGAAGACGTCGTCGAGCAGGATCGCGAAGGAGTGCCCGTCGTGGATCAGGTGGTGCTCGACGTGGACCAGTCGGTGGTGGCGCTCGGCCAGCCGTACGAGGGTCCAGCGGATCAGCGGTGCCTCGAAGGTGTCGAGCGGTGTCTCGGCCTCGGTGCGCAGGAGACGGGCGAAGGCCGCCTCGGGGTCCACCTCCGCGCTGAGGTCGGTCGTGTGCAGTCTCGGTGCGCACTGCGGTGCGACCCGTTGTGCCGGTACGGATCCGGTGGAGGCGACGAGTTCGAGCCGCAGCCCGGGGTGGCGCGCCAGGGTGGCGGCGAGCCCCTTGTGCAGTGCCTCGGTGTCGAGCGTGCCCCACAGGTCGAGTGATGCGGTGAAGTTGTAGGCGCGACTGCCGGGCTGCATCTGCTCGTGCAGCCAGACGATCTCCTGCGAGGAGGAGAGGGGAAGCATGGGCGATCCCTGAGGTTGTCGGGTCGGTCTCCGGTGCCGGCCACGGTCGTGTCCGGCGGTCGTGCGGGCGGCTCCGCGGGTCGCGCGATGCCGTTTTCTGCGTGGGGGGATTGCCGTGGGGGAGGCTCGGGGTGCGCGGCGGCGGACGCGCCGGGCGGCGGGCGTCAGGTGCCGCGCCGGTGGGGGCCTGTGCGGCAGCTCGGTGACCGCGGTCGGAGGGGGCGCAGGGGGTGCCGGGAGCGGCCGGGTGCCTGCGACGCGGCGGTCGGATCGGACGGCGGGAGCGGAGGTGTGCGGGTCGCTCCCGGTCGGGCGGGGGGCGCCGTCGTGCGTTCGGTCCTTCGGCGGCGGCCGGGGGGTGTGGGGCGGCCGCGCGGAGGGGGCGGCCGCGCGGCCGGTGCATCAAGATCACTGCACCGGATGGTCCGAAGGGCGCAGCGCCCGGGTCAGTGCGTCGAACGCCCGGTGCGCGGCCTCGTCGTCGAGTACCGCCCGGTCCCACACCATCCGCAGGCGGATCTCGGCTCCTTGGGTGACGGAGACGGCGAAGGGACCGCGGACCGGCCTGCCGTCGACGTGGATCTCCCGACCCTCGACACCGTCCAGGACGAGCGGCGGGCGGCGTGTGTCGTCGTCCACGGTGAGCAGCCCGTCGAGGCCGCCGGTCCAGCCCGAGCCGGCGGACCGTACGGCGGCCACGACCGCGTCGAACGGTACGTCGGCCCGGTCGAGGTCGTCCCACCAGGCGTCGGCGGTCACCTCCGAGCCGGGACCAGGGCCGTGGCCGGGGCCGTGGCCGTGGCCGGTGTCGACCGGGAAGACGAGGGTGTTGAGGAAGCAGCCGACGACCGGCTCCGCTCCCGCGGGCCGGCCGCCCCACGGGTAGCCGAGCGGAACCGCGCGGTCGGGGCCGTACAGCTCGCGGGCGGCGGAGCGGCAGGCGTCGAGCAGTCCGGGGAAGGACACACCGCCGCCGTCGTGCGCGGGCAGCCGGGCCTGCGCGGCACCACTGGGCCTCGCGCCGTCGGGTACGCGTGCCGGGCGGGGTGCCGGAGCGTGGGTGCGCAGGGCGCGCAGCCGGCCCGCCCAGTAGGCCGCCGCTCGGGGTGTCTCCGCCCTGTCCTCCGCGGCGAGTTGGCCGAGGACCGCGTCCCGGTAGGCGGTGAGTTCGGCTTCCCTCTCCCCCGGTGCGGGGAGGGATCCGCCGGCCTCCTCGGCGTAGGCGGCGCCGAGTTCTTCGACGATCAGTGCCAGCGACCGGCCGTCGCAGACGGCGTGGTCCAAAACGACGGCGAGGACGTCCTCCTCGCGCTCCTCGTCGTGCACGAGGAAGAGGCGCAGCGCGGGCCCTCGCGGATCCCAGGAGGCCAGCTCGCGCCGGAGCGCGTCGGCGGGCGACTCCCCCGCGAGGGCTGCCGGCCGGGTCAGGCTGACGTCCGGATCGGCGGCGACGCTCAGGACGGGAGTGCCGCGGACCACGGTGGGGCGGGAGCGCAGGGCGGTGTGCCGGGATGCGAGCCTGCGGGCGGCGGCCAGCAGGCGTTCGGGGTCGATGGTTGCGGACGGGAACGCGAAGAACATCGGCACCAGGTCGGGGCGGCCCGTCGGGTCCAGCGAACGCACCAGCACGAAGCGGCGCTGGGCCCCGGTGACCGGGAGGAGGGTGTCGGACCGGTCGCCGGCGAGACGCCGGTAACGGGCCAGGTACTGGCTGGTGATGCTGAGCACGTGGTCCTCTTCGTCGTGGCCGCGGTCGCGTGGAACGGTGCGGCGGCTGTGGCGGCGCTCCCCCGGGCGCCGTGGTGCGGGGGTCAGCCGGCGGGTGTGGGAGCCGGACGTTCGTCGCCATCGGCCGAGGCCGTGGCCCGGGGCGTCCCGGGGGCGGCGTCGGCGCCCTCGTCGTCCTGCGGAGCCGGCAGTTCCCTCATGCGGCGCAGCGGCGAGAGCAGCAGCGGCAGGGGAACGGCGATGATGCCGGCGGCGCACCAGGCGAGCGCCGTGCGCGACCCGTACGACTGGGCGAGGGCTCCGCCGAGGAGCGCGCCGAGCGGCAGGGTGCCCCACATGAGGAAGCGCAGGGTGGCGTTCATCCGGCCGAGCAGGCGTGGCGGGCACATCCCCTGGCGGAAGCTGACCTGGGCGACGTTGTAGACGACGGCGCCGAAGGAGACGACCGCAGATCCGGCGGCGAACAGCACCGCCCCGGCGCCGCCCTGCCCGGACAGGGGCCACAGCAGTGCGAACGGGCCGGTGGCGAGGAGGGACAGCAGGATGACGCGGGCCTGGCCCAGCCGGGCGGCAAGGGGTCCGGCGGCCAGGGCGCCCAGGAGGCCTCCCACGGCCGACGCGGACAGCACCAGGCCGAGTCCGCCGGCCTCCAGGCCCACGACGCGGACGAGGTGCACGGTCTGCGTCGCCATGAGGACGGCCGTGCAGAAGTTGGCGAGTCCGGTGGTGAGGGCTATGACGCGGAGCAGCGGGTGGCCGAGGATGAAGCGGACGCCCTCGCCGATCTCCTTGCGCAGGGAGGCCCCGGCGGTGCGCTCGGGTGCTTCCTCGGCCTTGTCGATGCGGAGGAGGAAGAGGGCGGAGAGTACGTAGCCGATGGCGTCGACGATCACCGCGAACTGGGCGCCGACGAGCTGGACCAGTCCGCCGCCGATGCCGGGACCGGTCACGTGGGCGGTGGACCGGACCGTCTCCAGCGCGCCGTTGCCGGCCACGAGTTGGTCTCGGGAGAGGATCTGCGGCAGGTAGCTCTGATGGGCGACGTCGAAGAACACGGTCGCCACACCGGTCACGAGCGCGACGGCGTACAGCTGGGCCATGGTCAGGACGCCGCCGAGCGCGGCGGCGGGGATGCTCGCCATGGCCGCTGCTCGCACCAGGTCGGCGCGGATCATCAGCGGCCGTTTGCGCATGCGGTCCGTGAGCGCCCCTGCGGGCAGCCCGACGAGCAGGAAGGCGGCGGTCTCGGCGGCGGTCAGAAGACCCACCTGGAAGGCGGGGGCGTCGAGTTCGAGAACGGCCACGAGGGGCAGCGCCACCAGCGTCACCTGGGCGCCGAACTGTCCCGTGGCGGCTCCCGCGAGCAACAGTCGGAAGTCGCGCAAGCGCATGGGGCTGCCAGTGGCAGCTCCGGATGTGTCGGACATGTGAACGACATTCACGGATCCATCGATCAAGAGTCAAAGCAAACCTGTCACTTTCGGACTTGTTTTGCGGCCCCTCGGACATGAATCGGGAAATTTTTCGCACTACTCGGGGTAAGGCGGCGTGAATTCCCGCCCCTTCCACCCCCGGCCGACGGAGGTGGGGCAAGGGGCGACAGGGGTCACGGCCAGGCGGCGGCCGACCACTCTTACCCTGAGTAACGGACCGCACCCTGACCGAAAAGGGTCATCCGTGAGCGCACACCTGCGGAGGCACATGTTCCGTCCGTTATGAACACCGTCCGAAGCAGGGCAGCAAAGTGCCGGGCGGGGCGGTCCGGCGCATCGGCAGCACGATCGACGCGTCCGAGGACGAGGAGTGCGCATCCTGCGCAGGGATCTGCCCCACCGCCTGCTGCGCCGGCACGACGTCCCGGTGGCGTGCTGTCCGGAGAGCCTGGGACCCGTGTCTTCGCGGCCGGCGGCCCGGACTCACGCTGCCGTGGTGCGGAACGCGCTGGGGCTGAGGCCCTTGTGGCGTTTGAAGGCGGCGCTGAAACCGAAGGCATCGGCGTAGCCGACCGACTTGGCGATCTGGGCGATGCTGAGGTCGGTGTCCGCCAGCAGTGCCTCGGCCTCGTCCATGCGGCACTCGGTGAGGTAGGTGAGGGGCGGACGGCCCATCAGCTCGGTGAAGCGCCGGGCGAACAGCGCCCGGGAGACGCCCGCTTGAGCGGCCAGCGACGCAACGGTCCAGCTCTCGGCGGGCCGCCCGTGGAAGGCGTGCAGGGCGGGGGCGAGGATCGGGTCGGCCAGACCGCGGTACCAGCCGGGCGCGTCGGCACCCGCCCGGTCGAACCAGGTGCGCAGGGTGCAGACCAGAGCCCAGTCGAGGAGCCGGTCCATCAGCGCCTGCGAACCGGCGGAAAGCCGGGCGGCGTCGGCGGCGGAGTTCTCCAGCCAAGCACAGACCTCGGCGTCCTCGGCGATGACCAGGACGGGCGGCAGTGCGCGCAGGAGCCGTTCGTGGCGGTGCCCCGCGGCGCGGTAGGCGCCCACGATCAGCGCGGTCGCTCCCTCCGGGCCGCTGCCCCAGTGGATGCCGTCGAGTTCCTGGCCGGTGCACGCGGCGTCCGCGGTGAAGCAGTTGATCTCGTACGCGGTGTGGGGGCGGTGGACAGTGGCAGGCTCGTCCGCGAGGCGGAAGCGCGCCGGCCCCCGGACGATGGCGGTGTCGCCCGCGCCGATCGCCCGCTCGGTGCCGTCCGACAGCAGCAGCGTGCCGCCGCCGCGCAGCACGCTGACCATGGTGAGCGGAGCGGCGTCGGAGAAGGTGATGGCCCAGGGCGCCGTCAGGACGGCATGGCTGACGACCGAACCCTCGGCCCGGATGCCGCTCAGCAGTGAACTCAGAGGATCCACAGCGCGATCGTAGACGATCTCCTATGTCCTGAAGAGTTTCTCCCATGGATCATCCACGGTGCCGCGGTTGTACTGGAACCACTGCAAGATCGAGCCTCGGGAGACACCGTGCCGCAGCACAGCAGTGAGACCAGGACCGCCCTCGTGGTCGTCGCGCACCACCGCAGCGATTCCCTCACCGCCCATACCGCCCGCCGCGCGGCTGCCCGGCTCGAGTCCGCCGGATACCGCATCGACCTGCTCGACCTGCACGCCGAGGGGTTCGACCCGCGGATGAACGTGGAGGACCAGCCGGACTGGGGCGACCGGGAGAAGCCGTACTCGGACGAGACGCACGCCCACATGCGGCGGATCCTCGGCGCCGATCTCGTCGTCGCCGTCTTCCCGGTGTACTGGCAGAGCGTGCCCGCCATCCTCAAGGGGTGGATCGACCGCGTATGGAACTACGGCTTCGCCTACGGCCGCAGCAAGCCCCGCCTGACGGGCAAACGCATGCTGTGGCTGGCCCTGGCCGGTGCCACCGCCGACGACCCCATCGCGCCGTCGATGCAGAGCGCCCTCGAGGCCAACCTGAGCGACGGCATCGCCTACTACTGCGGCTTCTCCCGCTCGACTGTGGGCCTGCTCCTGGACGCGGAGGAGCGACCGCAGCGCATCGACGCCGAGGGCAATCTGCTGGTCGGCGAAGCCGTCAGCGGCGCCGAGCGGGAGGCGCAGTACACCGATTTCGACCGTCGGGCACGGAAGTTCGTGGAGGAGTTCCTTGCGGACGGACTCGTCGCGGCCTGACGACCTTTCCCTCGGTCTCGAACACATCGACGCTCCGGCCGGGGCCGCCGGCGAACATCGCCCGCATGGTCGTGATCACCTTCACCTGCGGGAGGTCGCTGCGTCGCACGGCTCGGGTTCTGCCGTCCGTGAAGCAGCTCTCCTGCAGACTCTCGGCGCCGATCGCGCGCAGTTCGCGAAGGTCGTGCCCGGGCGGGTCAGGCCCGATTTCCGGGCCTGCCCGGTGCGCCGAGCACGTCGGTGCCGTCTGCCCGGCGTCGCAGTGGCCCCCCGGCGGCGGGATCGGCTCCGTGCCGAGCGGGCCCGCGGAGGGGGCGGGCTCCCACGCCGGCTGCGGATGTGGTCGGCCGGGGCGGTTGCGGGGTGACGGTGAAGGAGCCGAAAGTGCCTTTCGCCGCGAAGAACAGCCCGCCGTCGTCGGCGGCGGCCAGCGCGTCCAGGCGCCGACCCGGCAGGGAACATCCCTCGACGGTCCGGCCTTCGGGCCCCAGCCGCCGGATGCCGCCGTTGGCATCCCCTACCAGGAGGCCGTCGGCGTACGGCAGCGGGTCGACCACCATCTGCCGATCAGCCCCGACCGACCACGGCGACGTCCCGTCGGCGGGATCCACCGCGAGGAACCCCCTGCCCGACCGCAGCATCCAGACCGACCCGTTGACGTATCCGAGCGCCCCGAACGGATCGTATGATCCGAGCCGGGCGGGCTCGTCCGCGCCGAGTCCGAAGGTCACCAGGGACGAGGTCTCGCAGACCGCCACCACCCGCTCCGCATCCACCGGAACGAACGCTTTCGCGTCGGGTCCCGCGAGCGGGTCCGGTAGCCGCCACCGCGCCAGATCGCTCCCGTCGGCCGGATCGAGGAGAACCGCCTCGTATCCGCTGCCGGTCAGCATCCCGCCGGCCCACGCCAGGGTCCGTACGGACGTCACCGGCGACGGCGTCGTCCACCGGACTCGCCCGTCGGCGAGGTCCAGGCCGCTCATCGGGGTATAACCGCGCCAACCGCCTGTCACCACGGTGTCCGAGTGGACCGCGAGGTTTCCCGTCCACCTCGGTGTCGGCGCGCTCCACAGCGACGCACCCGTCCGCAGATCGATGCAGGACAGCAGGTTCGGCGTTTGCGGCAACACCAGCACGCGGTCCCCCGCGATGACGATCCCGCGCGGCCAGGAACCGAGCGGGAGGTCCCAGCGCACCGCGCCGTCGGCGCGCTCCAGGCAGACGAGCCGGGTGTGCCGCTCGTGCAGGACGACGCAGTCCGGCCCCACGGCGAAGACGGAAGCCCCGCCCCGCTGATGCAGTTCGCGCTCCCAGAGCACCGTGGCGATCATCGGGCCATCCCACCACAGGCGGCCGGTCCCGACGACGGTGGCCCGGGCCGGACAGCGGCGGAGCACCCGAGCACTGGGCGTACTCAGGCGCTCCGCCGACAAGAAGAAGCGCGCCACCGTGAGTGGATCAGCGGGTGCAACTGATCGCGGCGTCGGCCCAGAAGTAGCCGGTGCGAACCGGGAGAAGTCGCCGTAGAGCAGCACGCACCGTTCGCCCAGGTATCCGCCGATCAGGGCGTTCTGGCGGGCCGTCTTCTCGGCGTCCCGCTTCGCCTCCTTGGGGCTGTTCTCGGACGCGAAGCCCGTGAACACCTGCGTCTCGATGGAAATCGGTGTGGTTCAGCGCTGGAGAACAGGCTGCCAACGGGCGGCGTACACAGGCGGTGTCACGTCCGCCCAGGCCGCAACGCCCTCCTGGCCGAGGTGAGGACGTTCACCGGCAACGGGATCGGCACCTCCCCGTCCCAGGCCGTGGGCGCTGTGCAAATTGCAGAATTATGCAATTTCATAGATGCTGTGATGGCTGGGTCCGTGAGTGGCCGCGGGTACAGCGCCATGGGTGTTGCCCCACTCGGGGTGGTGAAGAAGGGTGCGAGACCGTGCCGGTTCCGCTGTACCAGGCCAAGGCCGAGTTCTTCAGGATGCTCGGGCACCCCGTGCGGATAAGGGTTCTCGAGCTGCTGCAGGACGGTCCGATGCCGGTACGGGACCTGCTGGCCGCGATCGAGGTCGAGCCGTCCGCCCTGTCGCAGCAGCTCGCGGTCCTGCGCCGTTCGGGGATCGTCACGTCGACACGTAACGGCGCAACGGTCGTCTACGAGATGGCGGGCGGGGACGTCGCGCTGTTGATGTCGGCGGCGCGGCGGATCCTGACCGAGGTCCTGACCGGGCAGAGCGAACTCCTGGAAGAGCTGCGCGCGGCCGGGGTTGCGGCCTCGTGACCGGGAACACCGCCCTGACTGCCGCGCTCGCGCGGGTCCGCTCGGTGCTGCCGGCCCGGGCCGACTTCAAGGCGATGGGGCGCAGCCCCCGCCGGGACCTGCTGGCCGGGCTCACCGTGGCGATCGTCGCCCTCCCCCTCGCGCTCGGCTTCGGTGTCTCCTCCGGGCTCGGCGCCGAGGCGGGACTCGCGACCGCTGTGGTCGCCGGTGCGCTCGCCGCACTGCTGGGCGGGTCGAATCTCCAGGTTTCCGGTCCGACTGGTGCGATGACTGTGGTCCTGGTGCCGATCGTCGCCCGGTACGGGCCCGGCGGCGTCCTGACCGTCGGCCTGATGGCCGGCGTGCTCCTGATCGCTCTCGCCCTGCTGCGGGCCGGACAGTACATGCGGTACGTGCCGGCGCCCGTGGTCGAGGGGTTCACCCTCGGCATCGCCTGCGTGATCGGCCTCCAGCAGATACCCGACGCACTCGGGGTCGACAAGTCCGGGGGTGAGAAGGTCGTGCTGGTGGCGTGGCGGGCGCTCGTGGACTGCGCGGCCTTCCCGAACTGGACCGCGATCGGCCTCTCGGCCGGGGTCACGGCAGTGATGCTGGCGGGCGCCCGGTGGAAGCCGACGATCCCGTTCTCGATCGTCGCAGTGATCGCAGCCACCGTGATCACACAGGTCTTCCCCCTTGACGCGGTCGCCCCGATCGGGCAGCTGCCCTCCGGGCTCCCCGCCCCCTCCCTCGCCTTCCTCGACACCTCCGCCTTCGGCTCGCTGCTCGCCCCGGCGGTCGCCGTCGCGGCGCTCGCCGCACTGGAGTCCCTGCTGTCCGCGACGGTCGCGGACGGCATGACGGTGGGGCAGCAGCACGACCCCGACAAGGAGCTGTTCGGGCAGGGCATCGCCAACCTGGCCGCCCCGCTGTTCGGCGGCGTTCCCGCCACCGCCGCCATCGCGCGCACGGCTGTCAACGTCCGCACGGGCGCCTCCTCCCGCCTCGCCGCACTCACCCATGCCGCCGTGCTCGCGGTGATCGTGTTCGCCGCGGCACCCCTCGTCTCGAAGATCCCCCTCGCCGCGCTGTCCGGCGTGCTGTTGGCGACCGCGATCCGCATGGTGGAGGTCGGCTCCCTGCGCGCGACGGCGAAGGCGACCCGCGCCGACGCGGCCGTTCTCGTCCTCACCGCCGCGGCCACCCTGGCCCTGGACCTCGTATACGCGGTGATCATCGGTCTGATCGTCGCCGGTGGTCTCGCTTTGAAGGCGGTGGCGAGCCAGGCGCGGATGGAGCAGGTCGACCTCCGCCCGGATCTGCCCGGCGGGCACAGCGACGAGGAACACGCCCTGCTGGCCGAGCACATCGTCGCCTACCGCATCGACGGGCCCCTCTTCTTCGCCGGCGCCCACCGCTTCCTCCTCCAACTCTCCGAGGTCTGCGACGTCAGGGTGGTGATCCTGCGCATGTCGAGGGTGACCACTCTGGACGCCACCGGCGCGCTTGTCCTGAAGGACGCGGTGGAGAAGCTGAACCGGCGCGGCATCGCCGTCCTCACCTCCGGCATCCGGCCCGGCCAGCGCCAGGCCCTCGACGCCGTCGGCGCGCTGAAGCTGCTGCGCCTGGAAGGCCGCGACTACGCCACCACCCCGGAGGCGATCGCCGGCGCCCGCACATATCTGGAGCAGGCAGGCCTGCTTTCGCTCGAACATCGACCGCACCGTTTCCGGAAGGCCGCACGATGACCGTCTCCGCCGACCGCCGCATGATCGAGGTCTCCGGGACCGAGGCCCTGTGGCTCCTCGAAGGCTCCGCACAGGGCCGACTCGTCCACGTCCAACGGGGCCTGGCCATCGTCCGGCCCGCCGCACACGTGATGGAGTACGGACGCCTCGTCGTCCGGGCGCCCGTGCAGGCCGCGGCTGTCCCCGGCCGAGCGCTGCTGACCTACCAGGTGGACGAGATCAGCAGCCCGGTCGGGACCGGCTGGACGGTCAGCGCCCACGGCCCGGCGGACGTCATCTCAGACCCGGACGAGGCCGCCCACTACCGGCGCACCCTGCCCGGCTGGGCCCACGGCCCGCACGACACCCTGCTGCGCCTGCACCCGCAGCAGGTGTCCGGGTTCCGCCTGGCCCGCACCGTGACGGAGGCGGGCCGGTGAGCGTGCAGGTCGAGACGGTGCCCTACCGGCACGCCCTGGACGTGCCGGGCATGGGCGCGGCGTCCGCATCGCCCGCGAGACCACCGAGCTCGTTCTGGTCGAGTACGGGGTGGGGCTTCGGCATCCGAGCGTCGGACCGGCGTTGCCGATCCTGGCCGAACCGTCACCAACGCCGTCCGCCACTCGGCCGCGGAACCCTCGGTGATCAGCGTGACCCACGCGTACGGGCCGAGTGCGTTCGCGCTCGCCGTCCGCGACCGCCACCCCTACCGGCCCGCCCTGCCCGGGTCGCCGGCCGCCGCGCCGGGCAGCGGCCTGGCCATGGTGGCGGAGAAGACGATGGGGCTCGGCGGCACCGCCGTCGTAGGGGCGGACGCGGACGGGCGCGGCAAGGCCATCTGGATCACCCTCCCCCCTGTGAAGCGTAGGAAGTGACGATGACGATTGAATGGCGCTACACCACCGGGCGGGACCTGGGTGTGCTGTCCCTGGCCGGCTATCTCGGCGCGGACGCCACCGACCGGTTCACCGGTGCGATCGGCTGGGCACTGGCCCGGGGCGACGGCCCGGTCATCCTCGACCTGACGGGGCTGCTGGGCTGGTCCGCCGGCGGGCAGATCGCCGTCGCCCAGGCCGCCCGCCGCCTCGCCGAAAGCGGGCGCCACCTCGAGCTCGCGGCGATCCCCGCAGACGGCTCCCTCGTACCGGACGCCGCCGGTCCTCCCGTCCCGGTCCATTGCGACCTCGACGCCGCTCTGGCCGCCCACGGGGCGCAGGGTACGGTCCGGCAATGGAGCACCGATGACTGGCCTGCCCCACGGCCACCCGGGGAACCCGGGCTCACCTGGGACCAGCACCATTCTCCCCGCGAGAACGGCATGGACGAAGGTCAAGGCCTCAGGTCAAGGGACCGAGTTCGTCAAAAGGGCCTGACCGGCGACGGACCCTTGTCGGTGGACTGAACGTCTCCCAGGGCGCCCACCGGGTCCCGCGAGTTGCAGGGATCTGCAATTGTGGAGGTCACAGGTGTGAGGAGGGGCGAACGAATGCCCCACGAAGGAGCGGTTCCGGGTGGATGAGATGGGCAGTCACGGCAGGGCTACGCAGGCGAGCACACCGCTGTACCAGCTGAAGTCGGAGTTCTTCAAAACGCTGGGGCACCCGGTCCGCATCCGCGTCCTGGAACTCCTGTCCGTACGCGAGCACGCAGTCGCCGAGATGCTGCCGGAGGTCGGGGTGGAGGCCGCCAGCCTCTCCCAGCAATTGGCCGTCCTGCGCAGGGCCAACCTGGTGGTCACCCGCCGGGAGGGCTCGAACGTGTACTACTCGCTCATAGACCCACAGATCGCCGAACTCCTGAAGGTAGCCCGCAGTATCCTCTCCGGTGTGCTGGAGGGCCAGGCCGAACTCCTGGCAGACCTCCGAGCCAGCCGCCCCGCCGCCCCGTAGACAGTGCTCCCGAGCCGCGGAGGGCGTCACCGGTCACCGTTCGCGCCGCCGGCCCGGTGTCACTTCTGGGCGTGCTGGCCCAGGTGGAAGAGCAGCCAGATGAACCCGGCGAAGACGTGCGTGCCGAAAATGTAGAAGAAGGCGCGCAGCGCTACGCCCTTCTCCTTCCACCTCTCCTGGTTCGCCGGAGTGGACTTCTCAGGGGTGTGGTCCGTCATGGCGCGGCGTCCTTCGGCGTGGGCGGGCGGGTGTAGGGGCGCACGAAGACCTGTATCCCGTGGGCACTGGCAGGGGCGATGACGGCCTGGACTTCCGCCGCCTGCACCGTACGGGTGTCCGGCCGGGCGTCGGGGCCCGGACAGGTGATCCGGTGGAGCTGCACGGCGGGTTGCTCCCTGCTGTTCACGGCAGGCCTTCCGGCAGGAGGAAGCGGACGATGACGCTCTTGCCGCGCCCTGCGGAAGCCGGCTCGATACGGAGGTCACCGCCGAAGGCGCGTGCCAGGTCGGCCACCGTGCGCAGCCCCCGTCCGGACCCGCCGCTGTCGGCCGGCGCCATAGGGCGCGAGTCCAGGTCCGCGACGGCGACGACGAGCAGGTGCTCCGTCATGTGGAGGGTGATCTCGGCGTCCGGGGCCTGCTGGGCATGGCGGACGGCATTGGCCACCAGCTCGCTGACGACCAGGAGTGCCGCTCCGAACAGGGCCGAGGTGTTCTGCAGGCCGAAAAGGACCAACGAGCGCTCGGTACGCTCGCGGGCGGCCCGCACGGAGCCCGGCACCAGCGGCACCGTCCACGCGTGCCGGCGTTCCTGCGGCAAAGCCGACTGGCCGCTGGTGTGCCGGCTCATCGCCGCCGCCTCACGGGCTGCCCTCGTTGCCGGTGTCCACACCGTGATCGCGGGCCATGCGCAGGGCGTCCTCCAGCTCTTCGGCGGCCTGCGCCTCCTCGATGGCGTCGTCGGTTTCCTGCGCATCCCGGAGGCGGGCCTGCGCCGAGCGAACCCGTTCCCGCACCGCTTCCTCGAACCCGGCCACACCGCAACCCCCGTCCCGTCCACCCAATCCAGATTTTGCAAATTGCACAATTCTGCAATTGTAGCGGGTGCGGGTGCGTCCACCGCGCAGCAGCGGGGGCCTGTCCCTTTCGCCGAACGGTGCGGGCTGCCCGAGGGCGCTTCACGCGCCGCCGCCCCTGCCGGGGCTGGAGCGTCATACGCCGGGTGCGGTATGCGACGGTCCGGTCCCGCCCTCGTGCGTACCGGGGCGCTCGGAGGCCGGTGCGTTCCGACGCTGGGCGGGCGTGCGCGTGGCCAGAGCGGTGGCGGCCCCGGCGGCGGCGATCGCAGCGAGCAGTGCGAACAGTGCGGGGTAGCCGCCCAGTGGGCCGGCGAGGGCTGCTCCGGCGAATGGGGAGAGGGCGGCGACGGAGTGGGCGGGGGCGGACAGGAGCCCGGACAGCCGGCCGTAGTGGGTGGTGCCCCAGCGTTCGGTCACGGCGGTGGCCTGGAGGAGGGTGAGGTTGCCGCGGACCACGCCGGCCAGCACGGACAGCACGACGAGGACCGCGTACGGGCCGGGGATGAACGCGAGGGCTGCCGTGGTGAGGCCGCCGAGCCCGATCAGGGCGGCGGTGCGGGCGATGACGCCCGTGCGGCGGGCGAGGGGGGCGTACAGAAGGCGGCCCAGGGTCTGTCCGGCGCCCCCGAGTCCGAGGGCCCAGGCGGCCTGGGTGGTGGTGTAGCCGCGTTCGAGGAGCAGGGGGACGAGGGCGATGACGACGGCGTACATGGTGAACGCCGAGAGGGTGAAGGTCAGGGCGAGCATCCAGAACCCCCGGCTGCGCGCGGCCGGGTCGGTTCCGTCGGCGCTGTGGGCCGGGCCGTCGGGCGGGTGCGGCCACGGGGCCCGCAGCGCGAGGGCATGGGTGGGGATGGTCAGCAGGGCGAGGATCGCGGCTAGGGCGGTGTAGGTGCCGCGCCAGGAGAGGTGGCCGGCGAGGAGGGCGGTGAGGGGGGCGAAGACGGTGGAGGCGAGTCCGCCGGCGAGGGTGACGATGGTGAGGGCGCGGACATGGTCGGGAGCCCACCAGCGGGTGAGGGCGGCGAAGGCGGGCGGGTAGAAGGTGGCGGCCATCGCCGCTCCAGCGAGGAGCCATCCGGTGGTGAAGACGGTCAGGTCGGGGGCGGAGGCCACGACGAGGAGGCTCACGGGGCCGAGGACCGATCCGGCCGTCATGACGAGGCGGGGGCCGCGGCGGTCCAGGACGCGGCCGACGAAGATGCCGACGATCGCGGAGACGACGAGAGCGGCGGAGAACGCCGCGGTGGTCGCCCACGGGCTCCAGCCGGTGTCGGCGGTGATGGTGGGGTTGAGGACGGGGAAGGCGTAGTAGAGGACGCCCCAGCCGGTGATCTGCGTGAGGCAGAGGGCGGGCAGGGCGGCGCGTGGCCGCGACCGGACTCCCGTCCCGGTCGCGGCCACGTCGGCCTCGGTGTTGGTCATGCGGGTCAGCAGCCGCCGCCGGAGGAGGCGGGCGCGCCGATGGTGAGGGTGGCCGGGGCGGCGCAGCAGCCGCCGCCGCTCGGTTCGGTGCTCTCGGGCTGGTCGAAGAGGCCGGCGCCGCCGCAGACGCCGGTCTCGGGCAGGGTGAGTTCGACGCGCTCGGCGGCCTCCCGGTCGCCGGCGAGGTGGGCGGCGATGGAGCGGACCTGTTCGTAGCCGGTCATGGCGAGGAAGGTCGGGGCGCGGCCGTAGGACTTCATGCCGACGAGGTAGACGTCCTTCTCGGGGTGGGAGAGCTCGTTGACGCCGTGGGGGTAGACGGTGCCGCACGAGTGCTGGTTGGGGTCGATCAGCGGTGCCAGCTCGACGGGGGCCTGGAGGCGCTCGTCCAGGCCGAGGCGCAGCTCGTTGAGGAAGGTGAGGTCGGGGCGGAGGCCGGTCAGCACGATGAGCTCGTCGACCGGGTCGATGCGGCGGCCGTCCTCACCGACGAGGAGCAGGCGGCCCTCGGCGTCCCGCTCGATGGCCTCGGTGCGGAAGCCGGTGACGGCGTCGGCGTATCCGGCGTCGACGGCGGCCTTGGCGGCGAGGCCGAGGGCGCCGCGGGCGGGGAGCTGGTCGGCTTCGCCTCCGCCGAAGGTGGAGCCGGAGATGCCGCGGCGGAGGATCCACACGGCCTTGGTGCCGGCGCCGTCGTCGGTCTTGGCGAGGTCGGCGAGGTAGGCGAGGGCGGTGAAGGCGGAGGCGCCGGAGCCGATGACGGCGGTGCGCCTGCCCGCGTAGCGGGCGCGGACGGCCGGGTCCTTGAGGTCGGGGACCCGGTAGGTGATCCGGTCGGCTGCCGCCTTCTCGCCGAGGGCCGCGAGGCCGCTGGCGCCGGCGGGGCTGGGGGTGGACCAGGTGCCTGAGGCGTCGATGACGGCGCGGGCGAAGACGCGTTCCTCACGGCCGTCGGCGGTCTCGATGTGGACGAGGAAGGGCTGGGTGTCGCGGTCGGCGTCGACGATGCGGTCGCGGCCGGTGCGGGAGACGCCGGTGACGCGGGCCTGGTAGCGGACGCGGTCGCCGAGTACGTCGGCGAGGGGCTGGAGGTAGAGGTCGGCCCAGTCCCCGCCGGTGGGGTAGGCGGCCGCATCGGGCTTGACCCAGCCGGTGGGGGCGAGGAGCTTCTCGGCGGCCGGGTCGACGACCTCGCCCCAGGTGGAGAACAGGCGTACGTGGGCCCAGCCGCGGGTGGCCGTTCCGGCGTGCGGTCCGGCTTCCAGGACGAGGAAGTCCAGGCCGCGGTCTTCCAGGTGGGCGGCGGCGGCAAGTCCGGCGGGGCCGGCCCCGATCACGACGACGGGCAGGTCGGTGGTGGCAGGCGCGTTCACGGTCGACTCCTCGTTGTTTCGATGTCTGTCGATGGCTTACGTGATCAGCATGACACCTGCTTCGATGTACGTCAACATAGACATTCGTCGAATTCATGGCCTCGGACCGGACGGCGGCCGGGATCCGCATCCCGGCCGGCAGATCCGGATCTCGCCGCCGCCCCGCCCCCCGCCGCGGCCGGCCCGTCCCGGCCGACGGCGGCTACCGGGCCGCCCGACCGGGCGCCCGCTGTTCACCGGCCCGACGGCCCACGAGGCCACCGGGGCGGAGGGGAGCACCGAGGAAGGTGGACGCGGCCACCCTGCGGCCGCCCGCCACCGGCCCGACCCGCCCTGTCCGCACCGGGCCCGAGCCACCGGGCCCCCGACACCGAACGGCCGCCCCCGCCCCCGCCACCGCCCACGCCGCGGAGCCCCTCCGCACAGGCCGGGCTTGCGTTCGTCGGACTGGGATCAGCGCAGCCACCCTCGCCCCCTCGGCGGATGCGGCCGCAACGCCGAGCGCGCCGCCCGCCGCCCGCTCGGACGGCCCGCCCGCACCTGGGCCCCTCCCCCACTGCTTCGACATGTGTCAACATAGACGTATGTCGAATGTGAAGGTTCTGCCGCTCCTGGAGCCCGACGCCGTCGCAGCGTGCTGCCCGCCGCTGAACGAGCGCCCGATGTCGGCCGAGGAGGCCGAGGTCGCGGCGAGGATGTTCAAGGCCCTCGGCGACCCCGTCCGCCTGCGCCTGTTCTCCGCCGTCGCCTCCCACGAGGGCGGCGAGGCCTGTGTGTGCGACATCTCCGACGTCGGGGTGTCCCAGCCGACCGTCTCCCACCACCTGAAGAAGCTCAAGGAGGCCGGGCTGCTGTCCTCCGAGCGCCGGGGTACCTGGGTGTACTACCGGGTCGAGCCCTCCGTCGTCGCCGCCATGGGCACGCTGCTGGCCGGAGCGGGGAGGACGGCATGACGTCGGTCCGCATCGCCGCGCTGCTGCCGGAGCACGCCGAACAGGTCCTCACGATCTACCAGGCCGGGATCGACGAGGGCGACGCCACCTTCGAGACCACGGCGCCCGACTGGGCATCGTTCGACGCCGCGAAACTGGCCGACCACCGCTTCGTCGCCCTGGACGAGGACAAGGCGGTGCTCGGCTGGATCGCGGCCGGCGCCGTCTCCGACCGGTGCGCCTACGCCGGGGTGGTCGAGCACTCCGTCTACGTCCACCCCGAAGCCCGCGGCCGCGGCGTCGCCCGCGTGCTGCTGGAGACGCTGATCGCCTCCACCGAGGCCGCGGGGATCTGGACGATCCAGTCCGGGATCTTCCCCGAGAACACCGCCAGCCTCGCCCTCCACCAGCGGGCCGGCTTCCGGATCATCGGCACCCGCGAACGCATCGGCCGCCACCACGGCCTCTGGCGGGATGTAGCCCTTCTGGAACGCCGCAGCCCGACGGTTTCGTGAGCCGATCTGCACCGTTCCGTATCCGGGTGTGCGCGGCGGGAGAGAGCTGCCGGAACCGCCCTTGAACGGGACGCAGAAATCCGTGCGTGCGACGACCCCCGGGGCCTGAACGCGGCGGCCATGCGCCCCGGGCTCAGGAGGGCGCCCGGCCGTCTCGAGCCCTGGCCCGTCGGGTCAGCGCCGCGACGGTGGTCACGGCCCGAGCCCGTCAGGCCAGCAGGTCGCCGATCTGCCGGGCGGCCTCGCGGGCGGGCCGGCCGACACCGATGAGGGTGGCGGAGGCCGGGCCGGTCCAGTCGCCGTAGCCCAGGAGGTGCAGGCGCGGCTCGTCGACGGCGCGAGTGCCGTCGACGGCGATGCGCCCGCGGGGTCCGCGCAGCCGCAGGCCGGCGAGGGGGGAGAGCGCCGGGCGGAACCCGGTGCACCAGATGACCGCGTCGACCTCGCCCCGGGTGCCGTCCGCCCACCGCACGCCGGTCCGGGTGAGGCGGGTGAACATCGGCTGCGCGGTGAGGAGTCCGGCGTCGCGCGCTGCGCGGACCGGGGGTACGGCGACGATGTCGCCGAGGGAGGCGACGCCGCCGGTGTCGGTGCGGCCTCCGTCGAGTGCGCGGCGGCGGGCGGTCGCCACGTCGAAGAGGGCGCGGCCGTCGATGTCGTCGGCCAGGTAGCGCGGGGGCCGCCGGGTCACCCAGGTCACGTGGGCGTGGCCGGTGAGGTCGGCGGCGATCTGCGCGCCTGAGTTCCCGCCGCCGACCACGATCACGCGCTGCCCGGCGAACTCGGCAGGGCTTCGGTACTGGACGGTATGGAGCTGACGGCCGGTGAAGATGCGCCGGCCGGGGACGGCGGGCAGGAAGGGGCGGGTCCAGGTGCCGGTGGCGCTGATGACGGCGCGGGCCCGCCAGTCACCGCAATCCGTCTCCAGCCGCAGATGGGCGCCGTCGATATGGACGGCCGAGACCCGTACGCCGCGCTGGACCGGGAGTTCGTAGCGCTTCTCGTAATCCGTCAGGTAGTCGACGACGTGCGCCGCGCCGGGGTGGAGCTGCCCTGTCTGGACGGGCATGAACCGGCCCGGGAGGGAGGAGTGGTCGGCCGGGGAGAACAGGCGCAGGGAGTCCCACGTGTGCTGCCAGGCTCCACCGGGCGTCGCAGCGGCATCGAGGATGACGTGGTCGATGCCCTGCCGGCGCAGGTGGTAGCCGGCGGCGAGCCCGGCCTGGCCCCCGCCCACCACCACCACGTCCGTCTGCCGCGTCATGCCGCTGACTGGCCGGTCCTGCCGCGCATGAAGATGAGCGCGACGAGCGCGAGACCGGCGACGGCGCCGAGCAGCTGCATGGCGACGAAGCCCGGTACCGAGGCGGGGGCGATGCCGGCGAAGGTGTCGGTGAAGGCGCGACCGATGGTGACGGCCGGGTTGGCGAAGGAGGTGGAGGAGGTGAACCAGTACGCCGCTCCGATGTAGGAGGCGACGGCGACGGGGGCGAAGCGGAGCCGGTCGGTCTTGGCCAGACCGAAGATCAGCAGGATCAGCCCGGCGGTGGCGACGACCTCGCCGAGGAGCAGGTTGCCGGCGGAGCGGTCGTGGGTGGACCACTTGACCAGCGGCTCGCCGAACATCGCGTCGGCCAGGATCGCTCCCGCGATCGCACCGGCGATCTGCGACGGCACGTAGACGGCGAGCTCGCGGGCGTTGACTCCGGCGCCGCCCCGGCGGGCGGTCCACCACTCGGCCAGTGTGACGGCCGGGTTGAAGTGGGCGCCGGAGACCGGGCCGAGGAGGGCGATGAGGACGCCGAGGCCGAAGACGGTGGCCGTGGAGTTCGCCAGCAGCTGCAGGGCTACGTCATCGGTGAGTTCGGTGGCCTGGATGCCGGACCCGACCACGACCGTGACCAGGGCGGCGGTGCCGATCAGCTCGGCGGAGGCGCGGGCGAGAAGGGGGGTGCTGGGCGGGGTGGCGCCGGGGGCGGGCCGGGGCGCTCCGGCCGGCTGGGACTCGGGGGCGGTGCCGACGGGCTCGGTGGCGGTCAAGACGGGGATCTCCTCGGGCAGGTGAGGGAGGGCGGACAGGCCGCGGAGGCTAGGGGCAGGGCCGCTTGAGGTTCGCTTCGGCGGTGGCGCGCGCGGTCGCCGCGAGGTCGGCGAACCGACCGGCGAGGGCTTCGATGACGTCCGGGCGCAGCCGGTAGTAGATGTACCTGCCGCACGGCTCCGTCTCCACGACCCCGGCCTCGCGCAGCACCTTCATGTGGTTGGACAGGTTCGTCTGCTTCGCGCCCGTCTCCTCCATGAGGTGGGTGGTGCAGAGCGTCTCCTGGGCGAGGAGGGCAACGATCCTGAGCCGGAGCGGGTCGGCCAGAACCCGGATCAGATCAGTGTCGACTGATGTCATCATCCACTGATACTGTCACATCAGCAGGGGCTGATACCAGTCTCTGCTGAACCGTGCCGCGGCCCTGGTGCCCCGCGGCCGCCTGCCGTGAAGGAAAGCCGATGTCCGCGTACCCGCTCGCGTCCGTCCTGTTCGTCTGCATCCACAACGCCGGCCGCTCCCAGATGGCAGCCGGCTTCCTACGTCACCTCGCAGGCGACCGCGTCGAGGTCCGCTCCGCCGGCTCGATGCCCGGCGAGAAGATCAATCCCTCCGCGGTGGCAGCCATGGCCGAGCTGGGGGTCGACATCTCCGACCAGCAGCCCAAGGTCCTCACTCCGGAGGCCGCTCAGGCGTCGGACTACATCATCACCATGGGCTGCGGCGACGCCTGCCCGTACTTCCCGGGCAAGACCTATCTCGACTGGCAGCTGGAGGACCCGGCCGGCCAGGGCGTCGAGGCGGTCCGCCCCATCCGCGACGAGATCAAGGGCCTCATCGAGGGCCTGATCGCGGAGATCGACGCCAAGAACGCATAACCGAGCGGCCGACAGGACGGGCCCGTGCCCGGCACGGACCGGCCTGGGAGCCGACCGGCTGCTCACCATGTGGCTCTCACATGGGTGAGGACCCCTACGTCGGCATGACGGCGGGCGTCCTGGCCCGGGGGGCGCCGCCGTCGGGGGCGGGCCGCCGGTGCCTGAGCAAGGCTGCGCCGACCGGTCCGGGCTGCACGACCGGGCCGCAATGACAGCGTGGGAGTCAACGATTCGGTCTCGAACCGCCTCCTGCCGATAACGCCTGCCGCGGCAGGGGCGTGCTCGCGTCGTGGAAGACGATGCACTGCCGTTCGCTCAGGCCCCGCTCGACGGCGAGACATGGCGCGACGCCCTCGTACACGGCCCCGAATGCACGTGGTGCCGGGATCTGGGGCGCCCCGGTACCGGCCCGACGACGAACCCGGACGGGCCCGGCGGCGGCCTGCGGGCGGCACTGGCGCGCAACTGGATAGTGGTACTGTCCGCCGGCACGGTGGTCACCTCGCTGATCCTCCCCCGCTCCGGCTGAGCGGCCGAGCGGTCACAGGGCGGTGGAGAGAGCCACGTGGCGCCACTCGTCGAGTTCGCGCCGTACCAGATCCAGCTTCGCCTCGACGCGCTCGACCGCGTCCGCACCCAACTGCAGGCGCAGCGGCGGCCGGACGGCCTCGGTGACATCGACGACGGCTTTGGCCGCCTTCTTCGGATCGCCCGGCTGGAGGCCGTCGTTCCTGGCCAGCGCCTCGCGCACCGGGCCCGCGCCGGCGGCGTAGTCGGCGATGGCGGCCGGTTCGACCCGGATGCTGGAGTGGCCCAGGAAGTCGGTGCGGAAGCCGCCGGGTTCGATGATCGTGACGTGGACACCGAGCGGAGCCAGTTCGCCGTGCAGTGCTTCGGAGATGCCCTCGAGGGCGAATTTCGACGCGCCGTACAGGCCGACCGCCGGAGCTGTGGCGAAGCCGCCCACGGAGCCGATGTTCACCACGTGTCCCGATCGCTGGGAACGCAAGGTCGGCAGTGTCGCCCGCAACGTGTTGAGCAGACCGAACACGTTGACGTCGAACAGGTCGCGGGCGGCTTGGTCGGAGGTCTCCTCGACAGCGCCCACGAGGCCGTAGCCGGCGTTGTTCACCACGACGTCGATCCGGCCGAACTCCGCGAGGCCGGCCTGCACGGCGGCCGCCACCTGCTCCGGTTCGGTCACGTCAGCGTTCACCGCGAGCAATCCGTCCGGCTTCTCCGGGTACGCCTTGAGCACGGCCGATGCGTCCCTCGCCGTGGCGATCACACTGTGCCCTCGCTCCAGAGCCTCACGGGTGATCTCCGCGCCGAGCCCGCGCGATGCACCGGTGACAAACCAAACGCTCATTTCTTCCCCACTCCGATCGCCGATTGGCCAGCGGCTTCACGCTAGAAGCTAGAGTCCGGTCTAGATCAAGAGGCGTGTGACGGGAGTCGCTTGTGGACCTGAGCATCGGCGAAGTGGCGGAGCGCAGTGGGCTGAGCGTTCACGCCCTGCGGTTCTACGAGCGGGAGGGCCTGTTCGCCAATCCTGTGCGCCGGCTGTCCAACGGCCGCCGGATCTATCACCAGGAGGATCTGGAGTGGCTGGCGATCTGCACCAGGCTGCGTGCCTCCGGCATGTCGCTGGCGATGATCCGCCAGTACATCGAGCTGGTCCGTCGGGGACCGGGCAACGAAGCCGAGCGGTTGGACTTGCTGCGCCGGCACGAGAGCAACGTGCAGGCGCGCATCCGCGAACTCCAGGAGGCCTTGGACGTGATTTGCCACAAGGTGCGCGTCTACCAGGATCACGTCGTCCGCGGTGAGGCCGACCGGCTCTGGAATCCTTCCCACCCGGATGCGGCGGCCGGGCCGGGCGCACAGCAGGAGTGCCGTCCGCCTGCAACTGAGGCCGTGTGAGGCAGGGAAACCGCCGTCGTTCGGCCGTCACCCAGCAGCTCACCCGCCCCCGGATGGGCGACTCGCCGCCTGCCGTCAGTCCGCCCGCTCCCTGCGCTGCCGGAACACCCTGACCACCCGTGCCGTCCGCGAGTGCGCGACCGGGTAGACCCCGGCTGGTGCGAGGTGAGGGCCCGACTCCGGCGGGCACCGGCCCCGAGGCCGGGTGCCTCGCCCCGTACCGCCGCGGAGGAGGTCCACCATCTGCACGTCGCCCGCAAGGCACGGCGCGCCGGACGACCTCCTCGTGCGGGCCGCGGTTTCGCCGTGGACACCGGCGCCACGCCCCCGAACTGCTCCGGCAGAGCCCGGGCGGCACGGAACGGCCTGCCGGGAAGCGGCCCGGCTGATCACGACCCGGCCGCTCGGGCGGCTGCTGACGAACAGAAGCGGCCTGTGGTGAACGACCCCGTCTTCGGCCCCCGGCGCCGGTCGGACCGGGCACCCGTCGCGGCCAGGCCGGCTCGTCGTCAGGAGTGGCGTGCCCGCACCGGCTGGTTGGCGGGGCGGGCCAGCGCGCTGGGCCACCAGGCGCGCGGCCCGATGTCGATGACGAGGGCGGGGACGAGCAGGGAGCGCACGACGAGGGTGTCCAGCAGGACGCCGAAGGCGACGATGAAGGCGATCTGGACGAGGAAGGCCAGCGGGATCACCATCAGGGCGGCGAAGGTCGCGGCGAGGACGACGCCGGCGGAGGTGATGACGCCGCCGGTGGTGGTGAGCCCGCGCAGTACTCCCTGGCGGGTGCCGTGGGTCAGGGCCTCCTCCCGTACGCGGGACATCAGGAAGATGTTGTAGTCGACGCCGAGTGCGACCAGGAAGACGAATCCGTAGAGGGGGACGGAGGCGTCGGTGCCGCTGAAGCCGAGCAGGTGCTCGAAGACGAGGGTCGAAACGCCGAGGGTGGCGGCGAAGTTGAGGGCCACGGTGGCCACCAGGAGGACCGGGACGAGCAGGGAGCGCAGGAGCAGGACGAGGACGAGGACGATGATGGCGAGGACGACCGGCACGATGACGGTGCGGTCGCGTGCGGCGGTCGTCTGCGTGTCGTACTGCTGGGCGGTGTAGCCGCCGACGAGGGCGTCGGCGCCGTCGACGGCATGCAGGCGTTGACGCAGACGCTGGACGGTGTCCTTGGCGGCGTCGCTGTCCGCGGCCGCTGCCAGGGTCGCGTCGATCCTCACCCGGCCGTCCACCACCAGGGGGGTTCCGGGGCCGGGCCGGCCGGTGGTGGTGACGGGGGCGGCGGAGGCGACTCCGTCGGTGTCCCGGGCGGCCGCGGTGACCTCGGCCGCCTTGTCGGCGGTGGCGATGATGACCGTCGGATTGCCGGAGCCGCCGGGAAAGTGCCGGCCCAGGGTCTGCTGGGCACTGACCGAGGGCGCGTCGCTGACGAAGATCTCGTCCAGCGGAACTCCCTTGGAGGACAGGCCGGGTGCGAACGCGGCCAGGGCCAGCAGGACCAGCGTGGTGGATGCCCACACGCGGCGCGGAGCCCGGTCGATGAGGGCGGCCACCCGGCGCCACACACCGCGGCCGCCGCCTTCGGCGGACGCGGGCCCGAGGGTGGCGGGCCAGTAGGCGGCGCGGCCGGTGAGGAACAGGACAGCGGGCAGGAAGGTGAGGGTGGCCAGCACCGCACAGACGATGCCGATCGCTCCGACCGGGCCCAGTGCGCGGTTGTTGGTCAGATCGCTGGCGAGCAGTGCCAGCAGGCCCAGGGCCACGGTGGCCGCGCTGGCCGTGATCGCGCCGGCCGAGCGGCGTACCGCCGTCCACGCCGCCCGCGTACGGTTTCCTGCGCGCTCGGCGAGTTCCTCCTTGAAGCGGGCGGCCAGGAGCAGCGCGTAGTCGGTCGCCGCGCCGATGACGAGGATCGACAGGATGCCCTGGACCTGGCCGTCGACCCGGACGATGTCCTGTGCGGCCAGCCAGTACACCACCGCGCAGGCCAGACCGAGGGCGAACACGGCACTGATGATGATCACCAGGGGGAGCAGGACACTGCGGTAGACCAGCAGCAGGATCAGCAGGACCGCTCCGAGCGCCACCCCGAGCAGCAGGCCGTCGATCCCGGAGAACGCGTCCGCCAGGTCGGCCCGGCTCGCGGCCGGGCCTGCGATCTGTGTGCTGGTGGCGGGCACCTGTCGGGCCGCCGCGCGGACGTCCTCCAGGACGGCGGGCAGTTCCTCGTCGAGGTCGGGCGCGAGCGGTACCACGGCCTGCAGGGCGGCGCCGTCGGCGGAGACCACGGCCGGGGAGGGCGTTCCGGCAATCCCCGGCCGCCCGGCCAGGGCCGTGACGGCCTGGGTGGCGGCCTGCTGCTGGGCCTCCGTGACGCGGCCGGAGGCGGCGGTCCACAGCACGATGGCGGGCACCGTCTCGGACTGCTCGAAGGGCTTGCGGGCCTGGAGCACCCGGGTGGACTCGGCGCTGCGCGGCAGGAACGCCGCCTGGTCGTTGGTCGCGACCTCGCCCAGCCTGCCCGCGTAGGGGCCGAGCATCCCTCCGATCGCCAGCCAGACGACCACCAGTACGAGGGGGATCGTCAAGCGTACCCAGCGCGATGTTCTCACCATGTCCGTCCTCAGAACGCACCGACTATGTCAGCGATAAAGTATCTCAACCATTGAGAGATCTTATGCTGAGGTATGCGCAGCGCCGACACCGCCTCCCAGACACCTCCGCCCCCGCCCCAGGACCCGGGCGGGCTGCAGTCCTTCGCCGTCCTGCTGCGTCGCATGAACGCGGAGTTCAACCGCATCACCCAGGAATTCGCTCAGGCGCAGGGGCTGCACCTGACCGACGTACAGGCCCTGATCGCCATCCTCGACGCCGACCAGGACGACGCCGAACCGGGCCCGATGACCCCCGGCCGGCTGCGCAAGCGGATGAACCTCACCTCCGGTGCCGTCACCGCCTGTCTGGACCGGCTCGAGAGCGCGGGCCACATCCACCGGGTCCGCGCCGAGGACGACCGCCGGGTGGTCCATCTCCACTACGCCCAGGCCGGCCGGACCGCGGCCCGTGACTACTTCCGCCCCCTCGCCGAGGCCACCGACAGCGCACGGAGCCGGTTCACCGCGGACGAACTCGCCACCGTCGTGCGCTTCCTCGCGGAGATGAACCGCCAGCTCGACCTGGTGCGCCGGTGAGGTGAGGTCCGGCCGCCGGGTGATCGCCGGCTGCCGCACCGCGCTCGCCCGTCCCGGTCAGGGCTCAGCCGGATCGTGCCCGCGGGTCCTCCTGGACGGCTGCTCGGTCCAGCTGCTCGGCCGGTCCGACAATGACGCCCTCCGGGTGGCGGAGGAGGCATTACCGGTGGCTGTCCTCGAAACGGGCGATCCCACCGACGAGTTCGGGGCCGTGGGGGCGCGGGCCGGTCCTGGCGTCGTCGACGGCGCGGCGGCGCACCCCTTAGGCTGACCGCGGGTCGGCCCCGGGCGTGGGGTCCGGGGGCGGGGAACAGGATGTCCGTAGAACGTCACACAGCGGGGCTGCTCCAGCAGATCGCCCGTCAGCAGGGCATCGTCGAGATCGCCCCCCAGGGTTCCACGGCGAAGGCGGCCGCCCTGGCACACGTGGCGGAGCAGTACGGCTACACGTACGGCATGGCGTACCGCACCGGGTTCAAGAACTCGCTCGTCCAGGTGCGGATGCACCGGGACCCGCGGCCCGACGCGCGCGTCCGCGAGGCGGCCACCATCACGGCCCATCCGCAGGCGGGCAACGGCGGGGCGGTACCGGGGCTGGAGCCGGGTTCGCTGAAGCCGGTCCCCGAAGCGGCCGGTGCCGTGGCCGTGCTGAAGGACCTCATCACCTTCGATGTCATGGCCCTGTACATCGCCGACCGGAGCCAGAAGGTGAAGGGCTACCTCGCCTGCGCGGTCCTGACCGGCATCCTGCTCGTCGACAGGTCGCCGGTCGAAGCGCTCGCCTCCGGCGGGGCGGTCGCACTGCTCTTCACCGTGGCGTTCACGGTGGGCGAGAACCGCCGCAGGAAGATCGCACAGCGACTGACGGCCGCCGGGTTCCTCGCGGTGCGCGACGGACGGGGCAGCCGGCGGTTCCTGCGCCCCGGGCAGCGGTTGCCCGGCCACACCGACACGTTCGCCGCCTGAGAGCCCCGGCCTGCTCTCTCAGAACGTCCGCGCGCGCGGAGACGAGGGCGGACTCGGGCCTCATGCGGATTCCGTTTCACCTCGGCGGCAGCGGTCGGCGACGGCTTGGGGCCCTTGCGCGCTTTATGGTCAGGGCCCTGCGGGTTCCCGGGAAGGGAGCTCCCCGTGGAGGGCCGGACCCGTGCGTGCCGGGCGATGCTCAGGTCAGGAAGCGCTCCAGGGCTTCGCGGGCACGGGCATTCGAGTCCGCGGCCCGCGCCAGGGACCGGGCCAGGGCGTCGACCCACTCGTCCAGTTCCACTTGGCGGCGGGAGAGCACGATGCCCCGGACCTCGTGCAGCACCTCCCCGACCACCCGCCCACGCTCCAGCCGCAGCGTGAGCCTCTGCTCTCCGAGCGCCACGTCCAGCTCCACGACGCAACCCTCGCGCCCGGCCAGCCGTTCCGCGAGGGAGCGCCGGCGCCGGACCCGCACGGCTCCGCTCGGCAGCGAATCCGCCAGGTTCGCCGACAGCACCTGCGCGTACACGTCCAGGTCCGCGCTGTCCCGCCGCAACGCCGCTGCCAGCAGTTCCACGTCCGCCTCAGCCATCGAGGCTCACCACCACGGTCGGCCGGTCGATCACGTGGTCGTCGCGCAGCGGGCGCACCGCCGTCCCGACGGCGAAGAACTCGGTGGTGTGCCCGCCCCAGCCGTGGGTGTGCTGCTTCAGCTGCACGGCCACGATGCCTTCGGCCTCCAGGGCCTCGCCTTCCGCCCGCATGCGGCTCATGGCCAGTTCACGTGCGTCGTAGAGCGCCTGGGTGAAGGGCTCGATCTCGACATTGCGGCCCGCGTTGCTCAGCACCTGGGTGAAGCGCTGGTGTGCCACGTGGTAGACACACGATCCCATGACCAGGTCCAGCGGCGCGTAGCCGGCCCGGATCAGCGTCCAGAACTCCTGGCCGGACAGGTCCGAGGTGAAGGGTTTGCCCTTGTTGTTGAGCCATGTCCCGCCCGGTCCCGGGTCCGCGCCGTCCGCCTTCACCGCCGTGCCGACCGCGATGAACTCGGCAATGTCCGACCCGAACTCCTTGAACTCGATGTCCAGCCGCACGCCGACGATCCCGTCCGCTCCCAGGGCGCTCGCCTCGGCCTCCATCCGGGTCATCGCCAGCTCGCGGGCGTGGTACATGGCCTGTGACAGCTTGGTGAGTTCCTGATTCTTCGACCACCGGCCGAGCTGGAGGCCGACGTGGTAGACGGAGGAGCCGAGGACCAGGCCGAGCGGGCGGAAGCCGGCCTCGCGCACCAGCAGGAACTCGTTCACCGTCAGGTCCGAGGTGAAGAGCGAGCCCTTCCCTCCGCCCGCACCCGGCTGGAGCTGCGCGAGCCGGCGCATGGCGTCCTCGGCCGCGTGCTGTGCCGCCGGCTGCGCGGCTTCCCCGATCACGTCCCGCCCCGTTCGTTCCGTCATCTCAGCTCTCTCGCTCCAGTCTCATGATGGTCAGTGGCGGTCTGGGTCCGGCGGGCCTTTCGGAGCGGCCGAACCGGGCGATCGAGGTGCCGGCGAAGACCGCCTCGACGGTGAGGTCGCGCGTCGATCCGTACCCCGGGCACTCGGTCTCCTCCACCTGCAGGTCCACGTCGTCCACCACCACCCCGTCGGCGCCGTGCCTCTCGGTGTCGAGGACCAGCTGCCTGCGGGCCTCCCGGCGGGCGTGGCCGATCAGTTGGGTGTAGCAGTCGACTTCCTGGTTGCGGGCGATGAGGGGAATCCGGGAGGAGGTGCGCCAGTCGTCGTGGCCGATCACGAAGGCGACACCGAAGGCGAGCCCGACGGGAACCCACCCGGCCTCCACGAGCCTGGCGAAGTCCTGACCGCTCAGGTGTGAGGTGAAGGGCGCCCGCGGCCGGATACGCGAGCGGGCCCGGACCGCGGTGCCGAGCACGGTGAACTCCAGTCCACCTGCCGGGAATTCACCGACCCGGAGTTCCACGCCGACTATCCCGTCGCCGCCGAGCGCACCGCATTCGGTCACCGCGCGGGCCAGAGCGGTCCTGCGCGCCGCGTACATCGTCCGCGCCAGCTGCGAGAAGGAGGACGCCCATCTCGGCGAAGGCGCCGCGCTGTGGTCGCCGGTGGCCGCCCACGTGCCCGGGCAGCCCCAGACACCCGTGTACCCGACGTTGAAGACGGCCGTGCCGAGCACCTGTCCGACCGGCTCGAACCCGACACCGCCGATCGCGGCGAACTCCTCGCTCGACAAGGTCGAGTCCCAGGTGGCGCCCGCGCGCGGCGTCGCCCTGCCTCCGGTGGTGCCGGCCGGCGGACCGGCCTTCTCTCGATGTGTCATCGACCCCCGCCATCGATGTATCGGCTCCCCAGGCGGACCGCGCCCCCGTTCGGCAGATTATGGCATCGCCGGGCCGGGTGAAGAGGAGATCAGGAGTGCTGACCGCCCGGCCGCACCGGCTTCACCGCGGACGTCCGGCGGGCAGGTCGAGTGCGAGCGCCCGGTCCCGCGCCCGGTTCCGAAGTCCCTTCCGCCGGGCCGGCGGCTCCGCCCCGCGTCCACGTCGGCACCTCTCCGGCGCCGGCGCAGCACGACCCCGCCCTCCGTCACCTGGACCGCGCCGCAGTCCGCCGCGACCGGCGCCGGCCGCAGGGCCGGGCCGGCCAGGTCCGGGCCGGCCAGCCGCCACGGGCAGCCGCGGCTGTCTGCCGCAGCGCAGGACGGCACCACGCCGGCCGATCCGCTGGTGCCGGCCGACTGCGGTGAGGCGCACACCTGACGGCTGCGGCCGGAGTCGAGCCGCCGACATCCGGACGGCGGCTCGGTGCCGGAGCACCGCCACGGACCGCGGGTCCGGCCCGGATCGCGGGTTCCTCACCCGTCCGGGCGCGCCAGCGTCACCGCACCGCGCTGCGGTGACCGGACGGGTGGCGGTCCGCACGGGCACCTGTCTGCCCCGTCCGGGTGGAATCTTTCCCCCGACCGGGGATCCCTGCTGGTCACATGGGGTGAATGGGACGCGCCCTTCGTTTCCCGACCCCCCGCGGGAGGCGTTGAGGGGGACGTGAATACCTCAAGCACCGCCCCGATACTGTCCGTCCCCCTCGCGACCGAGGCCCCGCTCACCGTGCACGACTCGGGCGCGGACAGCGCGCCCGGCGTCATACTCATCCACTCCTGCACGACCTTGGGCACCACCCTGGTCGTCCACCTCGCGGGCGAGATCGACCACTTCAGCGCCGCTCCACTGCGGGCGTTACTCGCCTCGGCGGCCGACGAAGGCCATACCGGCCTGGTGCTGGACTGCTCGCGGGTCACCTTCTGCGACTCCGGCTTCCTGGCCGCTCTCGACCGGTGGCCCCGACAGGGACGCCGCCTCAGGCTCACCCGACGCTCCCGAGCCGTGGAGCGCCTCCTGCGCGCGGCAGCCGCGGCGGCACGGCCATCCCTCGGGCCTCCGACGGGCCTCCGCCCGACGCCTCCGCGCCTGGGCCCCACGAGGTAGCCGGCGGACGGGTGGTGGGCCGGCGCCGATCCGCGGGCCCACCACCTGCCCGACCCCCACACCCCCGTGGGAAGGCTCCCGGTTCAGCTCTCCGTCCACGCGCGGAGCTTCTCCGGGTTGCGGACCGCCCAGATACGGCTGACGCGGCTGTCGGTGATCTCGAAGGCGGCCACCGTCACCGGTACACCGGTGTGTTGGGCGACAAGGCCCGGGCGGCCGTTGACGGTGCGCTCCAGGAGCTCCAGGCCGCGGGCCTTGTCGGCGATGTGGATCAGGTACTGGGCGATGTTCCTGCCGCCCTCGACGGGGCGCAGGACGGTGCCGACCATGCCGCCGCCGTCGGCGGTCATGACGGCTTCGGGGTCGAGGAGGCCGACGAGGGCCTCGATGTCCCTGGACTCCCAGGCCTGCTTGAAGTGCCGCACGAGAGTGGCGTGGCCGGCGGCCGGGACCGCCGAAGGGCGCCCGACGCCGATCCGCCGCCGGGCCGACGACGCCAGCTGCCGACAGGCCGCGGGCGTGCGGCCGACGATCTCGGCGACCTCGGCGAAGGGGTACCGGAAAACGTCGTGGAGGACGAATGCCACGCGCTCGGCCGGCGTCATCGACTCCAGGATGACGAGGAAAGCCATGTTCACCGACTCGTCCAGGGTGACCTGGTCGGCGGGGTCGGCCGGTTCGGAACCGCTGCCGCCCGTCCGCCCGGCGAACCACTCCCCTCGGTCGGGCAGCGGTTCGGGTATCCACGCGCCGACGTAGCGCTCGCGCCGGGCCCGCGCCGAACCGAGCACGTCCAGACAGATGCGGCCGGCGACCTTCGTCAGCCAGGCGCCGGGCGACTCGACGGCCTCCTGCTGCTCCCGCGACATCGCGTACCAGCGCGTGTACGTCTCCTGTACGACGTCCTCGGCCTCCGCCAGTGAACCCAGCAGGCGGTAACCGAGATTGATCAGTTGACGCCGCTCGCCGACGATCGCGTTCAGGTCCCGCGTGGACTCGTGGTGTGCGGGCCCGGATGGGGTGTTCATGGTCGCGGCTGCTCCCTCGCTCGTCTCGTCCGCTTCTCTCTCGCCACTACGACGAAACACGGCCCCGCGTTGTGAGGCGGGCCGCGCCTGACATTTCGCGGGCCCACGTCGTCGGACCGTCGAGACGTCAATGATCACCAGCCGCAGGGCAGAAGAGGGGACCACATCATGGCCGCGCAGACGACGACAGCACCGGGCAGGCCCACGTTCCAGGGTGTCGCGATCGCCTTGCAGACCCTGTCGCTGCTCTTCCAGGCGGTCACCGCGGGGCTGTTGCTGTCCACGTCCTACGGCGAGGTGCTGCACAGTGTCGGAGCACGGGTGATGTACGGCGCGTCGATGCTGTACGTGCTCGCGGCGATTCTGGCGTGGCGGCCGGGTGGCGGATCGCCCCGGCCCGTCCTGTACGCCTCCGGCTTCCTCGCACTCGCCTCGCTTCAGGTGGTCCTCGGGATCGCGCACATGCCGGGACTGCATGTCCCTCTGGGAGTCGTGATGTTCGGGCTGAGCCTGCTGGCGCTGCGCCGGGCCCCGTCCACCGGCCCCCGCGCGGCGGCGTAACGCCCCCGCCCCGCCCGCCCGGCCGGAGTGGGCCGGGCGGGCCGTCGAATCACCCGAAGCTTCGCCGGTGTTCCCTGGTCTGCTGCGGTGGGATGTTGCGCAGTCGGCGGGCAGGGGGCCGACCCGGGTCGGTCCTGCGTGGATCCTCGTCACCGGATCGGGCTGCGGTCTGGTCGGGTTGCGCGGGTGCAACCGCCGGGACGAGCGCGATCGCAGCGATGGACGCCGCCACCACGACGAGGATGATTGCAATGCTCACAGACATGAATCCCGCCTTTCGCCTTGACCTTGACACCTTATGGCTACTCAGCGTTTCCATTATCGGGCGCTCTAAACACGTTCAGTGACGTCGAGGCGGGCTCCGTCACTCGTGCAGAGCGGCACACGGGACGCGGACGTCCCACCGACTCCTGCGCCGGGAACCCGCCCAGGTGCAGCCCCCGGGAAGGGGCATTCAGACACACCGACGCGGTGTCGTTGAACCCGACGTGGGCGGTCGTCGGGTACCGGGGGCTGCGGGGGACTTCTGCGCTGCATGCTTCCATCGCTCCTTTCCCTGCGGTGATCGCACGCCGTCCGGGGCCCTCGGGCGTTTCGCCCTCGGGGGGTTGTCGGAGGTTGCTCTAGATTGGCTGATGTGAGGGCGCGGGGGCGGGGTTATCGATATGTCGGGCCGGTCGAGCTGAAGGGTGCCGTCCGCCCGGGTGAGGGCGGGCGCCGGATCGGCTCGACAGCCGACTTCGACGGCTGGGTCGGGGAGCAATCGGTGGCGGATCTGGCCGAACCGTTCACCTTCGTGGTCGGTATGGACGGTGTGCTCCGGCTGGCGCCGCGGCGAAGCGAGCACGTGGCCTGTGCCGGCGGGAACATGGTTGTGGGTGCCGGGGAGATCAGCTTCATGACCGAGGCAGACCGGTGGACCGTGAGCGGGGTCAGCAACCAGTCCACCGGGTACTGCCCGGATGTCACCTCCTGGACGGCGGTCGCCCACGCTCTGGACACTGCAGGGCTCCGGCGGCCATCCCGCTTCACGCACGAGGTGGTGTTCCGGCGCTGCCCCGGCTGCCAGGAGCACAACATCGTCCGCGAGCACGACTTCGTCTGCGTCTTCTGCGGCAGCGATCTGCCCCCGGCATGGAACGTGGATCCCGCCGCGTGAGAACCGGGGCCGCAGCACGGCAGGCGGCCGCCGTGTGCACCGAGGCCGCGGCCGCCAGACGGCCGGTAATGCAAGCAGCCGTGAAGGAAGGGCACTTCGCTGCGCCACGCGCTGCTCGCTCCGCATCCTGCACCCCTGCCGCCGCACGGGGGGTGCCCGGCTGCGCACCGGCGTACGCGTGTGCGTCCGGGCCGGCACGGGTGTTCAGTCGGTCGTGAGCAAGCACTGGGCGAGGGCGCGGAGTTCTTCGTCCGGGTGGACTTCCGAGAAAGGTGTCGCGGAGAGCAGGCGCAGCGGCGAGAAGGCGAATGACTCCAGTGTCGGGCGCAGTTCTTCGGGGATCCGGCCGATGCGGGCAAGGGCTTTGAGGGCGCACAGGCCGACCGGTGTGGGGCCGACCAGGGCGGCGAGGATCGGGACGGCCCGCGCCGGGGAGCCTGTGATCGTGCAGTGGGCCTCGGCGGCCGCCGTACGGGTCCACTCGTACCGGGCCGTCAGCAGCGGCTCGATGAGCGGCAGCAGTGGAGCGGCGGCACTGCCGAGCGGCCGGAGGCTGATGAGGTGCCAGTGGACGGGGCCCTGCCCCGCGAGCAGGCCCTCGAAGACGCGCAGTGCCGGTTCCGCCTCGCCGGTCAGCTGGTGGTGGGCCACGGCGGCCGCGGCGCTGAGGGAGGGGTCGGTGCTCTGCACGGCCTCCTGGAGCAGCGAGGTGACCTCCGGCGTCACGACACCGGCCCCGCCTATCCGGCGGGCGGCCACGACGGCCGCCCGCCGGGTGCGCAGGCAGTCGAGCAGTTCCGGCTGCGCCTGCCGCGCGGCGGCGCCGAACTGCGCCAGCGCACCGATCAGCGCGATGGCATCGTTCCCCGTGGCGCCGGCGGACAGTGTGCGGCGTATCAGGGGTATCAGCCGGTCGGCGGCATCGGGGAAGGACGCGGCGGCCGCCCTGAGGGTCTCCGGGCCGGGGTGGCGCAGGGCCAGGTCCAGGGCGCGGGGGTCGCGTGAGCGCACCAGGGCGAGGAGCGCGGGCGCCGCGGTCTCCCCCGGCGTACGGGCGTGGTCGTACAGCACGTCCCGGAGGTCGGCGCCGGGCTGGGGCAGGCGCTCGATCCATTCGCCGACGGCGGTGAGGCAGCGGGCCGACGCGCTGGAGTCCCGCTGGTGCGGCAAGGCGGCGAGCATCAGGGCCAGCACCTGGGGTTCCCGGTCGCGCCAGGTCTCCGCGGCCTGCCGGGCGAGCCGGGACCCGCGCCCACCGAGGTCTCCGGCCGCGATCCAGCGGGCGGCCACGGAGAGGCAGGCGTCCACGTCCCGGGTGAGCAACTCGGTGATCCGGTCCTCCTGTGACCTGG
Organism: Streptomyces sp. NPDC046349; assembly: GCF_055587885.1. Classification (NCBI taxonomy): domain Bacteria; kingdom Bacillati; phylum Actinomycetota; class Actinomycetes; order Kitasatosporales; family Streptomycetaceae; genus Streptomyces; species Streptomyces sp. NPDC046349. Next base: position 93,450 of record NZ_JBVJFK010000010.1, read on the forward strand.
TGTCCGCCCAGGGGAAGCCGTCCTCTCCCGGATCCGGTTCGGCCCCGTCCTCGGCAAGGACGTCCACCAGCCGCTTCCCGTAGGGCGGCCCGGACCGTTCGGCGGCGAGCAGGGCGGCGGCCAGCCGGACCTCGGGGAACGGGCTGTCGATTGCCTCGGCCCGGCGGCCGAACCGGTCGAGGACGACCAGGGCGTCCGCGCGTACCGCGGCGACGGGATCGCTGGTGTACAGCTCGTCGACCCGGCGCTCGGCCGTGGCGCGCGCCTCTGCCGGCAGCCGGCCGGCCACGGCGGCGACCACCCGCAGCGCGGCCCTGCGTACCCTGCGCTCGTCGTCCCCCAGGCAGGGGAGCAGGTCCGGGAGCACCCGCGCGAGCTCGGTGCAGATCGCGGCGAGCGAACTGCCGGTCCAGGAGGGCGATTCGGTGTCCTGCGGGTCGTGGTCGGCCAGGACGGCGAGCAGCATCAGCAACTCGTCGCGCCTGCCGGGGGCATGGAGCACGGCGTGAGCGAGGAACGGGACGGCGGGTGCGGAGGCCGGGTAGACGGTGCCCTGGTGGTGGATGTTGCCGTACAGCTCGTCGATGGCTTCGCCGGCCGTGTCGTCGTCGTGTGCGTAGAGCGCCCTGATCAGCTCGGGCACGTCCGCGGCCGGGCCGTAGGCGTGGGTCAGGTCATGCCAGTTGACGTCGTCCAGCTCGGCCGGAGATCTCATGGTGGGCGCTCCTCAGCGATCAAGTGTGCCGACCGTACCGATCACCACTGACAACTCGCGGGCGTAGGCAGGAGCCACTCCGACCCAGGTCGACGGCGGTGGCCGGCACCCGTCGGCCAAACCCGTCAATCGCAGGGCTGCGCAGGTGACGTGGGTACGCGAGGGATCGTCTCCCGCCCGCCGACCGGCTCCGGGCTGCACGGACGTGCCTTTCGGGGCCCGCGCCCCGCGGGGCGGGCGGGCTCCCGGTGCGGCGCCGACTGCCGTTCCTTTTCGGGCAGTCGGGTGATCGCGGGCTCGCACCCTAGCGGATGGAGGTCCATATCCTGCCGGAATACCTGATGTTCGCCACGTACCTGGCTTCCAGCGCGTAGCGTCCCCCGTGCAACCTGACCGGAGACGTGAAGCCGGCCAGGGCCGTGAAAACGAGGAGGCTGCAACGATGGTGAACGTGGAGACGTCCCTGAAAGAGGCGATGACCTCGATCGAGGGGAGCGTGGGGGCGGCGTTGGTCGACTACACGAGCGGCATGGCCCTCGGCACGCTGGGGGGCGGCAAGGACCTCGACCTGACGGTCGCCGCCGCGGGGAACACCGATGTGATCCGGGCGAAGGCCCGCACCATGGAGATGCTGGGCATCAAGGAGGACATCGAGGACGTACTGATCACCCTCGGCAGCCAGTACCACCTCATCCGGCTGCTCAAGGGGCGCGGGGGCAACGGCCTGTTCCTCTACATCGTCCTGGACAAGGCGAAGTCGAACCTGGCCATGGCCCGGCACCAGCTCAAGCGCATCGAAGCGGACCTGGAGCTCTAGCCGCCTTCCTGTACCCCGACTCTTTTTTTGCCCACGAGTTGAAGAAATCTTCAACTCGGCACATCCGAATAAAGTCAGCGCAGGGTGGGGCGGAGCCGGGGTACAGGAGAATGGCTGGTCATGGTCACCGGGGGCGGGCCCGGCGGAACCGGACGCCGTCCCCGTCCAAAGGTCAGAACCCGGGTAGGAGCGTTGCCACATGCAGGTCCCGCTGTACCAGGCCAAGGCGGAGTTCTTCCGGATGCTCGGACACCCCGTCCGCATCCGCGTGCTCGAACTCCTTCAGAACGGCCCCGTACCCGTGCGCGAGCTGCTGAACGAAATCGAGATCGAACCGTCCAACCTCTCGCAACAGCTCGCGGTATTGCGCCGATCCGGCATCGTGGTCTCCATACGCGATGGCTCGACGGTCAGTTACGCCCTCGCCGGGGGCGATGTGGCGGAGCTCCTGAGAGCCGCCCGGCGCATCCTCACCGAGCTGCTGGTCGGGCAGAGCGAGCTGCTCGCCGAACTCCGGCACGCCGACACCTCGGTTCACACGGGTCCTCCCCCGCTGTAGCCGCGGCGGCAGCGCACACCGCCGAGGCCCTCGAGAGGCGCCCCGGCGGCGTGGGTGGCGTGCCGCGTCAGCCCTGGCAGAGGCCGCGGGCGTAGTCGTACGTCGCGGTGGCCTGGGAGTAGCGCCACTGCGGGTCCAGCAGGTCGCTCTTCAGCTGTCCGGCCGCGGCCGGGCTCTCCACGATGTACCCGAAGTCCTGCAGCCAGGACGGGTAGAGGTTCTTGGAGCCGATGTAGAAGGCCGATCCGTCCACCGAGACCAGCTTGTGGTGCTGGGCGTACGGCTTGCCGTCCGCCCAGGTCGGCCGGTCGGACGCCCGGAACGTGGCGAGCTGGAGGTTCTCGCACATGGCCGTGCGCGCCCGGGCGCCGTCACCGGTCAGGGCCGCCACCCGGCCGCGCAGCGCGTCGCTCACCTCGGAGAGGGACTTGATCTGCGAGTAGCCGCCGCTGCCGATGGTTCCGCGGTTCGCGGGGTCGCTCACGACGATGCGGACCTTCACGCCGGAGACGAGCTTCGCGGCGAGGGCGTCGTAGAGCCGCACGTCGTAGCGGGGCAGCGGCGGGCAGGTGGCGTGGATGTCCTGCTGGGAGATCTCGATGTGCGAGGTCGCTCCGGCGACGAGGGCGCGCAGCGCGCTCTCCTCCGGGTTGACGGTGTCGTAGTCCCGGTCGGCGTTGGTCTTGTCGGGCAGCCCGATCCCGCACTTGGTGTCGCCGGCCGTGGGCAGCACGGGGCGGAAGGACGAGGTGGGGTCGCTCTGGCGGATGCCGACACCGAGACCGCCGACGGCGAGCGCGGCCACGTCCCCGCCGCCCGACGGCCGGGCGGGCCGGGGCAGGGAGGGCATGCAGTCCGCGCCGGGCGATGCGGCGAACCAGACCGAGCTCCAGCTGCTCCTGTTGCGGCAGGTCCAGTCCCACAGGGAGTCCAGGTAGCGGCCCGCGGATCCGGCGGCGGGGCCGGACAGCGCGAGGTCGACGTCGGCGACGGGGTGGGCGGTCTCGAGGTAGTCGTCCTTCCAGCTGTTGATGCCGCCGGTGATGACCGAACTGCCGTCCACCACGATCAGCTTGGAGTGGTTCCAGGAGAAGGAGGTCTTCGACGTGGTCATCGAGGCCACGTTGAGGGTGATGTTGGCCGAGGCGGCCGGGCCGAGCTTCGCGAGCAGCTCGTCGCGGTAGGAGGAGGGGATCACGGTGGAGTGGTAGACGGGCGCGGCGCCCACCATGATGCGCACCTTGAGCCGGTTGCCCTGCTGGGCGGAATCCTTCAGGCCCGCGACGATCGCGTCCTGGTAGCCGCCGTTGGGAAAGGGCGCGAGCGTCGATATGTCGACCGTCTCCCGGGCGGCTGCGATGTCCTGGCGCATCTTGTCCAGGAGGCGGCGCGATCCGGGCCGGTCGGTGCATGCCGGGTCGCCCCAGCAGCCGGGTGTCTGGAGCAGCCAGTCGGCGCCGCCGGGCGTGGAGGACCCGAGCCGGTTGCCGGAGGTGCGCTCCCAGACGGAGCCCTCCAGGCCCGGGGAGACCTGCCGCAGGGTCTGCTCGATCGAGTCCAGGCGCGGTGTGGGCGATTCCGCGGCGTGGGCGGGGGCGGCGGCGGTGGCGCCGAGGAGGGAGATGCCGAGAGCGAGGGCCGAGGTGGAGAGGAGGGCCGTCGTACGGACGGTGCGTGCCAATGTGGTTCCTTGACTGGGGGGTGGCTCGGGCCGGGAGCGCGGGTCGGCCCCGCCTCCGACCTTGATCAACTCGCGCAAGTTACCAGCAGGTAGACCACTGTTCACCTTCGCCGGGCGAGTTCCGGCCACCCTCGTCGCCGCGCGGGGCGGGCGGTGTCCGTCCGGCCCGTTCCGTACGCTGGTCGCATGCGCACGCGCCCCACTCTGAGCTGGACGCCCACCGAGGACCTGCCGCCCGGGACGACGGATCCGGGGCCGGTCGCCGACGCCCTGCGGGCCGGCGGCGTGCTGGTGCTCAGCGGGGCGGGCATCTCCACGGAGTCGGGCATCCCCGACTACCGGGGCGAGGACGGGAGCCTGCGCCGGCACACCCCGATGACCTACCAGGAGTTCACCGCGAGCGCTCAGGCCCGGCGCCGCTACTGGGCGCGCAGCCACCTCGGCTGGCGGACCTTCGGCCGAGCCAGGCCCAACGCCGGGCACCGGGCCGTCACCGCGTTCGAGCGGCACGGGCTGCTCTCCGGGGTGATCACCCAGAACGTCGACGGCCTGCACCAGGCCGCCGGCAGCGCGGACGTGGTGGAACTCCACGGCAGCCTGGACCGGGTCGTGTGCCTCACCTGCGGAACTCCCGGCTCGCGCCGCGACCTCGCGCGGCGGCTGGAGGAGGCCAACGCGGGCTTCGAGCCGGTCGCCGCCCGGCTGAACCCGGACGGTGACGCCGACCTCACCGACGAACAGGTCCGGGACTTCTCCGTGGTGCCCTGCGCACGGTGCGGGGGCGTCCTGAAACCGGATGTGGTGTTCTTCGGCGAAACGGTCCCCCAGGGGCGGGTCGAACAGTGCCGTCGGCTGGTCGACGGCGCGACCTCGCTGCTGGTACTTGGATCGTCACTGACAGTGATGTCCGGCCTTCGGTTCGTCCGCCAGGCTGCCCGGGACGGCAAGCCCGTGCTGATCGTCAACCGCGACCCCACCCGCGGCGACCGGCACGCCGTCACCCGGGTCGCACTCCCCCTGGGTGCGGCCCTCACCACCCTGGCCGACCGGCTGGCCATCCCGGTCGACGGCCGCCACCTCAGCTGACACCGTGCGGCGACGCCCCGTGGGCCGCCGTGCGGGCCGCGGCGGGAAGGGGTCGCGGTGGCCGGAGGGCTGCCGAGAGTCCGTCCGGCGGCGTACGCCATCATGGGCGGCGGCGCCGCCACGGGCGTCCGGGGAGGGAGGGGCGGGCGATGTCCGACACGCCGCCGTCCACGGCGACCGGGATGCTGCACCACGTCGAGATCTGGGTGCCCGACCTCGGCCGGGCCGTTGCCTCCTTCGGCTGGCTGCTGGAAGCCCTGGGGTACGCGCTGTTCCAGAGCTGGACCGACGGGCGCAGCTGGCGGCTCGGAGCGACGTATCTGGTGTTCGAGCAGTCCCCGGCCCTCACGGCCGACCGCCACGACCGGTGCCGGCCCGGGCTGAACCACCTGGCGTTCCATGTGGAGGGCCACGAGAGGGTGGAGCGCCTGGCCGCCGAAGGCCGGCGGCACGGCTGGAGCCTGATGTTCCCCGATCGCCACCCGCACGCCGGCGGCGATGGGACCCACGCCGCCTACCTGGTGAACGCCGACGGCTTCGAGGTCGAACTCGTCGCCGTCGACCGCCACGAGTCCGGCTGACGGCGCGTGACGCTCCCACTCCGAGCGACCCCGGCAGCTCCGGCAGCTACGGCACAAGTCCACCATGACGAACCTGTTGGGGCTCGCAGCCTCTGTTCGCCGGACCGGTGACGATCGGCGGCGCCGCCCGGGGGCGGGGCCGGCCCGCAGCCGGGTCAGGCGGTCCGCGCACGCCAGGGGATCTCGGCCCAGACCTGCTTGCCGCCGCTGAGCGGCACCGAGCCCCAGGCCGTCGCCGTCGCCTCGACGATGAGCAGGCCGCGGCCGCCGGTCGCCTCCCAGCTCACCGACACCGGTTTGACGGGGCTGCGCGGCGAGGCGTCGTTGACCGCGATCCGCAGCCGGTCCGTCGACAGGGTCAGGTCCATGCCCACCTCGCCCTGCGTGTGCGCGATCGCGTTGGTGACCAGCTCGGACACGATCAGCAGGGCCGTGTCGACCTCCTCCACCATTCCCCAGGACCGCAGCGTGCGCGCGGTGAAGCGGCGTGCGTGCAGGACGGCCTTGGGCAGGCGCCACACCGTCCAGTGGCTCCGCTTGGGCCGACCCGCCGTGCCGTCGTAGCGCAGCAGCAGCAACGCCACGTCGTCGTCGCGGCGGCCCACCCCCGCGACCAGGTCGTCGGCGACCCCTCCGGCATCGACCGGGTCGGCCTCGGCGAGCGCGTCGCAGACCCGCCGCATGCCTTCCTCCAGAGGCAACCTGGCGGACTCGACCAGGCCGTCCGTCAGCAGGACGAGCAGGGTGCCGGGGAGCATCCCCGTCTCGGTCATCGGGAATTCGGCCTCGGCGAGCACGCCCAGGGGAGGTCCTCCCTCGACCGCCAACTCCTCGGCGACTCCGTCGGGATGGCGCAGTACCGGCGGCAGGTGACCGGCCCGAACGACCCTCGCGATGCCCTCCTCCATGTCGAGGTCCACGTAGGTGCACGTGGCGAACAGGTCGGTCTCCATGCCGACGAGCAGACGATTGGCGCGCGCGACCACCACGTCGGGCGGGTGGCCCTCCACCGCGTACGCCCTGACGGCCGTGCGCATCTGGCCCATGATGGTGGCGGCTCCGGCGCTGTGCCCCTGTACGTCCCCGATGACGAACGCCACGTGACCGTCGCCGAGCGGGATGACGTCGTACCAGTCTCCGCCGACCTCCAGTCCCGCGGTCGCGGGCAGGTAGCGGGCGACGGCGACCCCTCCCGGCAGTTCCGGGAGCTTACGGGGCAGCAGACTGCGCTGGAGCATGGTGGCGAGTTCGTGGCGCGCGTCCAGCGCGTGGGCCCGTACCAGGGCCTGCCCCACCAGCCCCGCCGTCGCGGTCAGCAACGACCGCTCCTCCGGTGCGAAGCGGTGCTCCTCGTCCCAGCCCACGAGGCACACCCCGATCATCCTCCCCTCGGCGGGCAGCGGCAGCACCGCGAGGCCGCCGGGCCCGACGCCCAGGAGGCCGGGCTCGAGCACGGCGCCCGGCGGCCACAGGCTCATGTGGCCGGCGCGGAGCGCGCTCTGCAGAGTGGGCAGATCGCCGAGTGGCACGTCGGGCCACTCGGAGCGCCACTCCGCGCGCCAGACCTCGGGCCAGGCATCGGGCTCCGGGGGCACGAGGGCGGTGACGATGAGGCGCTCGGGCTCCAGTTCACCGACCGCGACGCGGGAGGCGCCGAGCGGCTCGCGCAGGGCTTCGACCGCCAGCCGGCTGACCTCCCGGATGGTCGCCGCTCCCGCCAGGGTGGCCGACAGCCGCTGCACGAGTGACACCTCGTCGGCGCTGGGCCGCAGGTAGGAGGCGTCGGCAACCACGCCCAGGACACGCTGCGGTGTGCCGTCGGAGCCCACCTCCACCCGGCAGCGCAGGCCCAGCCAGCGCAGCTCACCGCCCGGCCGGCGGATACGGAACGCCAGCTGCTGCCCGCCGGCGGCCAGCCGGTCCGGCTCCACGACCGCCATCAGCGCGGGCATGTCGTCGGGGACGGCGCAGGCGAGCAGGGTCTCCACCTGCCCGTCGAACTGTTCGGGAGACAGGCCCAGCAGTTCCAGCACGTGGGCGTGGGCCTCCATGCGGCCGGTGCCCAGGTCGAGGATGAAGGCGCCGCCCTGGTCGGGGACCAGGGACTGGACGAGATGTGCCTGCGGGGCCCTGCGCCCGGCGAAGCGGGCCGCGACCGATTCGAGGCGGGCGGCCACCTGGTCGGCGTACAGCTCCAGCAGGCTCCGGTCGTCGGCGCTGAAGCCCTCCCCGACCTCGCCGGCGACGATCAGGCAGCCGAGCTCCTGGTCGCCATGGCCCAGGGGCAGGGCGCCCAGCGAGATCCGGGCCGGCGAGTTCGGGGTGCCGTCCCCGACCCGGGTGGGGAAGTGGTGGGGGTCCTCTTCGACGAAGGTGGCGAGTTCCTTGGGTGTCAGCCACAGGGGGCGGCCCGAGCGGAAGGCGTTCGCGGCGGGTGAATGGCCGGCGACGGCGAGGATGGCGGGCAGGCCGTAGAGGACCCCCCGGTTTCCGGTCAGCTCGGCCAGGTGGAGTTCCCGGTCCTGGTCGGCGGCGACGTAGACGGCGGCGAGCTGAGCCCCGCAGAACGCGAAGCGATGTCTGGTCACTGTCCGTGTCGCCTCCTCCCGAGGCCGGTCCGCCGAGCGCCCGATCTCCCTCCATGCTGTCGCGCCCGGGACGTTTCGGGCGAGTCGGAACGCCGCTGCCCGGCGGCAGTGCGGCGCGGGCGGGGTCGGCCGTCGTGGATCCGTGCCGGTGCGGCGCCGCGTGCGCGGCTCCGCCGCTACGTCGTCCGGCGGGGCAGGGGAAGGGTGAGACGGGTGGCCGGGTCCGCGGCCGGGAGGGCGATGGGGCTGGCACCGTCGTGGTCGTGCTCCACATCCGCGAGCGGGCGGGTGCGTTCGGCCGCATGGGCCAGCCACGGCCAGATCCGGAACGGGTCGTCGGACACCGTCGCCGCGGCGCCGGTGCCGCTGATCCATGTCGTGAGGGTGAAGCGGTGGTCGGCGAAGTTCCCGCTGGGGCAGGTGGAGGGGACGACCTCGTGGAACGCTCCGGCCGGGAAGAACACGATGCTGTCGTGCTCGGGCTCGATGGTGCGGTAGGACTCCGCAGGCCGGGCTCCGCCGTCGGCGAGCAGGGTGTCGTGCAGCCGGAGCCGGCCGCCGCCGAAGCCGCGCGGCTTGCGGTGGAGGTAGTACACGGCGGAGAGGGCCGTGCCGACGTCGCGGACCCGTGAGGCGTCGGTGTGGATGCCGTAGTGGCCGCCTTCGCCGTGCGACGTGAGGACCGTCAGGGTCTGCGTGAGTGCCGCCCGGTGGCCGAGGATCTCCTGGACGAGCGGCAGGCAGTCCGCCAGGTGCGCGCTGAACACGGGGCTGGTCACGGGGAGGACGAGGGAGCTGCGGCCCTTGTGGGAGACCTGGCCCGACAGCGGGTCGAGGACCGTCCCCGCGTAGAAGTCGGCTTCCCGGGAGATCGCGTACGACAGGAGGGCGCCGGCACGTTCCGCGCCGAGGAAGTTCTCGAAGCGACACATTGGCGCAGGGACCACGGGAGCCGTGGACCACTGATCGGAGCGAGGCAGGACCTGGGTGCCGATTTCCGCCGGGGTGGCCGATTCCATCGCGTATCCGCTCATGGCCCGGAACCGTACGCGCGAGGGCCGGAGCCACCGAAGGGGCACATGGGGGGCGCACGGAAGAACATCGGCGCGGCGCCATGCGCTGACTGGTGGGGGTGGGCCCGCCCCCGTGTGCGACGTCATGACGTGCGGCTCGAGGCGTACGCCGGCGCACACGCCCCGGGGCGCCTCTCCCGCGATCGCCGCGGGCGTCGGCTGACTTTCGCGGCTGGTCACACCACCATCCATCCGTTAGATTAGGCAAGCCTTACCTAACCCGGAGGTTGTGATGAGTGCTGCCGCCCTGCCCGCGGCCGAGGCGACCCTCGCCGAGCAGACCCGCTCCGTGCTCGCCCGGGCGGTCTCGCTGACCGTCACCACGAACGGGCTCCGCTACGACCTGGTCGGCCTGCACTCCGTCAACGCGAGAGGCCAGGTGCGGCTGCGGCTGCCGGCCGACAGCCTGCCGGCGGCGCACGTGGCGTGCGCACCCCGCGGGGCCCTGGCGGCGCTGGTGGAGTTCACCGACATCGCGCCCGTCGCCGTACGCGACCGGGTGCGGGCCCGGGTGACGCTGTCGGGCTGGCTCACCCGGTCCGGGCAGGACACCTCGACGGACGACGTCGACCTGCGCCTCGACGCGGCGCGCGCCACCCTGGCGACGCGGGAGGCGACGGTGAAGGTCGGCCTCGACGAACTCGTCCTCGCCCGGCCGGACCCGCTCGCCGTCGACGAGGGCTCGCTGCTGACGCACCTGGCCGACGCCCACCAGGACGCGGTGACCCGCCTGACCCGGCTGGCCGACCCCTGGCTCCTGCACGGCGTCCTCCGCGTCCTGCCCCTCGCCGTCGACCGCTACGGCATCACCCTGCGCTGCGAATACGCCCGCAACCAGCGCGATGTGCGCCTGCCCTTCCCCGCGCCCGTGCAGGAGGCGTCCCGGGTCGGCGAGCAGATCCAGCTCCTGCTCGCCGCCGCCCAGACCTGCCCGAGGCGCCGCCACCCGCCGGCACGACAGGGGATGCACGAGTAGGGGATGTCGGTCCGGCGGCCCTCCACGCAGCCCGGTGCGCCGCCAGGCCCCGCGCGGTGCGGGGCGCGCGGCCGGGACGGAAGATGGAGGAGGGCCGGGCGACGAGATGAGGTGAGCGGCATGACCATGCAGACCCCCTACCCGCCCGTCACGGTGTCGGCCAGGCTGGACGCACCGCTCTCGCGCTGGCTGTGGCTGGTCAAGTGGCTCCTCGCGATCCCCCACTACGTCGTGCTGGCCTTCCTGTGGCTCGCGTTCCTGGTGATCAGCGTGATCGCGTTCTTCGCGATCCTCTTCACCGAGCGCTACCCGCGTGCGCTGTTCGACTTCAACCTCGGGGTGCTCCGCTGGTCATGGCGGGTCTCCTACTACGCCTACGGCGCCCTCGGCACCGACCGGTACCCGCCCTTCAGCCTGGGCCCCGAGCCCGACTACCCGGCCCGGCTGGACGTCGTCTACCCCGAGCGGCTCTCCCGCGGCCTGGTTCTGGTGAAGTGGTGGCTGCTCGCCATCCCGCAGTACCTCGTGATCGGCATCTTCACCGGCGCCGTGCACAGCTACTGGTCGGCGGGCGGGCTGATCGGGCTCCTCGCCCTGATAGCTGTCGTCACCCTGGCCTTCACCGAGAAGTACCCGCGCGACCTTTTCGACCTGGTCATCGGCCTCAACCGGTGGGTGCTCCGGGTCACCGCCTACGCCTCACTGATGACAGACGCATACCCTCCGTTCCGTCTCGACATGGGCGGCGGCGAGCCCGTGGACGCCGCGGTCTGACGCGGGCGCCCCCGTCAGCCCGGGGACGCCGGTTGGCCATGCGGCGGCCCGCTTTCAAGGGGACCATGGGGCGTGGAGGGCCGTGATCGGCCGGGACCGGACAGGTGGAGGGAGAGAACATGCTGGGAGACAGCAGGGCATTCAGCGGTTTTTCGGTCGACAGCATCGACGCCGCGAAGGACTTCTACGGCTCGACCCTCGGTCTGCGGGTCTCCGAGGACAACGGGATGCTCTCCCTCCATCTGGGTGGGGGCGCCGTCGTGCTGGTGTATCCGAAGGAAGATCACGCCCCGGCGACCTTCACCGTGCTGAACTTCCCGGTGCCCGACATCGACCGGGCCGTCGACGACCTCGGTGCGCGCGGTGTGGCCTTCGAGCGCTACGACGGCTTCGGGCAGGACGCGAAGGGCGTCTCCCGCAACGAGGGCGGCCCCCCGATCGCCTGGTTCAAGGACCCGGCCGGGAACGTCCTCTCCGTGCTCGAGGCGGACGGTGCCCAGTAGTGCCTTGTCAGCGTCAGCCGGTCCTGTCGCGGTGGGTGTCCGGTAGTTCGCCGACTGTGTGACGGCCGGCGAACTGACGGCAGTGCGGGGCTCGGCTCGAGCGGTTCACACGCTCCGTCCTGCGCGAGGCGGCCGCCACGCGACCTCGCCCCGCTCCCCGCTCCCCGTACCGCGCCGACTGAACGCGCTGTCGGCCGCGGAGGACGACCGCCGCCCCGCTGCCTGCCTCGTCGTCCGGGGTCGACCCCGGACGCGGTACGGCCGCGTACGCGAGCGCCGGGTACGGGGCCTGTTCCAGCGCCGCGGCGAGGACACCGACACGTCCCCCGGGGACCAGCGGCCAGGGAGCGGTGAGCCGGATGGCCCGGCTCACCGCCCTCCGCACGCGGGCCGGGTGCGGGGACGCGGGCGTCGTGGCGGCGGTCCGCGTCGGCCTCGACGCGCAGCACGCCGACGCGCCGCCGTGCTCGCCGAGCGTCTGCGCCTCCGGCCGCCCCTCGAGGGAGCCGCCAGGTGATGCGTACGCCGGCTCAGCGCGCGAGGGCCGCCGGGGGCGCGGGGAGCGACGGCAGAGCCGGGGGCAGGGCTGCCGGGCCCTGGACGGCATCGTTCTTCGGGGCCTTCGGGGCCTGCGGGGCCTGCGGCTGCTTCGGCACGGTCCTGCCGCACAGGGCCTGGTCGCGGTAGTCGATCATGGCGGCGTCGGCCGGGTGCGGCTCGAGCGCCGTACCCGCCTCGTTGATGCGCTGGTACTTCATCAGGTTGTACCCGAGGGCGAACTGCCGGGTGCCGTCCGGGCTGGACAGGGCCTGGGTGCCGGCGCCCCAGACTCCCCCGTCGTGGCCCCAGGCCGGGCCGCACGGCGTGTCCAGGGAGTAGATGCCGAGGCCGTAGCGCAGGACCACCGTTCCCTCCTCGTTCTTGACGTCGTACGTGGTGCGCATCTGGTCCAGCTGGCGGCGCGGCAGGAGGTCGCCGCCGAGCAGGGCCCGGTAGAAGGTGTTCAGGTCCTGCGGGGTGGAGACGAGGGCTCCCGCGGTGCCGGCCCAGGTCATGTTGTAGACGCTGTAGTCGCGCGGCGGGTCGATGAGCCCGTGGAAGCTCTCGTACATGCGGGAGTGGGGACCGCGGATGCGGGGTTCGGTGCCGGGGAAGTAGGTGTCCCGCAGGCCTGCCCGCCGGATGACGTCCCGGGCGATGAGCCGCTCCGGGTCCTGGCCGGTCACCTTGCGGAGGATCTCGCCCAGCAGCACGTAGTTGGTGTTGGAGTAGCTCCATTCGGTGCCGGGTTCGAACCGCTGTGGCCGGGCCACGCCGTAGCCGATGAGCTCGGTGGGGCGGATCGTCCGGAAGCGGTGGTCGTCCAGGCTCGCGGTGGTGCCCTGTTGGAGGGAGGGGAAGGCGTCCGCGATGTAGTCCTCGATGCCGCTGGTGTGGTTGAGGAGCATGCGCACGGTCACCTTGCGGCCGCGCTCGCCGGGCAGGAGTTCCGGCACGTAGTCGCCGACCGGCCGGTCCAGGTCTATGCGTCCCTTCGCGTTCTGCTGGAGCACGGCGACGGCGGTGAACGTCTTGGTGACGCTGCCGACGCGGTGGCGCAGGTCCGCGCGGACCGGACGCCCGGTCGACAGGTCGGCGACGCCGGCGGCCCCGTCGAAGCGCTCGCGGCCGGCGCGGGCCGCGGAGAAGACGCCGTACACGCCTGCGTCCCGGACCGCGTCGAGCCCGCTCTGGAGCGCGGCCCGGTCGATACGACCGTCGGCGGACGCTGCCCGGGCGGCCTGCTCACCGGGGCCCGCGGCACTGGCGGCAGGCGCGAGACCTGCCAGCAGGGCCGCGGCGACGGCGGTCGCCGAGGCCGCGCGGCGCAGTCGCCGTGCGGGGCGGTCCAGGGGACGGGGGTGGCTCATGGCGGCTCCTCGACGCGGGCCCGGTGGGCCGGTGGTGGGTACACCTCGATTCTTGGCGCCGGCCCGGGGCGGAACTTCCTCCGCCAGGACGAAAGAGGCATCAACCTCCAGAGGGAGAAGCACCTTGACAGGCCATTACATTTGTCATCCCACGTCACGCCACGGCTGGTGCGCACGGTGGCGGCGCGGGCTCCGCGCTCCGCTCACGCCGCGGTCCAGCCACCGTCCAGGGGGATCGAGGCTCCGGTGAGGTAGCCGGTGTGGGGGCCGCAGAGCCACAGGACGGCGGCGGCCACCTCCTCCGGTTCGATCAGCCGTTTCACGGCGGAGCGGCCTAGCATCACCTCGGTGACGACGCGGTCGGCGTCGATGCCGTGAGCGGCCGCCTGGGCCTCGATCTGGCGCTCCACCAGTGGGGTGCGGACGTAGCCGGGGCTGACGCAGTTGCTGGTGACACCGTGCGGGGCTCCTTCGACGGCGGTCACCTTGCTCAGCCCTTCGAGGGCGTGCTTCGCCGTTACGTAGCCCGCCTTGTACGCGCTGGCGCGCAGGCCGTGCACGCTGGAGATGTTCACGACGCGGCCCCAGCCCCGGCCGTACATGTGCGGCAGGATCCGGCGGAGCAGGAGGAACGGGGCGTGGACCATCACCCGCTGGAGGAGTTCGAACCGGTCCGGCGGGAATTCGGTCAGCGGCGCAACGTGCTGGAGTCCGGCGTTGTTGACCAGGATGTCGACCTCGGCGGGGAGTTCCCGGACGGCGGCGGCCTGCGCCAGGTCGACCACGTGGGCCCGGCCGCCGATCGACTCGGCGGCGGCCCCGGCCGCCGCGGCGTCGACGTCGACCACGTGCACGTGGGCCCCGGCAGCGGCGAGGGCGGTGGCGCACGCCTGCCCGATCCCGCTTCCGGCCCCGGTGACCAGGGCGGTACGGCCCGCCAGGTCGATGCCTGCGGCGGCGGCTGTCCCGTGGTGGTCGGGAGGGATGGGGCTCGTCATGGCGGGAATCATCGGCGAGGCCGGGGCCCGTTCCCATGTGCGCGGACACCACAGTCCGCCGGCGGGATGTGTCGGCCGGGGCCTTCTCAGGAGGTGGGCGGATACGGTGGCCGGGCGCGCAGCGCGTACGGGCGGGAGGGTGCGCAGTGCCCGAACGGCACAGCCCGTACACGCCGTTCGGACCGTCCTGGTCCTCCCGGCCCTCCTGGCCCTCCTGGCCCTCCTGACCCTCCCGGCTCCGGGGAGCCCGCGTCACCGGCCCCGACTTCGCGCCCGCCGCCGGCGAGCGGGCCCGCCCGCCGGCCGAACGCACCGTCAGAGGCCGGACGTTGCGTGCGCGGTGCGGATGACCTCGGTCCCGACGCTGTCGACGCCACCGTACGAAACGCAGATCAGCCCTTCGCTTCGCGGACGTCCTTTCCCTGCTCGGCGAACGCCTTGAAGACACCGTGATTTGGCTGGATTATCCCCAGCGCGTCATCATGCCGCGCATCCTGCGCCGGTCCCTTCGGCGCACCGTCAAGCGCGAGGTTCTCTTCGGCGGCAACAGGGAAACCTGGGTGGGCTGGTTGAGCCGGGAGCATCCAGCCTGGTGGGCTTGGTCCCAGCACCGCGACCGCCGCCGCGAAGTCGGGCGTCGTGTCCGCGACCCGCGTTCGCGCCTCTCCTGACGGTCCGCTTCGGGCACCCCGAAGAGGCCGCGGACTGGCTGGTGTCCCTCTGACCGGCGAATAACCTGCGCCCGCTGGGACCTGTCCCGCCAATGGCCGGGCTCCCGCCCGAACGGTTCTGACAGCGGACCGGCGCTGGCGGAGTGTGTTGCGGCAATGCGGCGAAGCCGAGCCGCGCCCCGCCTTGCGCTCGTGGCCAGCTTGGCGGCAGCACGTAGGAGCCGTTCAGAGCGGCTGCGCCGTCTTCCGCCGTCTACCGCGGCTTCTCCGCCTCAGCCGACCGCCCGCTGCCCAGAACGCCATCGGGCGCGAGGGGGGCTGCCGTGAGCAGATCCCCGCACGCGCGTCCGGTCTGCCCGGCCCGCGGGGTGGTGGGAGCCCGGCACCACCGTCGAGACCGTCGCCGACTCCTACCGCCTTGCCGGCAGAAGGGCACGAGCGGAGCAGACCACAGCGGGCTGGGCGACCACTTCAATACCCGTCCGGCAGCCGCCGAAAGCAGCCGACGTCACGCGAGCGGAATAGGCTCTGGGACCAAGGGCCCGGCGCCCAAATGAGCCACGATGCGCGTGATGGTGCGGGCGTTGTCCTCGAACAGGTGCGCCTGCATGCCCGCGGCCTTGGCGGCCTCGACGTTGACTGCCACGTCGTCGATGAACAGGCAGTTCTCCGGCTGCACGTTCAAGCTGGCGCATGCGGCCCCAAAGGCACGCAGGTCGGGCTTCTCCATGCCGATCTCGTGGGAGTAGACGATCTGCTCCACCAGTTCGTCGAAGCCGTACAGCGCCGTCTCCCGCTCCCGGGCGCCGACGAAGCTGTTGCTCAGGATGCCCAGCCTGCAACGTCCCTGCAGCCCGCGCACATAGTCGATGAGCTCCTCGTTCGGCGTCCCCAGATATTCCGTCCAGAGATCAGCCATGAAGGCTTCCCTCTGCGGGGCGTCGAGCCCCAGACGAACCGCCACCTGCTCGTGGACCTCTCGCTCGCTGATGCTCCCGACGCTCCCAGCTCGCCACACGTCGCGCATCCGCTCATGCACAGTGCCGATCGGCAGCTCCAGGCGCTCTTCCCACCGTTGCACCCACCCGGTTTCCGGCGTGATCTCCAGCACGCCGCCGATGTCGAGAATGACGCAGGTCGCGGCCACGCGAACTCCCCCTCTTGTCCCTGACCAGCGCGCGCAGACCGCCCGCTCATGTGATCGACAGAGACACTGTCGTCTCCCCCTCCGGGACGAGGTCAAGAGATCTTCGAAGCTTGTGACAGCCCTGTCGCAACCCGCCGGCCCGACTTGTCGGGAACGGCAAGGTCGGGGTGCTCAGTTGCTGAGGCCGACGGCCCCGGCGAAGCGCCGGCGATCTCCTTGTCACGACTTCGCCAACACTGCACGACTCGCACCTGGACGTTGGCGTCACCCCGTCGGGCGGTGACGATCCGCCCAGCGCTGACGGCCAGGGCCTGGCTCCTTGATCCGCGCACATCTGGTTCGCGCAGTTCGACCCCCGGTGGCAGGGTGCCGTTATGGATCAAGCAGAGGTATTGCTCATCGGAGGACGCGCGGGCGTCGGCAAGACGACAGTGGGGTGGGAGGTCTCGGCGCTTCTGCGCGCCGCGAGAGTTGCTCACTGCGTCGTCGAAGGCGACTTCATGGGGCAGGCACATCCTGCGCCGGAGGGGGACCCCCGGCGCAGAAAGATCGCGGAGCGCAATCTGACGGCACTCTGGTCGAACTACGCCGAGCTCGGGTACCGGCGCTTGATCTACACGCACACGGTGAGCGTGCTGGCTGAGAACGAGCACATGTTCCAGCGCGCCATGGGTGCGGATGTCAGGATCGTGCGGGTTGTGCTCACCGCCTCCGACACCACCGCTCGTGAGCGGCTGACCGGTCGGGAACTGGGCTCGGAGCTGGAGCAGGAGCTGGAGAGCAGCGCCCGTAAGGCGCGGATTCTGGATGAGCAGACGCCTCTGGACACGGTGCGGGTGGCGACCGACGGGCGTTCAGTGGTGGACATAGCGCGCGAGGTGCTGGGCGCTACCAGCTGGCTGCCCAGCACCTGCGGTTAGTTCCTCGTCGCTCATCAGCGTCGGGTCCACATCAGGACGGCAGCGAGGTGGAGTGCGGCCTGATAGGCGATGGCGAGCCTGTCGTCGGCGTGGCCAGACCGCGCCACTGCTCGAGCCGGTCGATGCATCGGTCGACCGGGTTGCGCTGCTTGTATGCCTCGGCGTCGAAAGCGGGCGGGCGGCCGCCGGCGCGGCCGCGCCGCAGCCGGTGGCCGGCCTGGTCGCAGGGCCGGGGGATGGGATGACTGCGCGGATACCGCGTCGGCGGAGGCGACTCCGCGCGCGATGAGTACGCGCGGTCCGCGAGGACGGCATCGGGTCGCGTCCTCGGCGTTCCGGGTGGCCGTAGAGCCGGTATCCCGCAGGGCTCCGGTCGGTTGGCGGGACGATGGAGCGTGTCGCTGTCCATGCCCCCGGCCTGGTGTCTCCCCCACGGGTCTCGGCCAGGGCAGAGCTGTCGCAGGAAGTGATCGAAGCCAGACCGATGCGGGTGGGCGGGGTCCTGCGCGCCGACGGTGCGCCGGCCCCCGCGAGGGCTTGCGACCGGCCCCCTGGGTGACCACGCCGGTTGCAGTTCCCGCGGGGCAGGCCCCTGTCCGGCAGTGCTACCGGAACGGCGGCAGGCCGCGCGAGGCCTCGGTGGTGCGTGCCGTCCGGGAGTGCGTGCAGGCGGTGCTGCGGGACGGCACGGTGGGCCTGGCCCCGCTCGGACACCACCTGTCCGCGGAGTTGGCCGTAGTGCCGCTGAGCGACACGCCGCCCAGCCGGGGCGTGGCGGCGTGGCCCTGGAGGCGGCAGCAGCCGTTGATCCGACCCTTCATCGAGGCCGCGAGCCCACCGTCACGGAGCACCGGCGACCGGCCCGGCAGGCTCGGCCCGGCCCGGCTCGCCGCCCTCGCCCACCTCGGCGTGCGTGGGGCGCAGCAGTGCCCGGGATCCGTCGGGGGCCGGCCCGGTCCATCCTCTGTCGGCATTGGGGCGCGGCGTGGTCTTCGTGTCAGGCCGACGGATGATGTCGTCGTCGCCTGCCCGGCGGGGGACGTAGGAGAATCCCTCACCGGTGTCCGGGTCATAGCGAACGACCGAGCCGTTCCTTCGCAGCATGTCCTGCCAGGAGGCCAGCCGGGCCTCATCCGTGTCGGTCAGCTCCTTGCCGGCGCGGCGCCGGCCCTCGGCCCGGAGCATCGTCAGCGGGTAGGCCCAGCGGTGTTCCTCCTTCACGAACCAGGGGATGAGGTCGTCGTCCCGCACGATGCGCCGGTCGAGTCCTCGCCGGCGCCGGAAGTTGCCCCACATCGACACGACGGTCTCGATGTTGTATTTGCGCCGGTACTCCTCGATCATCCACTGGTACGTGCGCCCTTCCTCGAACCATCGGATCACCTCCGACTCGTCCTGGATCTTGCGCTTTCCCATGGAACCCGCCCCTGCCCGATCTTGGTCACGTGACACTTGCACGCTACAGGGTCCCCGCAGGCGCCGGCCGGGCCCGCAGGACGGGCGGGAGCAGGACGAGGACGGCACCCGGTCCGGGCGTGCGCCAGGGATCCCGGCCGGGACGGTCAGTGCCGGGACCCCGGGCTCTCGGAGTGCTGCCCGGCCGCACGTCCCGAGCGGCCGCCGGGGGCGGTGCCGGGCGGCCGGTCGGTCGCCGGGGTCCCGGGGCGTGCGGCGGGCCCCAGGTAGGCGCGGTAGCCGTCCCTCCCCGGCAGCTCCGGCAGCTCGTACGGGCGCCAGGTGCGGGCCCACGCGGGTACCGGCGCGCCACCCGCGACCAGCACGGCGGTCGGCCGGGTACGCGCGAGGGCGGCCAGGGCGGCGGCGCTGATACTGCCGTCGTGGCCGCCGTAGAGCTGGCGGGAGGCGCACCCCGTGCGGAAGGCGACCCGGACGGCCTCCTCACCGCTGATCACGCACGGCGCACGCAGGCCCTGGCCGCGCAGCGCCTCCGCCACGGCGCCGAAGGCCGTGTGGGTCGTGCGGCTGCGGGCGGCCAGTTGGGCGGTGACCATCAGCTGGAGTGTGAGGTGCGCGGCCATCGCGAGGCAGAGGGTGCCGAGGAGGACGGGCCTGGGGCGGGCGGCCTCGAACAGCCGGATGAGGGCCACGGCCACCGGCAGCGAGAGCAGCGCGTACGTGGGGAGGAGGAACCGGGGAGCGGCGTACCCCACGAACAGCAGGTAGGGCGCCGCCATCGACAGCCCGGTCGCGGCGGCCGCGGCCGCCGCGCGGCCCTGCGTCCGGCCGCTCCGGTGGGCGAGGGCCACGCCTGCGGTGGCGAGCAGGGGCAGGGCCAGCCACCACAGGGAGGTGACCGGCTGGGTCCAGGGGATGTCGCAGGGGCGGCACAGGGTGCGGCCGCCGAGAGCGCGCAGGTGGTTGCCGAACGAGGGATTCCAGCCGAGGCCGCCCTGGATCTCGCCGGCGCGGTGCAGGCGGGTCAGGAGGCCGCCGTAGTCGAGCCGGGCCTCCACCACCCAGGGAGCGGTGCCGAGTACGGCTCCCGTCGCGAGCGCCACCAGGCGGCCGGGCTTGTTCGGGCCGGGCAGCAGGGCCGCCGCGCAGGCCGTGGGGAGGACGAGCCATACCGCGTCCGAGGGCCGCATGAGCGCGGCGAGGGCGACTGCGGCGGCGATCCCGACGAGCGCGTGGCGGTCGCCCGGATCGCGGGCGGCTCTCAGGACACAGCCCGTGGCCGCCAGCGCCGCAAGGGCCACCCAGAGGTTGGGCATGGCCTGCGGGCCGTAGAACAGGCTCACCCACAGTCCGGCGAAGAGCGCTCCCGCCAGAGTGAGGACGCGCAGGGGCAGCAGCGTGCGCCATGCCCACAGCGCCGTCAGGAGCCCCGATGCCGAGAGCAGGGCGAGGGATACCCTCAGGGCGGGCACGGAGGGGGTGAGCGTCACGAGGGGGGCCACGAGGTAGCTGATTCCGCGGGCGCGCGGGGCGCTGAAGAACGCGGCGGGGGTCTCCGGCGAGACCTGGCTGACGTAGACGGTCTCGTCCCACCCGAGCCCGGTACCGGGCACCATGAACGCCATCTGGGCCAGCGCGTAGGCGGTGGCGACGGTTCCCAGCACGGCGAGGTCCTTGCGGCGCGGCCTGTGCGGGAGGGGCTCGGTGCGGTCATCCGGTGGGCCGGGGGCCGTGACGGAGCGTTGTGCGGCCATGGGCCGGACCTCCGTAGGAGCGGTGGCAGAAGCACCGCCACGCTCGCGCGTGCGGTGCCGCTGCGCCAGTCGGCTCGGGCACCCGGCTCAACCGGGGTGGCGGAGACCGGACACGACGCGCCACTGTGCGGGCCCTGGCGGACGACCGGACGGCCTGGCCGGCGCTCACTCGGTGGCCCAAGGGGTGGGGGGGGCATCACGGGCTGCCGCGGCGGCGACGGCGGACCGATACGGTGGCGATTCCTTCACGGTCCGCTGCACCCGAGGGCCTGTTCGGGCGATGGGATGAGCGGCTCCGGGCCGGGCTCGCGCCAAGGTTGCGGCCTCGGATCCTGAATCCCGCTCACGTATGCGGACCAGCCGTTCTGAGTATGTGCGCTCATGCGCACGCGCGCTCCGGTCGGTGTAGTGGGCTCATGAATGCGACCTCTGCTCCGAAGCCTCCGGCCGCACGGCTCCCGGGCCGGCCGTGGTGGGTGGCCCCTGCCCTGTTCACCGTGGCAGCGGCGCTGGGCGGTACGTGGGGCTACCGTTCCTCCCCGATCGTTCACGGGCCGACGTGGCTGGCCCTGCCGTACATCGTGCCGGCGGCGCTGGTGGCAGCCTCCTGGTGGCCGCCGTCGCGCACAGGCGCAAAGGCCCGCGGCGCGGTCCTGGGCGGGGTGGGCGCCTTCGCGGCCCTGGTGTACGCGCACCTGGCGACCTTCGTGCTGTATGCGGTGGCGTTCGTGCTGTGGGGTTTTCAGGGTGGTGGCTGAGGCGAGGCGTCCGGTGCGCCGCGCCTCGTCTCCGAGCTGCGGATCACCGCACGGGGGAGAATACGAGGAACCGGGAACGGCGAACGGGGAACGGGGGCAATGGACATGAAGTACCTGGTGATCGCGGGAATCGGTCTCGCCTGGGGGCTCTTCCAGATGTGGCGCGGCGGTGCGTTCGGCGGCAGGCCGGCGCAGCGTCGGCAACGTTCCCGATCGCGGAACGGCGACGGGGTCAGCTTCTCCTGGGGAAACGATGCGTCCTGCGGTGGCGGATCCTCATGCGGTGGCGGCGGAGGCGACTGATGCCCGACACCTGACCGCGCTCGCCCACGCCGGCGTGCCCACGCCGGCGTCGACCCGGCCCGGTCGGCCGAGCCGAAACCTGGAGGCGGCGGCGATCCGCTGCATGGACTGCCGACCGCCGCCATGCCGAGCCTCGCCGCGGGGCCGGCCCTGTGGTGCTGGTCCTGCGGGGCCACGGCGCGTGAAAGACCGCACCAGCGTCGGAGTCATCGGGCGACACGACCATCGCGTGATCCGACTGCGGCAGCAGTGCAGCCGGTTCAACAGTGCGCCGCCGCCGGCTGCCCGCTGTGCGGAGCGGCCGAGCGTGTACCGGGATGATCTCCGACTCCGAGACGGCCGCCAGGGCCACCTGCGCGCGTACGCGGTGTGTGGTCAGCCGGCCACTGCCTCGATCAGGCAGTAAGGGGCGGCGTCCGCGAGCGGTGTGACCGACGTGACGCGCAGGGCCGCCCGGCGGCACACCTCCTCGAAGTCCGCGCGGGTGCGCTCCCTGCCGCCTACGTTCACCATCATGTTGAGGTCGCTCAGGTAGGTGCCCTCGTCATGCGTGCCGACGACCTCGGGAAGCACTGGCTCCACGATCAGGACCACGCCACCCGGCGGCAGCACCCGGCGGCAGTGGCTCAGGATCGTGACCGCCCCGGCGTCCGTCCAGTCGTGCAGGATGCTCTTGACGAGGTACACGTCGGAGCCCTGCGGGACCGACTGGAAGAAGTCTCCGGCCAGGAGGGAGCAGCGGTCCTCCAGCCGGTGCCGCGCCAGTGTCTGGGCAGCCTCCGCGAGGCCGTCTGCGGTGTCGAAGACCACGCCGTGGAGACCTGGGTTCGCTTCGAGGACGGCGGCCAGGAGGGTGCCGTTGCCTCCGCCGACGTCCGTGACGGAGGTGAAGCGGCTGAAGTCGAAGGCGTGCGGCAGGACCGCGGCGGTCTCGGAGACGACTTGGCTCATGGCCGCGTTGAAGTCCGTGGAGAGTTCGGGGTGTCGGGCGAGGTGACTGAAGAAGTCCGTGCCGAAGACGGAATCGAACGCGATCTCTCCCGTACGGACGCTGCTGTCCAGGTGCTCCCAAGCGCGCACGATCGCCGGATCGGTGAACATGCGGACGAACGACGCGAGGGAGTCGGGGTGATCGGAGCCGAGGAGCGCACCCGCCGGTGTCACCGAGAACGTGTCGGGGGCGTCTTCCGCGAGCAGGCCGAGGGCGGTCAGTGCGCGCAGGAGGCGTGTCGTGGGCTGGAGCGCGGTCCCGGCTGCGCCGGCCACCTCGGCAGCCGTGCGCGGCCCCTCGCCGATCTGTTCCACGACCTCCAGGCGGACCGCCGCGCGCAGGGTGTGCGCGGCCATGCTCCCGAACGCGAGCCGGACGACGAGCTCCCGGCCTGCCGCCGTCTGTGCCGCTGGGACACCGGTGTTCATCACAGGTCTTGCTTCCTTCCTTCGGAGGTCGACCGATCACCGATCGGTCTGGACACGGACGGTCAGGATTCGGTGGACGCGGTCAGGCCGGCCAGTGCACCGGGCGTGCACCCGGCGAGGGCCTGGACGTCGCGGTGGAGATGGGGCTGGTCGGCGTATCCGCACGCCGCGGCAACGTCGCCGGCCCGCTCGCCGGCGAGGAGGGCCCGAGCGGCGTGGTCGAAGCGGACCAGCATGGCAGCGCGCTTGGGGGTCAGGCCGACCTGGGCGCTGAACCTGGCCCAGAGCCGCTTGCGGCTCCATCCGCAGGACGCGGCCAGGTCACCGACCCGCACCCGGCCGCGACCGGACACGATGGCGTCCCAGGCGGCGGCGACCTCGGCCGCCATGGGCGGGGCCCCGGAGGCCCGCCGTCTGAGGAATCCGTCCGTGAGCGCGAGGCGCTCCTGCCAGGACGCGGTGTCGGCCAGCTGCTCGCGCAGCAGCCGAGCGTGCCGCCCCCAGAGGTCGTCGAGGCCGGTGATGGAGCCGTCCAGTTCACGTGGGGGAACGCCCAGCAGGGCGTAGGCGGCCCGGGGTGACAACGCCACCTCGACGCATTCGACGCCCTCACCGCGGATACGGGCCGGACCTGGTGACAGGGAGGCGACGAGACCCCTCAGCGGCCGGTTCCCGGAGGTGCTCTCCACCGTGATCGGTCCGGCTCCGAGCCCGATGACGACGATCACGGCGGGCTGCGGCAGCACCCGCATGTCCAGCCTGCTGCCCGTACGGTCCCGGAACCCGGCCATCCGCACGCCGTCGAGAGAGGTGCCGCCCAGGGGGCGGGCGACCTCCCAGCGGTGGTCAGCAGTGTGCTCCTGGGGCGCGGCCCCTGCGTCGTCTCCGGACATGCGTCCAGGTTCGCGGGAGTCGCCGGCACTTGTCTTGGACAAAAGTTCCGCAGGGGGGTTCTGCGGCGGTTCCGCGGTGAGGGCAGCGGGCGCCGGGAGGACGGAGCCGCATCGCCGCAGCACCCGTACGCCTACCGCACACCGCACTCCGCACTCCATGGCGACAGGGCTCGTGCAACTCTGCGGCGCGCGGCCGATGCGGCTGCGCCGCCCCCCGGACCGGATCCGGCCCGGGGGGGGGCTCAGCCTCTCCGTATCGCCGTTGCCGTGTCTGCCTCTGCGTGTCGGACCCTCGGTGCCACCCTTCGGTGTCAGCCCCTGCGGCGGCGGTTCCGGGCGACGATCGCGCGGGTGACCACGGGCGGGAGCAGGTCCTTGGCCAGCTTGCGCCAGCGGGCACCGCGCCTGGGCGCGGCGGCGGGAGGGGCGGGGACCGGAGCCGGTTCCGTACGCGGCGCGGGGTGCAGCGGCTGCGGAGCCTCGGGCGCCGCCACGCCGTGGTCCCCGATGCGTACCAGAGGGCGGCCGTCGATCACGTCCACGCCGTGCCAGAGGTCGGTGCGCCCCTCCAGCCACGCGAGGAGTGCTGCCTGGTGGGGTGCCGGGTCGCCCCAGGTCGCGTAGAGCTTCGAGGCCGAGACGCAGATGGGGTTCAGTCCGCCCGTGACCACGGCCGTCCAGACGGCGGCCGCGACGCCCGGGCAGTGCTCGGAGCGGTAGTCGTCGAAGACCACCACGGCGTCCGGGGTCGCCACGAGACGTGAGGACGCGATGTCGGTGACGACGTGCTCGTAGAGGTGCGAGGCGTCGACGTGCACGAATCGGCAGCTCGTCGGCTTGACCCGGTCGGCGACGACCGAGGTGGGGGCTTGGATCAGTGTCGGCAGCGCCTCGTGGAAGGCCAGGTAGTTCGTCTCGAAGCCGCGCCGTGTGAGCGTGGGGTAGGAGCTGCGGTTCTCAGCGACGTTGAAGTCGTCCGTCGCGGGCGAGTCGAAGAGGTCGCAGACGGTGAACCCCTCACCGGGCCGGAGGTACCGACCGAGGAAGATCGCGCTCTTCCCCATGAAGGCGCCGAGCTCCAGCAGGTCGCCCGGCTGCCCCCCACCGGTGTTCTGGCGTGTCAGGAACCAGTCGAAGAGCACCTGGTCGTACGCCGAGAACCAGCCTTTGACCTCGCCGTACGAGGTGGGAACGGGCGGGGCCGGCTCGCCGTCGGGGGTGGTGACGGAAGCCTGCGAAACATGCGACACGGAGAGTCATCCTCCAGCGAAGTGGCATCGGTTTTCACGCTGATACCCGGCCGGGTAACGGCACCCTAAGCCCTGGGCGGACGTGTGACGAGACATGCGCGGAATCGGCTGTGATTTGTGCCTGGGGCCCTGGCGTGTGCTCGGATCCCGGTCCGGCGGGGCGGCCGCTTCGCACCACCGGGTCGGGATCCGCGGTACCGCGACCACGCGGCCCCGGTCCGCCGGCTCTCCCCGGACCGGCACGAGTCTGCGAAGTCGCCCGGGCAACCCGACGCTTTGCTCCCACAGCGCATTGTGCAAAGCCCCTCCGTGGCACGGGCGGTCTCCTTGATGGCGCCGATTAACCCTGATCAAGGGGCCTTTCAGGCCCTATCATGGTGATCGTTCCCGCCCAGGGGGCGACGTGAACGGACCAGTCACGTTCATACAAGCGAAGACATCACATGTGGGGGAAGACATTGAAGATCAGCACCAAGCTTGCCGCCGTGGCAACGTCGGGCGCGGCCATCGTTTTGATGACCCCGTCCGTGAGTCACGCGGACACCTGGATGCTGGTGGTGAACCAGTACACCGGCCGCTGCCTCGAGATCGCGGACGGCAGCAGCGCCAACGGCGCGCGGGCCCAGCAGTGGAGCTGCAACGGCCAGAGTGCGGCGAAGTGGCGCGTCTCGTGGATCGACAGCGAGCGCACCTACTTCAAGCTCGTCAACAAGGCCAGCGGCAAGTGTCTGGAGATCGAGAACTCCAGCCGGGCCGACTACGCGTATGCCCAGCAGTGGGCATGCAAGGCCGGCGTCAAGGGACAGGTCTGGGGCTGGGGGACGAACGGCCGGCTGGTGAATGCCGGCAGCGCCAGGGATCTGACGGTCAAGGGCAACAGCAAGGCGAACGGCGCCCGCGTCTGGCAGGACGGGACGTGGGGCAGCGTCGGCCATGCCTCCCGCTGGAACCGCCTCCCCGGCGGTAACTGAACGATCCCGACCCCATCCCTGTGCCAGGGGGGCGGCTCCGTCGGAGCCGTCCCCCTTCCCGGGCCGGGGGCGGCCGCCGCGCGACATGCGGGACCGCACGGTCACGTACACGGAGCGCGCCGGGCGCAGGGTGATCACACGGGGACGGTCTGGGTGATGCGCCACAGCCTGCGCGGGAGGCCGCCCTCCTCGAACGCGTGGACCTCCTCAAGGCTCCAGCCTTCGGCCAGCGCATCGACCAGGTCCCGGGAGAAGAAGTGGACGGCGAAGCCGCCGTGCTCCCAGATGTCGTCCCCGTGCCCGGTACCGGCCCGGTAGTGCGCGTCCGCGGTGTGGCGAACGGTGTAGACGAAGGCGCCGCCCGGCCGGAGCACACGGCGGACCTCCGCGACCAGGCTGCGGATCTCCTCGGTGGAGAGGGCCATGCACAGCAGCATGTGCGCGAACACCGCGTCCACCGAAGCGTCCGCACGGGGAAGCGGCTCGCGCACGTCGTGGACGGCCGTGGTGATCCGCTCTGCCACCTGCTGCGCGGCGCCGGCCGCGCGCAGTTGCTCCAGTCCCGCCGGGCTGAAGTCGGTGGCCAGCACGGAGAAGCCCTCGCGGGCGAAGTACAGGGCGTCGCGCCCGTGCCCGGCGCCCAGCTCGAGCACCTCGCGCGCACCGGCGGCCCGGAACACCGCGGCGGCGTGCACGGCCGGCGCGGACGGCTCCTCGCCGTACATCCGGGGATGCTCACCATAGGTCTGCTGCCAGTGCTCGCGCTGCGCCTCGGGCAGCTTCTCCCGTCCGCCCTCCGACATGTTGCTGACGCCCTTCTCTCCGCCCACCGGGTACGGGGGCAGCCTAGGAGATGCTGTCCGTCCTCTCGCCACGCCGGCCGTGCGCCTCGCGGACGAGGGGTGGTCGGGGGGTGGTGGGTTCGCTTCACGAGAGCTGCTGGACGGTGCGCGAGCACGGGCAGGCCGCCGCCCACGGCGGGCTCCGCTGCGCCCCGCCCCCCGCCGGAGCGCGGGGCCGGAGCCGCTTGACGTGAACGAAGCCGCGGGCTGACGCCGGACAGTGGCCGGCGGTGGGCGGGGCGCGCCGCGTGCCCGTACGTACGCCTGCGCACCTCCGCACGCCCCTGCGGGAGTGGTGACCGTTCGCCCGCTCGCCGGGACCATGACGGTCGGCACCACAGTCCGAAAGCGATGCAACGTCACGGGGGAACGATGGGACGACGCTGGCTGGTCACGGGATGCTCCTCGGGCCTGGGACATGCGCTGGCCACCGCCGCGGCGCGGGCCGGGGACGAACTGGCGGTCACCGCACGCAAGACCGCCGACCTGGAGGACCTCGCGGCGGCCTGGCCGGGCCGCATCGTGCCGATCCCGCTCGAACTGCGGGACGCCGCCTCCTGCGAGGAGGCCGTGCGTCGCGCCGCTGACCGTATGGGAGCCATCGACGTGCTCGTCAACAATGCGGGCGTCGGGCTGTTCGGCGCGGTCGAGGAGGTGTCGGACGCCGAGCTGCGCGACCAGTTGGAGACCCTGGTGGTGGGGCCGTGGCGGCTCGCCCGCCTCGTGCTGCCGCTGATGCGGGCCCAGGGGCACGGTCACATCGTCAACGTCTCCTCCGTCGGCGGCCGCATGGCGTTCCCGGGTCTGGGCGCCTACGTCGCCGGCAAGCACGCGCTGGAGGGCATGAGCCAGGCCCTGGCCGTCGAGGGCGCCCCGCACGGCATCCGCGTCACGGTGATCGAGCCGGGCATGTTCGCCACGCGCTACGGCACGTCCATGACGGAGGCCCACCGGCGGATCGCGGCCTACGACGTGACCAACCGCGAGATGCTCGAGGGCGCGCGGGGCCTCGCGGACAACCCGGGGACCGGGCGCCCCGAGGACTTCGCCGCGCACGTCCTGGGCATCGTCGCGGCGGAGGGCCCCACGCCCCTGCGGATCCCGGTCGGCGAGGACGCGTACGGCTACCTGGAGCTGGCCGATGAGGCCTGGCGCGAGGAGTTCGCCGCGGCCCGGATCCTCACACAGGGCCCTCCCCCGCCATCGGCCTGACAGGGGCGGCCCCAGCGGGTGAGGACGACTTCGGCTGCGAGTTCTGCGACGGGCCGCGTACCTCCCGGTGGAACCGTCGGCGTCGGCCCGGACCCGGCGGCTACCCCAGCAGCTCCAGAAGGGGTGTGAGGCCGTGCGGCCGCCGGTCGGCCGGCAGGTGGTCGACGAAGTGCACCGGGCAGCCGAGCGCCGCGGCGCCGCCGTCCGCGGTGCGGTCGTCGCCGACCATCAGCACCTCGGCGGGCGGCAGGCCGAGGGCGTCGCAGGCGGTCCGGAAGATCAGCGGGTCGGGCTTCTGGACGCCGAGCTCGTAGGAGAGCACGTACACGTCGACCAGCTCGTCCAGGCCGTGCCTGCGGAAGATCGGCCGCAGGTCCCATCCGATGTTGCTCACGACGGCCACGGGGACGCCCCGTCGCCGCAGCTCGCGCAGCGTCGGCGCGGTGTCCGGGTAGGGCCGCCAGGCGGCCGCACTCATGTGGCGGTCGTAGAGCGCCTCGGCCAGCTCCGGCGCAGGCAGGCCGGCCGCCAGCGCCAGGCCGCCGTACGCCGCCCGGTGCTGACCGGCGCTCACGTCCCGTTCGGGCCAGAGGGCTTCGAGGTGTGCGGGGATCCGCCGGGGCGCGCCGCCACCGGGCAGAGCGCCGTACTCCGTCAGACGCCCCGCTGTCTCGCGGAACTCCTCGTCGGACAGCCGGATGCCGGCTGCCGCCAGGCCCGCGCCGAGCCACTCCTCGGTCGACTCGATGCGCAGCAGCGTGCCGGAGAAGTCGAACATCACTCCTCTGATCATGCGGTGATCCTAGGCCAGGATGCCGGGCCGGGTCCCGGGTGTCCCGGTCAGGTGGTGGGGTGCAGGCGGGACGGCGTGAGCGGTGAAGTGGGCGGGGTCGCGTCCACGTTGGCCAGCGCGCTGCCGGCCAGCCAACTGCGCCAGTCGACGTTCCAGTCGCCGAAGCCGTTGCCGAAGGGGGCCATCTTCTCCCCGCCGCTGTTGACCACCTCCACGATGTCGCCCTCGCGAACCGTTTCGAAGAACCAGGCGGCGTTCTCGGTGCTCATGCCCGTACAGCCGTGGCTGACGTTCTCCTCGCCCTGCGCCTCGACCGACCACGGCGCGGCGTGGATGTACTCGCCGCTCCAGGTCACCCGGGTCGCGTAGGAGACGGGCAGGTCGTAGAACTCCTTGGTGCCGCGCTTGATGCCGACGGTGTCGCCGCGCATGCGCACCTTGGACTCCTTGCGCAGGACGACCTTGATGCCGCTGCGGGTCCTGAACCCCTCCTTGCCGGTGGTGACCGGGATCGTCCTGATGACGCGTCCGTTGCGGCGTACGGTCATCCGGTGGGTGGCGGAGTCGGTGACGGCCTCGATCCGGTCGCCGATGGTGAACTGCAGGTCCTCGGAGGGGCCGCCGTAGGCGTGGTCGCCGACCTCGACCCCGTCGAGTCCGCTGCGGACGCGGACCACGGTGTGCGCGGGCCAGTACGTGCGGGGCCGGTAGTGCAGGGTCGAGGCGTCGACCCAGTGCCAGGCGCCCTCGACGTGCGGCTCCGAGGTCACCTCCAGCGCCTGCTCCAGCCGGGCGCGCGCCACGGGGTCGCCGGCGGGGACGGGCCGGCTCAGGGCGGCCGTCACGATCTCCCCGGCGCCGTACGTCCCGGGGCCCGGCCCGAACTCGACCGTGAGCCGGCCCCCGTCCGCGGGCGGCGCGGTCCGGAAGGCCATGGTCACGCCGACCGGGCTGCCGGCCGCGTCCTGCGCGCCGACCTGCACGGTGTACGTCTCCCCCGCCCGCAGCGACTCGGTGTTCAGCCAGCGGTCGCCGTGCGGGCCGAGTTCACCGGAGAGGTGGCGGCCGTGCCCGTCGCGCACGGTCACGTCCGTGATGCGGCCCGGTTCGGTGAGAGTGATCTCCAGGGGCCCGCCGGCGTCGGTGGGCAGCCCCTCCGCCCAGGCGGCGTCGGCGACGGCGGGCTCCTCGAGTACGGATCCCCTGCCGCGAGCGGTGGCCCGCACCCGTTGCTCCTGCCAGCCGTCGCAGAGCCCGCGCCGGAACAGCCGGGCAGCACACCGCCCTTCACCTGCCCCGTGGGCTCCTTCCAGCACTCTCCCCACCAGGAGGGTGACCGCCGCTTGTCCCGGGCGACCGTTCGGGGCCGGGTCCGCGGTGTGCGCATCGGGGGTCCGGCCGGGCGCTGCGGCGACGACCAGCATGGCCCCCGTCACCGCAGCCACCGCGCCCCATGCCTTGATCGGTCGTGTTCGTCGCATTCGTGGCATAGGCGTATCAAACCGATGGGGAGCCAACCTGATGATCATGCGCTCGGCTCTGGGGCCGAACGGGCACCGGAAGTGAACTCGTACGGAGCACACCCGCCGCGGTCCGGGCGGGTCCGCGGAAACCCGCGTGACGCCGGGCGGCTCCGTGCGGACAATGCCCCCATGCCCGTACGCGTGGTACATCCGGACGAACTGACCGCTCTCCAGGACATCGAGAGGGCAGCCGGGCGCTGCTTCCGGGACATCGGCATGCCGGAGATCGCCGACGACGAACCGCTGTCGCTCGCCGAACTCGCCTCCTACCGCAGGGCGGGCCTCGCCTGGGCGGCGGTGGACGGGGCCGACGCCCCCGTCGCCTACCTGATCGCCGAGCGCGTCGAGGGCAGCCTCCACGTCGAGCAGGTGTCCGTGCACCCGGGCCACGCCCGCCGGGGCATCGGACGGTCCCTGCTGGAGCACCTGGCGGCGGTCGCGGTGGGCGAGGGCGTGCACGCGCTGACGCTGACCACCTTCACCGAGGTCCCGTGGAACGCCCCGTACTACGTGCGCTGCGGTTTCCGCCCGCTCGGCGAGGACGCGCTCAATCCCGGCCTGCGGGAGATCCGCGCGCGGGAGGCGGCCCACGGCCTGGACCGGTGGCCTCGCGTGTGCATGCGGCGCGACCTGTGAGGCCCGGGAACCCCCGTCCTTCGCCGACCGCGAACCGGGGTCGCGGTCGCACCAGCGGTGTGCTGGGGTGGACGGATGGATCTCCTGATATTGGGCGGGACCGCGTGGCTGGGTCGTGAGATCACACGGCAGGCGGTGGAGCGCGGACACGGCGTGACGTGCCTGGCGCGCGGCGAGAGCGGTGAAGTCGCCCCCGGTGCGCGGCTGGTGACGGCGGACCGGAAGGACCGGTCGGCCTATGAGGGTCTCCTGGACCGCGACTGGGACGCCGTGCTGGAGGTGTCCTGGCAGCCGGCGTTCGTCCGCGACGCGCTCGTGGCGCTCGCGGAGCGGGCCCGGCACTGGACGTACGTCTCGTCCGTCAGCGCCTACGCCGACCACAGTGCGGTCGGCGCCGACGAGTCGGCCGCACTCCTGGCGCCCACCGAGCAGCAGTACGTGGGGCGGGAAGAGTACGGGGAGGCCAAGGTCGCCTGCGAGGCTGCCGTGCGCGCGGCGGTCGGCGACCGTCTCGTCGTCGCCCGGGCGGGCCTGATCGGCGGCCCTGGCGACCACTCCGGGCGCTCGGGGTACTGGGTGGCCCGCGCAGCGCGCACGGTGGACCAGCCCATGCTCGTACCGCACTCCCCCGGCCTGCCGACGCAGGTGGTGGACGTACGCGACCTCGCGTGCTGGATGCTGGACCTCGCGCAGGAGGGCACGGTCGGGACCTTCGACGCCGTGGGGCCCCTCGTGCCGTTCGACGAGTGGGTCGAGCTCTCGCGCCGCGTGGGCGGCCACACGGGGGACGTCGCCGAGGCGGACCCGCAGTGGCTCCTGGACCGGGAGGTCGCGCCGTTCATGGGGCCGGAGTCGCTGGCCATGTGGATGCCGGACCCGCAGTGGGCGGGCTTCAGCGCCCGCAGCGGAGCCGCGGCGCGCGCGGCCGGGCTGCGGCACCGACCGCGGGCGGAGATGCTCGCGGACCTCCTGGAGTGGGAGCGGGCCGAGGGCCTGGACCGCTCCCGCCGGGCCGGCCTGAGCACCGGCCGGGAGCGCGAACTCCTCGCTGCGCTCGGGGGTTGATTCCGGCCGCCCCGCGACCGGATCCCGGCTCAGCGCCGCGGTCTGGTGGCGACGGCGGCCCCGATGCGGAGGGTCCGGGCGTACGTTCCGCGGGGGTCGTGGTCCAGGAGGGCACGGCGCAGCTCCGTCTCGAAGGCGGCCGTGCGGTCGCCCAGTACGGCGGGGCAGGACGAGGGGAAGGAGAGCTGGAGGCCGACCACCTCGTCCACGGTGTGCCGGACGGGCTGGTCCCACCGGTGTGTCTCGACCCGGGAGAGCGGTGACTTCGCGAGGATGTCGCCCGGATCCTCCCGGTCGTCGCCGCAATCCCGGTCGTCGCGGTGGTCCCGGTCGTCCCGGTCGTCGCGGTGGTCCCGGTGGTCCGGGTCGTCCCGGCCGGGTCCCCCGTGCCGGGCGGGTCCGAGGAAGCGTTCGCGTACCTCCTCGACCACGCTAAGCCAGGCCGGCCGCGGACCGCCGACCCGGTGCAGGTACTCGACGACGGCGACCCCGCCCCGGGGCGCGAGCACCTCGTCCAGGTCGGCCAGGACCCGCCCGCGGTCCATGCGGCGGAAGGCCCCGCCGATGACGCACAGGTCGATCCGGGGCAGGCACAGCCGGGTGAGTCGGGCGTCGTCGCCGCGCAGCCACGAGATGTTCGCGATGCCGCGTTCCTCGGCGAGCCGTGTGCCCTCGGCGAGCATCGCCGGCTCCGGATCGACGGCGTACACGTGGTCGGCGAGGGAGGCCAGGGGCAGGCCGAGCGTGCCGGGGCCGGCGCCGAGGTCCAGCACGGTCTGGGAGCCGTCGAGCGCGAAGCGGTCCGCGAGCAGGCTGTGGAACTCCCGCGGGTACGGGGGGCGGTAGCGGGCGTAGTAGGGGGCGGCGGACGCGAACGGGGTGCTCATGGGGTCCTCCCTCCGGGGTTGCACCCGCCGATCGTGGAGCACGCAGCCGGCTTCCGCGTCCGTCAGGCGTCCCGAATCCCCCGAACGGATGTCTGCGTGGGGCCCCGGGACGCCGTTTTGCCGCCATCCGGTGTTCCGGGGGCGTTCCCCGGGCGTTTGTGTTCCTGCGCCGGAAGGCGCTTCGGTGCGAGGGCCCGCCGGCGCGAGCCGATCGAGTCGGGGTCCGACTCGCCGGTCTCAGCGCCGAGACCCTCCTCCCCCGGGCGGGCCTCGGCCGGCGCCGCTTCCGCGGCGCTGGGTCCCCGGGTGGCGACGGGCCGGGCGCGCGGGTGTGCGCCCCCGGCCTCCCGCTCAGTTCGCCGGGGTCAGGCGCTCCCACAGGAAGGTGTGGACGAGGGCCTCGTTGAAGGCCGTCTGCCGGTGGTCGGTGGCGCCCGCGTGGCCGCCGCCGAGGTGCTCGTGGAAGAACACGGGATGACCGGCCTCGCGCAGCCGGGCGGCCATCTTGCGGGCGTGCCCCGGGTGGACGCGGTCGTCGCGGGTCGAGGTCAGCAGGAGCAGCGGCGGGTACGCGGGCCCGTCCGTCCGGATCCGGTGGTACGGGGAGATGCCCTCGAGGTGGGGCCGGTCCGCCGGGTCGTCGGGGTCGCCGTACTCGGCGATCCAACTGGCCCCGGCGAGCAGTTTGTGGAAACGGAGCATGTCCAGCAGCGGCACGTGCGCGACGACCGCGCCGAACAGCTCCGGCTCGCGGGTGAGCATCGCGCCCATGAGGAGTCCGCCGTTGCTGCCGCCCTCGATGCCCAGCTGGGCCGGGGTGGTGATGTCCCGGGCGACGAGGTCCCGGGCCACGGCGGCGAAGTCCTCGTACGCCCGGATCCGGTTCGCGCCGAGCGCCGCCCGGTGCCAGGCGGGCCCGTACTCGTGCCCGCCCCGGATGCCGGCGACGACGTAGGTGCCGCCGCGCGCGAGCCACGCGCGGCCGGTGACCGCGCTGTACGAGGGGACCATGGAGATCTCGAAGCCGCCGTACCCGTAGAGCAGGGTGGGGCCGGGGCCGGACCGCTCCTCGGGGCCGACGACGAAGTAGGGGACGCGGGTGCCGTCGGCGGAGGTCGCGAAGAACTGGCTCACGGTGAGACCGGCGGTGTCGAAGAGCGCCGGGCTCTGCTTGACGGGCTCGCTCTCGTCCTCGCCGCCCGCCGTGCCCCGGTAGAGGGTGGAGGGCTGGAGGAAGCCGGTGACGATGTGGAAGTACTCGTCGCCCACGTCCGGGTCGGTGCAGGTGACCGAGGCGGTGGACAGCTGCGGTACGCCCGGCAGCGGTGCCCGGTGCCAGCCGCCGGCGCCGGGGGTGAGCAGCTCCAGGCTGGAGGAGACGTCGGCCCGGGTGCCGAGGATCAGGTGGTTGCGGGTCCAGTTGTATCCGGCGAGCGCGGTGCGCTCGTCCGGTGTGAACAGCACTTCGGCCTGCCGCGCCCCCGCCAGGAACGCGGCGAAGTCGAAGGCGAGCAGGCTGCCCGCGGGGTGGCCGAGCCACGGCGTCTTGGTGGTGACGGTCAGCCACTCCCGGTGGACGGAGGCGGTCGCGTCGTCCGGTACGTCGATCTTCACGGGCGGGCCGGAGGCGTCCTCGGGCAGGAGGAACAGCTCCTGGTTCCAGAAGTCGATCTGGCGGTGGACGAAGTCCCGCTCGAAGCCGGGGGTGTCGTCGTGCCATCCGGACGCGGACAGGTCGCCGGGGCGTCCCTCGTAGACGAGCTCGGCTTCTTCGAGGGGCGTGCCGCGGCGCCAGCGGCGCACGTGGAGCGGGTAGCCGGACGTGGACATCGAGCCGGCACCGAAGTCCGTGCCGATCCAGACCCGGTCGTGGTCGATCCATCCGATCCGGGTCTTCGCCTCGGCGACCGCGAACCCGTCCGTGACGAACTCCAGGGTCTCCAGGTCGAACTCGCGCACGACGCAGGCGTCGGCGCCGTCCCGTGAGAGCAGGACCAGCGCGTGCCGGTGCTCGGGGGCCAGGACCCTGCTGCCGGCCCAGGCCCACTTCTCCCCTTCGGCCTCGGCCAGCGCGTCGAGGTCCAGGAGCACCTCCCAGGCCGGGCGGTCCGTGCGGTACTCCTCGAGCGTGGTGCGCCGCCACAGGCCTCGGACGTGGTCGGCGTCCTGCCAGAAGTTGTAGAGGTGGCGGCCGCGCCGGACGACGTGGGGGATCCGGCCGTCGTCGTCCAGGACCTCGCGCATCTCCTGCTCGAGCACCTTGAAGCCGGGGTCGCCGGTCAGCGCGTCCACTGTCTCGGCGTTGCGCTCCCGGACCCAGGCGAGGGCGTCCTCGCCGGATACGTCTTCCAGCCACAGGTAGGGGTCTTCATCGCTCATCAGGCGATTGTGCAGGAAGCGACCGGCGCGGTCACCCGCCCGCCGTGCGCCGGGCCTCGCGCAGGGCGGAGTGGACCGACCAGACGACGGAGACCAGCGGGACCGCTACCACGGCGCCGACCACGCCGGCGGCGATCGCGCCCGCTACCACCGAGATCGCCACGACGAGCGGGTGGAGGCGGACCGCCCGGCTCATCACCAGCGGATGCAGCAGGTGCCCCTCGATCTGTCCGATGACCACGATCAGGGCGACGACGATCCCGGCGACCAGCGGCCCCTTCGCGGCGAGGGCGACGACGGCGGCGACCGCCAGGGCGACCGGCGACCCGATGAGGGGGATGAAGGCCGCGAAGAACTCCAGGAGCGCCAGCGGGACGGCCAGCGGGACCCCGAGGAAGTACAGGGCCAGCCCGACAAGGACCGCGTTCGTCGCCGCGACCACGACGATCCCGTGGGTGTACCCGGTGAAGGTGCGCCAGCCCGCGCGCCCGGCGGTCGTCGCGCGCTCCCGCGCCGTCTCGGGCAGCTGCTCGCAGAACCACGCCCACTGCCGGTCGCCGCCGTGGAGGAAGAAGAACGAGCAGAAGACCGCGAGGGCGAGCACGGTCAGGACGTGGACGAGCCGCCCCGCTCCGCTGACCGCCTGGCTCAGCACCGTGGAGCGGTGGCTGGAGAGGTACTCGCCGACCCGGGACTCGACGTCGGAGAGCGCCTCCGGGTTCAGCCGGAAGGGCGGCTTCTCGAGCCACGCCTCGATGCTGGCCAGTCCCTCGCGGAACTCCCGGGCCAGGGTGGTGCTCTCCCCCGCCACCGCCTCGCCGACCAGTGTCAGCACGCCCAGCAGGAGCAGGGCGCTGCCCATGAGGGTGAGTGCGACGGCAATCGTCCGGGGCACCGCCCGGGCCAGATGCCGGGTCGGCACCCACAGCAGCGCGGTGACCACGAGGCCGAGGAAGACCGCGACGGCGATCTCGTGGAAGCGGCCGAGCAGGGCGAAGACGACGTAGACGGCGGCGCCGACGACCAGCAGGCGCCAGGCGTACGACGCGGCCGTACGCAGGAACGGTGACACCGGCGGCATGGTCCATGGGTGCCACGGCGGGCCCCCGGCGCCACGCGCCGCGCCCCTGATTCGCCCGTCCGGGGCAGGTGGCGGGCGGCGGGGCGGATTCCCGGCAGGGCCCGGCGGGGATCCGGCACGGGTCCGGCACGGGCCCGGCGGGGATCCGGCACGGGCCCGGATAAAACCCTTTGCCGGGGTCGGGGGCGGCCGCGCACGATGGCCTCCCGTGAGCACTTCCCGATGGGCCGCCGTACTGCCCGACCTCGCCCCATGGCGTTCCAGCCGTGACTTCCGGCTGCTCTTCTACCAGGGCACCGTGACGTACTTCGGCTCCTTCATGGCGATGATCGCGCTGCCGCTGCAGATCAAACACCTGACGGACTCGCCGCTGGCCGTCGGTGCGATGGGCGCGGTGGAGCTGGTCCCGCTGGTGGTCTTCGGGCTGTACGGCGGCGCGCTGGCGGACGCGGTCGACCGGCGGCGGATGATCCTGCTGACCGAGGCGGCGCTCGGGGTGCTGGCCCTGGTGCTGCTGGTGAACGCACTGCTGCCGGATCCGCTGCTGTGGCCGCTGTACGTGGTCGCGGCGGGCGTGTCGGCGCTGGCCGGGCTGCAGCGGCCGGCGCTGGACTCGCTGATGGCGCGGATCGTGCCGCACGACCAGCTGACCGCCGCGGCCGCGCTGAACGGGCTGCGCTACCAGTTCGGCGCGATCCTCGGCCCGGCGCTGGCCGGCCTGGTCGTCGCCTACGCCGGTCACGCCTCGGCCTATGCCGTCACCGTGGCGGGCTTCCTCGGCTCCGTTGTGCTCTGCTCGCGGCTGAACCCGGCTCCGCCCGTCGAGGGCGCCGAGCGTCCGTCGCTGCGCGGGATCGCCGAAGGCGCCCGCTATGCCTGGAGCCGGCCCGTGCTGCTGGGGACGTACGCCGTGGACCTGGCGGCGATGTGCTTCGCCTTCCCGAACACGATCTTCCCGTTTCTCGCGGACGAGCTGGACGCGGTGTGGGCGCTGGGTCTGATGTACGCGGCGGGGGCTGTGGGCTCGATGCTGCTGGGGCTGACCAGCGGCTGGGTGTCCCGCGTGCGCCGGCACGGGCTGCTGGTCGTGGCCGGTGCGACGGTGTGGGGCCTGGCGATCGCAGCGGCCGGCGTGGCGCCCGGCATCTGGCTGGTGCTGGCCTGCCTCGCCGTGGCGGGTGTCGGCGACATGCTGAGCGGGCTGGCCCGCGCCACGATCTGGAACCAGACGATCCCCGAGGAGCTGCGCGGCCGGCTCGCGGGCATCGAGGTGCTCTCGTACAGCGTGGGCCCGCAGCTCGGCCAGGTCCGGGCGGGCACCGCGGCCGGCTGGACCGGGACCCGGCCGGCCTTCTGGAGCGGCGGTCTGGCCTGTGTGGCCTCGGTGGCGGTGCTCGCCGCGCTGCTGCCGAAGCTGATCTCGTACGACGCGGACACCGACGAGGACGCGCTGCGCCGCCGGGCCGCGCGGGAGGCCGAGCCGAGCGGTGCGGAGACCGGCACGGCGGTGTGACGCCGCCCGGGTGCGGGCCCTCAGCCCTCCTTCTCGGCGAGGATCCGGTCGGCCGCGTAGTGCGGGCAGTTCAGGGCGTGCCAGGTCACCGAGAGGGAGCCCGCCCCCGTCCGCAGCGTGCGCACCACCCCGTCGGCGGCGGTGGCCTTGCAGAACGGACACATGACGGTTTCCGGGCGTAGGAGATCGAACATGCCCAGTCCTTCCCGCAGGTTTCCAACACCGGACCTGTCCAGAACTATCAAATCCGGCGCCATTCGGCCGCAGTACCCACAAGTACGGATGGAGATTGGGTGACCTGGCCTCGTGGGAGCGGCAACGGGGAGCAGCACCGAACGGCCGTCACACCGGCAAGGGCCCTTGCAGCGACAGGGCACCCGGTGCCCTCCCGGCTGCGGACGGCCCGAGCGGCCGTCACCCCGGAGCGGAACGACGTCGTACGGGTTGCGCTGCGTCGCCGCGATGACGGCCGGAGCGGGCCCGGGATGCCGAGGGGTGGCGGCTCGACGGTCGCGCCGTCGTGGCGCCGTACCGGTGCCCGCCCGCGGGCGGCAGCGTGCTCAGTTCGCGCAGTAGGTGTCCCGGACGGGGCGCCGGCCTGTGGTGAGGAAGACGGTCACGGCCCGGTCGCCGCACGCGTTGCCGTTGCCGAGGTAGAGCCCGTGCCCGCCCTGCTCGACGGTCACCATGCGGGCTCGGTCGCCGAGGGCCTCGCGCATCTTCAGGGCTCCGAACAGCGGCGTCGCCGGATCCCGGCGGCTCTGGAGCATGAGGATGTTGGACGGCCCGTCGTCGGTGATGCGGGTGGGCGCCTCCTCGGGGGCGGTCTTCCAGAAGGAGCAGGGCAGCACGTTGACGGGCATGCCGGCCGTGAGCGGGTACCGGGCCCGGTCCTGCCGCACCTCCGCCCGGTAGGCGGCCGCGGACGTGTGCGGCCAGGCCACGTCGTTGCAGATGACGCCGACCGTGACGGCGGCGTCCTCGTCCCGGAGGGGCTGCGCGAGCTCGGGCGGGAGCGCGGGGGTTCCCGACGGGTCCTGGGCGGCCTTGACGAGTCGGGCGAAGCCGGGGAAGGCGGCGTCGCCGTAGAGGGCGTTCTGGAGGGCCTGGCGCAGCCCGTTGCCGGTCAGGGGCACGCCGGGCGTGGCCGACGGGCGCGGCTCCCGGTCGAGCCGGGTCGCGAGCGCGACGACCAGCGGTTCGACCTCCCCGGGCCGTGCGGCCAGGCGCAGGCCGTCCCGGTCCCGGTCGGGGTGGGCTGCCCAGGCTGCGAAGTCGGGGAAGCGCTCGTCGGCGCCGCGCGACATGTTCGCCAGCCAGCCGCGGGCGACCCGCTGCGGGTCGGGGTCGCCCGTGCTGTCGAGGACCCAGCGGTCGGTGCGCCGCGGGTACTTCTGCGCATACCCGGCCGCCACGTACGCCCCGTACGAGGTCCCCCAGGCGGAAAGTCTGCGCTCGCCGAGGGCCTCGCGGAGGCGGTCCAGGTCCCGGACCTGGTTTGCGGTGGTGAAACTGCGCAGTTCGGGGCCCCCGTTGCGGGCGCAGGCCTCGGCGGTGCGGCGGGAGCGGGCGGTGTTCTCCGTGATCTGCCCGTCCGGCCCCGGCCAGGACCGCAGGGTGGTCAGGTACCGGCCCTCGGACGGGAGTCCGCAGCTCGCGGTGGTGCTGGCGCCCACCCCGCGCGGGTCGAAGGCGACCAGGTCGTAGGCGCCGGCCAACTCCCGCTGGAGTGCGGCGCCCTTCTGTGCCAGGCGCTGCACCCCGGATCCGCCCGGGCCGCCGGGGAGGACGACGAGCGTGCCGCGGCGGGCCGCGGGGCGGTCGGTGAGGACGCGGGACACGGCGACGTGGATCTGCCGACCGTCGGGGTCGTCGTAGTGGAGCGGGACGGGCAGGACCGCGCACTCCTGGGCGGCGGGTCCGCCGGGTCGGGCGCAGGGCTGCCAGTCGAGCCGCGGGATCGCGGTGGCGGCGGACCGGGCGACGGCCGGGGCGGCGGTCGCCGTGAGGCCCGCCGCAACGGTGGTCGCGGCGAGGGCGAGGAGCAGGGCCTTCTTCGGGTAGGTCGTCATGGCGCAAGCCTCGTCGCGCACGCGCCGGGGCCACATCCGGCAGACCGGTCGGTCCGCCGTGGGGCCAACCCCCTTACGCTGACTCCGGCTTGCCGGTACTCCGGCCCTACGGCAGGGGGACGCCGCGGGCCGTGACCCAGAGCTCGTACCACTCCTCGTGCGTGAGGTCGGGTTCGCGCCGGGCAGCGTCGCGGCAGGCGCGGATCCGGTCGGGGCGGGTGGTGCCGATGACCGGTGCGATCCGCGACGGGTGCCGGATCAGCCACCACAGCAGGATGGTTTCGGGCGTCGTGCCCTTGCGCCGGGCCAGCTCGGCCAGCAGCTCGGCGGTGGCCCGCTCGGCCGGCGTCTGCTGACGGCCGGTGAAGCGGCCCTGGGCCAGCGCGCCCCAGGCCTGGAGGCGGATGCCGTGGTCGCGGCAGTGTTCCAGGGTGCCGAACGGGAAGCCGTTGGCTGTGGAAGCGGGGGTGTTGAGCAGGACCCCGGCCTCCACCCAGTCGCGGCTGTGCAGGCTCATCTCCAGCTGGTTGGCCACGAGCGGCTGTGCCAGCCGAGCCTGGAGGTGGGCGATCTGGGCGGCGCCCATGTTGGACACGCCGAAGTGGCGTACGAGGCCCTGCCGGTGCAGGGAGGTCAGCGCCGAGGCGATGGAGTCCACGTCCGCCAGGGGGTCGGGGCGGTGCAGCAGCAAAACGTCGATCACGTCGGTCCGCAGCCGGACGAGGCTCTCCTCCACGCGTCGCACAACGGTCTCCCCGCGCAGGTCGTACATGCCCGGGCGGTCCTCGTCGCCGAGCCGGATCCCGCACTTGGTCTGGAGCGTGATGCGGTCGCGCAGTCCGGGCGTCCGCGCGAGGACCTCGCCGAAGACGGCCTCGGACTTGCCGTGCCGGTAGATGTCGGCGTGGTCGAAGACGGTGATCCCGCTGTCGAGAGCGGCCTCGACGGCCGCCTCGGCGGCATCGATGTCGCCGGGCCCGTACGGCCGCGGATCCCAGCTCCCGCCCAGGCCCATGCACCCGTACAGCACCCGGTCGTCTTCGCTCATGCCCACGCCCTCGTTCGTCACCCCGCCACCCTAGTAGTGACTTGTCAGGCGGTGTCCTGCCGGTCGTGCCGGCAGGGCTCCGCGGGCGCGTACGGGGGGAGCAGGCCGTGTCTCGCGGCCAGGGGAGATCGCGGCGGCCGTGCCCCACGCACGCCGTGGTGCGTGGCGGCGGCGGCCGGCAGCCCGGTATCGCCCGTCCCGGACGGCCGTCGGCCTGAGCCCCGCACTGGACCACCCCGAGTTCCAGGGCTTCCCCACGCGGCAGGCCGGCCGGCGCCGGCGGGCGCGCCGGCGTCGCGGAGACCGTACGGGAACACCTCGGCGGACGCGGGCAGGGCGCCCGGAGCAGGCTGCGGCCATCGTCGGCCGGTCCATCCGGAGCAGGCGCCGGAACGGGAGCGCCCCTGCCGGTTCCCGGAAGGGGAACCGGCAGGAGCGGCCGAGGCCGATCAAACGCTCGCCCGGATCCGGCCGTCGGCGATCCGGGCGGGCGGACAGGTCGGGGCCTGCCGCCGCACTGTGTCGAGCCACCGGCCGAGTGCCGCGCGGGCCACCCCGCGGCCGGCGCGGCGGACTGCCGTTCGACCCGCCCGAGGAGCCGCCCCCGCTCCGTCCGGCGTCAGCTGCGCGGAATCGCCTTCGTGGAGGGCGAGTTGTTACGGCCAGCCCTGCTTCACCTTGGCGGGTGCGGTGTTCCAGTGCTTGGGTATGAAAGTGATGACGTAGGTTCCGCGGTCGAAGTCCGTGTATCCGGAGGACCAGCTGCGGAACTTGCTCTCATACACCTGCATGGGTCCCATGCCGCCGTCCGGCGAGTGGTAGTGGTTGGCGTGGGTCCATATGGTGTCGTCCGGGTTTGTTTCCTTCTGGTCCCCGAACCAGCCGTAGTCGAAGTTGACATAGCTTTCGCCGGGCTTCGCGGGACTGCGTGAAGTGTTCCGGTCCTTCGACATGTCGACGAGGCCTGTGTTCTGGTTGGGGCGGAAGGCGTCGGGGTCGCCGTACTTCCGCCTGTCAGAGGGGCTCCTGGGATCCTGCCCGCTCCAGAAGTGTTTCGAGTAGATGACCGCCTTCATTTTGGAGGGGTCGTGGTTGCCCCCGTTCCAGTCCTTGAAGGACGGGGTGTTCCTCAGGGCCGAGTAGAAGTGTGAACGGCTGTCTTCGGCGGCGAGAGCGTCGCCTTTCTTTGCGAGCTCCGTCTTGAGGTTGCTCACGTAGGTACTCTCGTCATGTGCGCTTTCCAGGGCCTGGTTCATGACGGATGCCACATCTCGAGCCCGGTCGAATCCCTTTGCCTCGTCAAAGCTTTCCTTGGCGATGCGCCCCTCGAATTCCGCCCGCGTCTCGCCCGGCCGGGGGCTGGTGTTCTCCAGAGCACGCCTGTGCTTCTCCTCGTCGAAGGACGCAAAGGCCAGCTTGTTCGTCGGGTAGAGACCTGAATTGACCCAGGTGACGCCGACGCACCCGTAGGACAGCTGCTCCCGCTGCTGTTCGGTCATCTGCTGCACTCGCCCGTCGCGGTGGCTGTACACCTGCTGCCACTTGCGTATGTAGTTGCTGATGCCGGTAGTGGCCCTGCCTCCATGGGCGCGGTACGCGTCGGGCATGCGCTCCAGTGGCTCGGCGGGCGGCGTCACCCTGTCGCCGGCGGCAGCGGAGGCCCTGAGGGATTCGGTGGCGCTCGGCAGGTCGTCGCCGGGGGTCTTGTCCGGCCGGCCCAGGTCCAGGGCCTCCTCGTTCAGCGCGTTGATGAGTCTGATGTCATCCGCCGACAGGCCGTTCCGGTCGGCGTAGGAGCCCTTCCCTTCGCCGGTACCGCCGGCTGCCTGGCCGACGGACGGCGTGAGACCAGCGGTGAACAGAAAGACGCCCGCCGTAGTGAGGGCGAGGAACCCTGAACGTTTGTACATGAAAGCCTGGAATTCCTTTCACTGCAAAGTGTCATGAAGCAGCGCGAAGTGTCTGCGCGGTGACAGAGAAGAGCCGCCGAAGCCGACATGTCCCCGGCTCCCGCTTTACCTCGGCCCGCCCGGCAACGCCAAGAGACCGCAACCGGAAGGGATTTCACTGCCCCGGACCGATGCCCGAATGGATGGTCAGGTCCTGCGAGAAGTGATCATGTCCCGACCCCGATTCATCGACAACACAGCGGCTCCACATTCGGCCAGCTGCCCAATGGGGTGGTATTCGGTCAAGCAGACCGGGCCTGCCCTGCGCCGGTACGCGCAGGGGCAGCGTTCTCCTGACCTCGGCCGCATGATCGGTGGCGCGAGGCGGAGCCGGCCGCACCGAACAGCCTTGCGGAATGGTCCGGGGCCGCTCTGTCACCCGCGCCGGGAGGTCGGACGCCGACGGCGATCCGGGCGCGGGAGCCGCGGCTGGACCCGTGCAGAGGTGCGGCCAGGCGCGTGCGGAGCTGCGGCCTGACGCGGCTCCGCCCGCCGGGAGGACCGCACGGTCTTCGCCACTCTCCCTCGCGAACCTGGTTCGGCTCGCCGCCGGCC
The DNA here is from genome assembly GCF_055587885.1 of Streptomyces sp. NPDC046349. Lineage (NCBI taxonomy): Bacteria > Bacillati > Actinomycetota > Actinomycetes > Kitasatosporales > Streptomycetaceae > Streptomyces > Streptomyces sp. NPDC046349. Next base: position 136,768 of record NZ_JBVJFK010000010.1, read on the forward strand.
CAGCCGTGTCACGAGCCGTCACCTTCCGTAGAACGGCTGGTAAAGCCCTCTCGGTGCGGAGTGCTCGGCGAGGGGACCGGATGAGGCAGCACGCGCGGTGCCCGAGAGGACGGGGGGACTTCACCCGGCGGGGTCAGCCGGTGCAGGCGGCGGTCGGGGGCCCCCGGCCGGCAGTGCCCAGCGGCAGGCCGGGCGTCGTCCACCGTCGGCGCCACCCGTCACCCGCCACCCGCACCGGCCGGACGTAGCGCGGGGGCGCCGACTTCGAGAAGCCGCGGTGCCGAAACCACCGGGCGTGGTCGGTTTCCGTCCTGTCGCGACGCCACCGCAGGCTGGCAGACTCATCGATCATGACGAACAGCGGACTGTGGGTCGGCATCCTCACCGCCCTGACAGCACTCGGAGCCAGCTACATCACCGCACGGGCGACCTCGCGGGCGGCGCTGGCACAAGCCCGGACCACCGCTCTGGCAGAGGCCCTCCGCGAGCAGCGCGACCGGCGCCGGTCCGCCTATCGGGAGCTGATGGCCTGCGCGCACTCGTTCAACGAGGTGGCATGGCTCATCAACGATGCCGATGCGGCCCCTGACCGTGAGAGCGGCGACGCGGTCCTGACGCAGATGTACGAGCGCATCGGTCCGGCCATCGGGAGCCTCAACAGGGCGACCCATGAGGTCCGGCTCGACGGCCCCGTCGAGGTCTCCGACGCGGCGGAGCGGGTGCGGCAGATGGCGCGACGCGTGCAGCCGCGGCTCAAGGCGCTCATCGGTGCCGCCGGACCCGAACACAGACGCGCGTACGACGCCGCCTATGTGGACTTCCGGGACGCGTACGTCACGTTCATAGGACTGGCGAGAGAGGCACTGGACGTGACGGGCGTCGAAGCGTGACCACATCTGGCGTCCGTGCCGCCGCCTTCCCCGGCGTCGGGCTCCTCGACGTCACCGGCCCGGCCGAGGTGCGGCGACCTCGTCGGCCCAGTGCACCGCCGCGTCACGCGGACGCGTTGACGCGACGACGCCTGAGGCTCGGCCTGTACGCGGACGAGCAGGCGCTGGCCTGGGTCGAGTGGCCTCCTCGAGGACGCAGTCGGTTCCCTGGCCGCTCTGTGTCCGGAGGGATCGGCTCCGCGCACCTGCCGGGTGCCCTGGACGGTGGGCTGAAGGACGGCCGTCGGCGCTGCCTCGAAGCCGTTCGTGCTGCTCAGCGGCGTTCGTCGGGTCTTCCGCCCAGGGCATGCCGAATGCGTGGTCGGGAAAGCGCATTGCGTTCGGGCTCGACGGGTGCACGCCCCGGCCCGCGGGATTGGCCGACCGCTACCGGGCGGCAGGACACTGTCGCGGCACCACGCTGGGCAGCCTGCTGCGCGGCCGGGCCCTGCAGTACGGACCTCGTACCGCGCCGTACCCCTGCTGTGCCCGGTCTCCCACCGCGCGGCCGCCGTCTCGCACCTCGTGCGGGTCACCCGGTCGGTCGGCTACGTCGGTCCCTCGACGTACGGGGGCTTCGACCACATCGCGACGGCCGGGGAGATCGCGGCCCGGGCCCCTTCCTTCGACGGGTGTTCACCCGCGAGGCTCCGGGCACCCCGTCCCCGTCCGACGGTTGCACGACCGCCCTGTCGGGCTGCCACCACTTCCCGCTGGACTCCCTCGACGCCCCGCCCGCGCCGGCACTCCCGCTGAGCGTCGGCCAGGTGGCGTACTTCCTGCTCGCCACCGGTGGCGCCGAGGACGCGCCGCCCCTGATCGTGCCGCGTACCCACAGCGGCTACGCCTGACCGGTCTGCGCCTCGTCCGGATCGGCGGCGACCTGGTCGTGACCGGCCGCCGCACCGGCCAGGAGGCCGCGTCCACCCTCTGACGGACGCTCCCGGAGCCCGGCGGCCCGCTTCCGGACCGCGACCCGGACGGTGTTGCGGAACGGTCGGACCGGGGCCGATTCGGCAGCTGACCGGCGCATACCCAATGATGTCGGAATGCAGATGCACAAGGAGGCCGGGTGGCGGTCGATCCGCCGCCGGTTCGGCCGTACGGCGACGGCGCTCGGCCTGTTGACGGCGGTGGCGTGTACGTCCGCCCAGTCGCCGGCCTCGGTCGCGGGCGCCGGCCTCGGTCCGGCCAAGCCGGACGAGGTCTCCATCGCGACCTGGAACCTGTGTGGGGTCCAACAGTGGAGCTGTGATCGGACGGGCAGCCCGAAGGACAAGTTCCAGCAGTTGCGCGACCTGATCGGAAACTCCGACGTGCGCGTGCTGCTTCTCCAGGAGGTGTGCTCGGAGGACCTGTCGTCCTCGGCCCTGCGCCTGGGCCCGGAGTGGAACACCGTCTTCGAGCCGTACGCGGAGGTGGACTCGGCAGGCACCCGTACCGCCGTGCAGTGCACCGGGCAGGGGCGGGGGCAGGCCGGGTTCGCGCTGCTGGCCGCTTCCCGGCTCGAGGACGTGGAGGTGATCCCGACCGAGCAGCCGACGGTGGGACTGCACCGCGGGATCCTGTGCGCCCGCGTCCCGGCACAGGGGCTGCGGGTGTGCAACGCGCACATCTCGCTGCGGGAGAGCGACAACGAGCACCCGGACTGGGACTTCCGCGACGACCAGCTGGGCTCGCTGTTCGCCGCCGCCTCGACGGACGACCGTACGGTCGTCGGCGGGGACCTCAACTCCCCGCCTCCGGTGGGCGAGCGGAACCCCTCCGCCTGGATCTGGCCGTCGGAGGCGTACACGACGTACCGCGAGTGCGACCAGAAGGGCGGCTCCCGGAAGGGTCGCCCCACCCACACGGACGGCACGAAGCTCGACTACCTCTTCACCGCGCTGTCCCGCACGGGCTGCGAGGTGGTGGACACCAAGGCCTCGGACCACCGGCCCCTGGTGATGCGGGTGACGCGTCCCTCCGGGGCCTCCGCCACCCCCGAGGTCAGTACCTCGCGTTGAAGTAGTTGCCCTGGGCGGGCGCCCCGTAGGCGCTCCTCGTCATGCTGAAGGGGACGGCCGTCCAGGGGGAGGCGTTGCCGACCGCGTCCACGGCGATCGCCTCGACGAAGTGGTCGCCCTCGTTCCAGGCCCAGCCGGGCTCCCACACCCAGCTTCCGTCCGAGCGCACGTCGCACGTTCCCAGGCCGACTCCGCCCTCCTGGAAGTCCACGCGGACGGCGCCGGGGGCGTAGCCGGCGAAGCCGACCACGGGGCCGGGCAGCTGCTGGTGGGCGGCGGGGGCGGTCACCGTCAGCACGAGGCGCTGGGCCGGACGGGGCGGCGGCGGAGGTGCCGGTACGTATTCGGGCAGCGGCTCGGCGGTGTGCTCCACGGCGGTGAAGACCACTTCGGTGCGCTCGGTCTGGTAGTTGTTCGCGTCCGCGGCGAACAGCCTGATGACGTGCCTGCCCTTGGCCCAGGGGTTGGCGCGTTCCCAGACCCAGGTTCCGTCCGCGGCGACGGGCGCCGCGCCCTGGTACTTGCCGTCCTGCCAGAAGCTGACCCGGACCGCGCCCGCGGCGGTGCCGGTGAACCGGACCGTGTTGGCGGGCACGCGCTCCTCGGGCGCCGGGGTCAGTACCACCGGCTTGGGGAAGGAGTCGTCGGCCTTCACCTGGGAGGTCTGCGCAAGGAACGCGTCGATGGCGGAGACGTCGCGTTCGGGCTGCTCGTAGCCGTTGCGGACCATGCCGATGCGTGGGGTGATCCCGTCGACGAGGAGGTTCAACAGGCCCATGATGGTGGGCAGGTTGCGCAGCGTGACCTTCCCGTGGTCGGTGATGAGGGGCGAGTCGTTGTAGACGAGGTTGAAGTTCTCCCGCCCCTGGAACAGCCCGATGAACGGTTCGACCTGCCGCTTGTACTGCTCGTCCTGGGGAGACGTGATCACGTAGACGTTGGCGGTGTGGTTCGCCCCACTGCGCACGAGGTCGGGGAGGACCGAGTCGAGCGTGCGGATGTTGTGCTCCGTCACCTCGCCCATCATCACCTTGGCCGCGCCGGGTATGCCCTCCTTGACGTACGTCCCGATCAGGAACTGCGGAACGCTGGCCACGATGTTGCGGAAGCCGTACTTCAGTCCGAAGAAGAGGGCGGCGCTGCCGCCCTTGGAGCTGCCGAACATGGTCACCTGGTCGGGCGACAGGGACAGCGCGCCCATGACGCGGGAGATGAGCCCGGCCACGGACTGCTCCAGGGAGAAGTCCATTCCCTTGCAGAGGTAGTAGGTGTTGGCACCGTCGAACAGGTCCCGGATCCAGAGGATGTTCGAGCGGACCTTGTCGAGCACGCCGTTCGACCAGCCGTACTCACCGGGCGCGGTGAAGTTGGCGAAGACGACGACCAGGTGCCGGTTGCCGCCCCGCGCATGGGCGAACCGGTACTCGATGGGCACCGCCCCGGACGAATCCACGCCGGTGAAGATACGGCGTGTGTTCTGGGCTGCCTTAGACATGCTCGGAATCCATTCTTCTCACGGGCTGGCGCGGCACCTGACCGAGGGTGCCTCCGTTCCAGGGACCCGTCTGGGCTGCCCGTCCGGCCTGGTCCGCCGCGCGCCCGCGGGCGGTACCGACGGCGGGCGCCTGGGCACGCGCGGGGTCGAGGTCTCCGCCGGCGATCAGGATGCGGTCGGCCAGCCTGGCCGAGGCGTAGCCGTCGTCGAGGTCGCAGAACTCCTGCTGGAACCAGCGGTAGCGGGCGGCGTAGCCGTGCTGGATGCGGTCGATGTTGCGGATCGCCCCGATCAGTTCGGGGGAGGTGAACACCAGCGGACCCGGCGCGGACCGCTCGAAGTCGAAGTAGAAGCCGCGCAGGGTGTCCCGGTAGTGGTCCAGGTCGTAGGTGAAGAAGAGGATCGGCCGCCCGGTGTTGACGAAGTCGAACATGAGGGAGGAGTAGTCCGTGATCATCACATCGGCGATGAGGGACAGGTCCGCCATGTCCGGGTAGTCGGACACGTCGAAGACGAAGCCGTCTCCGGCGCCCGGCACCGGGTCCACGACGTTGGGGTGGCGCCGCACGAGCAGGACGTGGTCGTGGGCGAGCCGCGCCCTGGCGTCGTCGAGGTCGATGCGGAAGTCGAGCTTGTACTTGCCGGGCGCGTAGAACTGGTCGTCGCGCCAGGTCGGCGCGTACATGATGACCTTCTTGCCCGGCGGCAGGCCGATGCGGCGGCGTACGTCCGCCGCCCGCTGGGCGCTGTCCGCCCGGCGCAGGACGTCGTTGCGCGGGTAGCCGCTCTCGACCATTTCGCCCGGGAACTGGAAGGCGCGCTTGAGGATCGGGGTGCTGAAACTGTTCGGGGACACCAGCATGTCCCAGTTCTGCACCTCCTTCTCCACGCGGTCCAGGTACCGCTTGTCCGCGAAGTGCACGGCCTCGATGTCGTGGCCGATGCGCTTGAGCGGGGTGCCGTGCCAGGTCTGCACGACGACCTGGCCGTCACGCTTCTGGAACCAGTCGGGGAGGTGGTTGTTGGCGACTATGTACTTCGCCCGGCCCATGGCCTCGTACCAGTCCGGGGACCACATGCGGACGGGACGGGCGGTGGGCGGGACGGCGACCTGGTCGTCGCGCACCACCCACAGGTGCTCGAGGTCCGTGCCGCGGCGGACCATCTCCTCGTGCAGGGCTCGCGGGCTGTCGGAGTACTGGGTGCCCTTGAAGGCGTCGAAGAGCACGGCGGCGGTCACCGGCTTGCGCCGGGCTTCGGGGTACGTCTTGGTGCGCATGAGCTTCTGCCGGTAGGGACCGCGGGCCTCGTCCGGCATGGCCGAGTGGACCAGGAGCGAGAGCCGGTCGTAGGCCTCCGACTGGAGTTCGTAGCGACGCTCGTTGCTGCTCATGTCCCGGGGCAGGGTGGGTATCAGGTCCTGCGTCATCTTGACCATGAGGTCGCCGGAGCGGTCCTCGGGCCTGACGGCCGAGGGGTCCTGGCGGCGCAGGAAGAAGTCCCAGCGGCCGGCGGCGAGCGGTATGTCGCCGGCCAGTGTGCGCATCGCGGCGGGCGTGACGACGAAGCTGAAGTCCTCGCCGTGCCAGGTGATCGGGACGGCTCGTTCGGCACCGTGGGCGCGGGAGCGTACGACGATGTGCGCCATGGCGTACTCGGCGGCGTCGAGCCTGTCCTGGGCGGCGTAGCCGACGAGGACCTCGAGGGAGCCGTCCTGGCGCCAGGTGGCCGACTTGGCCAGCGGGAGCGTGTCGCGTTCGAACAGCACCACGTAGCCGGAGCCGTTGCGGTGCACGAAGATCTCGCGGTCACCGCCCTCGGTCTGCAGCCCGGCCGGCATCCGGTAGTGGCCGTCGGTGGCGTCCTCCGCCATGACCGGGTAGATGGCCGCCTTGCGGCCCTCCACGTGGAAGGTCGTCTTCCAGCCGTTGGCTCCGGTGTTCCAGCTCTCCGGGACGCCGTCGGAGGACTTCGTCCGGTGTCCGGGGACGAGCGCCTTGGTCGGGATGCGGGTGACGAAGGTGTACCAGCCTTCGCCGCCCGGCTTGAAGTGGACCCACGAGTCGTGGCGGCCGGCGCCGGTCATGCTGGTCACCCGGAACTTGCCCCACTCGGGAAGCTGGGGACCGAGGTAGACACCGCCGAGTTCGAGGTGGTCGCCGACGATCCGGTGCCGTGTGATGCGGCAACGGACCCGCTCCACGCGGAGCTTGAGCTTGCCCTGCAGGAAGAGCGGTACGACGCGGGTGTTCTTCTCCACGTACCGGTAGGGCGGGTTGGCCGCGCTGCCCGCGCCGCCGCGGGCTATCCCCTTGTAGCGGAACAGTCCGCGGCTGAGGACGCCTGCCGCCACGTCCCAGGTCCCCTCGACCCACTCCCCCTTGCGCTTGAGCCGGGTCGCGTCGAAGCGGACCTCGAACCCGGACCAGTCGTAGCAGTAGCGGTTCTGGTTCGAGTACTCGGTGGCCTGCGGGTAGTACGTGGTCTTCGCCTTGGCGACGACGACGCGGCCCTGCTTCTTGTTGCGGAGCGCGATCGCCTTCATCGACATGTGCCGCTTGTGCACGTTGATGAAGCGGACGTACGCCGAGCCTTCGAGGACGAGGTGGTCGGCGTCGTCCCACGCAGCGCGGGACAGCGAGCCGTGCAGCGAGAGTTCCTTGTCCAGCCGGTACGCGCTCTTGTCGAGGCCTATCGACCGGTCACCCAGGTAGGGGTACTTGAGGTACCGGTGGAAGCGGCGCTGGACGGGCATGGGCCCGCCCTTGCGCTCGAACTCGACGACGTCGAGGAGTTCCTTGAGCCTGCCCTCACGCACCAGCAGCCACTTCACGCGTGCGTCGGCGGGCAGTTCGTGGATGATGTCGGCGTCGGCCTCGTCCAGGAACTCGTTCGCCCACCGCATGAACGCCTGCCGGTAGTCCTCGTCGGCGTCCGGGAGTACCTTCAGGTGCAGCATCAAGTCCGACTTCAGGCAGGCGAGGTCGTACTTGCGCTTGTGGTCCGAGTAGGACCGCGCCCGGTGCCCGGCGAGGAAGCGGCTGACCGACTGCACGGCGGCGACACGGTCCTGGAGGTTGCTGAACTCGGTGTGCCGCTGGGTGATGGAGGGTGCGGCGCCGCCCTCGCGCCGGCGCCAGAAGTAGACGATGTCCGTGAGGATGTCGACCTTGGCGGCTCGGAAATGGGCGAACATGTTCACCCAGGAGTCCTCGTACATGACGCCTTCGGGGAAGGCGATGTAGTGGTAGTCCCAGAAGGACCGCCTGAACACCTTGTTCCACACCGTGCGGTCGTAGATGAGGTCGGGCAGCTTGGTGATGTGCGTGCCGCGCTTGCTGGCCCGCATCGGCGCCTTGTGCAGCGGCGACTGCCACTTCTTGGTGGAGTTCATCATCTGCACGTTGCCCGAGACGAAGTCGGAGCCGGAGGCCTCGAGGGTCTGCACGAGCAACTCGTAGGCGTATTCGGGTATGACGTCGTCGCCGTCGACGAAGGCGAGGAACTCGGCCTGGGGGTGCGCGGCGCGGATGCCGACGTTCCGGGCGTGACCGGGACCCATGGCGTCCTGTCTCAACAGCCGGAAACGCGGGTCCCTGCGGGCGAAGTCCGAGGCGATCGCGGTCGAGGAGTCGGTGGAGCCGTCGTCGACCATGATCACTTCAAGGTCGCGGAACGTCTGCCTGGCTATCGATTCCAGGCACTCCTGGAGGTAGATCTCGACGTCCTGGAAGGGCACGACGACGCTCAGGCGGGGCATACCTGCCACTCAGCAAACTCCTCGGTAGACACACTTCTCACGGCGCACCGGGAGTTGCTGCGGCGCACCCCCAGACCCGCCCCTGAATCTGGTCACCACCGCTCCCCGTCCGCTCGACCCTCCCCACCGCCTGCGACCGCACACTTATGCGACGTTCACAAGGCCTGCGCAGCGTAGGCCAACTGTTCAACGCCGAGCAACTATTCACAAGCGCTCAAGCGCTCCAAACCTTCACGCATGCGAACGAGCGATGACATCCCGTACGTGCTGGACGCGTCAACTACCCGCCGGTTGGGGCGGCGTATGCGCGGGAAGCCGTCCCGGCAGCGGAGCACGCGTGCGCTCGGTGAGGTAGGTCACCCCACGCGGCGCCACGGCTCGAAGGCGAGGCCCGCGTCGGTCAGGTCCTGCCGGGCGATGCGCAACCCGCCCTCCGTGTCGAGCATCGCGATCGTGACCGCACCGCGCGCGTCGCGCGTGATGGCCGGCAGACCCGCGCACCGGTCCCCGACGGGCGCCCACCAGGCGCCGTACTGCTCGCCCTCCGTGGGATAGGCGGCAATCTCCGGATGCCCCTCTGCGCCCCGCTGGAGCATGACGGTGCAGTCGTAGCCGTTGATGCGGGCACGGGTGATGCCCACAGGGCCCACGCCTCCCGCCCCGCCCAGCGGCATCAGCGTGCGCGCGGGCCCGGCCGGCGCCTGGGGGCGGTACGCCACGACCCCGCCGTCCGCCGGGTGGCGCCAGAAGTAGGTGCCCCTGCCGGGGCCCGTCTCGCAGGAGCTGTAGGTCCCTTCGACCGCGTCGGCCTCCATGCGCCCGAGCCACCTGAAGCCGTTGTCCGGCCCGCTCTGACTCCAGTACGCCGCCCCACCCCGGAACGGTGCGAGGAACTCGGCGCGCCCCTGGGCCGTTACGAGCGGGGCGATGGGGCCGCGCACCCATTTGCCCTGATAATCCTGCCAATTGTCCCAAATGCCGTCCGCGCGACGCGTCCGGCCCCGGACACCGATGCCGAACCGGGTGGCCAGCACGTGCAACGCCCCGGCGCCGTCGGGCAGCACGATCGGGTCCCCCTGCGAAGGCCCGGGCTCCTCCTCCTTCTCCGGGAAGGGGTTGCCCACGGCGCGCCAGTCTCCGAGCGGTCGGCCCGTCTGGTACTGGGCGGCGACGACCAGCTCGCGGCCGTTCGGCGCCCCCTCGCGATAGCGGGTACCGGCGAACCAGACGAAACCGCCTGCGTCCTGAGTGAGGGTGAACCTGCCCGCCCACCCGTCCACCGGGAAGAGGTCGGGCCCGTGCCAGACGTCCGAGCCCGGCGCCGACTCCGTCCAGCGCACCAGGCCCTCGGCGCAGCTCGCATAGGCGGTCAGCCGGCCGTCGCGCCCCAGGCGCAGCCAACCCGGGGCGAGATGCCCGTCGTCGGCGGCCGCGGCTATCTCGTGGCCCAGGACGGCGGGCTCGACGGAGGTGACTCCGCGGTCCGCCCCGTCACGTCCGCGTCGCGCCATGCCCTGGCCACTCCTGCCCACACTCGCCCTATTTGTCCTTCCGGCCCAGCGGGCCGTTGGACAATGTACGTCAGTAGTACAACCCGTCGGCGCCAGGGCCGGAATATTCGGTTCCTCCCGCAGGCCGGCGCCGTCCCGGCCGTGCCCGGCGATACCGGGCGATGCGATACGGGTACTACGGGAGTGGAGCGGGCCGGGCGGGGCCCTGCTCGGCGCTCCGCGCCGCTCGTCGCGCTCTTCACACAGCCGGGGCGTGGTGGGCCGCCCACGCCCGGAGCGGGCGGATGGCACCGGACGGGTGCGCGACCGAGCCGCCCGTGCGGGCGGGGTTCCGCGTTCCGCCGGACGCGCACCCCGACATGGAGGCGGCGGGAGCGGCCGGCGACGGCGAGGGGGCAGCGCGGCCGGGGCGGCGCTTCGCCGCCGGTGAGATCGGCGGGGGCGAGTTCAGGCGTCGGCCGTCCGCCCGGACCAGCAGCTCGGCCGCCCGCCTGGGGGACGGCGCCCGGACGGCCGCCTCAGGAGGCTCCACGGGCCCCAGGCGGGTTCACCGGCTGCCGGGGCGGGCCGGCGGCCCCGGCACCCACGGGCGCCGGCCTTCGGGCTCCCGGCCCGTCTTCCGCGGGCGGGCGACCGACGGGTGGACGTCCACCGGGGGGGCCTCCACCACGGTGTGTCCCTCCAGGTCTGCGCTCCCCGCGGGGAGCGCAGACACGGGCGTCCCGGGGAGAGCGGCTCAGGGGAGGTCTTCGGTCGGCGGGTCGGCCTCGTAGACGTGCGGGGTGTCCGACTCCCACTCCACCAGTTCGGTGCCGCCGAGGACGACGTCGTCGGGGTCCGGCATGCCGGCCCTCCGGAGGAACTCGATGAGGTCCTCGTCCGAGCGGGCCAGCCCGAGGGGCTCCTCCCGGTTGGCGGTCCGCAGGGTGACCTGTCGGCCTCCCGACGGGAAGATCCGGTGTACGACGACGGGCGCATGATGCATACCCCCAGCCTCGCGGGGTGGGGCCGGTCCGGCATCCCGGGAGTCAGCGCGTTCGGCCGACGGAGGAGGCGGCGCCGGCCGACGTGCGGATGCGGAACGTGGCGGGGTCGGGGTAGGTCGCCTTCTCCGCCCGGACCACCTCCTCGATCTCGGCCTTGAAGGCCGGCTCGAAGAAGTCGACGCCGAGCAGCAGGCGCAGCCCCCGCAGCGTCGGCTCCAGCAGCGGGCGCGCCATCCGGGCGCCGCCGCCGCTGATGCCGGTGAAACCGGCCCGGGCGACCGCCGGCCGGGCGGCGACACGGTCCTCGATGCCCGCCGTCGCGTAGCCGAGGATGAGTGCGAGTTCGGCGAGGAACTTCCTGGTGCCCAGCGCCATCTCCTCGGCGCCCTGGAGCGTCTGCACGGAGCCGCCGGCCACCTTGAAGTCGTCGCTGGTGCGCTTCAGGCCGCGCGACTCGTACGCCGCGAGCGCCTCCTCGAAGAGCCGCCCCGCCTCGTCGACCGCCTGCATCGCCGTCACCAGCTGGTCGATGTCGATGTCGATGTCGCGCTTCACGCTGCCTCCTGGTCCCGGAACTGTGCTGCACAGACCGTAGGAGGCAAAGTCCCGCGGCGGAACACTTCTGCGCGGTCGGATCTCGCGGACCGCGGTCCGGTACGGCAGGAACACCTGTCGACGCAGGCGGCGGGTCTCTGCTCCGAGGCGGTGCAGACAGCCGGGTGAGGCGGGCCGGGGTGAGGCGGGCCGGCGGCGCGACCGCCACCGCGACCGAACGGGCGTGATCCGCCCCGCGGCCCGCCGCCCCGGCCGAAACGCCCCACGGGCGGGACCCGGGCGGGGATACTCGGACGCGTGGAACTGCACATCGATCACCGCTGGCTGCTGGAGCGGCAGGAAGCGCTGTTCAAGGACGTGGAGGTGGCCGACCACTCCGCCCTGGTCGCCGCCGTGGCCCGGCACCGGGTCAACACGCCCAGCCTGGAAGTGGACGACCCCGACGCCTACTGGCGTGCGGCCGCCCTGCTCGACGCGATCGTGCTGCTCCGGCCGCTGCCCGCCTCGAACGAGTACTTCGCCTACGGGGTGGCCGTCGCCTACATCGAGGCCTGCGGCAAGGCGGTGGAGGCCTCATACGAGCAGTGGCGCGACCTCATCACCGACATCCGCATGCTGCGGGTCGGCGTCTTCGACGTCGCCGCCCGGCTGCGCTCGTGGCAGCCGGCCTGAGGGCTTGCAGATCATTTAGGTGTTGCTTCCCGTGCGAGGGCTCGTTGGTGTGGTATGCGCATCCCGGAAGAGGTCTGTACTCAACTCGCTTTGAAGTTCGCGGTGTTGTTCCCGCATCTGGACGAGCGGCAGCGTCGTCTGCTGTTGGCCGCCGAGGCTCGGGTACTGGGGCATGGCGGTATCCGTGCCGTGGCCCGGGCGGCTGAGGTGAGTGAGACGACGGTCCGCAAGGGTGTGTTCGAGCTGGAGGCGGGTGAGGAGCCCTTGGGGCGGGTGCGGCGGCCGGGTGGCGGACGCAAACGAGTCGTGCATCTCGACCCGGGACTGAGGTCCGCGCTGCTGGCGCTGGTGGAGCCGGACGAGCGCGGGGATCCGATGTCGCCGCTGCGGTGGACCGTGAAGTCCACCCGCGTCCTCGCGCGGGAGCTGACCGGGGTCGGCCACAAGGTCGGCGCGGATACCGTCGCCGGTCTGCTGCGGGAGGAAGGCTTCAGTCTCCAGGCCAACGCCAAGATCCTGGAGGGCGGCCAGCACCCAGACCGCGACGCTCAGTTCCGCTATCTCAACGAGCAGGCGCGCGAGCACCGGGACGCCGGCCAGCCCGTGATCAGCGGGGACACCAAGAAGAAAGAACTCGTCGGCTGCTTCAAGAACACCGGCCGGCAGTGGCGCCCGGCGGGCGATCCGGTGCCGGTGAACGTCCACGACTTCGCCGACCCGGAGCTGGGCAAGGCCGTCCCCTATGGAATCTACGACCCGGTGGCGAACACCGGCTGGGTCAACGTCGGCACCGACCACGACACCGCCGCATTCGCGGTGGAGTCCATCCGCCGCTGGTGGCGCGGCCAGGGCCAGGACGCCTACCCGTGGGCGACCCGGCTGCTGATCACCGCCGACGCGGGAGGCTCCAACGGTTACCGCACCCGGGCCTGGAAACTTGAGCTCGCCCGTCTCGCCGCCGAAACCGGGCTCGTGATCACCGTGTGCCATCTGCCGCCGGGGACGTCGAAATGGAACAAGATCGAGCACCGGCTGTTCTCGCACATCACCATGAACTGGCGCGGCCGCCCGCTGACCAACCATGAGGTCATCGTGCAGTCGATCGCGGCGACCACGACCGGCACCGGGCTGCGTGTGACCGCCCATCTGGACACCAACGCCTATCCCACCGGCGTCAAGATCGGGGACGCGGAGATGGCAGCCCTGCCACTCACCCGACACAGTTTTCACGGCGACTGGAACTATGCCCTGCATCCCCAGCCGGCCCCGCCCGTCCCGGCCGGCCGGGCCCCGCAGGAACCTGCCCGGCAGTGGGATCAGTGCCTGCTGTCCGATCCCGAGCTGACCGGGATGACCCGCCAGCAGCTGGACCACCTCACAGCAACTCTGGCCCCGGACGGCGACTTCCAGCGCGGCCGACCGCCCCGGCTCTCATTCCTTGAACAGGTCCTGGCCACCGTGCTCCACCTGCGGGTGGCCCTGGCCGCGGAACCTCTGGCCGTGCTGTTCGGCAGCAGCAGGACCGCCATGCACCGCACCCTCCTGAAGAACCGGCGGCTGCTCGACGCCCACGGCATTGCCATCACACCCGCACCGACCCCACCCGCCGGTCTCGCAGCCCTCCAAGCACGTGTCCTCGCCCTGACCGACGAGTCCAACAACAAGATCAAAACGACGTGTTAATGATCTGCAAGCCCTGAGGGCCGTCCCGAAAGGCGCCGTCAGCGCCGGCGCTGGGCGGGGGTGCCCACCAGGAGCGCGTCCGAGACCAGCCGCGCACCGCGGGCGAGGCGGCCCAGCTGCTCCAGCTCCAGGGCGTACATCCTGATCGAGTTCTCGATGACCGACTCGGCTATGCCCATCGTGGGCAGCTCGGCGCGGCTGGTCTGCAGGGCCGCCCGTACGGCACGCATCTCGTGCTGGAGCTGGAGCTGGACGTGCCGGGCGAGGAGAGCGTGGTGACGGGTCAGTGTCAGGTAGCCGCCGTATCGGGCCGGGAGGAGGTCCCGCAACCAGCGCGTGGCCGTGCGCTCCCAGTCGTGCGTACCGGGCGCCTTGACCTGCAGGGGCCAGTCCGGGCTGAGCGTAAACGTGGCCGTCTGGGGCATTCTCGTCACTTCCGAGTGGTGTCGAAGCTCTGATCGAGACGTTCTGGGGGGCGGCCTCGGCCCAGGGGTTGACCGAGGCCGCCATGGGCGCTCTGCGGGATCCGAAAGCCTGGACTCGACCCGCGGTCGCGACGTGAGGAGGAGGTTCGTCGTACCGCGGTGCGTTCGAGAGGACGTGGGGTCGTCCTCCTTGGCATCTGGTGGATCAGGAGCGCCGTCGTCAGTAAACATATATACCGTCGAGTAAGCAAGCGCATGAAAAATTTCATGCACCTCGAAGGCTGAATATCGCCTGGTGGAGTCGGGGCGAAGGGCTTTCAGCGGGTCTACAGGAAGAAGCCGTGCTGGTCGGCCACGTGCTCGTAGTCCTCCAGCCGGGCCTGGGTCCGCTCGGGATCCGCGTCCGCCATCGCCTGCAGCAGGGCCGCCGAGAGCATCCCGGGCGCCGCGTAGGAGTCGAACACCAGGCGGGAACCGGTCGCCGCCGTCAGCGCCACGTCGGCCTCGTCCACCAGGGGCCCGAGGGTGGGATCCGTGATCAGGACCACGCGCAGCCCCGTACTGCGGGCCGCCCGGACGGCGGACAGGGTCTCCTTGGCGTGCCGCGGCATCGCGAACGCCAGGACCCAGGTCCCGCCGGCCGCCCTGGACTGCAGCAGCGCGTCGAAGGCCACGCTGCCACCGCGCGTCACGAGGCGTACGTCGGGGTGGATACGGCGGGCGGCGTACGCGAAGTACTCGGCGAGGGAGACCGAGATGCGCAGCCCGAGGATGGTCAGCGGCACCGACGCGGCCAGCTCGCGGCCGATGTCCAGCACCTGGTTGGTGTCGGCGAGCAGCCGGCGTACGTTCTCCAGGTTCTCGATCTCCGCGTCCACGGCCGCCTGGAGTTCGTTGCGGCGGATCTGCTCGCGGGTGTCGGGGGCGCCGGCCACCGCGCTCAGCGCGATCGGCTGGAGCACGTCGCGCAGGGCCGGGTAGCCGCTGAAGCCGAGGGAGGCCGCGAACCGGGTCACGGAGGGCTGGCTGACGCCCACCCGTTCGGCGAGCTCGGTGATCGACAGGAACGCGGCCTCGGTGAGGTGGTCGATCAGGTACTGGGCGATGCGCCGCTGGCCCGGGGACAGGCGGCGGCCGTCGAAGAGCGCGAGGAGCCGGTCGGCCGGAGGGCGGACCTCCGTGGCCGGCTGACCGCTCGGCGTGATCGCAGCTGCTTGTGCGCGTGCCTGCTGCCCCGATGACACCGGAGGGCCTCCTTCTCACGTCACTCGCGCCAAACATAGCTCACCCCCCGCGGCCGATGATGATCAGTCCTGGGCGCGGGAGGTCACCGGGGCGTCGGTGCGGTCGCCCAGGAACTCGTACCAGCGGCGCTGGAGGCACAGGTAGCGGGTGTCGGCCTCGACGAGGTCGAGGAAGGAGCCGATCGTCGCGCCGAGCCGCTCGCCGAGGTCCGCGTCGGTCAGGGCGCCGTCCTCGGTGAAGGCGTGGTGGGCGCCCGCCAGGCTGAACATGTCTGGGTAGACGCGGGCGCCGAGGTGTTCGAGGGGGACGCGCAGGGCCCACAGGCCGCGGTTGCCGCCGACCATCGAGGGCGAGGCCGACACCAGCAGGGTCTGCTTGTCCTTGAAGGGCTGCGGGCGGTAGCGGGAGACCCAGTCGACGGCGTTCTTCAGGACGCCCGGCACGGAGGCGTTGTACTCGGGTGAGGCGATGATCAGGGCCTGTGCGTCCTCGATCCGCTTGCACAGGGCGAGGGCGCCCTCCGGCAGGCCCTCGCCCGCCTCGGCGTCGCCGTCGTACGGCGGCATGGGGAAGTCGCGGAGGGTGGCGGGTTCCGCCACGGCCCCCGCCTCGCGCACCATCTCCGCGACGAGGGCGGCGAGCCGGACGTTGACCGAGCCGGTACGGGAGGACCCGGACAGGACGAGCGCGCGCAGCGAGGTCCGCGGGTGCTCGCCATGGTGCGGGCGGCCCGGGTCCGCCGGGAAGTGGTCGGTGTCTGTCGGGTTCATGCCGTCTCCTGCTTCTCTGCTCTTTGCTGCTGTGCCGTTTGCCGATCTGCTCTCTGCCGCCCTGCCCTCTGCCATCGCCGTCGACGGCCCACGCGCGGCGGGACCCGCACACGCCGGTGTGCGGGTCCCGTCCGGGCCGCCGGGTCACTTCGCGCGGGGGTTCTCCCAGCGGTAGAACTCGTGGGCCATGGCGTCCTTCGGGCTGCGCCAGGTCTCCGGGTTGTGCGGGCTGACGTACGCCGTGAGCCGCTCGCTCAGGCTGCGGAACTCCGGATGGTCGGTGACCTTGGCGATGGCCGGGCCGGGCGGCCGGTCCGCCTCGATGAAGTGCATGTAGACGTCGCCGAACTGGAAGAGGCTCCGGCGTGTGACCCCTACCAGGTGCGGCAGTTCACCCGCGTCCGAGTCCGCGAAGAGCTCGGCGATGTCGGGGCCCGATCCCGGCGCCATGCGGGCGACGATCAGGGCGCGGTGCGTGTCGTTCATCCGACTGCTCGCCTTTCGTTTCAGAGACGGCTCGCGGCCGGGGTGCGGCCCTCGCGTTCGCGCTGCTCGATCTTGTCGCGGATGAGCGCCATCTGGATCGGGGAGTTGCGGTTGATGTTGTCGGTCATCCAGGCGTCGTCCACGGGCGCGTCCGGCTTCATCGCGAAGTCCTGGGTCCACTTCATCCGGGTGCCGCCGGGCACCTCGAAGTACTGCCAGTGGATGTCCATGTGGGCGAAGGGGCCCGTCTCCACCCGCCGGGCGCGGACCGTGAGGCCCTTGCGGTCGACGGTCCGCTCGGAGACCCAGCTCCACACCTTTCCGTTCTCGTCGGGGTGCATGGTCAGGCGGAAGGTGGTCGTGTCCCCCTTCTGCTCGAGGATCTCCAGCGAGGAGTACTCGCTGAACAGCTGGGGCCAGCTGGGGAGATCGTTGGTCATCTCCCATACGAGCTCCACGGGCGCGTTGACGGTGATCTCGTTCTCGGTGTGTCCTGGCATGTCAGGCTCCGGTCATCAGGCTGTGGTTGACGAGGTCGAGGAATTCCCGGGGGGTCTTGCAGCGGTCGGCGTCGGTGGGCAGGGCCCGACCGCGCCGGTTCTCCAGCTCACCGACGATGCCGAGCAGGCCCAGCGAGTCGAGGCCGTACTCGTCGAACGAGGAGTCCGGACGGCTCGCCAGCTCGGTCGGATCGACGGTGATGCCGGCGGTCTTCATCAGGGCCGCCAGTTCCTCCACGGTCAGTCGGTCGGACATGTGTGTGCTCTCTTCCTGTGAGGGACCTCTCGGGTCAGACCGACCGGGAGGCCGCCGTCGGGGAGCCCTTGCGGACGACGAGCGCGGAGTTCGAGCCCATCCGGCCGCGGCTGAGCACGAGCGCGGTGCGCAGTTGGGCCGGTCGGGCGCTGCCCGTCACCACGTCGAGGTCGTGGCACACGTCGTAGACGTTCGGGGTCGGCGGGACGACGCCGTGCTCCAGGGCCAGGACCGCGGCCGCGGTGTCGAGCGCGGGAGCGGCGCAATACGCCCGGCCGGTACCGGACTTGGGCGCCGTGACCGGCACCTTGCGTCCGTGGTCGCCCAGGGCGCGCAGGATCGCGGCCGCTTCGTCCGCGTCGGCCTCCGGGGTCCCGAGGGCGTCGGCGAAGACCACGTCGATGTCCTCGGGGGCGCAGCCGGCTTCCCGGAGGGCACCGCGGACGGCGTGGGCCAGCCCCTCGCCGGCCTCGTCCCGCCGGCGGGTGCCGGTGAAGGTCGCGGCGTGGCCGGCCAGTACGGCGCGCACGGTGGCGCCGCGGCGGCGTGCTTCGTCCTCGTCCTCGACGACGAACATCGCGCCGCCCTCGGCGGGGACGTAGCCGCAGGCCTGGTCGGTGAACGGCCGGTAGGCGCGCTCCGGGTCGTCCCGCGTGCTCAGCCCCTCGTACTCCAGCTGGCAGACGATGGAGTACGGGGCGAGGGGCGCCTCCGTCGCTCCGACCAGCATGGCCCGGCTGCCCTGGCGGATCGCCCGGTCGGCGTGCGCGAAGGCGTCGAGCCCACCCGCCTCGTCGCTGCAGACGACCCCACAGGGTCCCTTCAGCCCGCGGCGGATGGAGATCTGGCCGGTGCTCGCGGCGTAGAACCAGGCGATCGACTGGTAGGGGCCCACGAAGCGCGGCCCCTGCTCCCACAGGTGCTGGAGTTCGCGCTGGCCGAACTCGCCGCCGCCGGAGCCGGCGGCGGTGACGACGCCGAAGGAGAACGGGTCGTCCTCGTAGTCGGCCCGGCCGAGCCGGGCGTCCTCCAGGGCGAGGTCGGCGGCGGCGAGGGCGTGGTGGGTGAACCGGTCGGTCTGGACGAGGAACCGCTCCTCGACCAGGGCGCCGGGGTCGAAGCCCCTGACCTCGCCCGCGACGCGCAGTGGCAGGTGCTCGCAGCCCGCCCGGGTGACGCGGTCCAGGACGCTGACGCCGGACTGGGTCGCCTTCCAGAAGGCGTCGGCGCCGATGCCGTTGGGCGCGACGACCCCGATGCCCGTGATGACCGTACGGCTGGTCACGAGACCTCCTCCTTCGGCCGGGTCATGACCACGGCGGACTGGAACCCGCCGAAGCCGCTGCCCACGGAGAGCACGCTGCGCAGTTTCCGCTCCCGGGCGACCTTGGGCACGTAGTCCAGGTCGCATTCGGGGTCGGGCGTCTCGTAGTTGGCGGTCGGCGGCACCACCTGGTGGACCATGGCGAGGACACAGGCCGCGAGTTCGATGGCCCCGATGGCGCCGAGGGAGTGCCCCACCATGGACTTGATGGAGGTCATCGGCGTCCTGTAGGCGTGGTCGCCCAGGACCTTCTTGACCGCCGCGGTCTCGTGGCGGTCGTTCTGCTTGGTACCGGAGCCGTGCGCGTTGACGTAGTCGATCTCGTCGGCGGCGACCCCGGCCTGGGCGAGGGCGGTTTCGATGGCCCGGGCCATCTCCAGGCCCTCGGTGGTCAGCCCGGTCATGTGGTGGGCGTTGCCGAAGGTGGCGTAGCCGCCGATCTCGCAGTAGACGGTCGCACCGCGGGCGCGGGCGCGTTCCAGCTCTTCGAGTACGAGGACGGCGCCGCCCTCGCCGAGGACGAACCCGTCCCGGTCGGCGTCGAACGGCCGGGAGGCGTGGGCCGGGTCGTCGTTGTTCGGCGAAGTGGCCTTGATGGCGTCGAAGCAGGCCACGGTGATCGGCGATATCGGCGAGTCCGAGGCGCCGGCGATGCACACGTCCATACGGCCCTCCGCGATGGCGTGCACGGCGTACCCGATGGCGTCGAGTCCCGAGGTGCAGCCGGTGGAGACGGTCTGGACGGGGCCGCGTGCTCCCGTCTGCTCCGCGACGGCGGAGGCGAGGGTGGCCGGCGTGAACGCCCGGTGCAGGTGCCGGCCGGCCAGCTTGTGGTCCACGTCCCACCAGGAGCCGGACTGGCTGACGGCGACGTAGTCGTGCTCCAGACGGGTGGTGCCGCCGACGGCGGTGCCGAGGGAGACACCGGTCCGCCAGGCCTCGTCCGAGGTGAGGTCGAGTCCGGCGTCGCGCACCGCCTCGCGGGCGGCGACCAGGGCGAACTGGATGTACCGGTCCGCGCGGGCCGCCTCCTCGTCGTCGAGGCCGTGCGCGGCGGGGTCGAAGTCGACCTCCGCGGCTATCCGTGAGCGGAATCCCTTCGGGTCGAAGAGGCTGATGGCCCGCGTCGCCGTACGCCCGTTGGCCAGCAGGTCCCAGAAGTCGCGGACGCCGATGCCGCCGGGCGCGACGACGCCCACTCCGGTGACGGCCACCCGCCGGCGGGTCACGAGACCGCTCCTGTACGGTCCGGCGGCTGCTCCCATGCGGTTCCCTCCGGGTTCGGAGCCTGTTCGGTGTCCACGTGTCCCAGCTCGGGCCGCGGGGCGAGGGGGCCGAGGTGGAAGACCATGCGCGCCTCGGTGTCCCCGACGTTGCGGAAGCGGTGGCGGGTGTTCAGGGGGACGAGCAGTCCCTGGTCGGTGCGCAGCGGGTGGGGTTCCCCGTCGAGGTCGACCTCCAGCCGCCCGCTGACGACGTACACGAACTCCTCCGAGTACGGGTGGTAGTGCTCGGCGATCGACTCTCCGGGGGCCATGATGGCCAGGCCCATGAAGCCGCTGGTCGCACCCACCGAGGTCGGGGTGAGTACGGCCCTCAGGTCGCCACCGCGCCGACGGTTGGGCGGCGTCTCGCTCAGGTCCACGATGCGTGGGCGCTGTTGGGTCATGGTGGGTGCCTCCTGGCGTGTGAGAGCCTCGACGGAGATCGGGGTGGGGGTCGATGGGGTGCGGGGCCGGACTGTCCCGGGGGATCAGGACTGCGCCGGTGCCCGGCGGTCGGTGATCAGGTTCATGGTGTGGTGCGCGGCGCGACCCCGCCCGTCGGGCGCGACCGTCAGCCGGTCGAGCACGGCGGCCTTGCGGGGGCCCGAGACGCCGTAGACGGCCTCGGGGTCGGCCTTCAGCGGGCCGCGCACGTCGATCAGCCGGACGACGATGTCGTCGCGCTGGAAGATGCTGCTGCTCCGAACGGGGCTCGCGGACCGGTGTGCGGCGGCCTCGTCCTGCCGGGCGAGGAATCTGGCGAGCGCCTGGCCGCAGCCGGGCTTCGCCGGGTAGTAGATCGCGTGCCGCTGCACGTCGTCGGACTCGGGCTCCGGGGCGGCGATGTGGTGGACGGCCGGGACGGCGGCGCGCATGAAGAACATGCGGGCCGATTCGGGGTCGCCGAGGTCGCGGTCCTGTTCGAGGTAGGGGTTGATGGCCTCCTCCACGGCGCGCACCTCGGGTTGTTCCGAGACGTGCTTCAGGGCCGCCATCAGGTCGCCCTGGACCTCGACCGTCCGCACCACCCGGTTGCCGTGCATGAACAGCGAGGTGCGGCACAGGCGGGTGTGGTCGTCCACGCGGGCCGCCGGCGAGGCGTAGCTGGAGAGGATGGCCGCGACCTCCTTCTCGCTGCCCGGCTTGACGGTGAAGGTGAGGGCGTGGCGTACGATGCCGGCGCCCAGGCGGGGCGTGGACTGCAGGCGCGCCGTGGCCGGGCGGGACGCCTGGTCGTAGCCGCGGCCGGTCTCGCGCAGGACGGTGAACTTGAGCGGGCGCATGGAGCGGGCGCACGCGCCGAGCGGCCGTACCTGTTCGGCGTGGTGCTCGCTGTTGACCCAGGCGAGGTACTGCGGGGCGCTCTCCCACTCGCTCGTGATGAGCCACTGCGAGGGGTTCTCGAAGGACTGGCACAGCTGGTCGCTGATGTGGCCCGGGACCGACGCGATGTCGTTGCGGAGCTTTTCGTACGCCTCGAAGAACCGCTGCTGGGTCCCCTCGTGGAGATCCATCAGGAGGACGACCCGGAGCATGGAGCCGTCGAAGGCTGACTGCGACACCCGTTCGGACAGGGTGGTTGTCATCTACTCACTCCTTCATGAGGGGGTGGAGATCCATCGCGTACGGACCCCTCGTCCGTCACCGGTGGCGTCCGCCCGGGCCGGCGGCCGCCTCGCCGGGGATGGACAGGCCGGCGCGTCCCGGGGGAGCCGCTGTCGCTCATCGTCATCCGGGTAGGGGCGTACCGCTACATGTCGGGATCAAGCGGGTGACAACCGGCGAATCAACTGGGCCTCATCCCGGATCGGGGGCATAAAGAGTCCACTCCCCCACACAGAAAACAGGAGCCCGCAGCTGATGGAAGACAAAGCCGATGTTCGCGTACCGGTTCTCGTCGTGGGCGGCTCCCTCGTGGGCCTGTCCACCTCGCTTTTCCTGAGCCGCCACGGAGTGAGGCACCTGCTGGTAGAGAAGCACTCCGGTACCTCCCCGCACCCGCGCGGCCGTGGCATCAACGCCCGGACGATGGAGCTGTACCGCACAGCAGGGGCGGAGCACGCGATCCGCCGGGCGGCGTCCGTACTGGAGGGAATTCAGGGGATTCTGCAGGCGCGGTCGCTGACCGACACCGCCGACCACAACTGGCTCATCAAGTCCATCGACCCGTCCGGCGCGCTGGCGCGTTTCAGCCCGACGGAGTGGTGCCTGTGCAGCCAGAACAACATCGAGCCGGTGCTGGCGGAGCAGAGCCGGGCGCAGGGTGCCGACATCCGCTTCGGCACCGAGCTGATGAGCTTCGACCAGGACTCCACCGGGGTGAACGCCGTGGTGAAGGACCGCACGACGGGCGAGCACCTCACGGTGCGCGCGGACTTCCTGATCGCGGCGGACGGCCCGCGCAGCCCGGTACGCGAGCAGCTGCGGATCCCCCAGACGGGTAACGGCGAGCTGTTCCACAACGTGAGCGTCACCTTCCGCTCGGAGCGGCTGGTGAAGGTGCTGGGCGACCTGCGCTTCATCGTCTGCTACCTGATGCGCCCGGGGGCCGACGGGGCGCTGCTGCCCGTCGACAACGACACGCAGTGGGTCTTCCACGCTCCCTGGCACCCCGACCAGGGCGAAACCCTGGAGGACTTCACCGACGAGCGGTGCGTGGACCAGATCCGCGAGGCGGTCGGCGTACCCGACCTGGACGTGGAGATCGGCGGCAAGGCGCCGTGGCACGCGGCCGAACGGGTGGCCGAGCGGTATTCGTCCGGACGGGTGTTCCTCGCCGGGGACGCCGCCCACGAGATGTCGCCGACGGGGGCCTTCGGCTCCAACACCGGCATCCAGGACGCGCACAACCTGGCGTGGAAGATCGCCGCGGTGCTGAACGGGTGGGCGGGCATCGGGCTGCTCGACACCTACCAGACCGAGCGGCTGCCTGTGGCCAGGGCCACGAGCGAGCGGGCCTCGGCCCGTTCGGCCGAACACAGCCACCCGGGATACGTGCCTCCGCCCACCATGGGCGGCGGCCCCGGCAGCGGTGTCCTCACCACGGCGATGGCCTACTGCTACACGCAGGGCGCGCTCGTCGGCGGCGACCCGGGGCGGCCCGTCATCCCCGAGACGCTGCGGTCGATGGGCGACACCGGGACCCGGGCCCCGCACATGTGGCTGACCAGGGCCGGTGAGCGCATCTCCACCCTGGACCTGTACGAGCGTTCCTTCGTGCTGCTCAGCGGTGCGGGGACGCCGTGGCAGGCGGCCGCGGAGCAGGTGGCCCGGCAGCTGGAGGTGCGGCTGGACGCGTACACGATCGGCTCCGGGCCGGGGGCGGACCTGGTCCCGGAGGGCGGGGCGCCCTGGACCGAGGTCCACCGGCTGGGCGCCGACGGCGCCCTGCTCGTACGCCCGGACGGGTTCGTGGCCTGGCGCTCGGAAGGCGCCGCGGCCGACCCCGCGGCGGCGTTGCGCGAGGTCCTCTCGACGGTGCTGCGCCGGGCGTGACCACCCACGCCCCCCGTCCGCCGGCCGTGCGCGCGGCCGGCGGACGGGGTTCAGCGGCAGGTCCAGCAGCCTGCCCAGCAGCCGGTGTCGGGTGGGACGGTACGACGGCGGCCGGAGCCGCCGCCAGCTCCCCTCCCGGCGCCGCCGTTCGCGCCGCGGTCAACGTCACGCTCGAGGGACGTCCGGTTCGCGTAACAGGCGACGACGACCGCGATCGCGGCCAGTTCCTCCGGGGCGGCGACGCCCTTCTCCACACGCAGCAGGCTCGTTATCGGAACATCGTTCGACATCGGCACGGCCTCTCTCACGGGGGCTGCGCGTGCGCCCTGTCGCGTCGCGAGGGGCTGACCGGCTCGGCATCGACGCGGGCGGCACACGGGTGGCTCGGCGCGCTGACGGGACGTGTTCCGCATGCGCGAACCGGCCTGTGGGGTCCTGTCGTATCTCGAGGACTCCTGTCGCGACCGACGGTACAAGCGCCCGACGGACGCGGCATGCCGAGTCCGCCGTACCCGGCGGGACGGCCGTGAGCGGCCACCAGCCCCTGCTCTGCCGGGGGTGCGCCGGCCACCTGTACGCCGTCTGCACGACGGACCACACGGGTGGGAACAAGGTCGGGCAGTGGGAGGTCGACCACGAGATGCCCGTGTCGTGCCCGCTGGCGGGGCTGCTGCCGCTGACCGGGCGGGGTGTCTGCGTCCACGACCTGCCCGGAGCCGAGGAGGTGCTGGGCCCGCCCCGCTGACGTCGGGCGCATTGGGCCGCACGGGTGAGTTCCGTCCGCCGCGGCGATCGCCTCGGCGGACGGAACGTGTCATGGGCGGGTGCCCGCGGCGGGAGGCCGGCGTTACTGCTCCGCCTCGGTCAGCTGGGCGAGGGTCGAGCCGGTGGTCGTCTTGCGGATGTGGAGGCGGTGGGTGATGCGGCGCCGGAGTTCCGGGACGTGGCTGATGACTCCGACCGTACGGTCGTGCGCGCGCAGGGAGTCCAGGACGTCGAGGACCTTGTGGAGGGTGTCCTCGTCGAGGGTGCCGAAGCCTTCGTCGATGAAGAGGGTGTCGAGGGCCTGGCCGCCGGATTCGGCGGTGACGACGTCGGCCAGTCCGAGGGCGAGGGAGAGGGAGGCGAAGAAGGACTCGCCGCCGGAGAGGGTGTCGGTGTCGCGCTCCTTGCCCGTCCAGGAGTCGGTGATCTTCAGGCCGAGGCCGGAGCGGGCTCCGTGCGAGGCCCGCCCGTCGGAGTGGACGAGGCTGTAGCGGTGGTCCGACATGCGGGTGAGGCGGGTGTTGGCGGCGGCGACGACCTCTTCGAGCCGGGCGGCCAGGACGTAGGCCTCCAACTGCATGCGCAACCGGTTCCCGGGCGAGGTGCCGTTGATCAGGCCGTGCAGGTTGTCGACGGTGCGGTGGGCTCGTTCGGCGGGTTCGAGTTCCTCGATGCGGGTGCTGAGCCGGGCCAGCAGGTCCGCGAGGGCACGGGCGCGTGTGGCGGCGTGTGCGGCCCGGGCGGCCGCGCCGGTGTGGCGGGCGGTGGCGGCGTAGAGCCGCCCGGTGGCTTCCCCGGGGTCGGCGGGCGGCAGGGCCGCTGCCGCGGCGATGTCGGGTTCCTGCAGGCGTGCGGCGGCCACGGCGCGCTGCTCGCGCCACTGGTCGATCTCTCCTTCCAGGGTGCGGATCTCCTCGTCGGAGCGCTGCGCCCGTGCGGCGGCCTCCAGGGAGTCGAAGCCGGCCGAGCGGGCGGCCTGCTCCGCCGCCCGCGTCGACTCCTCGCGTTCGTTGGCCGCGCGCGCCGTGTCGCCGGAGTGTTCGGCCGCGGTGGTGAGGTGGTCGGCCGTCCGGGTGAACCGGGCGATGCGCCGGGCGAGGGTGGGGTCGTCGGCGCGGGCGTCGGTGATCTTCCGCTCGAGGTCCTCGGTCTGGTGGGCCAGTGCCTCGTAGGCGGCGTCGGCCGCGGCGAGCCGGGTGGCCGCCGCGGTACGGGCCTCGTCGGTCTGGGCGTGCCGGCGTTCCAGCGCGACGAGTTCCTCGGCCGCCGGACCGCTGTCGGCCGCGGCTTCGAGGGCTGCTGCCAGGAGGTCCCGCAGCGTGGCGCGTTCGGCGGTGAGGGCGGCCAGGGCGGTGTCTCCGCCCGCCTCGCCGCGGGCCGCCGCCGCCAGCTGGAGGAGTTGCTGCAGGCTGTCCCGGAGACCGCGCTCGGTGTCCTGGGCTTGGGCGTGGCGGGTCTCGGCCTGCTTCTCGTCGGCGGCCGTGGGCTGGTCGGGGTGCGGGGCGGCGGGGTTCGGATGGACGGGTGAACCGCAGACCGCGCAGGGCTCGCCGTCGGTGAGCCCGAGGGCGAGTTCGGCGGCCATGCCGTCCGTGCGCCTGCGACGGATGTCGATGTGTTCCCGCGCGGCCTCGCCCGTCGCGTTCTGCGCCGCCGCGAGTGCCTCCTCGGCCTCGCGGATCTGCCCGACGTGCGTGTCCCGGCGTTTCGCCGCGTCGACGCGGGTGTCGAGGAGATCCAGTGCAGTGGTGTGCCGGCGGCCGGCCTCCTCTGCCGTGCGTGCGGCTTCGAGGCGTGCGCGCAGCTGGGTGCGGCGCTGCGGCGCTTCGCCCAGCCAGGCCTCGGCATCGTTCAGGTCCTGGGCGAGTTCCTGGCGTTCGTCGTCCAGTTTCCGCAGGTCCGTCTTGTGCTGCTGGAGGGCGGCCTCGTCGGGCAGGAGTGCGTTCAGGGCTCCGATGTCGGCTCGCAGGCGCTGCCCGGCGCGGATGAGGTCGGCGGCGGCGAGCGCCGCGTGTTCGGGGCTCAGGACGGCCCGCGCCCGGCGCTCGTCCTCCTGCGCACGGACGTGCTGTCCGGCGGCGGTGGTCGCGGCTTCCAGCAGCGGGGCCACCTTCTGGCCCTGCAAGGCCTCCTGGCGTTGCCGGGCGAGGTCGGCCTGCCGGTCCGCCTGCTCGTCGAGGGCTTTGAGCCGGTCGCCCGCCTGGCGGTGGGCTCCCTGCCGGGAGGCCAGGTCGTGCACGGCGCGTTCGGCGTCGCGGAATGCGGCCAGTTCCTCCTCCGCCTGTCCGGCGGCGGTGGCTGCGTCGCGTTCGTGGACGACGGCCTTGGCGTGCAGGGCGGTCGCCCACGCGAGGGCGGGGCCCGTGAGGGTGGCGGGGTCGGCGGCGCGAGGGGCACCCTCGTGGGGCTCGAGCTCCTGCCCCGCCTCCTGCTGGATGCGTTCGGTCAGGTGCACGACGGCCGTACGGGCCTCGTCGCGCTGTTTGGCGAGGGCGTTCTTCCGTGCGGCCAGCCAGTTCTCGACGGACCCGAACCGGTGGGTGTGGAAGAGCTTGCCGAGCAGGTCCTTGCGGTCGGAGGCGCTCGCGCGCAGGAACTTGGTGAACTCGTTCTGCGGGAGGAGCACGACCTGGCAGAACTGCTGCCGGCTCATCCCCAGCAGTGTCTTGATCTCGTCCGCTGCTTCCCTGTGGGACCTGCTCAGTGCCTCCCAGCGGCCCTGTCCCGAGGGATCCGGGGACCATTGGCTGAGGTGGGTCTCGGCCGGCTGCTGGGTGGTTCCCTCTCCTCGGACCTTGGGCTTCTGCTGGGCGGGCACGCGTCGGATCCGCAACCTCTTCCCGGCGAGGGTGACTTCGAGCGTCACTTCGGTGAGGAGGCCGGCTGGCGCGTGGTCGCTGCGCAGCTGGAGTTTTCGGTCGCTGGGGGGCTCTCCGTAGAGGGCCACGCAGACGGCGGCGAAGAGGGTGCTCTTGCCGGCTCCGGTGTCGCCGTGCAGGAGGAACAGCCCGTCACGGGTCAGGGCGTCGAAGTCGACGGTGTGGGTGCCGGCGAAGGGGCCGAACGCCTGCAGGCGCAGGGTGTGCAGGCGCATGTCAGACGGCTTCCTTCTCCTGGGCGCTGATGCGGGAGTCGTCGATCGCTTCCCGCAGGAGGGAGCTCTCCTCGTCGGTGGGCTCGGTGCCGCGCACCGCGGTGATGAAGTCGTGGGTGATGTCGAGGTCGCCCCGGCCCCGCAGCCGCTCGCCGTAGGAGGTGGTGGCCTGGGCGGGAATGGAGGCGGGGGTGTGCTCGATGTGCAGGGTGTGGGGGAAGCGCTGCTTGAGGCGGGCCATCGGCTCGTAGGGGTGGGCGGTGTCCGTGAGCGTGACGTGCAGCCAGGACTCGACCAGGGTCTCCTGGGCCGGGTCGGTCAGCAGGTCCTCCAGGTGGCCGGTCAGGCGTGCCAGTGGAAGCTGCAGGTCCGGCGGTAACGCCGCGCGGGTCACGGTGGGCTCGGCGCTTCCCGGCAGGTCGACGAGTGTCAGCGACTTGTCGTGCCCGGTTTCGGAGAAGGAGTAGGCCAGTGGGGAGCCGCTGTAGTGGACCCGGTCGGTGACCCGTTGGGGGCGGTGCAGGTGGCCGAGGGCGGTGTAGTCGATGCCGTCGAAGACCCGGGCTCCGGCGTCGGCGACGCCGCCGACACTGATGTTGCGTTCGCTGCCGGTCTCGTCGGCCGGGGTGTCGCCGGCGGTGATGAAGGCGTGGGCGAGGACGACGGAGCGGGTCCCTTCGGGGCGTGTGGCCAGGTCGGCGCGGATGCGGTCCAGGGCGGAGGTGAGCACGGCCTGGTGGGAAACCGTCTCGGCGCCCAGTTGGGTGTGTACGAGGGTGGGCTCGAGGTAGGGCACCGCGTAGACGGCGACGGGTCCGTCGGCGTCCTCGAGGAGGATCGGGGTGCCGACGTCGGCCGGGTCGGTCCGCAGGTGCACCCGGGCCCGTGCCAGCAGGCGGGCTCCGACGCCCAGCCGGTGTGCGGAGTCGTGGTTCCCGCTGATCATGACGGTCGGTATGTCCAGGTCCGCCAGCTGGTGCAGGGCGTCGCTGAACAGGCGTACGGCGTCGAGTCCGGGAATGGCCCGGTCGTAGACGTCGCCCGCGACGAGCAGGGCGTCCACCTGGTGGGTCCGGACGGTTTCGCAGATGTGGTCGAGGACTTCGCGTTGGGCGTCGATCAGGTCTACTCCGTGGAACCGGCGGCCCAGGTGCCAGTCCGAAGTGTGCAGGAACCTCATGGGGCCAGACCGTAACCGCACCCACGGGGTCCACGGACGGTTTTGCCGATAGGCGGAACCGCAGACGCCGTTGCGGCGGCGGGTGCGAAAAGGTTTCCCCCCTTGGGCCGCGGCCACCGTCCCGGCGGAAAGAAATGGGGGGACGGATCACTTCCTCGGGCACCGATCGGTTCGCCCGTCGGCAGCCGGCCTCGATCCCGTGTCAGGTGACGGCGTCGGAGTCGGGGGTCCGGAGGTCGTAGAGGTAGGAGCGGTCGTCCTTGAAGCTGCGCCAGACGGCGGCCGGGGGTTCGGGTCCGTCGGCGCGGCCGTCGAGAGGGAGCGCGGTGACGAGCCCGTCGGCGATCTCGCAGTGCCAACCGTCCGTCGGGGACCAGACGCACAGCACGTTCCCGTCCGTTCGGCGGTAGGCGGGGCGGCCGTTGTGCTCGCCGTCGGGTTCGAACCGATGGCGGAGGCCGTCGACGTGGCGCACGAAGGTGAAGGATGCGGGTGAGGTCATGGTTTCGGGACTCTACGGGACGCATACCGCCGCCACCTGTCCGGGCAGGCCCCCGTTCCGGCGTGGTCGCCGCATGCCTCGCTACCGCTGCGGCCCTCGGGAGTCTCCCGCCGCCCGCCAGGATGGTCCACGGCGATGCGACGGCGCGCGGCCGCGTCCGGCCGGTCCCCGACCGGCGGCGCCGGTCAGCTCGCCCGGCGGGCGGCGGCGCTCTGCGCGGTCCGCGTCCTCCACTGGTCCGCCGTCGTCCGCCAGATGACGTCGATCCCCGACTCGCCGGGCGTGAGCGGCCCTTCGGGAGCCGGTACGCGCTCGATCTCGGTGAATCCCGAGCGTCGGGCGACGGCCCCGCTGGCATGGTTGGCGGCGTCGTGGTGGATCTCGATGCGGTCGGTGCCGTCCAGCCGGAAGCCCTCGGCGACGAGAGCCTCGACGGCCATGGTGACCAGGCCCCGCCCGGTCCAGGCAGGATGGAGCCAGTAGCCGATCTCGAGGCCGCCCGCTCCGATGCGGCGCATGAGACTGCAGCTGCCGATCACTTGGGCGTCCGAGGTGATCGCGTAGCCGAAGGTTCGCCCGGTCTCCCACTGCTCCCGGGCCTTGGCGAGGAATTCGGCGGTCTGCCGCCTGCCGGGGTCGGCGGCCCACGGCATCCACGGCACCAGATGGTCGAGCGACTCGTGGATCGCCCGTTCCAGGGCGTCGAGGTCGCTCATGCGCCAGCGGCGCAGGTCGGCACGGTGCGAGCGGAGGTTTTCGGCGGGCACATCCATGCACCGGATGTTCGCCCGGAACGGCTGCCCGCCACAACGCATTAAAGGCCGACCGCACCGGGGTGGTACAGCGCGTACGCACGGGAGATGTCGATCGGCTCGTCCTCGGACAGCGGGAGGAAGTGTTCCACCTGCCAGGCCTGCGTACTGCGGGCCTGCCGGCCGGTGGTCGTCACCCATGGCGGGTAGACGCGGAAGGCCCGCTTGCCGCCGATGCCGTTCGTCGACACGATGTTCCGCTCACGCAGCACCTCCCGGGGGAACACGAACTGCCCGAACCGGTCGCCCTCGCAGCTGCTCACGACGAGCAGATCGACAGGATCCGCCGCGTCGAAGGGCTGGATCGGCCCGCTCGCGGACCTCTTCCACACCGTGACGAACTGCCCGGTCCTGGTCGGTGTCGTCCTGGCCACGCGGAACCTGACCGAGAGACCGTCCAGGGTGAACTCGCACGCCCCGTAGTCGGCGCTCTCCGCCTCGGGCACCGCCCGCGAGCACGTGAAGCCACCCGGGTCGTACGCCAGCGCCTTGGCGCGCCGCAGGTCGTCCGGGATCCGCGACGAGACCTCGCCCCCCGCCCCCGCCTCGCGCACTCCGCCTTCCGTCGTCACGCCCCACATCCTGCCAGATCTCGAACATGCGAACGGATCGCGGCGCCCATGCCCCGCCCCCGCCGGGGCTCCGCCCACGCCGAGGCCGCGGCCACCCTCGGCCGATGTTCCCGCCGAGCCGCACCGGGCCGGGAGGTGCTCGTCGCGGCCCTTGACGGCCACGGGCGCAGAGCACAGTGGCCACCACTCTGAGAGCGCCTCAGAACCATGGACCCGGCTCCATCATCCTGAAGATCGCCATGGCCCCGACGCCGGCACCGAGCCGGGCCACGCCACGGTCGTCGACTACGTGTCCGTCCTGCGGTCGACGGGTGGTACGACACCGCCCCCCGACCACTCCCCCGACCATGCCGCCCACAACCCCGCCGTCCGGCAACCGCGACGCGTACCTTCACCAGCGGCCAGCCGGCCGGCTGCGTGAACGTCAACCGGTTCGGCTTCGGCCACTGAACCGGGCCTGCCCGCGGGCGCGGCCGGCGCGCCCCCGGTCGCGCGCGGGCCGGGGGCTCACGGGCTTCACGGATCGGGGCCGAGGCGAGGCCGGGGGACCGGGGGCGCCCGCGGGGGCGACGCGGGCGCCGAGCCGTCAGGCGGGCCGGACGGTGACGGTGCTGAGGCGCTTCGTGGCCCGGGTCAGGGCCACGTACAGGTCCCTTTCCCCACCCGGGCGGGCCGCGACGATCTCCTCGGGATCCACGACCACGACCCCGTCGAATTCGAGGCCGCGCGCTTCGGACGCCGGCACGACGCGTGCGTGGTGGGGCATGCCCCGGGCCGTCAGCTCGCTCACCCTGCTGTCCGCGCAGACCACTCCCAGCAGCTCGCCCGGATGCGCGGTGCTCTGGGCGCGGACTTCCCGGACGACGGCGGTGACCAACCCGTCCGGGGGTGCGCTCACGGTGCGGGGGCTCTCACCGCTGCGCAGTGACCGTGTGGGCTTCCGGTCCGGAGCGATCCGCGTGAGCAGGTCCCGGACGCCTTCCAGGATCTCCCGCGTGGTGCGGTAGCTGACGGTGAGGTCGTGCAGGGCGAACCGCGGTCCGACATGCGGGCTCAGTGCTTCCTGCCAGTCGCGTGCTGTCGCGGCCGGGCCTGCCTGGGCGAAGTCACCCACCAGTGTCATCGCCCTCGACGGGCAGCGGCGGACGATCATCCGCCATTGCATGGCGGTCAGTTCCTGCGCCTCGTCGACGACGACGTGCCCGTACGTCCGCTCGGGCGGGCCGTCGACCAGGCTCGCCGCCTCGTCCAGCAGCGGCACATCGGCATCGGTCCAGGGATCGTCCGGACCGCGCAGCAGGAGGGACCGCTCCTGCGCGGTCAGTCGGGGCAGGTGCTCGGCGAGCGCGTCGGCGTCCGTCAGGAGCGCCTTCACGAGGGCGCCGGGCAGCAGCCGCGGCCACAGCACTTCGACCGCCCGGTCGACGCCGGCGTCGTCGAGGAGCTCGGCGCGGATGGCGTCCAGGTCCAGCTCGTGGGCCGGACCCTGGTCGGCCGCACCTTCGACACGGCGCCGGGCCGCTCCCGTGAACCGGTCGAGGTCGATGCCCGTCATCCGTTCGGCATCGGCGTCGATCTGCTCCAGGAGGCCGCCCATGTCTCGTTGCATCGCATCGGTGACGGCGTCGACCAAGAGCTCTTTGAAGACCCGGCGCGCGGGGTTGTGCCCGGGTACGGCGGCCACGGCGGCGGCGCGTGCCGCGGCGACCTCCTCGCCGCGGAGGTGAACCCGTTCCCGTCCGACCCGCACGGTGAAGCCGCCCGCGGGGGCCTGGTGGACGCGCAGCAGACCGGCCAGGGCGTCGGCGAGGTCGCGGCCGCCCTTCAGACGCGCCGTGTCGAACGGGTCCACCGTGTCCGTGGACACTCCGGCCAGTTCCCGGCAGGTCGCCAGAACGACATCGTTCTCCCCGAGCGAGGGCAGGACCTGGGAGATGTAGTCGAGGAACCGGGAATGCGGGCCCACCACCAGGACACCCTCCTCCGCGGCGCGCGGGAACGCGTACAGGACGTAGGCCGCCCGGTGCAGGGCGACCACCGTCTTGCCGGTGCCGGGCCCGCCCTGCACCACAGTCACCCCGCGGTGCGCAGAGCGGACGATCTCGTCCTGCTCGGCCTGCAGGGTGGCGACGGCCGTGCGCATCCTGCCCGTGCGCCGTGCCGACAGGGCCTCGGTCAACCAGCCGTCCCCCACGACGTCCTCGTCGGTCGGAGCGGTCCCGTCCAGCAGCTCGTCGCTCACGGCGATGACCGTGCGCTCCTCGAGGCGCAGGTGCCGACGCCGGCGCACATCCATCGGGTGGACGGGTGTCGCCTCGTAGAAGGGCCGTGCGGCGTTCGCGCGCCAGTCCACGAGCAGAGGCAGGTCGTCCTCTTCCGTGTGCAGTCCGATCCGCCCGATGCGCAGGGCCGTGCCATCCATGTGGTCGATCCGCCCGAATACCAGCCCCTGTTCGGCGCCCTCCAGCCGGCGGATTTCCTCGGCCAGGCGCTCGGCGGTGATTTCTCTCTCGTATGCCTCACCGGCGCTGTCCGCCGGGGCCTTCAGTACGTTCGCTCGATCTGCCCGCGCCTTCGAAAGCCGCTCGGAGATTAACTCGTACAAGGAGGACACGTAATCCCGCTCCGCTGCAACCGCACGCACGGCGGGGTCATTTTTCATTTTCGACAACCGGGGGCTCCTTCGATTCGAGCCACACCATACGGTCAGGGTCCCCCGAAGTTAAGTCTTGACCTGCTCGGTGGATTCATGGCCCTGCGACGGATCGCCGACCGGCACGGCGAATCACATATTTCCGCCGTTTCAGTTATCGCCGATTCCGCCGAATCGGGAACCGGTGGATTCCGGTCCTCTGCCGGCGCTACCCCTTCTTGGCCAGGAAGCGGCGCAGTCTGGTCAGCGGCCAGGCGTTGATGACGTCGTCCGCGGTCAGCCAGCCGCGCTGCGCCGTCCCCACCCCGTAGCGCATGTAGGGCAGATGCGTGGTGGCGTGGGCGTCCGAGTTCACCGCGAACTTCACCCCGTACCGCTTCGCCCGCAGGATGTCCTCGTCGCGCAGGTCGAGCCGCTCGGGGTGGGCGTTGATCTCCAGAGCGGTGCCCGCCCGCGCGCAGGCCTCGAAGACGGCGTCGAAGTCGGCGTCGATGCCCGGGCGTTTGCCGATCCGGCGGGTCGTGGGATGGCCGATCACCGCGACGTGCGGGTTCTCGCAGGCGCGGATGAGGCGATGCGTCAGTTCCCGCCTGCTCTGATTGAAGTGCGAGTGCACCGAGGCCACACAGAGGTCGAAACCCGCGAGGAATTCGTCGGGCCAGTCCAGCGAGCCGTCGGGGCCGATGTTGAGTTCCGTACCGTGCAGCAGCCGCATCCTGTGGTGCCTGCCGTCCAGTTCGCGGACCCGTTCGCGCTGGGCGAGGATCTTCTCGCCGGTCATGCGCTGCATGGAGAGGTTGGGGGCGTGGTCGGTGACCGCGTAGTACGCGTAGCCCCTGGCGGCAGCGGCAGCGACCATGTCCTCCAGCGGGGCCAGTCCGTCCGTGAGGTCGGTGTGGGTGTGCAGATCGCCGCGGATGTCCTTGTCGTCGAGCAGGTCGGGGAGTTCGCCGCGCAGCCCGGCCGCGATCTCGCCGCGGTCCTCGCGCAGCGCCGGTGGGATCCAGGGCAGTCCGAGCCGGCCGTAGACGGACTCCTCGGTCTCCGAGGTGATGCTCTCGCCGCTCTCGGCGTCGAAGAGCCCGTACTCGGAGAGTTTGAGGCCCTGGCGCACGGCGAGTTCGCGGGTGCGGATGTTGTGGGCCTTGGATCCGGTGAAGTACTGCAGGCCGGCGCCCCAGGAGGCGGGCGGAAGGACGCGCAGGTCCACCTGCAGGCCCGTGGCGGTCCGTACGGAGGTCTTCTTCTCGCCGCGTGCGATGACCTCTGCGATGTACGGGAGGGAGGTCAGGGCCTCCATGAAGGGCGCGGACCTGCCCGCCGCCACCAGGATGTCGACATCGCCGATGGTCTCCCGCATGCGGCGCAGGGATCCCGCGTACGTGCAGCGGACGCAGCCCGGGACGGCGGACAGCTCGGCGACGAGCTGCTCGGCGACGTCCATGGCGGCGCCGACGAGGATCCGCCCCTCACCCGCCTTCTGGAGCAGCGAGATGCCGTGCAGGATGTTGTCCTCGGTGCGCTCGCCGAAGCCCTTGAGGTCGCGCAGCCGCTCCTGGTGGACGGCTTCGAGGAGCTGCTCGACGGAGGTGATGCCCAGCTCCTCGTACAGGGCCATGGCCTTGCGCGGTCCGAGCCCGGGGATGGTGATCAGTTCGCGCACGCCGGACGGCACTGAGGCCCTCGCCTCGTCGACGACGGACATGCGGCCGGTCCGCAGGAATTCGAGGATCTTGTCCGCGACCGACCGGCCGACGCCGGGGATCTCGCGCAGGCCCTTGGCGTCCAGGGCGGCGATGTCGCGGGGGTGGCCCCCGATGGCGCGGGCCGCCTTCTCGTAGGCGCGTGCCTTGAACCCTTCCCCGCCACGGATCGCGATGAGGTCCGCGTACTCCTGGAGCATCGCCTCGACCTGGTCGTTGGCTCGGGCCATGCCTCCAGGGTGCCTTTCGGACACCGGGCGGGCACGCCGGAAGGGCCGGCCGCCCGGGGCTTACAGGGCCGAAGGCCGCCCCGTGATCCCCGGCGGGCCCACGACGGCAGCCACGGCGCCCCGCCGAATTGTCGGATCGCCCGGATACGCCCGGTACGAGGACGCGCTCCTCCCCCTCGTGAGAGGACAGCCCTTAGCCTGAAGGGGTGGACGGTGCACGTGTGACGCTGTTCCTCGCAGGTGACGTGATGCTCGGCCGCGGCGTCGACCAGATCCTCCCGCACCCCGGTGACCCGGCCCTGCCGGAGGCGTACGTCCGCGATGCCCGCACCTACGTCGAGCTGGCCGAGGCCGTGAACGGCGCCGTCCCGCGCCGGGTGCCGTACACGTGGCCGTGGGGCGAGGCCCTGGCAATCCTCGACGCGGCGGCGCCGGATGCCCGGATCCTCAACCTGGAGACCTCGGTCACCGTGAGCGACGACCTCGCGCCCGGCAAGGCGGTCCACTACCGGATGCACCCGGCCAACCTCCCGGCTCTGGCCGTCGCCCGTCCCGACGTCAGCGTCCTCGCCAACAACCACGTCATGGACTACGGGCGGCGCGGGCTGGCCGAGACCCTCGACGTCCTCGCCGCCGCCGGGCTGCGGACGGCGGGCGCGGGCCGGGACCTCGACGAGGCGCGACGGCCCGCCGTGCTGCCCCTCCGCGGCGGCGGTCGCCTGCTGGTCTACTCGCTGGGAACGACGTCGAGCGGCATCCCCCACGACTGGGCGGCCGCCGCGCGGCGCAGCGGCGTCGACCTCGTCGACGAGTCCTCCCCGGCGGACGCGGCCGAGGTGACCGGCCGCATCCGGCGGGCGAAGCGGTCCGGCGACCTGGCGGTCGTCTCGGTCCACTGGGGTTCCAACTGGGGGTACGCCGTCCCGCGCGCACAGGTCCGCTTCGCACACGCGCTCGTCGACGGCGGCGCGGACGTCGTCCACGGGCACTCCTCGCACCATCCGCGGCCGATCGAGGTCTATCGGGGTCACGCGGTCCTCTACGGCTGCGGCGACCTGATCGACGACTACGAGGGCATCGGAGGCCACGAGCGGTACCGGGACGATCTCCGGCTGCTGTACCTCCTCCGGCTGGAGGCGGGAACCGGCCGCCTCGACGACGCGCGCCTGGTCCCCCTTCAGGTCCACCGGATGCGGCTGCGCAGGGCCGCCCCCGCGGACGCCGACCTGCTCGCCGAGGTGCTCACCCGCGCCGGCCGCGCCTTCGGCACCGCCGTGTCCCGTACGCGGGAGGGTGCGCTGCGTGTTCACGCGCACCGGTGAGCGCCCGTGCAGGGTACGTCCCGGTTTGGTCCGCCGCAGCGGGGGCAGCCGCGTGGCACACAGGCAAAGGCCCCCGGAACGGACCCCGGAATGGAGTGCGGACATGTCTACCACCACACTCGTAGTGGCGATCGTCATCGCGGCAGTCGTGGTGCTCGCGCTCATCGCGACGCTGTGGCTGTCGGCTCGCCGGCGCCACCTGCGCGACCGGTTCGGCCCCGAGTACGAGCGCACCGTACAGGAGGAGGGCGGCGCGATGGCCGCCGAGCGTGACCTGCGCGCCCGGGAGCAGCGGCACGAGAAGCTCGACATCAAGGAGCTCCCCGCCGAGCGGCGCCGCGAGTACGCGGAGGCCTGGAGCGACGTCCAGGAACACTTCGTGGACCGTCCGGAGACCTCCGTGGCGGAGGCGGACGACCTGGTGTCCCGGCTGATGGACGAGCGCGGCTACCCCACCGCCGAGTACGAGGGCCGGCTGCGCGACCTGTCCGTCGAACACGGCCGCACCCTCGACCACTACCGGGCCGCGCACGATGTCAAGGTGCGCAGCAGCGGGGGCCGGGCGACGACGGAGGAACTGCGTGGGGCGATGGTGCACTACCGCGCCCTGTTCGAAGAGCTTCTGACGGATCAGAGGAGTCGTTGACATGCGGATACGCGGAGAGCGGGAGGACCAGGACCGGGACACCGAATCCGGTCCGACCACCGAGGACATCATGAACTCGGGTGCGGACGACATGCACTCGGGTGCGGGCGACGAACGGCAGACGCCCCTCTACCCCGGGGAGGCCACGTCCGGGGGCCCGGACGGTGCAGGGACCGACGAGCCGGCCGGGAGCACCGGGACGGACGCGCCGACCGAGGCAGAGGCGGAGGCGACCTATCGTGCCGGCGCCCGCGAACAGATGGACGCCGGCACGGGCCGCGAGGACGTGGACGCCGGCACGGGACGCGAGGAGGCGGACGCCGGCACGGAGGAACCGTTGCTCGGTACGACGGACACCGAGGAGTACCGCAGGAGGTGGAGTGAGATCCAGGGCCGCTTCGTCGACGACCCGCAGGACGCCGTGAGGTCGGCGGACACCCTGGTGGCGGAGGTCATGCAGGCCCTGGCCGGCAGCTTCTCCACGCGCAAGCAGGGCCTGGAGGGACAGTGGGACCGCGGCGAGCAGGTCGCGACGGAGGACCTGCGGGTGGCGTTGCAGCACTATCGCTCGTTCTTCAACCGTCTCCTCAAGACCTGAACGTCCGAGCCGCCCCGACGTCCACGTCCCGGACGAGGTCACTCCTCGTCCGGGACGTGGACGTCCAGGACGCAGATGTCGTCCCGGTTGGCCAGGCGGCGCCCGGCCAGCGTGCGGGCGAGTTCCTCGTCGGTACCGCTCTCCAGGAGTGCGAGGGCGTCCTGAGCGAGCCGGTCGAGTCCGAGGTCGATGTCCTCGCCCGGTTCCTCCACGAGCCCGTCGGTGTAGAGCAGCAGCCGGTCGCCGGGCCGGAGGTCGACGACGGCCTGGCCGTAGACGGAGTCGCGGGCGGCGCCCAGCAGGCAGCCGTCGGGCTGCGGGAGGAACCGCGCACGGCCGGCGCGGAGCAGCAGCGGCGGCAGGTGTCCCGCCCGCGCCCAGGTCAGCCGCCGGTCCCAGGGCTGGTAGCGGCCGATGAACATCGTCGCGGTGGCGGACGGCTCCGAATCCGTGTGGAGCAGCAGGTTGTTGAGTCGGCGCAGGACGTCGATGAGGGCCGATCCGGTGATGGCCATGCCCTTGGCTGTGAACCTCAGCTGGGCCATGGTGCCGACGGCCGCGAGGCCGTGGCCGGCGACGTCCCCGACGACGAAGAGCGCGCTCCCGTCGGGGAGTTCGATGGCGCTGTACCAGTCGCCACCGGCGTTGACCCCGCTGTCGGCCGGTGTGCAGGCCACTCCGACGCGCAGGCCGGCGAGTTGCAGGGACTGTTCCGGGATCGGCAGCAGGGTCGCCTGCAGCCGGGCGGCGAGTGCGCGTTCCGCCTGGAGCATGCCGCGCTGGACGAGGACTGCGCGCTCGCTCTCGCGCAGCGCGCGCTCGGCGTCCCGCTGGGCGGTGACGTCTTGGAAGAACCCGTGGACCTCGACGGGGCTGCCGCCCGCGTCGGTCTGCGCCTCCACGACGATCCGCAGGTCCCGTGGGCCGTCGCGGGTGGTGATCCGGAAGGGCTGGTCCACGGCGTGTCCGAGTCTCAGCAGTCGCTGGAGGGCCGCGGCGAGGCCCGCCCGGTCCGCCGGCAGCACATGGCGGGGCAGTTCCTCGAGACCGATCGGTCCCAGGGCGGCCTCCCGGTCGAAGATGGCGTAGACCTGGTCGGACCATACGACCCGGTCCGTGGTCAGCTGCCAGCCGGCCCAGCCGAGGTTGCCCAGGCGCTGCATGTCGGCCAGCCTGCGGATCTCACGCTCGCTGGCGTCGTGCCGGATCCAGGAGACGACGAGGCGCTCCCCGAGGCGTGTGGCCCGGACGGAGTACACGGCCTCCTGTGGGAATCCGGCTCCCACTTCCTGGTATCTGAAGAGCTCTCCCTCGTACACCGCCCCCGTGGCGAGCGTGTCCTGGTATCCCTCCCACAGGGCGGTGCCCGCCACGGTGGGGTAGGTCTCCAGGACCCTGCGGCCGACGAGCTCCTTGCCCCGGCGGCCTGCCACGTCGACCGACTCCGGCGCCGCCGCGTCGATCCGGTAGTCCTCGATCTCCCCCGCCGCCGAGCGCAGGGGGGTGAGCAGGACCGCGGGCCCGGACAGCACGTCCAGGATCCGCTGGACCTGCTCCACGTCGTCGGGGGCGACGGCGCGCTCGGCCCCGCCGTCGGGGCCGCCGAAGGCGCGCAGCAGCGCGCCGCACAGCCGCACGGACTGGCGCAGCAGCCTCCGTGTGTCGGTGTCGAAGGGGCCGGGCCGCGTGCGCAGGAACCCCACGGCGGCCCTGGCGATTCCGTCGGAGGGTACGGGGATCCAGGCGCGGGAGGGCCACCGCTCGGGCGGGTTGCCGATCAGCAGGTAGCGGCGTGCGTCCTGCACCGGGTCCTCGAGCCACACCGGGTGCCGCGCTGCGATGGCCTCGAGGGCGGCGACGCCGCTGAGCGGCGGAACGTGGCTCCACTGCTCGGCCAGCTCACGGTCGATGCCGGCGTGCCCGGTCAGCTCCAGGCTGCCCGCGGCCGTCACCGCGTAGATCATCACGGCGTCCACGCCGACCGCCTCCGCGAGCACGGACCGCAGCAGCTCCGCGATGTCCCCCTCGTCCCCCGCCTCGGCCAGGCGCTCCGCGATCCGGGCCGGCAGCGAGCGCAGCGCGTCCTCCTCCGGCGGGCCGTGGCAGCCGCTCCCGGAGCGGGGGACCGGCTCGGGCCGGGTCTCCCGGGCCGGGGCGGGCGGCGGGGGCGCCTCGCCCAGGGGGGCGGGGGGCCGGCCGGGGCGGACCTGGCCCAGAGCGAGCCAGCACTCCTCCATGAGGGTGCTGCCCCGTTGGGCCGCGCGCTCGAGCAGCCTCTCATAAGCCGTGTCGGCGGAGGCGCCTTCCCGGGCCATCACGACGCCCTTGGCGCGCTCCAGCACGGCCGTGGCCGCGGCGACGCCCTCCAGGTCCGCGATCTCCGATCGCAGCCTGGCCACCACCTTGGCCAACGCGAGCACCTCGGGAGAGGCGCCCTCGTCGGGAGGCACGACGTCGGACGTCATGTCTTGAGGATGGCACGGCGCCGCCGGTGTCCGCGTCCGGCTGCCCGGCGGGGCCCTGCGGGCGCCCGGCGCGCCCGCGCCCCGCGGGAAGGGCGCCGCCCGCAGAGTTACCCTCGGAGCAAGCCGCGAAAGGGATGGTGCGCATGTGTCGGTGGCTCGCCTACTCGGGTACGCCCGTCCTGCTCGACACCGTGCTCTACCGCCCCGAGCACTCGCTGATCAACCAGAGCCTGAAGTCCCGGCTGGGGGTGGAGTCGACCAACGGCGACGGGTTCGGGCTCGGCTGGTACAGCGCCGACGGCAACGGCACGCCCGCGGTCTTCCGCGACATCGGCCCCGCCTGGAACAACCGCAACCTCCAGGAGCTGGCCGCCCACGTCCGCTCGCCGCTGTTCTTCGCGCACGTCCGGGCCTCGACCGGCTCGGCGATCCAGCAGACGAACTGCCATCCCTTCCGGCACGGCCGCTGGCTGTGGATGCACAACGGGGCGATCGGAGACTTCCACCGGCTCCAGCGCGATCTGTGCATGGCCGTCGACCCGGCCCTGTTCTCGTGCATCGAGGGGTCCACCGACTCTGAGGTGATGTTCTACCTCGCGGTGACCTACGGCCTCGACCAGGACCCCCCGGGCGCGGTGGCGAGGATGGCCGGGCTCGTGGAACGGCTCGGAAAGGAGCACGGCGTGGCGGAACCGCTCCAGATGACGGTGGCGGTGAGCGACGGCGAGCGCGTGTGGGCGTTCCGGTACTCCAGCCAGGGCAAGTCGCGCTCCCTGTACTACAGCAGCAGGGCCGACACGGTCCGGCACCTCTACCCGGAGATCGACTACCTCAGGGAGGTGTCGGACGAGACGCGCATCGTGGTCTCCGAACCGCTGGGAGACCTGCCGGGAGTGTGGAACGAGCTCCCCGAGAGCAGCTACGCGGTCGTTCCGTCCGGTCCGGACGTGGACTACCTGCCTTTCATTCCGGAACTCTAGCCACGGCCGTTGCCCCGAATGAGGGGTGGTCCGGCGGGTAGGTGAAGCACTGAGGAGGGCCTGGAAGGACCGCACCACCGCCTCGGCCGAGCCGGTTCCCCACCGGTGGCCGGGCGGCGCCCACCCTCACGAGAGGACCCCCGATGTCACTGGCCGTGTCCACGTCGGCGTCCCGTCACGGGAGCCGGTCGCTTGCGCCCGTCGGACCGGGAAGCAGCGGTTCCGCCGCGGCCACCGTTGCGACCATGGGCGTGGAGGAGGAGTTTCTGCTCGTCGACCGCCGCAGCAGGGCCCCGGTGGGGCGCGCGGCAGGGGTCGTAGAGGCCGCTTCGGGCAGACTGGGACCGCTGGTCCAGCGGGAGTTCTACACCGCGCAGGTCGAGTCGTGCACGAGTCCCACGTCCAGCACGGCGGTACTGCGGGCCGAGCTGGCCTGGCTGCGGGCCGAGCTGGTCAGGGCCGCGCAGGCGCAGGATTGCCTGCTCGTCGCCACCGGCACGCCGGTGATCCCGCCCGAGCAGCCGCTGGCCATCACACCTGACGAGCGCTACCGGCGGATGGCGGTCCGTTTCGCCTCGGCCGTAGGGGGCCACGACCAGCCTGTGTGCGGATGCCATGTCCACATCGGCGTGTCCTCCCGGGCGCAGGCGCTGGACCTGGCCAACCGGCTCAGGCCCTGGCTGCCCACCCTGCAGGCCCTGAGCGCGAACTCGCCGTTCGACCGGGGCAGGGACACCGGATATGCCAGCTGGCGTGCGGTCGAACACGCCCGGTGGCCCACGGTGGGGCCCGCTCCCTTCCTGGACGAGGCATCGTACGAGCGCATCGCCCACGATCTGGTGCAGTGCGGGGCCCTGCTGGACCGGCGGATGATCTACTGGTACGCCCGCCCCTCCGAGCACGTGCCGACGCTGGAGATCCGCGTCGCCGACGTGAACGCCCGCCTCGACACCGTCGTCCTGCTCGCGGCGCTCGTCCGCGGGCTCGCGGGGGTGCTGCTGCCGGAGCGCGACGAGGGGAGGCCGCCGCCGTTCCTGGAGTGCGGGCGCCTGCGGGAGGCCCACCGGCTCGCCGCCCTGCACGGGCTGAGCGGTGACGGCCTCGATCCGGTCGGCGGGGCCCGCGTGCCGGTGTGGCACATGCTGGACCGGATGCGCGAACGGGCCGCTCCCGGGCTCGCCGCCGCCGGCGACCTGCACCTGGTGGACACCCTGCTCGACCGGCTGCGCGCGGAGGGCGGGGGTGCGGCCCGTCAGCGTGCCGCCCACGGCCGGCGCGGAAGGCTGGCCGACGTGGTCGACGGGCTGGCGGCGGCGACGGCGGCCGGCTGAGCGCAGGGCCGTGGAACAAGAGGGTTTCCCGTCCCCCCGGCCGGGCACGCGCCGGGCGAGGGGGCTCGGTGGACACGAGAGGAGCTGTCATGGACGACCAGGGCGGCGCAGGCGGAGTACCGCTGCACCACGGCGACGAAGACCGGGACCGCGCACCGCACGTCCGGAAGCCGGGCAAGGACGACGGGACCACGCGGGCCGCGGACACGGACGAGGCGAGCCGCCTCGACCGGCCGGTGGAATCCGGCGGCTCCGGCACCCGCTGGACGGGGCCGGACGAGGAGCGGCCAGACACGCGCCGGCGCTCCCCCTGAGGAGGCCGCAGTGAACCAGAGCCACAGGCCTCCGACGGGCCGCGCCCCCACCTTCCTTGCCATCTACCTCAACGACCATCTCACCGGCGCGAACGGCGGCGTCGAGATGCTCCGCCGCGCCGCCGGGGCCCACCGGGGCGGCACGCTCGGCGCCTCCCTGGGGTCACTGGCCGAGCAGGTGGCGGCGGACCGGGAGAGCCTGCGCACCCTGATGGCCGATCTGGACGTTCCCGTGATGCGGACGAGGGCCGCCCTCGGCCGGCTCGCCGAGAGGGTGGGCAGACTCAAACTCAACGGGCGCGTCCTGTCGCGCTCCCCGCTCAGTGACGTCCTTGAACTGGAGGCGATGCGCCTCGGCGTGGAGGGCAAGGCGGCCTGCTGGCGTTCGCTGCGCAGCCTGGCCCGCACCGACCCGCGGATCGACACCGCGCTGATCGAGGAACTCCTCCGGAGGGCCGAGCAGCAGATCCGCGCCCTGGAGGCGCTGCGCAGCGCCTGCGCGTCACAGCTCTTCGCCCGGGAGGCCCGCGGCCGGGCCGCCACACCGCACGCCGCGGACGCCGTACGGCGCCGGGGCCTGCGCGGCTTGCACGGCTTGCCCGGGCGGAGCCGGACCTGACCGGCAGCGGCACCGGCAGGCCCGACCGGCGCCGACGGATCCGGACCGGCACCGCCGCATGGCGCCGGCGGGGTTTCAGACCCGGCCGCCGGACCTCTGGGAGTGCCGGGCGGGCTTGGCGTCCGGGGCGAGCGGGGCGGTGTCCATGCCCGCTCCCGAACGGAGGCCGTCGAGGAACTCCTCGACGGCCTCCGCCGAGGTGTGCAGGGGCTCCCAGGACAGCTCCCGGCGCGCCCGCGAGGAGTCCATCAGCGGCAGCCGCAGTACGGCGTCGAACAGGTCCGGTGAGGCCGGCACCAGGTGCAGCCGCCACGCCGCGGCGAGGGCGGCCCGGACGGGCGCCGTCGGCATGGGCAAACTCCGGGCGTCGAGGATCCGGGAGAGGACCTCCGCGTCCAGGGGCGGGTCGGCCGCCAGGTTGAAGGGCCCGCGAACCGGCAGAACGGCCGCGGCGCGATAGGCGGCGGCCGCGTCGTCGGTGTGCAGGGCCTGGAACCGCAGCCCCGCCAGATCCGGAACGGCGGGCAGGAGCTCGGGCCGCAGGAACCGGCTCGGGAGCAGCCTGCCCGCGAAGATGCGGCGCTGTTCGGAGGCGGACTGCCGTTTGAACAGGAAGCCGGGCCGCATCCGCACGACCCGGATGTCCGGGTGGGTGCGTTCGTAGGCGTCGAGGACGCGTTCGAGGTAGGCCTTCTCCCGGGTGTAGGCGGCCTGGGGCCAGCCGTGGGTGGGCCAGGACTCGTCGACGGCTCGGTCCTTCGGTCCGGGTGAGTAAGCGCCGACGGACGATGCGTGCACGAGGGCGGGAACACCGGCGGCGGCCACGGCGTCGAAGACGCGGATGCTGCCGAGGACGTTGGTGCGCCAGGTCTCCGCCGGGTGGTGGGTGGGCTGGAACTTCCATGCGAGGTGGACGACGGCGTCGGCGCCGGTGAAGAGCGGGGTCAGGTCCGCACCGCCCGGCTGCACGTCCACAGCCTGCCAGCGGGTCTTCGGCGGCGTCCACCGGGGAAGCCTGCGGGCCAGACCGAGGACGGAGCGGACGGAAGGGTCTTCGGCGAGGGCGAGGACCACGCTGGTCCCGACGTTCCCCGTGGCCCCGACGACCACGACGCGGATGCCCTCACCTCGCCGCTCGGCCGTGTGTTCGACGTCGTTCTCCGCCGGTGCGTGCCGCGTCATCGTGTCGGCTCCTCTCCGGGAGGGCGCTGGGGGTGTGGAGCGCCTACCCGTGCCGTCGCGGCGCATGCGCGCGCGGCAGTGCGATCGCTCCTGCGTCCTGGGCGTGAGCCGGCCATATGTGGGGAGGCGTCTGGGTGCGGGCACCCCCCTCCGGCTGCCGGAGGGGGTACAGGTGCCGGCAGACGTACGGGCACAGGAGGGTGAGAGCCGTGAGCGAGAAGGACATCTGGGGATACCGCGACGACGCCGGCCACCACAGCGGCATCGATCTCGTCGGCTACAGGGTCGAGGCGACCGACGGCCACATCGGAAAGGTCGACAGGCACTCCGCCGACTTCCAGGCCTCCCACATCGTCGTCGACACCGGCGTCTGGATCTTCGGCAAGCACGTCCTCCTGCCGGCCGGCGTCGTCG
This sequence comes from Streptomyces sp. NPDC046349, assembly GCF_055587885.1. Taxonomy (NCBI): domain Bacteria; kingdom Bacillati; phylum Actinomycetota; class Actinomycetes; order Kitasatosporales; family Streptomycetaceae; genus Streptomyces; species Streptomyces sp. NPDC046349. The sequence goes on from NZ_JBVJFK010000010.1 coordinate 181,513, forward strand.
AGCGCATCGACGCGTCCGAGGAGAAGGTCTACCTCAACCTGACCAAGGAGCAGATCAAGAACGCGCCGGACTACGACGAGGCCAAGTACGCGGGGGAGCCGAACTTCATGGACCGGTTCGGCCACTACTACGGCCAGTCCCACATGTAGGGGCGCAGATGCGCTACGTGAACCCAGGCAGCGAGTACGCGCGGGACAGCCGGTACCTCACCACGCGGATCACCGCCGACGGACGCGACGGCTTCCCGGTGGAGCCCGGCCGCTACCGGCTGGTGGTGGCCCGGGCCTGCCCGTGGGCGAGCCGGGCCGTCATCGTACGGCGGCTCCTCGGGCTGGAGGAGGCGCTGCCGATGGCCGTGGCGGGCCCGACGCACGACGACCGCAGCTGGACCTTCGACCTGGACCCGGGCGGCCGCGACCCCGTGCTCGGCATCGAGCGGCTCCAGGAGGCCTACCTCGCCCGCGACCCCGGCTACGACCGGGGCATCACGGTGCCCGCCATCGTCGACGTGCCGACCGGCCGGGTCGTCACCAACGACTTCGCGCAGATCACGCTCGACCTGTCCCTGGAGTGGTCGGCGTACCACCGCGAGGGAGCCCCCGACCTCTACCCGCGGGCGCTCCGCCCGGAGATCGACGCCGTGAACGAGGTGGTCTACGAGGAGGTGAACAACGGTGTCTACCGGGCCGGTTTCGCCGGGTCCCAGGAGGCCTACGCGTCCGCGTACGAGAGGCTGTTCGCCCGCCTGGACCTGCTCGCCCGGCGCCTCGGGGAGTCCCGGTACCTGGTGGGCGACACCATCACCGAGGCGGACGTCCGGCTGTTCACCACCCTGGTGCGCTTCGACGCCGTCTACCACGGCCACTTCAAGTGCAACCGGCGGAAGCTGTCCGAGACGCCGGTCCTGTGGGCCTACGCGCGGGACCTCTTCCAGACCCCCGGGTTCGGCGACACGGTCGACTTCGAGCACATCAAGCGGCACTACTACCTGGTCCACGACGACATCAACCCGACCGGGATCGTGCCGGCCGGCCCGGACCTGACCGGCTGGCTCGCTCCCCACGGCCGGGAGGCTCTCGGAGGCCGCCCGTTCGGCGACGGCACCCCGCCCGCGCCCGTCCGCGCCGGGGAGGCCGTACCGCCGGATCACACCCCTCTCCCCTCCTGACCTCACACCCTGCGTTGATCACCCGTTACCCTTCTGTTCGGCGAGGCCACCGCCTGTGGACCATGGAGGAAATCACGTGCCCGAACCGCGCTCCGGCAGCCGTCCCACCCTGGAGGCCGTCGCGGCGCTCGCGGGCGTGTCGAGGGCCACGGTCTCCCGTGTGGTCAACGGCGGCGACGGGGTCCGCCCGCATCTGGCGGACCGGGTGCAGACGGCGATCCAGGAACTGGGCTACATCCCGAACCACGCGGCGCGCACGCTGGTCACCCGGCGCACCGGCGCGGTCGCGGTGATCATCCCCGAGCCCGAGGCGCGGATCTTCTCGGATCCCTTCTTCTCCCGTCAGATACGCGGCATCAGCAAGGAGTTGACCGCACACGACACCCAGCTGGTACTGCTGCTGGTGGAGGACCTCTGCGACTACGACCGCATCGAGCGGTACCTGGCCGGCGGCCACGTTGACGGGGCGCTCGCCTTCTCCCTGCACACCGACGATCCGCTGCCCGCCATCGCCAGCCGCATCGGCATGCCCATGGTCTACGGCGGCCGCCCCGGCTGGACCGCCGGCCCCGGCGGGGACGACGGGGTGACGTACGTCGACGCCGACAACCGCGGGGGCGCCCGCGATGCCGTACGGCACCTGCTGGCGCAGGGACGGCGGAGGATCGCGCACATCTGCGGCCCGCTCGACCAGACGTCGGCGGCCGACCGGCTGAGCGGCTACCGCGACGTGCTCCCGGACGCAGGGGCCGAGCTGGTCGCCGTGGGGGACTTCACCGTCGCGGGCGGGGCCCGCGCGATGGCCGAACTGCTGGACCGGGACCCTTCGATCGACGCGGTGTTCGCCGGCAACGACCTGATGGCGACGGGTGCGCTGCGGGTGCTGCGGGAGCACGGGCGGGCGGTTCCCGCGGAGGTCGCGGTGGTGGGCTTCGACGACGCCGAGCCGGTGGCGGAGAGCGCCGACCCGCCGCTGACGACCGTGCGTCAGGACATCGAGGGCATGGGCCGGATGATGGCGGGGCTGCTGATGGAGCGGCTGGGCGACGGCCGCGAGGGCGGCCGGACCGCCCAGGGGCCGGTGATAACCGAGACGGCTCTGGTGCAGCGGGCGTCGGGCTGACGCGGGGCCCGCGCGACGACGGGCCCCGGCTCCTGCCCGGTCAGCGCCGGGCGCACTGCTTCCAGGAGAAGTGGTAGACGCTGTTGATGCTGCCGTCCGTCGAGTCCAGGGCCATGAAGCTGGTCTTCGACGGGTCGGAGGTGCCCACTTCCGCCCGCAGTTCGGTGTTGATGTTGAAGTTGCGCTGCTCGCCGCAGGGCGACCAGGCGAGGGCCTCGATGCCCGTGGTGTCGGTGGCCTGCCAGTTGTCGTCGAGCGCGCCGTCGAACCGGTGGGTGCGGTAGGCGGTCTGGCTCATGCCCTGGAAGTAGTAGCTGGCCTTCTGTGTGCCGATCGCGCCCGGCTGGAGGCTTCCGAAGCCCCGGTAGTCGACCTTGGCGATGGCGTAGGTGTAACCCTGGGGGACGTGCACGACGAGGGACAGGAGGCAGTTCTTGCGGCCCTCGACGGCGGGGGCGCCGCCGCCGGCCTGGGCCACGTACTCGCTGTAGGTGACGGTGAAGGCCGAGTTGTCGGGCGACACGGCGACGGTGGCGCTGCCGGGACGGCAGCCCGATCCGTTGACCGTGGCGACGTCCACGGTCACCTGGTCGAGGGGGGCCGAGGCGGAGGCCCCCGCGGAGGGGCTGAGCGTGAGGAGCGTTGCGGTCACGGCGGCTGCGGTGAATCCGGTACGGAGCGACTTGATCACACCGACATGGATAGCGGTCCGCGAGGGGCGGGGCCGGTCGGCTGGTACGCGGTCTCACCTTGACGGCCGAAACGATTCACCGCAGAAACGATAAACCGCCTCATATCGACCGCCGAACGGCCCCAACCGGCCTGCGAGGAGCACCCCCCTCGCGCCGGGTTGCGGCCATCGGGCATGCGGTTCGTCCTAATATCGCCGGGATCCTTCAGGCCAACAGCGGGTTCCGGAGCCGTCCTCGGCCCCGCGCCTCCTGCGGTGAGGAGTCCGATGCCCCGCACACCACGGTCCGCCGTCCTGGCGGTGCTGGCCCTCGCCGCCGCCCTGGCCGTCCCGGCGGCCGGACCGCCCGCACCGGCCCGGGCCGCGGTCCACCACGCCGGCGACGAGGCCGCCGTCCTCGGCGAGGAGCATGCACGCGCCCACGCGAGGCTGCGTCAGGCCGCCAAGGGCACCCAGGGGTATCCGCAGTCGAAGCGGACCGCGAGCCTGGCCTCGCTGGCGCATTCCCAGCGCAAGGCCAATGCCGGTTTCGACGCGGCCCGGTTCGGCCGCTTCACGCAGTACTTCCCCTCCCCCGACTTCGGCGTGCACGTGGCCCTGCTGCCCACGGGCAAGGTGCTGCTGTTCTCCTTCGAACGCGTGGAGGCCGACCCCACGAAGGAGACCGGGCCGACGAACACCGTCGGCCGCACCAACGCGGGCCGCGCATGGCTCTGGGACCCCGCCAGGGGGACCGGGGCCAGGGCCTTCCGGAACGTACCGCCGCCGGTGGTCCTGATGCCCGACGGCACCTACTCCCCCCGCCCGGCGCCGTTCTTCTGCGCCGGGCACTCCTACCTGCCCAACGGGATGGTCGGGGTCTTCGGCGGCAACGTCGGAGGCAAGGGCGGCAGCGGCGCCAGGCTGTCCTTCGTCTTCGACCCGTGGACCGAGAAGTGGTTCCGCAACCGCGACATGGCCGTCGGCCGCTGGTACCCGTCCGTCGTGACCGGGGCGGACGGCCGGCAGATCATCATGTCCGGCCAGTCCGAGCGCGGCACGGGCACCCCCACCCCGGTGGTGGAGCGCTTCCCTGCACGGGGGCACCGCGTGCCCTGGCGGCCGTACGACATCCCGGCCGGCGTCCCCGCCGAGCGGCTCCGCTCGGACGCCCCCTTCCGCAACGACTACCCGCACCTCTTCTCGCTGCGCGACGGGATGGTCTACGGCCTCGGCCGGGACGCCGACCAGCAGTGGATCTTCGACCCGGTCAAGGACGTACGCGGCGACCTGCCCCGGCGGCCCGCCGACTTCCGGGGCTACGGATCGGCGGTGCCGCTGCCGGCCGGCTTCCGGGGGCCGGACTCCGTCCTGGTTCTCGGCGGCGACCCGCGCGACCCGCACACCTACCGGCTGGCCGGCGGACGCTGGACGACCGAGGAGCCCAGGGCCTTCGGCCGCACCCAGGACGGCACCCTGATCCTGCCGGACGGCACCCTGCTCACCGTGAACGGGGCCCTGGACACCCGGGACTACGGCCACGGCCCGTTCAATCCGACGGCCGATCCCAAGTACCGGCACATCGAGGTGCGCGACGCGCGCGGCCGCTGGAAGCTGGGACCGGCCCAGCGGCTGCCCCGCGGCTACCACTCCAACGCCCTGATCCTGCCGGACGGGCGGATGATGGTCACCGGTGACGAGCTCCAGCAGATCGCGAACGATCCCGACATCAAGGACGGGATGGACGGGAGCATCGAGCTCTACGAGCCCGCCTATCTGCACCGGGGCGCCCGGCCGGCCCTCGACCGCGTTCCGGTGGGCGACCTCCGCTACGACACGGTCTTCCGGGTGTCCAGCTCGACGGCGAAGCACGTCAAGCGCGCGGTCCTGCTGGCCCCCACGACGGTCACCCACTCGGTGAACACCAGTCAGCGCCACCTCGACCTGCGGCTCACGGGTGTCCAGGGCGACCGGATCGGGCTGCGGACCCCGCCGGGCGCGGCCGACGCCCCGCCCGGCTACTACATGCTCTTCCTGCTCGACGCGAAAGGCGTTCCCAGCACGGCGAAATGGATCAAGCTCGGCGCCCGCTGACGCCCGCCCGGCCGATGCGCGGAGGCGGGCCCGGGGCGTGTCCGCGCAGCACCCTGTCCCGCGGCCTCGAGGGTGCCGGCGTCACGGCACTGCACGCAGGAACCGGCGTGGCCGGTGGCCTTGCCGGGCGGCGCGGCGGCCGCCCGCATCCAGGCCGAGGGGAAGGCCTTCGGCAGCGGCTCGAGCGCGTCCACCCTCCCCGGGCCCGGACCACTGCGGCCTCGACTGCAACCACGACGCCGTCATCGGCAAGGTCACGTGGCGCGGAGAGTGCCAGGGCCTGCGTGACGCGCAGGCAACCCAGTCGCGGGGAAACAGCGGGCGCGGGCGACCGGACACGACCTACCGCAGGCGGACCACCGCCGCGCGGCCTTCGGTCCGCAGGCGTCCGGTGAACGCACCCCGCGCGAGGGCCGCGTCGTACGGGCCCAGGGCGTGGCCCGGTCCCCACGCGGCCTCGAGCGCCGCCGGGCCGTCCAGGGCGACCACCAGCAGGGTCTCGCCGGGTTCGGCGGCGAGGGTGAGCCTGCCCCGTACGACTGCGGTCTCGGCCGTCGCCGCACCGCGGCGGTACATCACGTTGAAGTTCACGACGGGGCCGGAGACGAGCCTGCAGTCGGTCGGCTCGTCCCCCGCGAAGTCCTGCGGGGCGAAGCGTTCGGCCACGAGCCGGTGCACGCCTCCCACCACGAGGTCCATGCCCGCACCCTCGGCGAGTGTGAGGGTGCGGTCGATCCCGGGGAAGGCCGAGAAGGGGCCGTCCGCGGCCACCTCGGCCAGACTCGCCCGCCACCGGAACGACTCCATGTCGGCGTCCGCCGGCCAGGCGGCGATCTCCCGGGTGACTCCCCCGCCGTTCTTCCACACCGTGGCGGGGCGGTCGGCCGCACGCAGGATCCGGACGTCGCCGCCGTTCACGCCCCGGCCCCGGTCAGCCGGTCGCGCAGCTCGTCGATGTCGGCGACGAACCACGTCTGGCGGCCCCGGTTGCACTCGCGGACGAAGTCGCGCAGCGCCGTGCCGGCCTCCATGTGGCGGGAGATGTCGCCGAGGACGACGACGCCCACCCGGTACTGGACGAACTTCTGGATGATCTCGCCGGCGACCCGGGTGCTCAGCCGGAAGAACGCCTCGTCGAAGCGCTCGACGGGGATGACCGCCCACTCGGCGCCCTGGTAGGAGGCGTTTCCGATGCAGTCCAGGGCCTCGCGTTCACCCGCGATGGTCTCGCCCTCGGTGCCGCACATCAGGACGGGCACGTCGTTGATCCGCTGAAGGGTGTCCACGGGGGTCGAGACTAGCCCTTCTCCATCGACGGCCGCAGGCGGGCCAGCAGGGCGTGGAGCGTCGCGCTCTCGGCGTCGTCGAGGCTGTCGAGCGCGCCGTGCGCCGCCTGCATCTCCTCCCGCACCCGGCGGATGACCTCCCGGCCCGCCTCCGTGGCGACCACGTTCTTGACGCGGCGGTCGGCGGGGGACGGTTCCCGGCGCACCAGCTCGCGGGCCTCGAGGCGGTCCACGATGCCGGTCACGTTGGACGCGTCACAGACCAGCAGGGCGGCGAGGCCGCGCATGGGCACCGGCCCGTCCAGCTGGGCGAGGACGCGCGCCTGGGTGGGGGTGAGGCCGTGCTGCGCCGCGGCCGCGGCGAACTCGCGCCACTGGGCGGTGCCGATGGCGGCGAGCAGCTCCAGCAGCTCGACCTTCGTGGGGTGGGTCGCGGTCTCGCTCATGCCTCGAGCCTACTCAGGATGCTTCACATTATCAATTGTTTACTTGACTACCTGAAATATCGACCTCTACCTTCGATCGAGTTACTTGATGACATCAAACATCTGGGTTCCGAAGCTTCTCAGCTCCGAAACACGAAGAAGGTCCCCCAGCCATGAGCACCCCATCCGCCGCCGCGCCTGCCTCCGGGCGGCGCAACGAGACGGTCGTCGTCTTCGCCCTGAGCCTCGCCGCCATGGTCGTGTCGATGATGCAGACCCTGCCGGTCCCCATCCTCGGCCTGATCCGCGACGATCTCGGCACCTCGACCGCGAACGCGAGCTGGGTGACCACCGCCACCCTGCTGTCGGCGGCGGTCTTCACGCCGCTCCTCGGCCGGTTCGGCGACCAGCACGGCAAGAAGCCCACCCTGGTGGCCGTCCTCGGCGTGATGGTCGCCGGCTCCGTCCTGACGGCGCTGGCGTCCTCGCTCCCGCTGCTGATCCTCGGCCGCGTCCTCCAGGGCGCCGCCACCGCGATCTTCCCGCTCGCGCTGTCGGTGCTGCGCGAAGAGGTCAGCCCGCAGCGGCTGCCCGGCGCGATGGCTCTGGTCAGCGGCACGCTCGCGTTCGGCAGCGGCCTCGCGCTCGCGGCCACCGGCCTGCTGACCTCGGGACCCGACGCGGACTACCGCAACGCCTTCTGGATGGCCACCGGCCTCGCGGCCCTCGCCCTGCTCGCCGTGGTCCTCCTGGTCCCCGCCACCCGAACCAGGACGGGCGGGCGCACCGACGTCCTCGGCGCCCTGACCCTCGGTGCCGCGCTGCTGCTGCTCCTGCTGGCGATCTCACAGGGCCACGAGTGGGGCTGGACCTCCGGGCGTACGCTGGGCGGCTTCGCCGGCGCCGCCGTGATGGCCGCCGTGTGGGTGGCGACCGAGCTCAAGGTCCGCGAGCCCCTGGTCGACATGCGGATGTTCGTGCACCGCCCGGTGCTCATGGCCAACCTGTCCGGCCTCCTCGTCGGCTTCGGCATGTTCGCGAGCTTCCTCGGCGTCTCGTACCTCGTGCAGATGCCCGAGGCGCTCACCGGCTACGGCTTCGACGCGTCGATCCTGCGCGCCTCCGTGCAGTTCCTGCTGCCCAGCGCGATCGTCTCACTGCTGGCCTCGCCCATCGGCGGCCGGATCGTGCGCCACCGCGGTCCGCGCGCGGCACTGGGCATGGCCGCCGTGCTGGGCGCGGCCGGTTTCGCCTGGCTCGCGGTGGACCACAGCCACGCCTTCTCGGTGATCGGCTCCGGCCTGGTCGTCGGGGCGGCCGTCAGCTTCGGCTACGCCGCCATGCCCGCCGTGATCATGTCCAGCGTCCCGCCGCACCAGAGCGGCATCGCCAATGGCATCAACTCGATCTCCCGCTCGACGGGCAGCGCGATCGGCAGTGCCGTGGTCACCACGATCCTGGCCTCCAGGACCATCGAGCACCTGCCCGCGGGGGTGCCCCCGCTGCCCGCCGAGTCCGGGTTCACCCTCACCTTCGGGATCGGGGCCGCGGCCTTCGCCCTGGTCGGGCTGATCGGCCGGCTCGGCCTGCGCGGTGGGCACAAACCCGCCGCGGCGGCCCCCGGGCGGCCCGCCGCGGCCGAACCGGCTCGGACCGCGGAGCCCGAGAAGGCCCACGCCGTCGGGTGAGCCCGTGTCCGCAGGCCCGGCGGCCCGCCCCGCGTGTCGTTCGCGCCGGCGGGGCCACCGGGCCTTGCATGGTGGGGGGCATGAAGGCTACGGACGTCATCGCGGACGGGTTCGGTCGGATCCGGGAGGTCGTGTACGAGGCCGCGGACGGAGTCCCGGCGCACCTGCTGAACACCCGCGTCGACCCGGCCGCGAACTCGATCACCTGGCTGGTCTGGCACCTCACCCGGATCCAGGACGACCACATCGCCGCCGCGGCGGGTCTGGAGCAGGTGTGGCAGGCCGGCGGCTGGGCGGACCGGTTCGCCCTGCCGCTGCCGGCCACGTCCACGGGCTACGGCCATTCCGCACGCCAGGTCGGCACGGTCCGGGTGGACTCGGGCGACCTGCTCCTGGGCTACTTTGACGCGGTGCACGAGCAGACCCTGGCCTTCGTCCGGGGCCTCGCTGCCGCCGACCTGGACCGGGTGGTCGACGAGCGCTGGGACCCGCCCGTCACCCTGGGGGTGCGACTGGTCAGCGTGCTCGCCGACGACCTCCAGCACGCCGGCCAGGCCGCCTTCGTACGCGGCGTGCTGGAGCGCGGCCGGGACGCCTGACCCGGCCGCGGGTCCGATGCCTCCGGCATCTCAGAACGGATCGACCGCCGTGCGGCCCGTCGAGGCCGCGCAGACGTCCCGACGGTCCCCGCTGCGGCGCAGTTCCAGGAGCACCGCCACCGGCTCGCCGCCACCGGCCGGGACGAGGTCCACATCGACGGCGGCGCTGTCGCCGCTCGCGGTGGACGACACGATGCGGTGCCCGAAGCCGGGTGTGATGCCCCTCAGGGCGTCCGCGGGATTCGGGGCGCCGCCGGGACACCCGCTTCCCGGTCCGGCGGCCGGTGCGGGTCCGCCGCCGCCGACGGCTTCGAGGTACCCGTCCACCGTCCGGTGCAGCGGGCTGCGCCTCACGACACCGGTACCGGTGAACACGACCGCCATGACGATCGCTGCCCCGAGCAGCGGCAGCCCCACCGCGAGGGCCACCAGCCCCCTCCGGCCCCTCGGCGTTCCCGCACCGCCCCTCCCCTTCACCGCCGGTCGGCCGCTCCGGTCCGGCCCTCTCCTTCTGGCCGTCTGCCCGTCTGCCCGTCCCGTCATCCGTCATCCGGAATCCGGCCATCTGCCGGCGCAGGCGCGGCATCGCCGGCGACCGTTCCCGGAGCCGGCACGAGATCGTCCCGTTGCCCGGACAGGGGTTCCCGCCGTCCCGCTCCCGTCAGCCGCGGAAAGCCTCCGGGCGGTCCGGGGAAGCTGCGGCGAGGGCCCGGGTGACCCCTTCGACGCCCTCCCGGAGTCCGTAGACGGGCGTGTCGGGCTGCTGCCGCCAGGAGTCGTCGAGGCCGCCCGAGTCGACCGTGTCGAAGCCGAGTTCCTCGATGAGGTCGCGTACGGCCTTCTTCGCCGCCTCGTCGTCGCCCGCGACGGGCAGCGCGATCCGGTCGGCGGCGCCGGCCGGGCGGTGCCGGTCGAGGATGTCCTGGGCGTACGTGCCGTTGAAGGCCTTGATCACGGGGTGTCCGAGCTGCCGCTCGGTCCAGCGGCTCTCGGTGAGGCCCTCGTCCTCCACGCCGGCGATCCGGCCGTCGCGCCGGCGCGGGTAGTAGTTGCCGGTGTCGATGACGGCGAAGCCCGGGGCCGCCCCGTCGAAGAGGCCCGCGGGCAGGTCGGGCACGTTCTTGAACGGGATGGCGACGACGACGATCTCGGCGCCGCGCGCCGCCTCGGCCACGGTGACGGGGGTGGCGCCGGTCTCCTGCGCGAGGGCGGCCAGGGTCTCGGGCCCCCGTGAGTTGGCCACAGCGACCTCGTGTCCCAGGGCGGCCAGCCGCCGGGTGAGGTTGCCGCCGATGTTGCCCGCGCCGATGATGCCGATCTTCATGAGCTCTCCAGGGCCTGTGGGGTCGGTGTCGTGCTCGTGTCCAACTCCCGTGCGCGGCGCGGCATTCCGATCCGGAGCGATCACCTCCTGGCCGAAGGACGGCCGGAGGCCGCCCGACGCGCAGGGGCCGGGACCCGTCAGGTCCCGGCCCCTCGTGCTCAGGCGCCGCTCGCGTCGAGCATCTCCTCGCGCTCCACGATCTTCACGCGCGCGCGGCCCTGGGGCTCGCCGAGGGCCTTCTCGGCCGCATCCAGCCGGTACCAGCCCTCCCACGTCGTGTAGCGCACGCTGCGCTCGGCGAGGAAGGCCTCGACCGCTTCCGGCTCCGGCGAGGCCGGCGTGCCCAGGCGGCCCTCGGCGTGGTCGGCGAGCAGGTTCCCGACGGTCTCGTTCGCGTCGCCCTTGGTGTGGCCGATCAGGCCGATCGGGCCGCGGCGGATCCAGCCGGTCACGTACGTCGACTGCATGGGGCCGCCGGCGTCGATCACGCGGCCGCCCTCGTCCGGGACCGTGCCGGACTCGACGTCCCACGGGAGCTTGGGCAGTTCGTCGGAGAGGTAGCCGACCGCCCGGTAGACGGACCGGACGTCCCAGTCGGTGAACCGGCCGGTGCCCTTGACGTTGCCGGTGCCGTCCAGCTCGGTGCGCTCGGTGCGCAGGCCGACGACCTTGCCGTCCTCGCCGAGGATCTCCGAGGGCGACTCGAAGAAGTGCAGGAACAGCTTGTGCGGCCGCTCGCCGATGTCGCGGATCGCCCAGTTCTCCAGGGTCTTGGCGACCATGTCGGTCTGCTTGTTCCCCCGCCGCTCGGCGATCGAGCCGTCGTCGTAGTCGATGTCCTCGGGGTTGACGATGACCTCGATGTTGGGCGAGTGGTCCAGCTCGCGCAGCTCCATGGGGCTGAATTTGGCCTGGGCCGGACCGCGACGGCCGAAGACGTGCACCTCGAGGGCCTTGTTGGCCTTGAGGCCTTCGTAGACGTTGGCCGGGATCTCGGTGGGCAGCAGCTCGTCGGCCGTCTTGGCGAGGATGCGCGCGACATCGAGGGCGACGTTGCCGACGCCGAGCACGGCGACCTTCTCGGCCTCGAGCGGCCAGGTGCGCGGCACGTCCGGGTGGCCGTCGTACCAGGAGACGAAGTCGGCGGCGCCGTAGGAGCCGTCGAGGTCGACGCCGGGGATGTCGAGCGCGCGGTCGGCCGTGGCGCCGGTGGAGAAGATCACGGCGTCGTAGAAGGAGTGCAGCTCGTCGAGGCTGATGTCGCTCGGGTAGTCGACGTTGCCGAAGAGGCGGACCTGCGGCTTGTCCAGCACCTGGTGCAGGGCCGTGATGATGCCCTTGATGCGCGGGTGGTCCGGGGCGACGCCGTACCGGATCAGGCCGAAGGGGGCGGGCATGCGCTCGAAGAGGTCTATGGACACACCGGGATCAACGGCGGCCTCGGACTTCAGCAGCGCGTCGGCGGCATAGATGCCGGCCGGGCCGGCACCGACGATTGCTACCCGCAGAGGGCGAGGCATGGCAGAGGTTCCCTTCGAGCGACGGCAAGGTGGATCAAGTCGGATCAAAGGGAACCCTAAACGAAGGTAAGCCTAACTCAGCACCCGGTGTCGGTTTATGCCCCCATAACCTAAGCTTATAACCTCCCCAAGCCACCCTTGGGGTTTCCAGGAACCCGCTGGTCAGCACGTACAGCGACTGACAGACTGGGGCCGCTTGATCACTCCAGGAGGACGAATGGCTGACGAAGCAGGCACCCCGCAGGACGAGTCCCCGGCCGAAGCGGCCAAGCGCCGATTCCGGGAAGCCCTGGAGCGCAACGCCGCGAAGGCCCACGCGCAGCAGTCCCACCAGAACCGGAACAAGGTTCAGGGCTCCAGCAGCGCCGCGAGCGGCAAGAACAAGAAGGTCCGCCGCAAGAGCGGCTGACCCGCCGGGCAGGATCCGGGCCCCGCCGCCACCGCGGCGGGGCCGATCCGGTTCACGATCCGGCCGTCGCGCCATTGGGCCAGTCGGGTGAGGGGGCATAACCCCGGACACCGTCAGCAGTTGATCAGCGCGTCCCGCCGTGGGCAGCCATCACACGCGACAGTGCGACCGAAGGATCCCCCAGATGCTCAAGAAGTTCATGGCCACCGCCGCCGCCACCGCCGCCGTGCTCGGCGCGGGCGCCGCCGCCGCCTCGCCCGCGATGGCGATCGGCAACGACAACGGCGTCAACACCGTGAACGGCAACGACTCGGCGCAGATCTACGGCAACGCGGAGACCCGCGGCAACCAGAGCCCGCAGCTCGCCCCGATCCAGGGCTCCCTCAACAAGCTCTGCGTCGGCCTGCCCGCCAAGGTCAACGCCCAGTCCCTGCTGGCGGTCCTCGCCAACATCGGCGTCCAGGACGTCAACGTCCTGTCCAACCCGCAGAACCAGCAGTGCGCCGAGAACTCCACCCAGGCCAAGGGCGACGAGGCCCTCTCGCACATCGCCAGCAACATTCCGGTCCTCTCCGGCAACCTCTCCGCCGGCAGCTGACCCCTTCTTCCGCGCCGGTGTCACGCGCCTCGCGTGACACCGGCGCTTTCCTTTGGTCTAGACCTTGACAGGTTCAGACCATTCCGTTTCAGTGGGCGCTGTTGCCTCCCGGCAAGTCCCCCCACTGAAGGAGCAGTTACGTGATACGTGCGCTTCGCCGCCGCGCCCTCAGCCTGGTCGCCGCCGCGGCCGTCACGGCCGGCCTGGCCATCGCCCTTCCGTCCTCCCCCGCCTCCGCGGCGGCCCCCTGCGCCTCCCCCTGGGCCTCGTCCGCCGTCTACACGAACGGAATGAGCGCCTCGTACGGCGGTCGCAACTGGCAGGCCAAGTGGTGGACCCAGGGCGAGACCCCCGGCACCACCGGCCAGTGGGGCGTCTGGGCGGACCAGGGCGTCTGCGGCGGCGGGGGCGGGGGCGGGGGCGGCCAGGAACCGGACCCCGACCCGTCCGGATTCGTCGTCTCCGAGGCCCAGTTCAACCAGATGTTCCCGAACCGCAATCCCTTCTACACCTACAACGGCCTGGTCGCCGCGCTGTCCGCCTACCCCGGCTTCGCCAAGACCGGCGACGACACGGTGAAGCGGCGCGAGGCCGCCGCCTTCCTCGCGAACGTCTCGCACGAGACCGGCGGTCTCGTGCACATCGTGGAGCAGAACACCGCCAACTACCCCCACTACTGCGACGCGACCCAGCCGTACGGCTGTCCGGCCGGACAGGCCGCCTACTACGGCCGCGGGCCCATCCAGCTCAGCTGGAACTTCAACTACAAGGCGGCCGGCGACGCCCTCGGCATCAACCTTTTGGCCAACCCCTACCTCGTGGAGCAGGATCCGGCCGTCGCCATGAAGACGGCGCTCTGGTACTGGAACACCCAGAACGGTCCGGGAACCATGACCGCCCACGCCGCCATGGTGAACGGCGCCGGCTTCGGCGAGACCATCCGCTCCATCAACGGCGCCCTGGAGTGCAACGGCGGCAACCCCGCCCAGGTACAGAGCCGGATCTCGAAGTACCAGAGCTTCACCCAGCTGCTGGGCGTCACGCCGGGCGGCAACCTGAGCTGCTGACCCTGCGTGCCGTACGGTCACCGCGTGCGCAGCGCGGTGGCCAGCTGGGCCCGTGACCGTACGTCGAGCTTCTGGTAGATGCGGGTCAGCCGGGCCTCGACGGTCTTGACGCTGAGGAACAGCTTCGCCGCGGCCTCCTGGTTGCTGGCGCCCTGGCTGACGAGCAGCGCGAGGCGGGTCTCGGCCTCGGTCAGCGCCGCTGCCGCGGTGACCGGTGAGCCGGCCCCGTCACCCGGGACCGGTTCCCTGGCGAGCTCGGTCCAGGGTGCGGCGCCGGCCCGCTCGAACACCTCGGCCGCGGCCCGGAGCGCCGCACGGGCCGGCGCCCGGCGCCGGCGGCGGCGCTCCACCCGGGCGAGGGCGAGCAGCGTACGACCCCGTTCCAGCGGCAGCCGGAGGGATTCGAAGCGCTGCGCCGTGTCCTCCAGCAGTCGGACGGCTGCGTCCGCGTCGCCCTGCGCGGACAGGCACAGCGCGCGGGCCCGGTCGAGGGCGGCGACGACGCCGGTACGTCCGAGCCCGTGGGCGACCGCGCGCACGGGCTCGATCAGTTCGGCAGCTTCGCCGGGCGCGTCTGCGGCGATCAGGGCCTCGGCGAGTTCACCGTGCCAGCGCAGGATCGAGGGGTCCACGACTTGCTGGGCGGCCTCCAGTTCGGCGACGCGGCGCAGGGTGGCGACCGCCTTCGCCGCCTCGCCGGTGGCCAGTTCGATGAGCCCGAGCGCGTGCAGGCTGCGGGAGAGGAAGACCTGGTCCTGTTCCTCCTGGGAGGCCTGGATGCCGCGGCGCGCGAAGCTCTCGGCGCGCGCGAAGCTGCCGCCCATGGTCTCGGCCATCGCCGCCACGTACCAGGCGGGACCGGGCGAGAGGCCGGCCTCGATGGTCAGTTCCAGGGCCCGGCGGGCGTGGACGGAGGCGGCCTCGCACCGGCCGCTGCGCAGTTCCACCTCGGTGAGGCTGCGCAGGACCTCGAAGACGTCCTCGGCCGAACCGGTGCGCCGGACGGCCGGCAGCAGCACCATGAGCTGGCGGCGCGCGTCGGCGAGGCGGTCGTCGAAGAGGGCGTGCCGGACGGCCAGGTACTGCGGGGCGTTGCGCATGCCGAGCGGCACCTCGGGCGCGGGCAGGGCGAGTGCCTCGGAGAGGATCTCCTCGGCTTCCGCGTCCCCGAGGATGCGGCCCATGCGGGCCCGTACGGTCAGGGCCATGGCCTCGGCGGTCTGGTCGCCGCCCTGCGCGGCGAGGGCGCCGGCCTCGGCAGCGGCGTCGCGGGAGCGGACGGGGTCGCCGTCGCTGAGGTTGTGCTTCCAGGCGATCCGCAGCTGGACGGCGGCCAGCAGGGCAGGGTCCCCGGCGGCCTCGTCCATGGCGTACGCGAAGGTCTCGTCGAGCGCTCCCAGGGCCTGTCCCGCGGCGTCGATCACGGCGAGCCGGGCGCGTACCCGGTCGGCCGGCGAGGCGTCGCGGGCCAGCACGGCCCGGGTGGCGCGCCGGGCGAGGTCGGCGCGGCCCGCCCAGCCGGCGTCTTCGGCGGCCGTGACGAGGCGGGCCAGTTCGTCGTCGGCCAGCCGGGACGGCGTCCGTTCCGCGGCGAGCAGTCCCAGTTCGGCGGCCAGGGCCCGCTGTCCGCGGCTGCGGCAGACCGCGGCGGCCTCGGTGATCTCGGCGGCGAGCCCCTGGTCGGGGGTGTCGACGGCCAGCGCCCGGTGGCGTACGGCCTGGACGGGATCGTCGACGGCGGCGGCCAGTGCCGCGTGCCCGGCGGCGCGTTCGGGCCAGCCGGCGTCGGCGGCGAGCGCGGTGGGCAGGGCGCCGGCGGTGAACTCGACCGTGCCGTCCTCTCCGACCCTGACCAGCGCGGCCCGTTCCGCCTCGGCCAGCTCGGCCTCGGCGTCGGGGCGGCCGGCCCGCCGCAGCAGGGAGATGGTGGGGCGGGAGGCGAGGGCGGCGAGCAGCAGGGTGCGGCGGGCCTGGGCGGGGGCTCCCGCGAGGAGGCGGCGGGCGACCTCGCGCGCCTGTCCGGAGACGGGCAGGGGGTCGGCGTGGTGGGCGCTGCAGTCGCGGGCCTCGGCGGCTTCGGCGAGGGAGTGGCCGAGGGCGAGGGCCAGGCGCGGGTTGCCGCCGCTGGCCTGGTGGATGCGGCCGGCGAGGCGGGCGGGCAGCCCGTGGCGAAGAAGCAGCTCCGCGACCTCGTCGGCGCCGAGCGGGGGCACCCGTATGGAGGGGACGCCGGGGCCGCAGAGGGGCTCGCCGACCGGGGCTCCGCCCTGGACGCGTTCGGCGGCGAGGACCCGCACGCGGGGCGGGGTGAGGCGCAGGGCGAAGCGGAGCAGGTCGGTGCTCTCGGCGTCGAGCCACTGGGCGTTGTCGATGACGAGGAGGACGGGCTGGCGGGCGGCGAGGCTGCGGAGCACCTCGACGACGGCCAGGCGCAGCGCCACGTGGTCGCGGCCCGCGCGGGGGGCGTCGGCCTCCCGGCGCAGGAGGGCGATGGCGGTGCGCTGGGGGCCGGAGAGGTCTTCCAGGGCGGCAGCGGGCACGGAGGCGAGGAGGGCGGCGGCGGAGGCCTCGGGTATCCATTGGTCGGCGGCCTCGGGAGCGAGGCGGAGAACGCTCTCCCGGCGTGCTTCGGCCGCGGCCGAGACGGCGCGGACGACCTCGGTCTTGCCCGCGCCGGCGGGTCCGGTCAGGAGCGCCCGGCCGTGCGAGGTCAGCGCGCGGTCGACCGCCTTGATCAGTTCTCCGTGTCCTACGCTTGTGTCAGCGTGCCCCGTCGCCGCCACCACGCACAGCCACCAGCCTTCCAGTCCCCAGCTCCTGTGCCCTTCCTGTGAGAGGCGAGAATACGAGGTCGGACGGCTGGTGGACCCGCATTGTGACGCAGAATTCAGTCACGGTGCAGGGAAAACCCGGCGGACCTGCCGATACCCGTAGTATCGGCAGGCCCGGGGATTCAATTGGTCCGTACTATCGCTCCGTCAGGCGGAGTTGGTATCGGACCCCGAGGCGGCGTGATCCGTCTCAGAAGGTGAGATTCCAGGAGTCGATCCTGCCGGTGTCGCCGCCGGCGTTGTCGTTGACCCGGAGCTTCCAGGTGCCGTTCGCGACCTCGGAGGAGGCGTTGACGGTGTAGACCTGGTTGATGTTGTCGGTGCCGCTGCCCGTCCGGTTGTGGAGCGTGTAGACGCTGCCGTCCGGGGCGACCAGGTCGACCTTCAGGTCACCGATGTAGGTGTGGACGATGTTCACACCGACCTTGAGGGTGGCCGGGGCGTTGCCGGACTTCCCGGTGACGGTGATCGGGCTCTCGACGGTGGTGTTGTCGCCGATGGCGTAGTCCGCGGTGTTCTCGAAGGCCGGGGCGGGCGGGGTCGAGGTCACGGCGGCGACGGTCGCGGCGGCGTCGGCGAGGCCGGCGCCGCAGCCACCGGTGCAGGTGCCGGCGAGCGGACGGGCGTTGTTCTTGATCGCCGTCTCGATCTGGGCCGGGGTCAGCGCGGAGTTGGCCGACTTCAGCAGCGCGGCGAGACCGGCGACGTGGGGGGCGGCCATGCTGGTGCCCTGGTAGGGCTTGTAGATCTCGGAGCCCGGGGTGGTGGTGCCCGCGTTCAGGGTCGAGAGGATCGCGTTCTCGGGGGTGGTGACGGTGCCGGGCGTGTCGGTGGCGCGGCGGGTCTCACCGCCCGGGGCGGCGATGTCGATGATCGAGCCGTAGTTGGAGTAGTACGACCGGTCGCCGGCGCGGTTGCTGGCCGCCACGTTGATCACGTTGTTGCAGCTGGCGGGCGAGTAGCCGGCCGCGTCGGCGTTGCTGTTGCCGGCGGCGACGACGACGGTCGTGCCGCGGGCGACGGCCGCGTTGATCGCGTTCTGGTAGCTGGTGCCGCAGGCGCCCGGGCCGCCGAGGCTCATGTTGATGACCTTGGCCGGGGTGGCGTTGGCCGGGACGCCGGCCACGGAGCCGCCGGAGGCCCAGGTGATGGCGTCGACGATGTCCGAGGTGGAACCGCCGCACTTGCCGAGGACGCGGACGTGCTGGACCTTCGCGCCGTAGGCGATGCCGGCGACGCCCTTGGAGTTGTTCGTGGCCGCCGCGATGGTGCCGGCGACGTGGGTGCCGTGCCAGGACGAGTTGCCGGCCTTCGAGCCGACGCCGCACTCGCCGTCGGTGGCGTTCCAGTCGCCCTCGTCGGCGGGGTTGCTGTCGCGGCCGCCGCCGTCACGGGCGTAGGTGGCGCTGCTGATGAAGTCGTAGCCGGCGACGGTGTTCGACGCGAGGTCCGAGTGGGCGACGTAGCCGGTGTCGATCACCGCGACGGTGACGCCGGAGCCGGTCGTCCTGTCCCAGGCGGCCGGGACGTTCATGCCCGCGGTGGACTCGAAGAGGTCCCACTGCTTGGCGTACTCGGTGTCGTTCGGGGTCACGGCCGCGGCGTAGGCGCGGGTGTCGAGCTCGACGTAGGCGACGTCCGGGTCGGCACGGAACTGGGCCATCACGTCGGCGGCCTCGGCCGGCGCGACGGTCCCGCCGAGGTTGACCAGCGCGGCGCCGGTGCCCAGGCGCCGGTCGAACTTCGCCTTCTTGCCCGCCTTCTTGCCCTTGGCGGTGGCGTCGGCGGCGGCGGCGTTGTTGGAGCTGGCCTCGGAGGCGGACGACTTGTAGCCGACGATCAGGTTCTCGACCGGCGCGGTGGGGGCGAGCGCGGCCGCGGGGACAGCGGTGGGGGTCTCGGAGGCCACGGCCACGGAGGCGGTGGCGGTGCCGGCGAGCAGGGTGACGGACATGGCCACCACGGATATGAGCCTGCGTCTCGTTGCGTGCACGTGATCCCTTTCGAGGGCCGTTTCCGGGCAGGCCGGAGCGGCCGGTTCGGTGCAGTGTGGGAGGTTCCGGCGGCCGCGGGGCCGGGAGCGAGTTGGTCGGTCTCGCCCCGGCTGCCGCCGCACGCCACGTTGTCCCGGCCGCAACGGCGAGGCAGGGGCAACGGCGGTCCCGGCGTACTTCCCCCGGTGGTAGGCCTACACGCCATGTGGGGTTGGAGTGTGTACCGCCCGGCCTGGGGAAGATCGCCGGTGGGCAGACAGTAGGCAACGCGGGGATGAACTGGATACGGGGAAAACCCTTGTCCGCCCCCTGCCACTCCCCCCGGGGGGCCCTGAGCAGGGTGTGATCAGGCCTTTTCCGGTGCGCGCCGGCCCCCGGCCACCCGAGGGCGGTGCCGCGAATCCCGCTGGATCGGGGCGCGGCGGCAGATACGGGCGCGGGGTGGAGGCGCGTACTCGTACCGCACGTATCCGGGCGTTCCGACAACGGCGAGGCGCCGCAGCCGTCGTCGCGCGCCCGCCGGGGATCACGGGAAAGCCCCTAGGGGTCGGCCCGGCGGGCGGGGGTGGCGCTCAGGACTCCTCCCGGTGGGGCGGGAGAAGCTTGCGGAAGTACGTCCAGCTCGTCTCGTTCGGTTCGCTCCATTTCTCCGGCGCATGGGCGAACTCGGGGTGGCGGTCGGCAATGTACGCGCGGGTGCGTTCGGGAACCTGCGCGTAGGCGTCGAGCTTGCGGCCGCGGCAGTGGAAGGTGAGGCCGCCGGGGCGCGGGCCCTGCGCCATCCACGGCAGCCAGGGGGACATGCGGGTCCAGGACATCGTCGCGGGGACGCTCGCCCCGTCGGTGGTCAGGGCGGTGGCGGGTGCGAAGAACTGGAAGAGTTCCAGTGCCCGGTAGGTGTCGTCGGCGGAGTGGTCCGGGTACTCCTCGGCCGGCAGCGGCGAGGGGTAGGCGAGCGGGATCTCCAGGCTGAAGCAGATCTGGTCGCCCAGCTCGGTCACCGGGACCGGGAAGGGGCGCCACTTCTGGTTGGCCGGATCGTTCCAGACGTGGACCACGGGCCTGCCCTGCCAGGTCTCCATGATCTCGCGGGTCACCGGGTCCAGGTAGAAGGCGGCTTCCCGGGACAGAAGCTGGTAGCCGCCGCTCTCCTCGTCCGGCACGAGGCGCGCGACGTTGAGTCCTTCGAAGCCGAACAGCCGCCGGTAGGGCTCGCCCGGTGCCCAGGAGTGGACGTCGCCGGTCCACCAGTAGGTGACCTCGCCGCCGTCGAGTCGGGCGCGGGTGCGGGCGAACGCGTTCAGGAGCTCGGCGGGTGTCATGCGCACACTGTGTCCGGTCGCCGTGCGGCCGGACAAGCGGCCCCACGGACAACCCCGGCCCTCTCGGTGGTGGTTGGCCCGGCCTCTCCTCCCCGGCGGTCGCCACCGGCCGGTCGGCCGGTGGCCGCGATCCCCGGAATCGGGCACCTCGGAGCCGCCCGGAAGGGGGGCGTACGCGGCCTCGGCGGGCCCGCGCCCGCTGTTCCGCCGCGGCTCGCACCCCCGCCCCGGCCCTCGACGAACGGCACATGGCCGGAGGAGCACCCGCAGGAGGCCGAGAACGTCGTCGCCCGGATCCTGCGGGCCCCTGTCCGCAACTGACCGGGCGAACCGCCACACGTCACCGGGCGGCCCCGTCGGAACGCACGAACGCGGTGGGGCGACCGCCGTGCGGATGCCAGGTTGACGACGGGGTCGCCACCGGTAACCGTGACCGCCATGGGGAAAGAACGCCGACTGCTCACTGTCGTCATCTGCCTGGTCCTGGGGGGTGGGCTGGCCGCCGCGGTGCTGGGTGCCACGCGCGCCGCCGGACCGCACCCGGGCGCGGTGGCCGGCGCCCCGGCACCGTCCGACTACGTGGACATACGTGATGTTCCACCCGCCCCCGCCGTCGCTCGGGCCACGCCCGCCGATCGGAGCGACGGCTCGGCGGGCTCGGTGGCGGTGGACTGCGGCCGCAACGAGGAGGGGCACTACAACGAGGACAACCTGCTGGTCTCGCCCGGCCTGCGGGCCGGCGCCCACCACACGCACTCCTACGTGGGCAACCTGTCCACGGACGCCATGTCGACCGACGACTCGCTGGCCGCCGCCGCCACGAGCTGCGCGGGCGGGGACCGGTCGACGTACTACTGGCCCGTCCTGCGCCGCCTGGACCGGCCGGGGGTGCGCCCCCACGAGACGGCGGCGGGGCACGGCAACACCGGCGAGATCGTGCCCGAGAGCTCCGTGCGGGTCGAGTTCCGGGGCAACCCGGTGAGCAAGGTCGTGGCGATGCCGCCCTTCCTGCGCGCGATGACGGGCGACGCTGTCGCCCGCACGGCGGGCAGCGACGCCCACGTCCGGGCCCGCTGGGGGTGTTCCGGCTCCCCCGACCGCTCCACCACCCGCTACCCGCGCTGCCCCGAGGGCGACCGCGTCACCCGCACCCTGGTCTTCCCGAGCTGCTGGAACGGCCTCGACACCGCGAGCGCCGGGCACCGTTCGCACCTGTTGTTCCCCGGCGGCAACGGAGTCTGCCCCACCGACACCTTCCCGGTGCCCGAACTGCGCCTCTCCCTCGCCTACGAGGTCCCCGCGGGGGCGCCGGTGGCGATCGACTCCTTCCCCGAGCAACGGCACAGCCCCAGAACGGACCACGCGATGTTCGTGAACGCGATGACCGGGCCGGAGATGGCCGCGCTCGTCGACTGCCTCAACGAGGGCCGCGCCTGCCGGACTTGAACCCCCCGGACCTCGAGTGACGCAGGTCACATGAACCGTATCGGCTCCGCCGGCGTGTTCCGACCGCACCACGCAAGCGAGGAAGACGGAGAGGGTGAGATGGCCGGACCACTGTGGCCCCGCACTCGGCGGGGCTCGACCGACGAGGCACTGATCAAGTCCGTGTACGAGGAGCACGGCCACGCCCTGCTCGCGTACGCCACCCGGCTGACCGGGGACCGGGCCGCGGCCGAGGACGTCGTGCAGGAGACCCTGATTCGTGCCTGGCGGCACTCCGAGGTCCTCGTGAACGGAAAGGGCTCGGTGCGCGGCTGGCTGCTCACCGTGGCCCGTAACATCATCACCGACCGGTATCGGGCCCGGGCCGCCCGGCCGCCGGAGGTGTCCGGTTCGGCGGCCGCTCCCCCGGTGGAGGCGGACCACGCCGACTCCGTGGTGGACAGCATGACCGTGCTGGGGGCTCTCGACCGGCTGTCCCCGGAACACCGGGACGTGCTGAAGGAGTTGTACTACCGGCAGCTGAGCGTGGCGGAGGCCGCCGACACCCTCGGCATCCCGGCGGGTACGGTCAAGTCGCGTTCGCACTACGCGCTCAAGGCCCTGCGCGACGTCTTCAGGGACGACGGCTTCCGGGAGAGCGGCACAAGAGACGGAAAAAGATCGGGCAGGCCGCCCCAGCAGCCGGCCGGACTGCGTGAGGTGGTGGCATGAACCGGCAGCGGCACGAGGAGGAACTGCTCGGCCCGTACGTGCTCGGCGTCCTGGACGACGAGGAGGTCCGCCGGGTCGAGGGACACACGAGCGGATGTGTGCAGTGCCGGGAGGAGGTGGCCGCGTTGCGCGAGATGGAGGCGGCACTGGGCGAGGTGCCCGAGGAGGCGTTCCTCGACGGACCGCCGCAGGGCGGCGACCTGCTGCTCCAGCGCACCCTGCGGCAGATGCGGGGCGAGCGCGCCGGTGCCGCACGCCGTCGTGCGGGTCTCACAGGGCTGGCGGTGGCGGCCTCCCTGGCTGCCGTGTTCTGGGCCGGCACGCAGTTGGGTGCGGGCGATCCCGACCCCGTCGCACTTCCCCTGCCCCCGTCGCCGACCGCTTCGGCGGACCCCTCTCCCCCGCCCAGGGGGACCACGCTGCACTCCGCGACCGATGCGGGCACGGGTGCGCGGATGACCGTACAGATGACGCCGGCCACCAAGTGGGTGCGGTTGCGGGCGGCGGTCACCGGAGTGCCGCCGGGCGAGCGCTGCCGGCTGGTCGTGGTCTCCAAGGACGGCAAGCGCACCACCGCGGGCAGCTGGGTCGTGGGAAGCCAGGGCAACGGCGAGGCCAAGGGCGCCGGCCTGGACGGTTCGGCTGCCGTCGACCGGGCGGACGTCAAGGCCGTCCTGGTCGAGAACGAAGCCGGCAGGACCTTCGTGTCCGTGCCCGTGTGACCGTCCGAACCGTGTGACCTCGGGGCGAACGTGACGGAGCCCGGGAGCATATCCAGCTCCCGGGCTCCTGCTTGCCACCCAATTGCGCACACCGGCACGTTTAAGAGTCGCGGATCATTCTGAGATCGACGTGTTCTGCCTTTGAACTACCGCGCCATGGGAGAGGCGCAGGAGGGACTTGAACCCCCATCCATCGATGGTCGTCCACGCTCGGTCGATCCGGTGTTCGGCGGCGAATACTGAGACTGGAGCGAGAATCTGAGATTCATGGGGCCGCCTCTACCAGCTTGGGCCACCCCGGCACGCAATGCCGGGGGAGGGATTCGAACCCCCAACTGACACCCCTGTTCAGCTTCAACATCAGTTTCAGCTTGCGCTCTCGCGCACCTCCCGCAGACATACGGGAGGGGTCTTCGTGGGCTACCTGAACAGGTAGCCGAACACCGCGTCCCCGACCCTCTGGTCGGTGACCTCGGCGCTGTTGGCCTCTTCGCGGGCGAACTTGACGGCCTGCTGGAGCTTTTCGACGCGGTCGAGCAGCTCGTTGACCCGCCGGGCGGGCAGCGCGCCGGAGAACTTCACGGTCGTCCAGTAACCGACCGGCACGTCCTCGTAGTACACCTCGACCTGCGCCGGGTGCTTCTCGGTGGCTTCGGCCTTGACGTGGTTGCGCGGCACCTTCTTGGTGCGGATCGTGCGCACCGGGTCCGTCTTCCAGGAGTCCGTGGACGGGTCCAGGTTCCAGGATTCGGACGCGTCCAGCACCGGCAGCTTCCGCACGAAGGTGTGCAGGTCCGTGAGCTGCTTCTCCAGGAAGAGCAGGTACGGTACGGGCACCTGGGCGAGCAGGACGTTGCCGTCGACGACCACGTCCGCGGCAGCGCTGCGGTTCGCCCAGTCCTTGGTGGCCGTCACGTCGAAGAGCCGTGTGAGCGTCCCGGCCGTCGCGCGCAGCACGTCCTCCGCCTTGACCTGTACCCGGGTGGACTCGGGCGGCAGCTGCTCACCCTCCTCGTCCTTGGGCTGGTACGTCCGCGAGATACCGGCCAGCAGGGCGGGCTTCTGCACGTCGTGGTGAGCCTGGGTGAGCTCCTGGAGGGACTTGGACTTGACGCCCTTTTCGACTGCGATGATCTGATTCAGCTTCGGCACGTGATCAACCTAGCAGCCGCTTGTCCGATCATTCACCCGGATTTCCGGCACCTGCGCCCGGTCCAGGAGCCGCCGCATGTCCTCGGGCGGGAGTGCGGGATTGGCGGCCGCGGCGGCCGCGGTCCCCGGGTCCGGATCGTCGAGCAGTTCGCGGATCCGCGCCACGGGGAGCCGGGGGTGCTGCGCGGCGGCGTTCCGCGTCTCGGGGTCCCGGCTGAGGCGGTCGAGGAGCTCCGGTTCCAGGCCGGGGTCGCGCAGTGCGAGCATCCGGCGGTCGGGATCCGGCGAGTCGCCGAAGCGGGCGGCGAGCCCGGCGAAGGGGAAGCCGGGACGGGCGGTCAGCATGCCGACGGCGCGGTGCGTGCCGTTGAGGTAGAGGTCGAGGAGCAGTTCCGGCGGCGCCGCCGGGTGGGACTCCGCGAGCAGCAGGCGTACGGCGAAGTCCTCGTCCCCCGCGAGCAGTTCCACGGCGTCGGCCGGCAGGCCGGGGCAGGCGGCGGCGCTGCGGCGCAGCCAGGTGTGCGCGGACCGGGCGCACCGCCGAAGGAACTCCGCGTCCTCGCGCCGCTCCCACACCCAGTCGAGCGTGCCCAGCCGGGCGTCGGCTTCCACGGCGTGGTCGACGGCGGCGCGCTCGGCCTCGGTCAGCTCGGGGCGGGCGGAGACCACCAGCCGGACCGCCGGGTCGGGGTCGACGGCGAGGCGTGCCACAAGGTCGGGCGGGAGCGAGGGGTTTCCGGCGATCGTCGCGAGCCGATCCCCCTCGGCTACGAGGCGTTCGGCGAGTTCCCGGGTGAGCCGGCCGGTGCCCAGGACGTCTACGGGCCGCCACGAGCCGTTCAGTTGCCCGATGAGCCAGGCGGTCCGTTCCTCGTCCTCGTGGCAGACCTGTTCGGCGGCTGCCAGCCGTACCTCGCGGTCGTCGTCGCGGAGGAGCCGCTCCCGCGCCTCGTCCGGGAGCCGGTGCCAGGCGCCCTGGCAGGCGGCCAGGCGGAACAGCGGGTCCTCGTGGTCCGCGAGGCCCGCCAGGATGTGGGCGGGCGGCCGGCTGCTCCAGCTGAACAGCTCCTGGCGCACCAGGGCCTCGGGGTGCTTCAGCAGCCGCTCGTACGCCCGGTCGGGCAGCGGGGGCACCGGCTGCCGGTAGGGCGCGGGACCGGTCGCGAGACTGAGGTGGACCGACTTGGACGGGTCGTCGACCAGCCGGGCCCGCTGCTCGGGGTCGGCGTCGGCGTTCTGCGCGAAGGCGCTTCGGACGCGGCGGTCCGGGTGGACCACAATCGCCTCGATGACCTCCTGCGGCAGCACGGCGCGCCGCGGAACCGGCCGCCGCGCGCACTCGTCCTCATGGCCGAGCAACCGCAGCAGCACGTCCGCCGGTGCGGCTCCGTTGACCGCCAGTGCGCACAACTGCCCCGTCCACCGGCCGCACATGTCCCGCACTTCCCCCCGTCGGACCGTAAGGGGCAGCGTAACAAGGAAGTCCGCGCGGAGGACCGCACAGACGGCCGGACAGTCGACCGGTCGGAACGTCATACAGGAGCCCACAGGCGGACCGATCATCACATTGCGGTCCATGACATCCTGTGGCGTCACAACTCGCCGGGCGGATTCGGCGGACGTCCGGGAATTTTGGGGAAGGTCGATGAGGCTCTGCTTCCTGGTGGAGGAGCACTACCGCCACGACGGTATGCCGAACGAGGTGATCGGAGCGCTGACCGCGTGGGGGCACCGCGTGGACGTCGTGCGGCCCGGCGGCTCGCTGTTGCGCATGACGGAGGTGGTGGACGCGGGCGCCCACGACGCCTGGGTGCTCAAGACGGTGTCGGGCGGCCCGGGGCTGACCCTCCTCGAAGCCGCCGCCGCAGCCGGGATGACCACCGTCAACGACGCCCGGTCCATCCGCGGCGTACGGGACAAGGCGCTGGCCGCCGCGATCGGGCGCGGCCGAGGCCTCCCGCTGCCGCCCACGTACGCCGTCGCCCGCCCCGAGCTGCTCAGGGAGATACCGGCGGCCGAGTACCCGCTCGTGGTCAAGCCCGCCGACGGCAGCTCCGGGCGGGCCGTGCACCTGGCGACTTCGCCCGGGGCGCTGGAGACGCTGCTGCCCGCGCTCGCGGGCGAGGGCATGCTCATCGCCCAGCCGTACGTACCCAACTCGGGGACGGACATCAAGGTGTACGCGGTCGGCGGGGAGCTGTTCGCGACCGAGCGCTGCTCCCCGCTGCACCCCGACCCCTCGGTGCGCGAGCGCCGGGTGCCGCTGTCGGCTGAGGTGGCGGCGATCGCCGCCCAGGTGGGTGCGGTCTACGGGCTCGACCTGTACGGGGTGGACGTCCTGCTGGGTCCCGACGGGCCGGTCGTCGTCGACGTCAACGACTTCCCGAGCTTCCGGCAGGTGCCGGACGCGACGGCGCGGGTGGCCCGTGCCGTACTGGGGCTGGCGCGGGCCGGCGGACCCGCAGCGGCGCCGGCGGCGCCCGTGACGCTGCCGTACGCCCTGCCCCTGTCGATCCCGGCCCGGCCCGCGGCGCAGATTCCGGCCGCGGCGGGTGACGCCGTATGAAAATCGGCCTGATCACCCCGGAACCCGGGCATCCGCTGCTGGCGGACACCACCGCGCTGCTCGCTCCGGAGCACGAGGTCGAGGCGCTCGATCCGGTCACCCTCGGGGACGTGCCGCTGCCCCTGGCCGATGTGTACCTGCTGAAGTCCCGGACGCCACACGCGCTGGGACTCGCCCGGTACCTGGAACGCCGGGGGGCGCCGGTGGTCAACACCGCGGCGGCCACGGCGCTGTGCCAGGACCGCACGGAGATGGCCGGGCTCGCCCTGCGGGCCGGTCTGCCGTTCGCCGCGACCCGTACCGTCGGCGCCCTGGGAGTGTGGGCACGGGAGGCACGGCCGCCCGCTCCCGTCGTGGTCAAGAGCCGGCTCAGCCGGCGCGGCGACCTCGTCGCACGCGCCGACGACACCGCGCGGCTGCGGGAGTTGGCCCGGGACTGGCCGCAGGAGCCGGTCGTGGTGCAGGAGTACGCGCCCAACAACGGCTGGGACCACAAACTGTGGGCCATCGGCGACCAGGTGTTCTCGGCCCTGCGCCGGTCGGAGCTCTCCCCCGGCGGACGCGGCCCCACCCGCCAGCTGCCCCCGGACGAACTGCCCGTCGGCTGGGCCGATCTGGTGCGCCGGGTCGGGTTCGTGTTCGCCCTGGACGTCTACGGTGTGGACATCATCGACACCGGCGGCGGGACGCCCCTGATCGTTGACGTCAACGCCTTCCCCGGGATCCGCGGCCAGTCCGGCGCCCCGGAGGCCCTGGCGGCGCTGGCCCTGCGCCGGGCGGCGGCCGGGCGCGCCTGATGCGGCTCCGCGACAGGCCCGGACGGGGGAATGCGGGCGCGCCGCGACCCCCGCGGCCCGGTGTCGTGGCGCGGCCGGGCGGCGGACGAGGTGAGGATCGGGGCATGGGCGTCGTCCTGCCGGTCCTCTTCGCGCTGTTCGCTGCCTTCAGCAACGCGCTGGCCACCGTGCTCCAGCGCCGGGCCGCACTCACCGTGCCGCAGAGCGAGGGCTTCCGCTTCGGTCTGGTCCTGGACCTGCTGCGCCGGCCCGTGTGGGTCGCGGGCATCCTGGCCGTGATCGCGGCCGGGGCCGGTCAGGCCGCGGCGCTGGCCACGGGCGCGCTGGCCCTCGTACAGCCGCTGTTCGTGCTGGAGCTGCCGCTCGCCCTGCTGATCGCCTCCCTGCTGACCCGTCAGCGGCTGCCGGGGGCGCTGTGGCTGGCCGTTGCGGGGGTGGTGACGGGGCTCGGGGTCGCGCTGGTGGCCGCCTCGCCGGCGGGCAACCGCACCGACGTGCCGGCCGAGAGGTGGCTGGCGGCGCTGCCGGCCTGCGCGGTGATCGTCGCCCTGCTCGCCGTCGCGGGCCTGCGGAGGCCGCCCGGCCGTTCACGGGCCGGCTGCCTGGGCGCGGCCACCGCCGTCTGCTACGCGCTGACGGCCGCCCTGATGAAGTCCTCCATGCACGTCCTCGACGACCACGGCATCGGCGCGTTCTTGACCTCCTGGGAGACGTACGCCTTCGGCGCGAGCGGCATCTGCGCCCTGCTGCTGCTCGAACACGCCATGCAGGGCG
Source organism: Streptomyces sp. NPDC046349 (assembly GCF_055587885.1). NCBI lineage: Bacteria > Bacillati > Actinomycetota > Actinomycetes > Kitasatosporales > Streptomycetaceae > Streptomyces > Streptomyces sp. NPDC046349. The sequence goes on from NZ_JBVJFK010000010.1 coordinate 209,799, forward strand.
GCCCGCTGGTGGCGTCGCAGCCCGCGCTGACCCTCGGCGACGCGAGCATCAGCATCGCGCTGGGAGTGGTCCTGTACGAGGAACACCTGCGCTCGGGCTGGTGGCTGCTCCCCCAGCTGCTGGGCGTGGCCCTGGTCTGCGCGGGGGTGTTCGCCCTGTCCCGGGCCGGCGAGGGCGCCCCGTGACCTTACGGGTACGGGTGCCCCTCCCGGGACGGCCAGATGTGGTTCTGCGGGCCCGGAGCCGCGGGGTGGGACTCCCAGGGGTCCGTGTCGTGGCCCCCGTAGGGGCCGGCGGGACCGCCCCAGGGCTCGGCCGCGGTTTCGGCGCCCGGCGGGGTCCCGGTCACGTACTGCGGCTCGGCCGGGGGTTCGGACCGGGTGACGGGCACCTGGAGGCTGCCGTAGCGCTCCATCCGCTGCCAGCGCAGGCGGGAGCCGGCCACAGCGGTGAAGACGGACTGGATCACGACCAGGTACATGAGCTGGCGGTAGACGAACTGCTGGAGCGGCAGGCTCCACAGAGGTCCGGGGCGCTCACCGTCCAGACGGAAGGCGTACAGGCCCATCAGCACTTGGAGCAGCAGGAAGGCCGTCCACAGGCCGACGATGCGCAACGGGTCGAGGAAGAGCAGGCCGTAGAGGGCGAAGACGTCCACGATGGGCGCGAGCAGCGGCAGCAGGACCTGGAACATCAGGAGGTAGACCAGGCCCCGTCGGCCGAGCTTGCCGGCCTGCCCGCGCTGGGCGAGGGCCCCGCGGTGCTTCCACATGGCCTGGAGGGTGCCGTAGCACCACCGGTAGCGCTGCTTCCACAGGGCGCCGAGCGAGGCGGGGGCTTCCGTCCAGGCCTTGGCCCGCTCCTCGTAGACCACGCGCCAGCCGTCCCGGCACAGGGCCATGGTCAGATCGGTGTCCTCGGCGAGGGTGGTGTCGCTGACGCCGCCGACCCGCAGCAGGGCCTCGCGGCGGAACGCGCCGACGGCACCGGGGACGGTGGGCATGCACTCGGCGAGGTCGAACAGGCGGCGGTCGAGGTTGAACCCGACGACGTACTCGATGTGCTGCCAGCGGCCGAGCAGGCCGCCCCGGTTGACCACCTTGGCGTTGCCGGAGACCGCGCCCACCCGGCGGTGGGCGAAGGGCTGGACGATCATGCGGACCGCGTCGGGTTCGAAGACGGTGTCGCCGTCGACCATGACGAGCAGGTTGCAGGAGGCCGCCGCTATCCCGGTGTTGAGGGCGGCCGGCTTGCCCGCGTTCTGCTGCCGGATGACCCGTACGCCGGGCAGCCGGAGCGCCTCCACGATGTCCGCCGTGCCGTCGGTGGAGCCGTCGTCGACCACGATGACCTCGACGGGGTGGTCGGACGCGAGCAGGGAACGGACGGCCGCCTCGATCCCGGCGCTCTCGTTGTACGCGGGCACGATCACGCTCACCGGCTCGGTCACGGGAGCGCCCCACGGCCTCCGTCGCATCCGCACGTGCCGCCGGGCGGCGACGAACACGGCGACCGCGCGGAACAGGCTGATCGCACCCGCTGCCCACAGCAGCCACGACAGCACGTCGAGGATCCAGCCGCTGGTACGGAGGGCGGTGATCAGTGCCATGCCCTGCCACCGGTCGGCGGTGCCGGCGCTCCGTACGGCGGCGGGGAGGGCGACCGCGTCGCCCACGGTGGCGAACGTCCAGCCCGACGCCTTGAGCCGCGGCACGAGCTGTTCGAGCGCGGCCACCGTCTGGGAGCGGTCCCCTCCGGCGTCGTGCAGGAGCACGATCTGGCCGGTGGAGCCCGCGGGGGTGGCGGCGGCGACGATCGCTTCGACGCCGGGGCGGCGCCAGTCCTGACTGTCCAGGGTCGTCAGGACGGTCAGGTATCCCTCTTGCCCAGCCTGGACGACCGCCTTCCAGTCGGCGTCGCCGAGCGCCTTGTTGGTGGAGGAGTAGGGCGGGCGCAGCAGGGGGGTGGTGACCCCGGTGGCACCGGCGATGACGAGCTGGCTCTCACGCAGCTCCAGGGAACGGCGCCAGGCGGACGCGGTGCCGAGGTCGGTGTGCGTGAAGCTGTGCAGGCCGATCTGGTGGCCCTCCTCGACGATCCGGCGAGCCAGCTCCGGATTCTCGGCGACGCGGGTACCGACGGTGAAGAAGGTCGCGCGCACCTCGTTGCGGCGCAGCACGTCGAGGATCTTCGGGGTCCAGACGGGGTCGGGGCCGTCGTCGAAGGTCAGGGCGATCGTGCGGGGCGCCGGAGTGGCGGTGCGGCCCGCCGCGCCCTCGATCACCGGGCCACCGGAGCCGATCGCGGCCGGTACGGACGTCGCGGCCGCCTGCCGGCGGGGAGCACCGTCGGGGCGCTCGTCGAAGAGGTGCTGGGTGTAGCCCTCGAGGAGCAGCGCCGCTGAGAGCGTCAGCACGAGAGTGGTGAGCAGCAGCCAGTGGGTACGCAGGGGGACATTGCGTACGGAAGTGTGCCTGCCTTGCGAGCGGCGACGGCGGTTCTTCGACACGGGGTGGGGCTTCCTGACTGGTGCGGCGGGCAGTGCGGTCGGGGGCGGTGTGGACGGTGCCGGCCCGCAGGCTCAGGGCCGGCCCGTGGGTTTGCCGCCGCCCTGCCCGGGCGGCGTGGTGAAGCGGCCGCGGCCGGCCGGGGACGGCTGGGACGGGTTCGCCGGTCCGTCGGCCGCCTCCGTCGGCGCCGCTCCGGTGACGGGTGCCGTCCCTCCCGGGGTCACGGCCGGTGCGGGCGCGCCGGGCCGTGAGGCGGCCGGAGTGGGCCGGGGGCTTCCGCCCGCCGTGCCGCGCGGCGACGGGCCGGCCGTTCCTGCCTTGGCAGGCTCCCCGGGTGCCGGGGTGTGCGGGGCCTGGGCGGAGGGGAGGAAGGGCGAGGGGAAGGTGGGGCCGCCCATCAGCGTGCTCAGGAGCAGGACGACGTAGGCGACGGCCGGTATCACCAGGAGGCGGCCCCAACGGCGCACCCACAGCTGCCTGCGCCCGGAGCTGTCCACGAACACGGGGGCCTCGGCGTGGGGAGGATCCGGAGGTCCCTCCGCCGTGCGGGCGGCGGCCACATCACCGAGGAAGAGCTCCAACGTGTCCTGCTCGGGGGCGCCTGGGGCTGGGTGCATGCGTCGTGGCCTCTGAGGATCGGATGTCGGGCGGGAACACGGTCACCGTGAGGCGACCCATGCCCCTCAGCGCTGCAGCCGCCGCTGGTGTCACTCCCGAGAGCACGAAACGGGCCGTTTCCACACGTTGCGGTACGGCTGGGGGCGCGCGCCCATGTTCGGTGCGCCCCCGTGGGCTACCATCGCCCGGCCCGGGGGCGGACGGACCGTACGGGTACGGGGTGGGTGGTGGGTGTGGGTACCAGGGGCGCAGTGACGGGTGCCGCGGCAGTGGCGCTGGCGGGCGCCCTGGTGCTTGGCGGCTGCTCGGGCGAGCCGGCCGGCGCGAAGCCGACCGCGCCGGCTCCCGCCTCGACGCCGGCGACGCCCCCGCCGGCCCCCTCGCCCTCGCCCTCGGAGCCGGCGACCGCCGAGCCGTCCGCGCCGCCGTCGACGCCGGACGCGGGGCCGAGGCCGTCGGCCACCGGCGGCCCGGCGCCGAAGCGGACGCCGGCGGATGCGTCGGCCGTGCCGCAGAACCCGAACCGGGGCCCGAACCCGCCCCCGGCGCCCGACCGGCCCCCGCTGCCGACGTGGAAGCCGACACCGTTCGACCCGAAGGACCCGTCGATCCCGAACTACACCGTGCCGCCGCCCATGCGGTAGCCCGCTTCCCGGTGCGGTCCGGGCGGCGGGGTCCTCACGTACGCACCGGAGAGCGGGTGGCCGGCCCCCGGGGCCGCGGCGTCGAGGTCCAGGGCCCGGAGCGTCTGGCGGGCGGTGCAGACCGCCGCGGACACGACCGGCCTGCCCGGGAGCGGTTCGGCCGGCTCGATGTCGCCCAGGGACGGCGCTCTGCACGCACGCCGAGAGCACGACGGCGTCCGCGTCCGCGTACTACGGCTCCCGTGCGAGGCCGGGCAGGCTCGGGGTCCCGCCGCGGTGGAACGGGAGCGGGGCTGCCGCCGTCGGCCTCGTGGCGCCCGCCGGGCGGACCGTCGCCGACGGCTTCCCGGGGCGGTGGCCCACGCCGCGCGGGGCTCGGCCCCGGGGTGACGCCGTGGAGCCGGCCCTCACCACGCGGGCAGAGGGCCGGCTCCGGGCTGCTGTTGCCGCGTCACTTGCCGAGGATGCTGCCCGTCCACTGGCCGGCGGCACCCTGCATCAGCGCCTCGTTGCTCAGGACCTGGGTGCCCGGCAGGGCCGCCATGCCGATGTCACCGGCCGGTGCCGCGCCGTTGTGGGAGCCGACCGTGTTGTCGCGGCCGGCGTTGAAGACGTCGTCGCCCGCGACCTGGCTCAGGTCGCCGAAGACGATCGAATACGTGTTGCTGACCGGGGCGTAGATGGTGAAGGTGTCGTCGGCGGAGGCGGTGGACGCGCCCGCCAGGATGATGCCGCCGGCGGCGAGAGCGGTCAGGGCGCAACGGATCGAACGCACGAGTAGTGCCTTTCGTGGAGGGGTGGAGGAAGCAGTGCGAAGGTAGGACGCTTCGCACCTCAAAGAACCGCACCCGGCCTTGTACGGCCCGAGTCCATCCGTACGGCGCAGCTTCCCCGGCGCCCGAACCCTCCCCGGCGCCGGCCGCGGATCCGGTCGGGGTCCGGCCGCGGACGCGGCGCTCCGCGGCCGGGGCACCCGGCCGGGCCTCTCTTCCGGATCCTGCACCTGATACGGCCCGATCCGAAGGCAGGGCCCTAGGCGGTCGGTACGGCGGGCCGGCGGCGGCGGTTTCGTGCGTGGACGGCGGACGCGAGCGCCACGGCGGCCGCCGCGACCGTCAGGAGCCAGACCGGGATGCCGCCTCCCACCGTGAGCAGCTCGTCGCGGTAGACGGCCCGGCGGTACGGGGTGTCCTTCGGTGTCGCGCGCAGTTCGTGGTCGGCGTCGATGCGGCCCGGTTCCGGGAACTCCTGCTCGATCGCCGTGAGGAACACCGGCTTTCCGCCGGCGAGGGCGGCGAGCGGGCCGTCCTGGGGGTCGATGGTTCCCGCGAAGGTCACCTTCGGCGCGGAGCCGCCGATCCTGGTGGCGGGCTCCATGCGGTGGTCCGCCAGCACGTACAGGCCGAGCGACTGCGGTGTCTTCGCCATGCGGGAGAGCCGCATCGGGTAGACCAGCCGGTCGCTGTCGAAGCGGATCTTCAGCGGGTCCAGGTCGCCCCGGAGCACCTTGCCCTGGCCTCCGCGCGGGGCGAGCCGTATCGCCACGTACTCCCAGTGCTGGTCGACGTACGGCTTGACCTCGGTGGCGAGGCGTTCGGGGAGCTGGAAGCCGTTGCTCTCCAGCCAGTTCCTCAGGGCGTCGGGGTCGGTGGCGGTGAGCCGGGCGACGTCGAAGTCGCCGAGCTGCTCGCGGCCGACCACACCCACGGACGGCGCGGCGCCCGGCGCCGGGGCACCCGCGCCGTCGCCCGTGTCGCGGGAGAAGGGCCAGTCGCCGCCGCGCGGCCAGAAGTGGCTGCGGGTCCTGCGCTCGGGCCGGGTCAGATCGCGCAGTTCGTCGAACATGTCCCCGTCGCCCAGCTCCACCGTGGCCCGCCCCGGCACCGGCATGATCCAGGCGGCCCGCTGTGCGTTCCCGCCGACGGTGAAACGCATCACGATCTGTTCCGTACGCCCGTCCCAGCGCACGACGGAGGTCTCCCGGTCCACGCCGATGCGGGACTGGCCGTCGGGGATCATCGCTCCGCAGCCGCAGGCGTAGGCGGGGTCGACCAGTGCGCCCACCTGGGTCGCGAGCAGGGCGAACAGCAGTATCAGGATCCTTCGTCTCATCCACACGGGGTCTGGGACGGCCGACCGGGTGATCCGGTTCCGCCCCCTCTCGCTGCACGATCGGCCCTGGCTCATACTGTGGCGCATGAGGGGGAGTGAGAAGCAGCCGCACGTTCTGCGGCGTCTGAATGCGCTGCCGCGCAGCCCGATGGTTCCGGACTCCGTGATGGCGGAGATCGCCCGGCACGACTGGGAGGGCATCGAGTGCGGCTGCGGCCGGCCCGCGGGCCATCTGGTGGAGGCCGTGCGCGACGCCGCCGAGGGGCATCCCGCCGCGTTCCACGCGCTGGAGGGCCACGCCTTCTTCGGACAGCATCTGAAACCGCCCGCTCCGGCGGTGTGCGCCGTGCTGATGGCTGTGTGGTCGGCGTGTCCGCCCCGGCGGGCGACCCGCGAGGCGCTGCTGTGGACGCTGCTGGCCCTGCTGTGCACGGTGGACGACGGCGGCACGCACGAGGCGGGGCTGCACGGGCAGTGCGCCGCGTTCATCCGGACCGGTGCGGACGGCTTCCGACGGGAGCTGGACGCCGTGCCGGGCTCCGGGACGGCCGCGTACGCCGAGGGCATCCTGGAGATCCTCGGCCTGTCGGCGTCGTGACGCGGGCGGTCCGCGACGGGGCGCCGGCAGCACCGCGACAGGGATCGCGACGGTATGCCGGCCGGCCCCGTCACAGGGTGTCGCGTGCGGTCTCGGCGACCGCGCCGGGCAGCCAGTCGGCGACCCGGCCGAAGCTGAAGCCCAGGGCCGCGGCCCGGGTGTTGTCCATGGCGTAGGCGCGGTCGAAGGAGAAGGGCGAGGCGTCGGAACCGGCTTCCACGAGCCGGTGGCGAGGCCGTCGTCCGAGCTGTTCCGCGACCGCCGCGCAGAGCGCGTGGACGTCCGGGGCGCCGTGCGAGGCGGCGTTGACGGGCCCGGTGAAGGTCTGCCCCGCCGTCCACCGCAGGAAGTCGGCCATCTCCAGGTGGTGGATGAACGAGGTGCCGTACGGGGCTTCGTGGACCTCGACCGGGATCCCGGCGCCGATCCGCTCCACGTAGTGCGCGAGGCGCCCGGTGAACTCCGCCCGGCCGCCGCCGAGGACGTGCGCGGTCCGCACGCCGACGTACGGGAAGGGCGGCTCGTGCAGGAAGACGGCCTCTGCCCGCCGCTTGCCCTCCGCGTAGGCGTAGGCGGCGCCTGCCCGTCGGGGGCGGGCGGGCTCCTGCCCGGATCCGCGCGGCGGGCGCGTAAGGTCCAGGGACCCCTCGGCGACGGGTACGGTGTGCGGCGCGGAGCCGGCGGGGAGGGTGGCCGGGTCGTAGACCTCCATCGTCGAGGTCATCACGTAGCGTCCGGTCCTCCCGGCGAACACCCGGCGGGCGACGGCGGCCTGCAGGGGCGTGTAGCAGACCTGGTCGACCACCACCTCGAAGTCGCGCCGGCCCAGGGCCGCCCGCAGCCCGGCCTCGTCGTCGCGGTCGGCGAGGAGCCGGCCGACGCCGGGCGGCGGGGCGCTGGAACCCCGGTTGAGGACCGTGACCGTGTTCCCCTCGTCGCGCAACCGCGTGACCAGGGACTTCCCGAAGTACCGGCTGCCGCCGATGACAAGAATCCGCTTCATGCGTCCGACTCTCGCGTTGTATCGTCCCCAGCGGAACCGACCGACTGCTGAACGGGTCGTAAGGAAAACTGATGATCGATGTCCAGCGGTTGCGCGTCCTGCGGGCGGTGGCCGAGCACGGCAGCTTCAACAAGGCGGCCGGGGCGTTGCTGCTGACCCCGTCGGCCGTCTCCCAGCACATCGCGGCGTTGGAGCGCACGCTCGGCCACCCGGTGGCGGTGCGCAGCACGCGCGGTGTCACGCTCACGGAGCCGGGTCGGCTGCTGGTGGAGGCGGCGGAGACGATCTCCGCCGAACTGGACCAGGTCCGGCGGGCGATCGACCGGCTGGCGCAGGATCGGCCGCGGCTGACCGTGGCCACCTTCACCAGCGGAGGCCGGCACCTGCTGCCGACGGCGCTCTCCCGGTTCGTGGAAGCACATCCGGAGGTGGAGCTGACGGTGCGGGAGAGCGAACCGGAGGACGCCGTGCCGATGGTGCTCGGCGGTGCGGCGGATCTCGCGCTGGCGTACCACTTCGACGGGCCGCCGCCGGTGCGTCCGGGTGGGCGCCCGGTCCTCGGCTGGCGGCCGCTGATGGAGGATCCCCTGTGGCTGGTGCTGCCGCGCGGCCACCGCCTGGCCGGGCGGTCCTCGGTGGACCTCGGCGAGCTGTCCGGCGACCGGTGGGTGCTGGGCTGCCTCAAGACGGAGGCCTACCTGCGCCGGTACGCGGAGCTCGCCGGTTTCGACCTGCGCGTGGGGGCCTCGACGACCGACTACTTCTTCGCCCAGACACTGGTCGCGGCGGGGGTCGGGGTCTCCCTCGTGCCGCAGGTCGCGCTGGCCGTCGCCCCGGAGGCGGTCGCGATCCGTGTCGAACCCCCGCGGCCCGCCCGGCACATCGGCCTGATCCTGCCGCGGCGTCGCCACGCGAACCCCTGTGCCGAAGCGCTGGCCGATGCCCTCACCGCCGCCGCCACCGCCCCACGGAACGGAGCCCGTCCCTGAACCGCCTCCTGTACGGCCTCGCCGCCAATCCCGCACTGCCGCCCGAGCTGGTCGACCGGCTGATCGCGTTCGCCGCGGCGACGCCCGGGCCGCCCCTCCCCGCCGATCCGGCCGACCTGCTGGCCTGGTGCCTGGCCGACCGCACCGACCTCGCCCCCGCGCAGGTGGCGGCCCTGGCCGCGCTCGACGAGGACGCCCCCGCGCGGCTCGCCCACGACGGATATCTGAAGGCCGCCGATGTCGACCCGGCCGTGTGGCCGCTCGCGGCCCTCGCCCTCCTCGACGAGGGCCGGGGCCTTGCGGAGTGGACCCGCCGGTTCGCGGCGGACCCGGACCCCTCCCTGCGCCGGCGGCTCGCCTCCTGCCCCGGTCTGCCCCCGGACGTCGAAGAAGCCCTGGCCTGCGACCCGGACCCGGAGGTGGCCGCCGAGCTCGCGCTGTGGACGACGTCCGCACCGGTCGCGGCCCGCCTCGCGCGGCACCCGCACGCCGAGGTCCGGCGGGCGGCGGCCGGCAACGAGGCCGTGCCGCCCGCCGCGCTGGCAGCGCTGCTCACCGGACGCGGTCTGCCGCCCGCCCGCTCCTGCCCGGTGTGCGACAGCCGGGAGATCCCCTTCACCCACGACCCCCACTGCCCGGACGCCGACTGTGATCTGCCGGCCGGCGCCGCATGCGACGGAACACACGGCTCGACCGTCCACGAGATCCGGCAGCGGGCCCTGTCCAACCCGGCCGCTCCCCCGCAAACCGTCGCGGCCTTCGCGGACCATCCGTCCGTGTTGCTGCGGTGGGCCGCCGCGGAACACCCCGGGCTGCCCGCGCACGTCTACGCGCGCCTCGCCGCGGATCCCGTGCCCGGGGTACGGAGGGCGGTCGCGCGGAACCCGGGGGCCGGGCCGGAGGTGATCCGCGTCCTGGCCGCCGACCCCCGCGACGACGTACGGCGCGCCGTGGCACAGCACCCCCGCGTCCCGCTCGACGTGCTGGAGCGGCTGACCGGCACCACCCGCCTGGGCCCGGAGCTGCTGCCGCGGATCTCCGCCGCCGCGCCGGAGGAACTCGCGCAGGCGGCCCGGTCGGCGCACGGCCGCGTGCGGATGCTCGTCGCCCACCGGCACGATCTGCCGCCGGAGTTGCGCGACGGGCTCGCCGCCGACCGGGACGCCTCAGTGGCCAAGGCCGTGGCCCCGCACCCGGGACTGTCGCCGGAGCGGCTGCGGGCCATGGTCGCGCTGCACGGCGTACAGGTCCTGGCACGGGTCGCGGCCAACCCGGACGCACCCGGGGACCTTCTGGCGGAGCTGGCCCGCCACGAGCCGCCGGTCCGGCGGGCGTTGAGGGAGATCGCCTCGCATCCGAACGCGACCGCCGAGGCGCTGCTGCCCTGCCTGGCGCACGGCAGGTCCCGGGTGCGCGCCGCCGCCCACCCGGCGCTCCCGGCGGCGGTCGTCGTCGGACTGCTCGACGATCCGGACCCGGACGTGGTGGAGGCCGCGGCCGGCAACCCCTCGCTGCCGACCGCCGTGATGGCGCAGCTCGTGCCGTGACGGCCGGTTCAGCCACCCGAGCCGGGCGTCACCAGGCCGGTCTCGTAGGCGAGGACCACGGCCTGGGCCCGGTCGCGCAGCGACAACTTGGCGAAGATGCGGGCCACATGGGTTTTCACGGTGGCTTCGCTGAGCGTCAGGTCCTCGGCCAGTTCGGAGTTGGAGCGGCCGTGGCCCATCAGGGTCAGCACCTCGCGTTCGCGCGGGGTCAGGGCGGCCAACTCCCGGCGGGTGGAGGCCGTCGTGACGCGGTCGCCGGCGGGCTCGGCCGGGGCGCAGCGCTCCACCAGCCGGCGGGTGATCGACGGGGCGAGCAGCGCGTCGCCGGTGCCGACCAAGCGGACGGCGGCGGCGAGGTGTTCGGGGGTGACGTCCTTGAGCAGGAAGCCGCTCGCCCCGGCGGCGAGGGCGGCGTACACGTACTGGTCGAGGTCGAAGGTGGTCAGCATGATCACCCTGCAGTGGGGGGACTCGGCGAGAATGCGCCGGGCGGCCTCCAGACCGTCCATGACGGGCATGCGGATGTCGAGCAGGACGACGTCGGGGCGCAGCCGGCGCGCCTGGGCGACGGCCTCCGCGCCGTCGGCGGCGACGCCGACCACGTCGATCCCGCGGGCCGTAAGGATCAGCCGGAAGCCGGTGCGGACCAGGTCCTGGTCGTCGGCGATCAGGACGCGGGGCGCCGGCCCGCCGGGTGCGCCGGGGCTTGCGGGCGCGGTCACGGCCGGTCCAGGGGGAGGCGTGCGCGCACCCGGTAGCCGCCGCCCAGGCGGCGGCGGGCGTCGAGGTCGCCGCCGTAGACGGCGACCCGTTCGCGCAGGCCGAGCAGCCCCCGTCCGGTTCCCTCGGCCTTGGGGGCGCTGCGGCCCACGGTAGGCGGGCGGGGTCCGGGCGCACCCGCCGGGAGCAAGTCCGTAGCGCCGCTCAACACCTCCACGCGCAGGGCGTGTTCCGCATACCGCACCGTCACCTGCGTCCTGCCTCCCTCTCCGTGTTTGAGCGCGTTCGTGAGCGCTTCCTGGATGATCCGGTACGCCGTGACGTCGATCCCGGCCGGCAGCGGGCACGGGTCGCCGGACACGCGCACCTCCACCGGCAGGCCCGCGAAGGCGAACCGGTCGATGAGCGCGCCGAGGCGGCTCAGGCTGGGCTGCGGCGACAGCCGGGTGGCCGCGGCCACCTGTTCTTCGTAGGGGGCGTCCGCGCCGTCCTGCGCGGGCGCGAGGAGCCCCAGCAGGTGGCGCAGTTCGGTCATCGTGTTCCGCCCGGCCCCTTCCACGGCGGCCATGGCGGCCGCGGCCTCCTCCGGCTGGGTGGTGAGCACCTCGCGGGCGGCCCCGGCCTGGACCACCATCAGGCTGACGTTGTGGCTGACGATGTCGTGGAGTTCGGCCGCGATCCTGGCCCGTTCGGCGTCGACCGCGCTGCGGGCCGCGCTCTCCCGCTCCCGCTCCAGCAGCCAGCCGCGCTCTTCGAGCGCCGTCCGATGGCCGCGCCGGGCGCGCAGCAGGGCCACGCCCAGTACGCCGGCCGCTGCGGCCGCGACGCAGGCGACGGCCGTCGCGATGATCTGCCCCACCCTCAACTCCCCACGCCGCGAACCCGGGTGCCATTGTGCCGGACGAACCGCGTACATCCCCGGGATGACCTGCGCCGGCCTTTACATCCGGGGGCTGACGCCCCGCGCCGGGCCGCCGACTTAGGTTCGGGGCCATGACAACCGATCACGACAGCGCACCGCAGGTCGTCGTACGACTGGACGACGTGCACAAGGAGTACGGCGACACGAAGGCCCTGGACGGCCTCTGTCTGGAGATCCGGGCGGGTGAAGCGGTGGCCGTGATGGGACCTTCCGGCTGCGGCAAGTCGACGCTGCTCAACATGGTGGCCGGGCTGGACCGGCCGACGTCGGGGACCGTCGAGGTGCAGGGCCATGATTTGGGCGGGCTCGGCGAGACGGGGCTGGCGCTGTTCCGGCGCCGGAACATCGGGATGGTGTTCCAGTTCTTCAACCTCATCGACGACCTTCCCGCCCTGGACAACGTGGCGCTGGCCGCCCAGTTGACCGGCACCCCCGCCCGGCAGGCGCGCCGCCGGGCCCTGGAGCTCCTCGACGAGCTCGGCGTGGCCGACCGCCGGAACAACTACCCGGCGACACTGAGCGGTGGGGAACGCCAACGGGTCGCCGTGGCACGCGCCCTGATGAACCGTCCCGCGCTGCTGCTCGCGGACGAACCGACCGGCGCGCTCGACAGCCGCTCGGGCGAGCAGGTGATGGACCTGCTCATCGACCTCAACCAGATCGGCCAGACGCTGCTGATCGTCACGCACGACCCGGAGCTGGCCACCCGCTGCGCCAGCCGCCTCGTCGAGGTCGCCGACGGCCGGGTCGCACGGCAGAGCGTGCTGGAGGCGAGCGCGTGAGCGCCGTGTGGCGGGCCTCCCGCGCGGCGGTGAAGCGCCGCAGGCTCCAGACGTTCGTCATCGGGCTGGTCGTGCTCTGCTCGACCACGACCGTCCTGCTCGCGCTGGGGCTGCTCGACGTCGCCACCAGTCCGTTCGACAAGGCGTACGCCGCCCAGCGCGGCCCGCACACCGTGGCGGCGTTCGACACGGTGAAGGCCGGCCCGGAACAGCTGGCGCAGACCGCCCGGCGGCCCGGTGTGAGCGCCGCGGCGGGGCCGTTCGGGCAGAGTGTCCTGGACGTGCCCGAGGGCTGGCTCTGGATGCCCGGCGGCTCCCTGAGGGTGGTGGGACGGGCCGACCCCGGCGGCCCCGTCGACCGGGTCGAGGTCCTGGAGGGCCGCTGGGCGACCGCACCCGGCGAGATCGTCATCGCCTGGCCGTCCGCGGGCACACCCGGGCCGAAGCTGCTCGGAACCCCCCTGGACGTCCCCGGATCGGCGCCGTTGACGGTCGTCGGATTCGCGGCGGGCATGGGCAAGTCGGCGGACGCCTGGGTCTCGCCCGAGCAGATGACCGCGCTGCGCCCGGCCACCGCCCAGATGCTGTACCGCTTCACCGACTCCTCGACGCAGGCACAGCTGGGCGCGGCACTGGCCCGGGCCACCGCCGGACTGCCCGAGGGGGCGGTGACCAGTGCGCACACCCACCTCGACCTGAGGAAGGCCTTCTCGTCCCTGGCCGACGCCTACCTCCCCTTCATGACGCTCTTCGGCGTCCTCGGACTGCTGGTCTCCGCCCTGATCGTCGGGAACGTCGTCAGCGGGGCGGTCGTGTCCGGCTACCGGCACATCGGCGTCCTCAAGGCCCTGGGCTTCACCCCGAACCAGGTGGTCGCCGTCTATCTGGCGATGATGGCCGTACCGGCCCTCGTCGGCTCCGCGGCCGGTACCCTGCTCGGCAACGCGCTGGCCGAGCCCATCCTGAGGATCGCGTTCTCCGGCATCGAGACCGGCCGGGCCGCCGTCGGCGGCATCTCCCCGTGGGTGTCGGTCGTCTGCCTGCTGGGGATGCCCGCCCTCGTCCTGCTCACCGCGCTGGTTCCCGCGCTGCGGGCGCACCGGCTGCCGGCCGCCCGGGCGATCGGCGCGGGTGCCACCCCGCTGACGGGCCGCGGGCTGCGCGTCCAGCGCCTCCTCGGCGGCAGCCGGCTCCCCCGCGCCGTCAGCATGGGCCTGGGCCAGCCGTTCGCCCGCCCCGGCCGCACCCTGCTGACCTTGGCGGCCATCGTCCTGGGCGTCACCACGGTGACCCTGGCGACCGGGCTGACCAGCACGATGCTCGCGTACAGCGAGGCCGGACACGGCGGCGGCGCCCTGGTCAGGGTGGAAGCCGGCGGGCCCGCCGGCGGCCGGGCCGCTCCCCTGCCGGGCGACGCCCGGATCGAGGAACGGCTGCGGTCCCTGCCCGGCGCGGCGGGGGTGCGGGCCCGCGCACTGGCGCAGGTGAGCCTCGTCGGGCAGAGCAGGCCGGTCTTCGCCGACTTCTACCGGGGGGACGACTCCTCCGCCGCCGCCCGGATCGCCGAGGGCCGGATGCCGCAGGCGGCCGGCGAGTTCGTCGCCGGGCCGGCCTTCCTGACGCAGAACGGGCTGCGGCTCGGCGACCGGGTCACCCTGGCGCTGGGCGGCAGGCAGACCTCCGCGACCGTCGTGGGCAAGCTCATCGAGGGCAACGCCCGCGCCCTGGAGGCCTCCTGGGACACCCTCCTGCCACTTGCGCCGGACGCCCGCGCCGTCGAGTACGAGGTGAGGCTGGCTCCCGGAGCCGACGCCCGGGCCTACGCCGCGGCGGCCGAGGCCGCCGACCCGGGGCTGCGTGCCTCTGTGTCGGATTCGGGGAACACCGCCACCACCACCGTCGTCGCCTTCTCCACGGTGTTCACGGTCCTGCTGAGCGCCGTCGCGTCGCTCGGCGTCTTCAACACCGTCCTCCTGGGCACCAGGGAGCGCCGCCGGGACCTCGGCATGCTGAAGTCCATCGGGATGACACCACGGCAGGTGGTGACGATGACCGTCACCTCGGTCGCGGGGGTGGGCGCGGTCGGCGGGCTGCTGGGCATCCCGCTCGGGATGCTCGCGCACCGGCTGGTCGTGGACCACGTCGGGGTGGTCTCCTTCCCGGAGCCGATGAAGGACGTCTGGGACGCGCCGCAGTTGTCCGGCCTGTTGCTCGCAGGAGTGGCGATCGCCGTCGCGGGCGCGCTGGTTCCGGCCCGGGCGGCGGCCCGGACGACGATCGCGGCGGCGCTGCACACCGAATAGGCCGCCGAACGGGGCGAATTGCGGATGCGGCCGGTGTCCGGGGCTTCGTAGGCTGCTCCCCCGGCACCCGGACACCCGAGGAAGGAGCCGCGGATGCCCCGCAGTCCGAGCAAGGCCCGGCGTCTCGTCGTGGACGGGAACACCTACACACGGTCGGTGCGCCACTCCCACGGCAGGCCGGGCGGCCCCGACCGCGACTGCTGCGAGTCGCTCACCGTCCACCTGACGGGGGCGCGGGGAGCCCTGCGCATCGTCTTCCGGGAGGGCCCCGGCAGACTCGTCCCGACCGGCTACCCGATGGTCTCCGGGGAGGTGTCGCTCGCCGCCAGCGACTCCCTTTACCTGCACGAACCCGGCACCGTCCGGGCTCTGATGGAGGAGGCCCGCGATCACGGGTGGCGTCCAGACGGCCCGTCGGGCATGGAGATCGACGGTTGGACCCTCTTCGAGGCCGCCCTGCGCAGGCGGCGGGGGGCACCGACAGCCACCGCGCCCCCGCCGCCCGCCCCGCAGGGGTGATTCCGTCACCTCCTCGGCCCGGGGGTCGTTAGGGCCTGGGGGTTGACTCGGGGGCGAAGGGATGGCGGTATGCGGCAGTTTCCTCTGGAGATGCACCACGTGGCACCCGGCAGGGTGGTCGAGTGGCGGCTCAGGTCCACCGCGGCGCAGGCCCACGGGCCGGGTGACCCGGCGAGCCGGAAAGCGTCCTTCAACCAGGACAAGCACTTCACCGTCGCCGAGGAGAGCCGGGCCGCCGACGACCCCGTCGCGTCCTGGGTCGCGGTCACCTTCGAGGTGACCGGCCCGCTGGACGAACGGGCCCTGGCCCAGTCGCTGCTCTCCTTCGTCCAGCGGCACGAGGTCCTGCGCTGCGCGTTCCGGCGGCTGGCCGGCGAGGTGGCCTGCGAGCCCTTCGCCCCCGCCACGCTCACCCTCGACCCCGAGCCCGTGGGCACCTTCGGGGACGCGGAAGTGCTGAGCGACTTCCTCGTCGAACGCTTCAAGCGGAGCATCGACACCCTGTCCTGGCCGCTGTTCATCATGGGCGCGGTGGTCCGCGAGGACTCGGCGACGGTCTACCTGGCCTTCGACCACATCGTCTGCGACGGCATGTCGATGCCCATCGTCGCCCGCGAGGTGCTGACGGCCTACGAGGGCCTGTGCCGCGGCGAGGCCGCCGAACTGCCGCCCGCGCCCAGCTATCTCGACTTCGCCGAGGAGCAGCGCCGCCGCTACCTGTCCATCGACGCCCACGACGCCCGTCTGGACTACTGGAAGGCCTTCATGGGGTCGACGGGCGAGTTCTTCCCGCGGTTCCCCCTCGATCTCGGCGTGGAGCCGGGCCGCATGTACCCCATCGTCAACGAGGCGTCGATGCTGCTGGACGCCGGTGAGGCGGAGGTCTTCGAGAAGACCTGTCTGGCGGTCGGCGGGAAGCCGTTCATGGGCGTGCTCGGGTCGGTGGCCGTGTGTCTGCGCGAGGCGGGCGGGCCGGGCGTCTACCGGGGCTTCATGCCGGTCAGCGAGCGCGGCCGGAGCACCTGGACGAACTCGGTGGGCTGGTTCGTCAACACCCTGCCCATCGAGTTCGACGCCTCGCCCGGCCGGGACTTCGCCCAGGTGATGGCCTCGGTCCGGGCCGGGTTCACCGAGATGATGACCCATCTCGACGTTCCGTTCGTGCGTGCGTGGGAGCTGCTGGCGCCCGAGGAGTTCGCCGCCCGCTCCTGGCCGTACCCGGTGAACTTCTTCTCGTACATCGACATGCGCAAGTGCCCGGGCGCCGAGCGCCACGACGACTGGCGGCCCACCACCCATGTGTGGTCCGCGCGGGCCAACGGCGCGTGCTCGTGGTTCCAGCGCGACACGGACGGCCTGCACATGAACTCCATCTACGTCGACACCCCGGCGGCCCGCCGGACCATGCGCGGCTTCCAGGAGGCGCTGCGCCTGACGGTCCAGGAGGTCGCCCGCAGCGGCGGTTTCCGCCGGCCCGTCGCGCTGACCCCGCAGCGCCGGCCGGGGCGGATGACTCCGCTGGACGTGGCCGCGTTCGCGCGGCGCGGCTGAGCCGGGGCCCGGGAGCGCGGCTCACAGGCGGGCCGCGCGCCGCAGGAGCAGGGTGCGTTCCTGTTCGTTGCGGGTGAGCGAGGCCGCGCGTTCGAACTCGGCCCGGGCCTCGCCCGTCCGGCCGAGGCGCTCCAGCAGGTCGCCCCGTACGCTCGGGAGCAAGTGGTAGCCGCTCAGGGCCGGTTCCCGGGCCAGGGCGTCGACGAGCGGCAGGGCCGCCGCGGGTCCGTCGGCCATCGAGACCGCCACCGCCCGGTTGAGTTCCACGACCGGTGACGGGGTCAGCTGGACCAGCCGTCCGTAGAGGATGGCGATCCTGTCCCAGTCCGTGTCCTCGTAGCGGACGGCGGCCGCGTGGCAGCCGGCGATCGCGGCCTGGAGGGAGTACGGGCCGCTGCCGGCGCGGCTCATCGCCCGGACGCCCCTGGCGATGAGCAGGCGGTTCCACCTGGCCCGGTTCTGGTCGGCGAGCAGCACCGGCTCGCCTTCGGGGCCGGTGCGGGTGGCGATCCGGGACGCCTGGAACTCCAGCAGCGCGGCGAGGCCGTGCACCTCGTCCTCCTCGGGCATCAGGGCCGCCAGGACGCGGGCCAGGCGCAGGGCGTCCTCGCAGAGGGCGGGCCGGACGAGGTCGTCTCCGGAGGTGGCCGAGTAGCCCTCGTTGAAGACCAGGTAGATGACCTCGAGGACCGACGAGAGCCGTGCGGCGCGATCGGCCCCGTAGGGGACTTCGAAGGGCACCGCGGCCTTGGCCAGCGTCCGCTTGGCGCGCACGATGCGCTGGGCGACGGTGCTCTCGGAGGCGAGGAAGGCGCGGGCGATCTCCTGGGTCGTCAGTCCCCCGATGGGCGGCCCTGCGGGACGAGCTCGCCCGGGAGCGCATGGTCCACGCCGTCACCCCGGCCGGGCACGATCAGGGCGCGACGGGCCGCGTGCCGGAGGCGATGCGGGCACCGGAGGCGATGTGCGCCGGTCTCCTCGGCCTCCTGGACCGCCTCGGCCTCGACCGCGTCGACCTGGTCGGGCACGGCACGGGAGCACTGGCTGCCTGCCTGGTCGCCCGGCGCGAGCCGCACCGGGTCGTACGGCTGGTCCTCGTCGGCGTGCCGCACCCGCTCCCCGACGGGGCGGCGCCGCAGACCGGGCGGGACGGACCCCCGCCGATCACGGCCACGGCCCTGGTCGTCTCGGGCGGCCCGGTCGGCGGCGCCGTGCAGGAGGCCGCGGGCGACCCGGTGCGCCGCATCCCCGACGCCCAACTGGTGGCCCTCGTCCCCGACGCCCGGCTGGTGACCCTGCCCGCGGCCGGCCCGGTTCCCGCCTGCGCGCCCGCCGAAGTCGCGGCGGTCGTCTCGGCCTTCCTCGCCGACCTGCCCGACGTCGAGATCGCCCGGCGCTGGCTCGCCGAAGACGGGATCACCCGGACCGGCGACGGCCTCTGGGCCGACGCCGACTCCCCCGGCGAGACGCTGACCACCGAGGACGTGTGCAACGGGCTCGGTTCGCAGGCCTTCACCGACGACCGCCTGGACGTGGCGGGACGGGTGCGGCTGGCCCTGGGGTTGATGGACCTCCTCGGCAGCCACTTCCTGGTGACCGAGCAGATCCACTCCGCCCATCTCGGCCCGGAGGGACCGCTGCCGCCCGAGGCCCTCTGGGGCGGCTACCGGCGGCGTCTGGAAGCCGTCCGGGACTGCGAGCCGGTCCTCTCCGTCCTCTGGCTGGCCTGGTTCGAGGACGTGCGGACCTCCGCGGAGGCCTTCGCGGAGGTCCTGGGCAACGACCGCGAGCTGTTGGTGCCCGGGGCGCCCGATCCCCTGCTGCGCAGGGCCCGACGGGTCCTGGAGCACTCGGGTCCGGTGCCCTGGGAGGCCAAGGCCGCCTCGTACGAGGCGGCTGCCCGGGTCCCCTGCCTCCACCCGGCCCTCTTCCGGGCCCTGCTGCGCAGTTACCACGACTTCCACGGACAGCTCGAGGCGGAACCCGCCCTCGCCCTGCTGGACCGGCTGCCACTGCCCGCCGACACCGAGCACCTCGCCGCCTTGCGGAAGGTGCTCGGCGCCGGACACCGGCACCACTGCAGCAGCCCGGAGGCATGGAACGAGGCCGCCGCCGGCGAGCAGAGGGGCTGAGCCGGTCAGGCGCGGCGGAGGCGGATCGTGAGGATCTGGAAGGGGCGAAGGGTCAGGGCGATCGTGCCGTCCGCCGCCGGGGGCGCGACGGCCGTGCCCGCCAGGGGCCGTTCCAGCAGGTCGCTCTCGACCGCCTCCGCGATCGGGAAGCCCGCCGTGAGGGTGGCCGTGGCACGGCCGCCGCGGGATTCGTAGAGGCGGACGATCACGTCGCCGCCGCGGTCCTCGGCGAGTTTGACCGCCTCGACCACCACCGCGTCCTGGTCGACCGCCAGCAGCGGGGCGACGGGGCCGGCGCCGTGCACGGTGCGCTCGGGCAGGTTCAGCGCGTGGCCCTCGCGGACCGCGTCCCCGATCCCCGCCCCGGGTGCGAGCGAGAACCGAAGGGTGTGCGCCCCCTGGTCGGTCTCCGGGTCCGGGTAGCGCGGGGCCCGCAACAGGGAGAGCCGTACGGTGGTGGTCTGGCCGCCGTCGGCCCGTACGTCGCGGGTCACGTCATGCCCGTACGTGGAGTCGTTGAGCAGGGCGACGCCCCAGCCGGGCTCCTCCGCGTGGATCCAGCGGTGGGCGCAGATCTCGAACTTGGCCGCCTCCCAGGAGGTGTTGGTGTGGGTGGCCCGGTACACGTGCCCGAACTGCGTCTCGGACGCCGTCCGATCGGCCTTCACATCCAGCGGAAAGGCCGCCTTCAGGAACTTCTCCGTCTCGTGCCAGTCGATGTCCGTGACGACGTCGACCGTCCTGGCGCCCGCCCGCAGGGTGATCCGCTGGACCGCAGCGGACCGCCCGAAGGAGCGGCTCACCCGCACGGTCGCCGCCCCCGGCCCGCTCTCGGCGACCTCCAGGCCGTCCAGCGCGACGAGGTCGGTGACACGGTTGCGGTAGAACGCGTCGACGTCCCACGCGTCCCACATGTTGGGGAAGTCGGGGTGGATCTGGAGCAGGTTCGCGGCGGCTCCCGGGGCGATGGCCTCCCGGCGCGCCTCCAGGTCGTAGACGGAGACGATCAGGCCGCGGCCGTCGATCTCCACCAGCAGCCGGCCGTTGGCCAGGACGTGCCCGCCGCCGTGCCGCTCCTCCACGGTGACCGGCTCCGGCGGCTGCGCGGGGCGGGCGGCTCCGCCCGCCGGGACGCCGCGCCGGGCGTACGGGGCGCAGTTGAAGACCAGTTCCTCCGCGCCCTCCCCCGCGAGCGCCTGCTGCGCGGCGAGGGTGATGCCCCTGAGCTCCTCGGCCGCCTTCGCGTACGTCTCGCGGGCCTCGCGGTGCACCCACGCGATGGACGAGCCCGGCAGGATGTCGTGGAACTGGTGGAGCAGCACCGTCTTCCAGATCCGCTCCAGGTCCTCGTACGGGTACGCGTACCCGGCCACACGCACGGCGGCGGTCGCCGCCCACAGCTCCGCCTCGCGCAGCAGGGATTCGCTGCGCCGGTTGCCCTGCTTGGTCCTGGCCTGGGAGGTGTAGGTGCCGCGGTGCAGCTCCAGGTAGAGCTCGCCGGCCCAGACTGGTGCGTCCTCGTACTCGGCGCGAGCCTTCTCGAAGAAGGAGTCGGGCCGCTCGATCTCGATGCGCGGGGAGCCTTCGAGGTCGCGCTGGCGCCGGGCGCGGGCAAGGTGCTCGCGGGTGGGTCCGCCGCCGCCGTCGCCCCAGCCGAAGGGGATGAGGGAGCGTGAGCCCCGTCCCTTCTCGCGGTAGTTGCGAGCGGCGTGCGCCAGCTGGGCGCCCCCGAGGTCGCAGTTGTAGGTGTCGACGGGCGGGAAGTGCGTGAAGACGCGGGTGCCGTCGATCCCCTCCCACCAGAAGGTGTGGTGGGGGAACTCGTTCACCTGCGACCAGCAGATCTTCTGGGTCAGGAACCAGCGGGAGCCGGAGAGCTTGACGATCTGCGGCATGGCGGCGGTGTAGCCGAAGGAGTCGGGCAGCCAGACGTTGTGGGTGTCGATGCCGAACTCGTCGAGGAAGAACTTCTTGCCGTAGAGGAACTGGCGGGCCATCGCCTCGCCGCCGACCATGTTGGTGTCGGACTCCACCCACATGCCGCCGACCGGGACGAACTGCCCGTCCGCGACCTTCTTCTTGACCCGCTCGAACAGCTCCGGCCGATGGGTCTTGATCCAGTCGAGCTGCTGCGCCTGCGACATCGCGAAGACGAACTCGGGGTGTTCGTCCATCAGGTTGACCATGTTGGACGCGGTACGGGCGACCTTGCGCACCGTTTCGCGCAGCGGCCACAGCCACGCGGAGTCGATGTGGGCGTGGCCGACGGCGCTGACGCGGTGCGCGGACGCGTTGGCGGGGGCTGCGAGGACGCCGGCGAGGCGGGCGCGGGCGGCGGGCGCCGTGCCGGGCACGTCGGTGAGGTCGACCGCGTCCAGGGCGGCACTCAGGGCATGCAGGATCTCGTGGCGGCGGGCGTCTTCCGGGGGGAGCTGCGTCATCAGCTCGTAGAGCACCTCGAGGTCCTGGACCAGCTCCCAGACGTCGGTCTCGAAGACGGTGAGGTCCATCCGGGCGAGGCGGTAGAGGGGCTGGTGGCCGCTGGTGCGCGCATCGCCCTCGTAGGAGGGGCGGTGCTCGACGAGCACCGGGTTGGAGGCCGCCTCGACGTACCACTCGATCCGCTCGCCGCCCTCGGCGCGGTCGGCCACGCGCACCCAGTCGTTGTACGGGTTGAGGGCCTTGATCTCGCCCCCGTCGGCCCGGTGGACCAGGCCCTCGCACTGGAAGCCCGGCATCATCCGGTCGAAGCCGAGGTCGAGGACGGCCTCCACGGTCCGGCCGGCCCATCCGGCGGGGACGGTTCCGGTGACCTTGAACCAGGTGGTGCCCCACGCCGGCCCCCACGGGTCGCCGGGTGCGCAGGGCTCGTAGGGCGCCGCCAGACCCTCGGCAACGGAGACGGGCTCGCCCGGGGCGTCCCAGCGCTCGACGGTCAGCGGGATCGGGCCGGAGTGGACGGCGGGCTTGATGCGCTCGTGGAGCACCCGGCGAAGGCGGTGTTCGGTGATGCTGCGGTCGTCATGCATGACAGCTGCTCCCGGAGGTGGTGGTCGGTCGGTACGTCTGCGGGTCCGTCGGAGGGTCCGGCTCAGAGCTTGACGGCTCCCTCGCCCACTCCCCTGAAGAAGAAACGCTGGAGGGCGAAGAAGAGGAGCATCATCGGCAGCAGCGCGGCCATCGCGCCGGCGGCGATCAGCCGCTGGTCGTTGACGGTGGTGGCGCCGGCCAGGGTCTTCAGGCCGAGCTGGAGGGTGTAGTGGTCGCTGTCGGTGAGGACCAGCAGCGGCCACAGGAAGTCGTCCCAGGCGCCCATGAAGCTGGTGATGCAGACGACGGCCAGGGCGCCCTTGGCCGAGGGGACGAAGACCCGGGTGAAGCGGGTCCACTCGCCCGCTCCGTCCAGGACTGCGGCCTCCTCGACCTCCTTGGGCACGGCGAGGAAGGCCGCCCGCATGATCATGACGTTGAGTACGGAGACCGCGCCGGGCAGCCAGACGCCGATGAGAGTGTCGACCAGGCCCATCTCGCGGACCGTGAGGAACATCGAGATCATCACGGACTCGAAGGGGAACATCAGGGTCGCGACGAGGACGGTGAAGACGACCTCGCGGCCCTTCCAGGCGGCGCGGGAGAGCGCGTACCCGCCCATCGCGGCGAAGAGCATGTTCGAGGTGATCGCGAGGAACGCGACGACGAGGGTGTTGCCGGCGTACTGGAGCAGCGGGAAGGACTCGGCGACGCGGACGTAGTTGTCGAGGGTGGGCTGTGCGGGCAGCACGCCGTCGTACACGTTCTCGGTGCGGCCGCGGATCGACGTCAGGAACTGCCAGACGATCGGGCCCAGCATGACGACGAGCATGAGCAGCAGGGTGCCGTACCGGGCTGCCGGGGCGAGCCGGCGGCGAGCTCGGCCGGCGCGGCCGGGGGATGCCGTGCTCATGCACCGTCTCCTTTCGTCAGGCGGCGGCCCAGCAGGCTGAAGACCAGCGTGAGGAGGAACAGCAGGATCGATATGGCGCTGGCGTAGCCCGTCTCGCCGGAGAAGCCGAGGCCCACCTGGCGGATGAGGAAGGGCAGGGTGCGGGCGCCGCCGCCGGGTCCCCCGCTCTCGCCGCCGAGGATGTAGATCTCGGTGAAGACGCGCAGCGCCGAGATGGCGGAGAGGGTTCCGACCAGCAGCATCATCGGCCTCACCTGGGGGACGGTGATGCTGAAGAAGCGGCGGACGCAGCCGGCTCCGTCGATCGCGGCGGCCTCGTGGAGGGAGGCGGGCACGTTCCCGAGGGCTGCCAGGTAGAAGACCATGTAGTAGCCGAGGCCCTTCCACACGGTCACGATCATCGCGGAGACCAGCAGCATCGTGCTGTCCGTCAGGAACGGCACCGGCTCGGAGACGATGCGGAGCCGCTGGAAGACGGTGTTGACGAGGCCGTCGCTGCGCAGGACCCACTGCCAGATCAGCCCGACGACCACGGCGGAGGCGATCACCGGGGTGTAGAAGGCGGAGCGGAAGAAGCCGATGCCGGGGATCTCGGCCTGGACGAGGACGGCGAGGGCCAGCGGCAGCAGGACCAGGCAGGGGACGACGACCAGGAGGTAGAGGACGCTGTTGCCGGTCGCGACCCAGAAGTCGGGGTCGGCGAACGCCCGCCGGTAGTTGTCGAGGCCGACGAAGCCGCCGCCGCGCAGGATCCGGGCGTCGGTGAAGGAGAGGACGACGGTGTTGACGAACGGCCAGAGGCTGAACAGCAGCACCATGGCCAGGCCGGGCGCGAGGAAGAGGTACGGCGTCCACCAGCTGCGGTGCGGCAGCCCGGTGTCGGCCTCCATGGCCCGCAGCGCCGCTCTGCGGCGCTGCTCCTCCGGCACGGGCGGGCGGGTGCCGGCGGCCGTCATGGGCGGGCCGCGTCGGCGAGGAGCCTGTTCGCCGCGTCCTCGGCCTTCTTCACCGCCGTCCGGGGGTCCTGCTCGCCCTGGATGGCCTTCTGTACCTCGCGTACGACGGCGTCCCCGACCTGGCTGGTCCACTGGACCGGGGTGTTGGCGTCGAGCGCGGCGGTCCTGAGCTGCTCGGCGCCGACCGCCCGGGCGAGGGTCTCGGCGTCCTTGCCGTCGCCCCGGTCGGAGAAGAACGGGTCGGCGAGGCCCCGGGCGTTGGAGGGGTAGATGGTGGCCTTCCTCGAGAACTCCACCTGGTTCGGGCCGTTGGTGACCCATTTGGCGAACTCGGCCGCGGCGTCGGGGTGCTCGGTGTCCTTCCGGATGCCGAGCGCCTGGGCGTAGATGCCGATGTGGCCGAGGCGGCCCGTGACGGCTCCCGCTACCTGCGTCATCGCGTAGACCCGCGGGGCGTTCTGTTTGATGTCCTTGACGAATCCCGGGGACCCCGGGCCGAAGACGAGTTTGCCACTGCCGTAGAGCTGGTTGATGTCGTCCGACCTGAGCAGGGACTCCTTGGGCATCGCACCCTTGGCGTACAGGTCCTTCATCCGCTCCACCCATGCGACGGCCTTGTCGGTGTCGAAGGTGAACCGGTCCTTCCGGGGGCTCAGAAGGGGGACGCCCATCTTCTGCCAGTCGCCGGGCAGCCGCCCCTTGGGGTCGGCCATGAAGGCCGCGTACCGGCCGCCGGACCTGGCGGCGATCTGTTCGGCGTAGTCGAAGAACTGTTCCACGCTGGTGGGCGGTGCGGCGGGGTCGAGCCCGGACTTCTCGAAGAGCTCCCTGTTGTAGGTGAGGATCTCCGGCGTCACGTACCACGGGTAGGCGTAGACGCCCTCGCCCTTTCCGGGCAGTTTGAACTGCTCCCAGGCCCCGGGGACGTACTCCCCCGCCGACTCCCCGTCGAGCTTGGCGACGTCGGCGAGCATGCCCCGGTCGCCGAGGAGCTGGAAGGAGTCGGTGGAGAGGTTGACCACGTCCGGGAGAGTGCCGGCCTGGGCGTCCGCGACCAGCTTCTCGTTGTAGCCGTCCCCGGGCACGTCCTCCCAGGTGACGTCGACCTCGGGGTGCTCCTTCTCGAAGGCGTCGATGACGGCCTGTACGTAGCCGGTGAAGGCGGGCTTCAGCTGGAGGGTCCGGAAGGTGATCCCACCGGCCACCCTGCCCGTTCTCTCCGCCTCCTTGGGATCCCCGCCGCCGACGCCGGCGAGACCGCACGCGGAGACCGGGAGGAGGACGCCTGCCACCAGTGCGGCAACAGCCGTGCGGGTCGGTTTCGAACGGGTCATCGTCGCCGCCTTCGCAGAAGTCCGGCCTCGTCGCCGGAGGCGGGCCCACGGTCGCGGGAAAGCAAGTCCTCGTCAATGAGGCCGACATGGCGCTGGCCGATGTCGACAAGTACCGAATCCGGAGACGGGGCGAAGCGGGTACGGGCGCCGCGCGATCCCACACCTTGGACCTGGACTGATGCGCTTTAGTGCAGACACCGCCGAGCCTGGTCTCGATTCCATGGTGAAGCTCCGCGCGCGACAATGTTGACGCTTTGTCGCCCCTTTCGCCGTTCCCGCACTAATGCGCTTTACCTCGACCACCCCGACCCCCCGTGGTGCGGGGGCCGAGCCCCGTTCCGCTGCCGACCTCAGAGCCCCGGGCCTCTCCGACGCGGACGTCTTCGCCACCGCCTCAGCGACGACGGCCTCGCCCGGCTGGAGTCGCTGCTCGGCAGCGGACGGTACGAGGTGCGCGCGCCGGAGCACGCCGCGCTGTTGTGCGTCGCCTGGCGGCGGCGCGTCGCGGAGGACGCCGCAGCGGCCGAACTCGTCGAGGATCTGCGGCCCTTCGGCTCCAGGTCAGCTTCGCACCGTATCCCGCCGAGCGGCCCGTGCCCGGTCCGGACGCCGTGCACCGGCTCACCGTCGGCAGGCGGCCGCGGCGCTCTCGCGCCGTGCGCCGCGGCCCGCCGTCGAGGCGCAGCGCGAGGCGCTCACCGTCTGGGGCCCTACGAGGACGAGCTGCGCCGCCACCGGCTGCGCATCGAAGCCGATCCGCAGGCCGTGACGCGGGGGGGAGGGCGCGGCGCTGCTCGCCCGGTACCGGGCCCTGACAGCGGCGCACAGCCGCTGCACGAAGCACCTGGACCCGAAGTCGAACACGGCGGTCCTCCTGCGCAGGCTCGAGGAAACCGCGGCCAGGGTGAACTGCCGCGCCGCTGCCGACGTTCGCCGACGTTTGCCGATGATTGGGGCCGTACCTTCGCCATCCTCAGGTATCCGGCGCCCCACGGGAGGCCGGGGCGGGCCCGGGAGAAATTCAGGTGACCGGCGAGGACGGCACTCCTTACGATCGGGCGCTGCGCGATCTGCCCTCCTGTCTCTTGAACGGCCTCCTGCATGAAATCCTTGATCCCCGGCGTGCTGCGTGATGAACCGCAGTTCGCCCGCCTGTTCATAGGGCAGTCCCTGTCGGTGCTGGGCGACCGTGTGGCGTTCGTGGCCGTGCCCTTTGCCGTGCTCTCGGTGGGCGGGTCCGCCTCTGACGTCGGCCTGGTCGCGGCCGCGGGGCTGGTGCCCATGCTGCTGTTCACCCTGGTGGGCGGGGTGTGGGCGGACCGCTTCCGACGGCACCGCATCATGCTGGTTTCCGACATGGCGCGGTTCGCCGTGCAGGGGCTCATTGCCGTACTGCTGCTGACCGGTGTCGCCGAGGTTCCGCATCTGGCCCTGCTGATGATCCTGTTCGGCACAGCGGATGCGTTCTTCATGCCCGCTTCCACCGGACTGATGCCGCTGGTGGTCGGGCCGGACCGGCTGCGGGAGGCCAACGCCCTGCGCGGGTTCGTCCAGTCGTCCGGGCTGGTGCTCGGCCCGGCCCTGGCCGGTGGACTGGTCGCGCTGGCCGGCCCCGGCGGCGCCCTGGCCCTGGACGCCCTGACCTTCGCAGTCAGTGCCGCGTTCCTGGCCCGCCTCAGGCCCCGCGAGACGGCATCCCAGACACCGCCGGGCACAGCCGGGGGGCCCTTCCTCGCGGAACTGCGCGACGGCTGGGTCCAGGTGCGCAGCCGGACGTGGGTGTGGTCCGGCCTGGCCGGCATGGCGGTCTACCACGTTGTCGTGCTGCCGTCGGTCTATGTGCTGGGACCCGTGCTCGCCGAGCGTGAGTGGGGCGGTGCGGCAAGCTGGTCGATAGTGGTCGCAGCCTTCGGCATCGGGTCCGTCGTCGGCGATGTGTGCGCCTACCGGCTCAAGATCGCGCGGCCCATGGCCCTGGCCGCTGCCGCGCTGGCGGTGGCCTCCTGTCAGGCGGTCATCATCGGATCCGGTGCATCGCTCGCCTTGATCGCGGTCCTCGAAGCGGTCACCGGCGTTGCCGTTTCTCTCTTCTTCGTCCTGTGGGAGACGGCGCTGCAGACACACGTGCCCGAGCATGCTCTGTCCCGCGTGAGTTCCTACGACCACTTGCTGTCGGCCGGACTGATGCCGGTCGGTCTGGTGCTCGCCGGCCCGGTGTCCGAATCCCTCGGCGTGCGGCCCACTCTGTACGCGATGACGGTCATCGCGGTCCCCACCGCTCTCGCGCTTCTCTGTGTCCCGGCCGTACGGCGTCTCCCGGCGCATGCCCCGAGCACTGCGAACGGCAGCGGCAGCGTCCACGCTGTCTCAGAAGCCGGCCTGCCGTGAAGCAGGACAGCGGGGAGCACGCGCGCCTGAAGGCACTGGTCCACAGACTGCGGCAGCAGGCGGCGCTCAGGCCCGGCATGGATCGCGGTACCGGGCGACGCAGACGCGGTTTCGGAGAGTGCGAGGGAGCGGTGCCGCCGCCGGGGCCGCCGCGAGAGCGGGACATCCGGCTGCGGCTCGGGCGGCGCGGCCGAGGCACACAGCCTGCTCGATGAACGGGCCTGCCTGCAGCCCTGCGTCTTCGCCAACGAGCGGACGGCCACTGGCAGACTTCCTTCACGCCTACCGCCGCCACCGCCGACACACCGCACTCGACGCCGAACCACCCCTCAGCCCTGTGTCCGGGACAGCCCTCAGGGCCTGTCCGATGGGACGCAGCACCGATCGGGCACACGGCGGCCAGTGATCACTGTTGACCTCGCCGGTCCGCTGGGGGCTGGTCGTTGGGGAGGAGCCCAGATGGAAGCACCGGGCAAGCCGTTCCTGATGTATGTCGGAGATCTCTTCTGGCAGAACCATGGCAAGGCGGTCATACTGACCGGCCTGATCGAGCGCGGGCGGGTTCGTAAGGGCGATGCGGTGGAGATCGTCGGTTCCGGTGGGACCGCGCTCGTCACCGTCGAACAGATCGAAGCTTTTGGTCGGTACGTCGACGAGGCGAGTGCGGGCATGAACGCGGGCCTGTTGATACGTGGGACGGCGGCCGGCGAGGTAGAGCGGGGGCAGGTGCTGGCGGCACCTGGCTCAATGGGCGGACACAGTAGTTTTGCCGCGGACATCACGCTCTTGTCCGAGCAACAAGGTGCGGCTGAAGTGCGCACCGGTGAACGACTCCACTTCCACTTCGGCACTGCCGCTGTAGCAGGAGACCTGACGCTTACCAGGGGATCGGATGTCTTGCACCCGCTCCACTGGGGCGAGGCGACGATCACGCTTGAACGGCCTGTTGCCTTGGAGGAAGGGCAGTCCTTCGCTTTTCGACACCGCGGACGGGCTGCTGGCTCGGGGCGTGTGATGCGCCTTCTCGACTGAGCCTCGTCAACGGCGCCAGAGCAGAACCGTTGCGACCGCGACCGTTCGCTCCAGCTCGCTCCTGCGGAGGTGCTCTTCGTGGTCAGCCCTCCTCGGGAACGACCCAGGACACCCGGACCTCTCTTCCGGATCTTGCCGGGCTCGCGACGCCCCGCAACGCGCCGCGACCCGCCGCGTTGCCGTCGTTCGATCCTCCGCATGGACTTCCTCCTCCGCCCTGCGTTGCACGGCACCGTACGCCGCTCCCTGATCCGGCCCGATCCGAAAAGAGGGCCCTAGACGGAGGTCGTTCTGGGGGCGCAGCGCATGCCGATGTAACAGCAGGGTGTCCCGTCGACGAGGGCGGCGAAGACGACGGGCATCCAGTCCTCGCTGACGTAGGGGCCGGCGGCGGTCGCGGCGAAGACCGTCGCGCTGAGCGGGACGAGGTCCATCTCCAGGGGCGGCGAGAAGTCCCGCATGCCGTCGACGAACTCGTAGCGCATTTGCGGGGTGCCGTCGGGGGCGACGTCGACCGTGATGAGGACGCCCTCGCGCCGGTACGTGCCGAGCAGCGGCGTCATGTCGACGGCCGGCGGATGCACGGGTGGTGCGAAGGGGGGCGGCATCCGGATGTGGGCGAGGTCAGCGAGGAGTTCGCGGAACAGGTCGGCGTAGAGGCGGCGGGCATCGCCGCCGTTCGTCAGCAGGACGACGATGACGTCGGCGCCGGGGATGACGCGCAGGTAGGCGTAGTGGCCGATGGCGGCGCCGTCGTGCCCGTATCCCGGGACTCCGTGCCAGTCGTAGAGCGACCAGCCCAGCCCCCAGCCGTCCGCGCCGACCGTCCACCGGTCCGGGACGTCGACCTCCCACCGCTGCATCGCCGCGACGGCACGGGCGCCCAGGACCTGGGTGCCGTCCGCGGTTGCGCCGCCGTCGAGGTGCATCTTGGCCAGGCGCAGCACGTCGGCCGCGCTCGCGAGGACCCGGCCGTAGGGTCCGGCCGAGCGGGGCAGCATGTCCCAGGCCGGCGCCGGTTCGGGTTCCCGGCCATCGCCCGGAAGGTGGCCCATCGCCGTGCGGAAGGCCAGCGCCTCCTCGGGCAGGGTCATGGTGCGCGTCAGGCCCAGAGGGGCGACGATCCGTTCCTTCAGGGCCTGGTCCCAGGTGCGTCCGGCGACGACCTCGACGATGCGGCCCAGGACGTTGTAGCCGACGTTGCTGTAGGAGACGGCCGTGCCGGGCGGGCAGTCGAGCGCCACGTCGCGGGCGGCCCGCACATATGCGGCCAGGCAGTCGTCGCCGCGCCCGCTGTCGTAGGTGAAGTCACAGGTGAGGCCGCTGGTGTGGCTGAGCAGTCGGCGTACGGTGATCTCCTTGCCCGCCCCGGGTGCGGCGCCCGGAGTGAACTCCGGGAGGATCTCGGCGACGGGCGTGTCCAGGTCCAGCCGGCCGGTGTCGACGAGTTGCATGATCAGCGTGGCGGTGTAGATCTTGGCTATCGAGCCGAGCTGGAACACCGAGTCGGTGGTGACCTCCACCCCGGTTCCGCGGTGCAGGAGGCCGCTCGCCAGTTCGTGGATCCGTCCGTCGGCGAACACCGCGAGGGTGGCGCCGGGAACGTGGTGGACGGCGCGCAACGCGTCGAGGCGCTTCTGCCAGTGGGCAGGTGAGAACGTCACGTCGGATCCTTCGACTCGGTGGTGTCGTACGGATCACGGCACGCGCACGGCCGGAGTTCGATCCGCGTCCCCGTGATCGTCGCCACCGTAGGCAGGGGCCTCGGGCGTTCATAAGGCCCTGCGCGCGTCAGGGAGGGGACCCCCGGCGCCACGGGGCGGCGGCGGCGTTCCGGCAAGGCGCGTTATGCGCCGTGCGGGGACGTCGGGGCGCCAAGCTGCGCGATGGACGGGGCGAGTTCGCGCGAAGGGATGGTAGCCTCACCGGCCCTATGCAGCCTCACCACGCCCACGGCACCATCTCCGTGCACCTCGCGCGGTTCATCGTCGACGCCCTGCGCCGGTCGGGCGGGGACATGGGCAGGTTCGCCCGGTTCCACGACCTCGGCCCCGAGGTGCTGGGCAACGAACTGGCCCGGGTCTCGACCCCGTCGGCGCTGGCCGTGTGGGAGGAGCTGACACTCACGGAGCCGGGGACCGCGGTCGGCGCGCTGCTCGCCGACGAGGCGCCCATCGGCACGTTCGGGCTGTGGGACTATCTGGTCACCAGCGGGCCCACCCTCCGGGAGTCCCTGAAGCAGGTGGTGGAGTACAGCGCCGTCATCGGCGACCCGGCACACGAGAAGCTCCTCGTCGAGGAGGACGGGCGCAGCTTCACCATCCGGCACGCGACGGGCAGTTGGGGGCCGGACGTGGTGGAGGCCATCGACTGGTTCGCGCTGGCCATGTTCCTGACCCGTGCGCGGGCCGCGGCCGGGCGGCCCCTCGCCGCGCTGCGCGTGTCCGTCACGCACGGCGCGACCGGCGGGTACCGCCGGCTGGCGGAGTTCTTCGGCGCCGCCCGCGTCGACTTCGAGGCACCGTACAACTCGATCACCTTCCACGACGACGACGTACGCGCGCCGCTGCCCAAGGCGCAGCCGGGGCTGGACCGCCTCCTGGCGCAGCAGGCGCGGCTGACCCTGGCGGCCGCCCAGCCGGTCATGCTCTGGCAGGACAGCTTCCGGATGGTTCTCGCCGGCGCCTTCCGGGAGGACGCCGTGAGCCTGGAGCACGTGGCGGGGCGGCTGGCGATGAGCCCGCGCACGCTGCAACGGCGGCTGCGGGAGCTCGGTACGACCTGGCGCGAGGAGGTCGAGTCCGTGCGCCAGGAGCGGACCATGGAGCTGCTGCGCGGCACCGACCTGCCGCTGCAGGCGATCGCGGCCCGGGTCGGGTACAGCGACATGCGCGCGCTGCGCCGGGCGGTGCGGCGCTGGGACGGTCGGGCACCCCGCGACATCCGCAACGCGGCCGTACTCGCGTCGGCCGCCGGCCACGGGGGCGGCTGACGCGCCTACTTCATCGGGTACTTGGTCTTCTCCGCGAGCTTGCCGTCCTTGAAGCAGAAGCGGACCACCGTCTCCTTGCCCATCTCGGCGTCGCCGGTGGAGATGTACCAGGCGCACGTGCTGCCCTCGGGCTCGACCGGTCCGCCCTCCTTGAGGGCGCTCTTGACGAAGCTCTCGCCCGAGGGGAGTTTGGCGCGGACGTCGCCCTCCGCGTCGCCGGTCCTCACCTCCTCGTAGACCGCGGGGTCGACCATGCTCTTGTCGGCCATGTCGGCGATCTTCCCCACACCGAAGACCACCGCGACGACGGCTCCTATGCCCAGCACCAGCGCCACGCCGCAGCCGATCAGACAACCCTTGCGCTGAGCCACGCCCGTTCCTCCAAGTCGCTTCGCGTCCGGCGGCGATCGCCTGGACGCTCACACCCTCGCAAGGGACGCGGGCCGCGGGCTGTCCTCGAAAGTCGTCACTCGCCGCAACGATCGTCGTTCGAGGCCGGCCCGGCGTTGCATGTATACAGGGAGAAGATCGACTTTCCGGGCGGAACGATAGGAACATACCGTGGGTGAGCAGACCATCGAGCCCCTGATCGTCGTCGGCGTGGACGGTTCCCACCACTCCCAGGAGGCCGTGCGCTGGGCCGTGGAGCAGGCCCGGCTGGTGGGAGGCCGGGTGCACGCCGTCATGGCCTGGGAGCGGAACAGCAGTCCCTTCGCGATCGGCATGGCGCAGGCCCGGTTCGCCGAGCAGGAGGCGGTGTCGGCCGAGGAGGCGGCCCGCCGGAAGCTGGCGGACACCGTCATCGCCGCAGTCGGCGCCTCCCCCGGCGTGCCGGTCTTCCGCCGCGTCGAGCAGGGGTCGCCGGCGCAGGTCCTGGTGGACGCCTCGCAGGAGGCGGACCTGACGGTGGTCGGGACCCGCGGATACGGCGGCTTCAAGGGAGCGTCGCTGGGATCGGTGAGCCAGCAGGTCGTGCAGTACTCCGCCGGTACGGTCGTGGTCGTCCGCGAGGGCGAGGACGACGGCGACGCCTGACCCGCGGCCGGCGAACGGCGCACGGCGGACTGCGGACTGCGGCCGACGGCCGGCCGGCGACCGGCGGCGTTCGGCGGCTGACGGCCTCAGGTGGCGGGTTCCGTCAGGTCCCGCGGATCCGTGTTGGCCCCGCACAGGATGACGGCGACCCGCTTCCCCAGCGGCTGCGGCGCTTCGCGCAGGGCCGCCAGGGCGGTGGCCGCACCGGTCTCGACCACGATCCGGTGCTCCTCCCAGACGGCGCGCCGAGCCGCCGTGATCGCCTCGTCGGGGACGAGGACCGACGTCACGTTCCTGCGTTGCGCGGCTGTCAGCGCGTCGGCCGAGACGCGGGTGGCCCCCAGCGAGTCGGCCGCCACGGAGTCCACGGCCACGTCGACGAGCCGGCCCGCCTCCAGGGCCGCGTTCAGGGCCCGGCAGTTCTCCGGTTCGGCCGCGACGACCCGTACGCCGTGTTCGCGCGCGGCGGTGGCCACCCCCGCGAACAGGCCGCCGCCGCCGACTGCCACGACCACGGTGTCCAGCCCGGGCAGGGCGTCGCGGATCTCGTCGAGCAGGGTTCCGGCGCCGGCCGCGATGAGCGGATGGTCGTACGCGTGGCTGCTCAGCGCCCCGCTCCCGGCGGCGAACTCCTGGCAGGCGGCGAGCGCTTCGGCGTACCGGTCGCCGACGAGCCGGACGTCGGCCCCGTAGCCGCGCAGCCGTTCCACCTTCACGCGCGGGGCGTTGGCGGGCAGGAAGACCGTCGCGGGCACGGCCAGCGCGCGGGCCGCCCAGGCGCAGGCGAGCCCGGCGTTGCCGCCGGAGGCGATGGTGACGCCGGCGGCCGGGAGGGTGCCGGCCTCGTGGTGCGCGGCGAGGAAGTTGCGGGCGCCGCGCGCCTTGAAGCTGCCGGTGTGCTGGAGGTGTTCCAGCGCGTACCAGACGCCGTCGGCAGCGGGCGCCACCGTGACGGGTCGCACCCCGCCGTCGATCCGCGCGGCGGCGGCGCGCACGGCGGCGTAGTCGAGCTGCTGCGGACGTTCCATGGTCGTCTCTCCCCATCAGGTGGTGGGCCGGGCGGCCTCGATCAGCTGGCGCAGGGCGCCGTAGTACACCTCGTGGTCCGTCAGGACCGGCAGTACGTCGGGCAGTCCGCCGGAGAGCACGGGGAACTCCTCGGGGTCGAGCGCGGCCAGTGCGGCGCGCGAGGCGGAGGCGGCGGTGGCCGGATCGCGATGGTCCACGAAAGCCGCGCTGCCCAGCGTGAGGAGGTACATGCGGCGGTATGCGGTGATCGCCTCGGTGACGGTCATCCCTGCCGCCACACTGTCGGCGAGGGCCGGTTCGACCAGCCGGGCCAGCAGCTGCCGGCCGAGCCAGGGACGGCCGCCGCGCAGGACGAGCAGCCCGGGGTGGGCGGTGAGCAGCAGGTACAGCGCGCGGAACCGCTGCTCGGCGGCCTCGGCCCAGTCGGTGCCGGCGGGGATCTCGGGAAGCTGTGCGGCCAGGTGCTCGGTGCACAGGTCGAGCAGGCCGGCGAGGTCCGTGCAGCGGCGCTGGACGGTGGCGTGGGAGACGTCGAGGCGGTCGGCGAGGGTGCGGAAGCTCAGGCGCTGCGGCCCCTCCTCGTCGAGGATCCGCAGGGCGGCAACGGCGATGGCCTCGGGGGTGGCACGGTCCAGTGCGTCGGATCTCCTCGGCATGGATACACCGTATCATACGTTGTATCAACTCTTTCGTGTGACGTTGATTGCAGCCATATTGCTGGTCATCGGACGACAACGAGCGACTTGCGTTGACACTGAGTAGTCGCCTCGCTGCACTGGGCCCACGACTGCCCCCACGTCAAGGAGACCCAGTGCCGCCTCGCCTGCGCGCAACGCTCCCCTGTCTGACCGCGGCCGCCCTGTTCGCCCTCGCGCTCTCCCCCGCCCCGGTGGCGGCGGAGCCCCGGGCGACCTCGGACACCCCGCTCGCGCTCACCCCTCCCATGGGCTGGAACAACTGGGCGCACTACATGTGCGACATCGACGAGGCGAAGGTGGTCGCCAACGCCGACGCGCTCGTGTCGACGGGGCTCGCCGCCAAGGGCTACGACACGGTGACCGTGGACGACTGCTGGATGACCAAGAGCCGCGACGCGCAGGGGAACCTGGTGGTCGACACCGCCAAGTTCCCGCACGGCATGGCCTGGCTCGGCGAGTACCTGCACGCCAAGGGCCTGAAGTTCGGCATCTACCAGGACGCCGGCTCGCTCACGTGCGAGAAGTACCCGGGCAGCGGCGCCCCCCAGGGCGGTGGGCCCGACCACTACGCCCGGGACGCACGGCAGTTCGCCTCCTGGAAGGTGGACTACGTCAAGATGGACGGCTGCAACCTGTGGGTGCCGGAGGGCCGCACGAAGGAGCAGGCCTACCGGGACGCCTACAACGGCGTCGCGAAGGCCCTGCGCGAGAGCGGCCGGGACATGGTCCTGTCCGCCTCCGCACCCGCCTACTTCCAGCAGGGCGAGTGGGGGAGCCCGGACTGGCACAGGGTGCTCGGCTGGGTCGGCGAGACCGGCCAGCTGTGGCGCGAGGGGAAGGACATCAAGGTCTACAACCCGGCCGCTCCCGCCACCTCCCGGTGGAGCTCGGTCCTGGGCAACTACGGATACAACCGCTGGCTCGGCCGGTACGCCGGCCCCGGCAACTGGAACGACCCCGACTTCCTGCTGGCGGGCGCACCCGGCCTCACGGCCGCCGAGAGCCGCAGCCAGGTCGCCCTCTGGGCCATGATGGCGGCCCCCTTCATCCTGTCCTCCGAGGTCTCGAAGCTGACCCCGGCGGGGCTCGCCGCCCTCGGCAACACCCGCATGATCGCGCTGGACCAGGACCCGATGGGGCGACAGGGCTCCGTGGTCTCCTCCAACGCCACCTTCGAGATCCTGGTCCGCCCCCT
This sequence comes from Streptomyces sp. NPDC046349, assembly GCF_055587885.1. Classification (NCBI taxonomy): domain Bacteria; kingdom Bacillati; phylum Actinomycetota; class Actinomycetes; order Kitasatosporales; family Streptomycetaceae; genus Streptomyces; species Streptomyces sp. NPDC046349. The sequence goes on from NZ_JBVJFK010000010.1 coordinate 245,351, forward strand.
CGCCGACGGCGACCGGGCGGTGGCCGTGCTGAACCGCTCGGCGAACACCCGCGACATCCGGGTCCCGCTCGACGAGGTCGGCCTGAACAACTGCACGGCCGACGCCCAGGACCTGTGGAGCGGTGCGCGCACCGAGGTCTCCGACGCGCTGACAGGCAGGCTGGCCGGCCACGACACCGCCGTGTGGCGGCTCAGCCCGCGCGGCTGCGCCGAAGCCGTGCCGACCGGGCAGATCGTCGGTGACGGCGCCCGTTGCGCGGACGGGGCGAACACCAGTGGCGTCGGCGCGGTCGTGATGGCGGCCTGCACCGGAGCCCCCGACCAGCGGTGGATCCTGGGCGACGACGCCCGCCTGCGGCTCGCCGGCGAATGCCTGTCGGCTGGCAGGAACGGCTCCGTGGAGCTGGCCGACTGCGCGCCGCGGCAGAACCGGCAGCACGGCCAGAGCTGGTCCCACCGCCGGGACGGGGCCCTGGTGGAGGAGGTCAGCGGCCTGTGCCTGACCGCGCCCGCCGCTGCCGCCACCCCCGACGCGCCCGCCGAGCGGCTGCGGCTGACCCCCTGCGGCGACCACCGGGTCGACCAGGCCTGGTCCCTGCCGGTCTGAGGCCGGGCCGACGTATGAGCGACGCGACCCCGACCCCGACCCCGACCCCGGCCCCGACCCCCGAGCCGAACCCGAACCCTCGGCCGATGCCACGGCGCGGACGCCGGCTGCCCGCCGCCCGCCCGCTCTCGCTGGCCGCGCTCCCCGCCGCGCTGCTGGCCGTGATCTGCGCGGGACCCGCGCCCGGGGCCACCGCCCCGGACGCGGGGGCGCCCGCACGTGCCGTCGCGGCGACCGACGCGCGGCTCCCGGTGCGGGCCGGAGCGCCCGCGCAGCCGCGGCGGGCCGGCACCTTCGACCCCGCGCCCGCCCGGGCCTCCCTGCAACGGCTGCTCCCGCGGCACGCGCGGCAGTTCACCCTGGTGCCCGACCCGGCCGCCGGACCCGACACCTTCACCGTGTCCGGGACCGCCGGGGCGATCACCGTGCGCGGCAGCACCGGAGCCACCCTGCTCACGGGCGTCGGCTGGTACCTCCAGCACGTCGCCGGGGCCGACATCGGCTGGCCCGGCGACAGCATCGGCATGCTGCCGGCCCGGCTGCCGGCGGTACCGGCACCGGTCACCCGCACCGCGCAGGTCCCGCACCGGTACGCCCTCAACGACACCGACGACGGGTACTCGGGCCCGTACCGCACCTTCGAGGAGCACCAGCGGCAGATCGACCTGCTCGCCCTGCACGGCATCAACGAGGTGTTCGTGCAGGTCGGGGCGGAGTACCCGTACTACCGGGCGCTCCAGCGGTTCGGATACTCCGCCGAGGAGCTGCGGCAGTGGATCCCCGGCCCCGGCCACCAGAGCTGGTGGCTGCTGCAGAACCTGAGCGGCTTCGGCGGGCCGGTGTCCGAGCGGCTGATGCGCCGGCGCGCGGAGCTCGGCGGGCGGATCGCCGAGCAGCTGCGCGGGCTCGGCATGACGCCGGTGCTGCCCGGCTACTTCGGCACCGTGCCGCCCGGCTTCGCCGCCCGCAACGCCGGTGCGGCCACGGTCGCGCAGGGCGACTGGGCGGGTTTCGACCGCCCGGACTGGCTGGATCCGGCCTCCCCGGTCTTCGCGAAGCTGGCCGCCGCCTACTACGCGGAACAGCGCACGGTGTTCGGGGACAGCGCGATGTACCGGATGAGCCCCCTGCACGAGGGCGGCCGGACCGGCTCCGTCGACGTCGGCGAGGCGGCGGGCGCCGTCCAGGACGCCCTGCACGCCGCCCACCCCGGTGCGCTGTGGGCCGTACTGGGCTGGCAGGACGATCCGACCGCGGAGCTGCTGGCCGGGGTGGACACCTCGAAGCTGCTGATCCTGGACGGGCTGTCCGACCGCTACAACCGGCTGGACCGCGAGAAGCGCTGGGGCGGCGCCCCGTACGCGATGGGCACCATCTACAACTTCGGCGGGCACACCACGATCGGAGCCAACACCTCGGTGTGGCTGGAACGCTTCGGCCCCTGGCGCGCCAAGAGCAACAGCGCGCTGACGGGCATCGCCTACCTGCCGGAGGCCACCGGGACCAACCCGGCGGCCTTCGACCTGTTCACCGACCTCGCCTGGGATCCCGGGCCGGTCGACCAGCGCGCGTGGTTCGCCGGTTTCGCGGCCCGCCGGTACGGCCGGCCCGACGCCGAGGCCGCCGCCGCCTGGGAGGAGCTCCGCAAGGGCCCGTACAGCACCTCCTCGGGGCTGTGGTCGGAGTCGCAGGACAGCCTGTTCAGCGCCCGGCCGAGCCTGTCCTCGGTGGGGGCGGCGTACTGGAGCCCCAGGTCGATGCGCTATCCGGCCGGTTCGGTGCGCCGCGCGCTGGACCACCTCCTGAAGGTGGACCCGGCGCTGCGCGGTTCCAGCGCCTACCGCTTCGACCTCGTGGACACCGCCCGGCAGGCCCTCGCCAACCACTCGCGGGTGCTGCTGCCGAAGATCAAGGCGGCCTACGACGCCAAGGACCTGACCCGCTTCCGCGCCCTGACGGCCGAATGGCAGGACGGGATGCGGCTGTTGGACCAGGTGACCGGATCCGACCCCAACCTCCTCCTCGGGACGTGGCTCTCCCGGGCCCGCTCCTGGGGGGCCGACCGGGCCGAGCAGGACCGGTACGAGTACGACGCCCGCACGCTCCTCAGCGTGTGGGGCCGGCGCAGCACGAGCGAGGGCGGGTTCCTGCACGACTACGCGAACCGCGAATGGAGCGGCCTGATCTCGGAGTTGTACGCCAGAAGGTGGACGGCCTACTTCGCGGCGCTGGACGAGTCGCTGGTCCGCGGGGCGGCCCCGCGGGAGATCGACTGGCACGCCTTCGAGGAGGAGTGGGCCGGGCGGACCACCCGGCATCCGGACCGGCCGAGCGGGAACCCGTACCGGCTGGCCGCGGCGGTCGCGGCGGCCCTCCCGCCGGCGGCGGCCACCGGCTGAGAAGGACTCGGCGTACACCACCTGGAGCGGAGATGATCGCCCGATGCCGGGACGATCACCCGCGAGGAGGAAAGTCCACGCTCGTGCGGGGGAGATGGCGGGCCGCGGTTCGTCGCGGGGGGACGGCAGTCGGTTCACTGGCCCGGAGAAGACCAAGGGGCGGCCACCGGAGCGATCCGGTGGCCGCCCCTTGCCGATGCCACGAGGCGCGACGCGACCAGGAGTGCACCCGAGCATGTCCCAGACCGAACACGACCAGTCCGCGTACCAGCGGGAACAGGAGCGGCAGCAGCAGGAGCGGCCGGCGGGCGCCGGCTCCGCCGCCGCGTCCCTGGAACTGCTGACGCTGCTCGCCGCAGGGGTGGCCGACCTGGCCCTCGACCAGTTGCGGCAGACCGCCGACCGCGCGCAGGACGCACTGCGCCGTGCCGACCTGCGCGAACTGCTCACGGACGGTGTGGTGGAGCTGCGCAAGCGCGGCGAACTGGCCACCCGCCGGGCGGGCATGGGCAGCGAGAACTACCTGGAGACCATGGCCCGCCGCGCCGCGCAGCAGACCGCCTCCGAGGGCCGCCCCTGTGCATGACCACACCGGCTTCAAGGAGCGCATCGACGAGGTGCTGGTCCGGCTGGCCGACGACGAGGAGCGGGCCCTGCTCGGCCTGCACGCCGAACTCACGCCGCTGTCGGAGCAGTTACGTCGCTCACTGGCCCAGGGCAAGCGCATCCGGGCAGCGTTCCTGTACTGGGGGTGGCGGGCGGCGGGCCAGCCGGACTGCGAAGGGGTGATCCGGGCCGCGGCCGCCATGGAACTCGTCCACGCGGCGGCCTGCACCCACGACGACATCATCGACGACAGCCGCATGCGGCACGGGCAGCTCACCGCTCACGCCGCCTTCGCCGCCAACGGGCAGCGTGCCACCGCCCTTGCGATGATCCTCGGCGACCTGCTGATGGGGTACGCCGGGCACGTCTTCACCTCCTGCGGGCTGCCGGGCGCGTATCTGGCCCGGACCGTCCCCCTCTGGTCCACGCTGCTCCGCGAGACGATGGCGGGCGAGTTCCTGGAGGTCCTGCGCACCGCGGCGGGAGCGGACCGGCAACCGCTGGTGGCGGAGTCCCTGGAGGTCGCCCGCTTCAAAACGGCCAAGTACACGGTGGAGCGGCCCCTGCACCTCGGCGCCACCCTGGGCGGCGGCCCCGGTGCCCTCCTGGACGCCTTCTCCGGCTACGGCCTCCCCCTCGGGGAGGCCTTCCAGCTGCGCGACGACCTGCTGGGCACGTTCGGCGATCCCGCACGGACCGGCAAGTCGAACCTGGACGACCTGCGGGACGCCAAGCCCACGGCATTGCTCGCCCTGACCGTGGCGGCGGCCGGACCCGACGACCGCCGACTGCTCGCGAAGCTGGTCGGCAACCCGGAGCTGGGCGGGGAAGAGGCCGCGTCGGTGCGCGAGCTGATGGAGCGGTGCGGGGCCAGGCAGCGGGTGGAGGACATGATCCGCGAGCGCATCGGCCGGGCCGAGGCCGCGCTGGACCTCGCCTCGATGCCCGCGGAGGCCCGGTCCGCGCTGAGCGGGCTGGCCGCGACCGCAGCCGACCGCTCCCTCTAGCCGATCGGCGCACCCCTTCCCCGCAGCCACGCACCCGAAGAAGACGACAAGGACGATCGACGTGAACGCCAACGCACCAAAGACCGCCCCGGCGCGACCCCGTTACGACCACGCCGCCCTCGACGCCCTGAGCACGCAGGGCGATCCGCTCGCCGACGAGACCGTCGCCGAGATGTTCCGCCGCAAAGAGGTCGGCGACCTCAACACCCTCATGCGGTTCTTCACCACCGCCGGCGACAAGCTCCCCGAGCAGCTCCCGCAGTCCGCGCGCGCCTACTTCGAGGCGACGGCCATGCCCCCGAGCTGGGTGGACTGGGACGTGATGGAGCAGGCCAGGCTGTTCTTCATGGACAACGCGGCCCACATCAACACCGGTCTGTCCTTCGCGGCCATGCCCGCGACCTATGCGATCCCCCGGCTCTCGCGGCTGCTGGCCTCGACGCACTCCATGGCGTACCCCTCGCGCCGGATGGCCAACACCGGGCAGTTCGTCACCTACCTCATGCAGACCAACTCCTTCGCGGAGGGAAGCAAGTTCATCCCGGCGGCGCAGAAGGTACGGCTGCTGCACGCGGCGGTCCGCCACCACCTGGGCCACGGCGGCCACTGGGACGTCGAGAAGGACGGCGTGCCCATCTGCCAGGAGGACATGATCGGGGGGCAGATCTGCTTCTCGCTGCTGGTCCTGGACGCCATGCACCGGCTCGGCATCCACATGAGCGAGGACGGCGCCGAGGCCTACTTCTACGCCTGGCGGGTCGTGGGCGCCATGCTGGGCTGCGACATGTCGGCGGTGCCGGAGACGCTCACCGAGGCCCGCGACTACTGCGACCTCTACCTCCTGCGCAACCTCGGCCCCTCGCCCGAGGGGGTCCGCCTCAACGCCCAGCTGATGCGCATGTACGAGGACGTGGTCCCGGGCACTCTCTTCGACCCGATGGTCCCCGCCACCGTCCGGTTCCTCGTGGGCGACACCATCGGCGACTGGCTGGAGATCCCGCGCACTGCCTGGGACACCGCGGCCAAGGCGGTGCCGGTGTTCCTCGGGCTGCTGGAGACCATCGAGGACAGCAGCCCGTACGCGGAGTGGGCGCTCGACAAGGCCGGCTCGCTGCTCTCCGGCTTCGAGCTGGCCTCCCTGACCCGGGGCAGGGTGATGCACCACGCCATCCCGGCGGAGCTGAAGGGCGACTACGGGGTGAAGGCGCCGCGCACCGGGCGCTGGGTGCCGCCGTCGCCCGTGCACTGACAGGCTCCGCTCCCCCGTGGCGCCGACGCGCCGCGCCGCGGCCCGGGGCAGACTGGCGGTGTGAGGGCAGACCGAAGCGGCTCCCGGGGGCCGCGGCGAGCGGTGGGCGCCGCCTGCGGCGTCGTCGGCGCGTTCGCCGGCCTCGCGGTGGCGGAGCTGGTCGCGGCGGCGGTCCGGCCCGAGGCCACCCCGGTGGCCGCAGTCGGCGCGGCCGCCGTCGATCTGACTCCCACGGCCGTCCGCGAGTGGGCCATCGCCCTGTTCGGCACCGCCGACAAAGCGGTGCTGACGCTCGGCATCATCGCCGTCCTCGCCGCGGTCGCGGCCGGGGCCGGGCTGCTCGCCGTACGCAGCCTGCCCGCCGGGATCGCGGTCGCGGGCGGCTGCGCTCTGCTGGGGGCCGCGGCCGCGCTCAGCCGTCCGCAGGCCGTCCGGCAGGACGCGCTGCCCTCGCTCGCCGGGGGACTGGCGGCGGCCGGCGTGCTGTGGCTGCTGGGCACCGCGGCCACGCGGCCCCGACCGGCGGGGGCGCCCGCCGGCGGCGGCCGGGCGATGGACCGGCGCGGCTTCGGCAGGCTGGTCGTCGGCGTCCTGGCGGTGTCGGCCGCGGCCGGTCTCGCCGGACGGCGCCTGGGCGCCCACGGCTCCGCCGGGGCGACCGCCTCCAGGGTCCGCCTCGTCCTCCCCCGTCCCGACGTGCCCGCACCGCCGGTGCCGGCCGGCGCGGACCTGCGGGTGCCCGGGCTCGGCCCCTTCCTGACGCCCGCCCGGGACTTCTACCGGGTGGACACCGCGCTGGTCGTGCCCCGCGTGGACGCCGACACCTGGCGGCTGCGCATCCACGGCGAGGGGGTCTCGCGTCCCCTCACCCTCGACCTGCGGGAGCTGCTCGCCCGCCCCCTGGTCGAGCACGACATCACCCTCACCTGCGTCTCGAACGAGGTCGGGGGCCCGTACGCGGGCAACGCGCGCTGGCTCGGCGTTCCTCTCGCGGACCTGCTCCGCGAAGCCGGGGTGCGGCCCCCGTCCCGCGGCGGCCCGGCCGACCAGCTCGTGGCCCGTTCCGTCGACGGCATGACGCTGGGCACGCCCGTCGAGACGGTCATGGACGGGCGGGCGGCTCTGCTGGCCGTGGGGATGAACGGCGCGCCGCTGCCCTTCGCGCACGGCTTCCCCGTCCGGATGGTCGTACCGGGCCTGTACGGGTATGTCTCCGCCTGCAAATGGCTCAGCGACCTGCGGCTGACCACCTTCGCCGCTTACGACGCGTACTGGGTGCGCAGGTCCTGGGCGCAGCAGGCCCCCGTGAAGACGCAGTCGCGGATCGACACCCCGCGCCCGTACGCGGCCCTGCGACCGGGCCGGGTGGCGGTGGCGGGGGTGGCGTGGGCGCAGCACCGGGGGATCCGGCGGGTCGAGGTACGGGTGGACGGCGGCCCCTGGCAGGAGGCACGGCTCGGGGCGGCGGACGGTGTGGACACGTGGCGGCAGTGGGTGTGGACGTGGGAGGCGACGGCGGGCCTGCACACGCTGGAGGTCCGGGCGGTGGACGGGACGGGCGCCGTCCAGACGGGGGTCCGCGCGGGGACCGTGCCGGACGGGGCGACGGGCTGGCACGCGGTGGAGGTCCGCGTCCGGGCCCCTGGCTGACCCTCCGCGCCTGTGTCCGGCGGGCGGCCCGGAGGTGTCGTCGGCGGCGTCACCCGTGGAGCTGCTCCGGCATGCGGCGGGCGGGGCCGCCGGTTAGCCTGCCGGGACCAGGCCGGCGATCGCTCGGACGTGTCTGTCAGATCGTGTCGGTCGAGCCCGTGGCGTCCGCTGCCGGGCGGCGCGGGCCCGGCAGGATCGGGAAGTCCCGCCCCGGCGGGGGGCCTTCGCCTTCGACTCGCAAGGGAGGCACGCCGTGCGACGCTACCGGACCTTCACCGCCGCCTGTCTGGGCAGCCTGCTGCTGGGCGCTTCACTGGCGGGCGGCTGGACCGCCGTCCGCGCCGGGAGCGCCGCCGCGCCGTGCCCGGCCGGCCAGGTCTCCCGGGGTGGCAGCTGTCTGCCGGACGACACGGAGGAGTTCGTCGCGCGACAGGTCTCGGACGCGTTGAAGACGTACAGGCTCACCGCGGCGATGGCCGGGGTGTGGGTCGACGGCGAGCGGGTTTCGGCCGCCGCGGCCGGGGAGACGATGACGGGCTTCCCCGCGACGACCGACATGCGGTTCCGCATCGGGTCGGTCGCGATCCCGCTGATGACGACCGAGCTGCTCAAGCTGGTGGACGCGGGCAGGGTCTCGCTCGACGACAAGCTCTCCCGCTGGCACCCGGACCTCCCGCACGCGGACGAGATCACGCTGAAGATGCTGGCGTCAGCCTCCTCCGGGTACGCGGACTACGTCACGGACGAGGGCTTCATCGCCGCCCTCTACAAGAACCCCTTCCGGCACTGGACCGGGGACGAGCTGGTACGGATCGCCATGTCCAGGCCCATGGCGCGGCCGCCCGGTTCGGGCTTCGCCTACTCGCACGCCAACTGGGTGCTCCTGGGCGACATCATCGCCAAGGTCGAACAGAGGCCCCTGGGCGAGGTGATGCGGGAGAACGTCCTGGAACCGATGGGACTGACCCGGACCGACATCTCGTCCAGGGCCGAGATCCCAGCGCCGGTGCTGCACGGCTTCGACAACGGGCGGGGGGTGTTCGAGGACTCCACCTACTGGGACCCCTCGTGGACGGTGGCGGAGGGGGCGGTGATGACCGCGACGCTGGAGGACATGGCGAAGTCCTTCGCGGCCATCGGCGAAGGCAGGCTGTTGACTCCCGAGTCGCACAAGCTGCAGCTCACGCCCGTGGTCAAGGTCAAGGGGAACGCCTGGTTCGCCTTGGGGCTCCCGGTGGAGAACACCTGGATCCTGCAGAACCCGTCCTTCGCGGGCTACGCCGGCACGGTCGCCTACCTGCCGTCCCGCAAGCTGGCCATCGCGACGGTGGCGACCCAGGGCCTCGGCAGCACCGTCCAGAACGCCAGCTCGAACGTCCTCCAGGCGATCGCCGCCCACCTGGCCCCGGAGCGCCCCCTCACCCTGGGCTGACCGGCAGACCTGCTGCCCGCCGGAACCCGTCCCGGCGGGCATCGGGAGTCAGGGGCGGTGCAGGTGGACCGGGAGCGTCTCGACGCTGTTGCCGATGAAGCTGCGCTGGTGCGGGAGTTCGCTCTCGGGGGTGGCGAGGTCGAGGTCGGGGAAGCGGGTGAACAGCCGCTCCAGGGCGGTGGTGGCCTCCAGGCGGGCGAGGGGGGCGCCCACGCAGTAGTGCGCGCCGTGCCCGAAGGAGAGGCTGCGGGCGGCCGTCGGGCGGGTGATGTCGAAGCGGTCGGCGTCGGGGCCGTGGAAGTTCTCGTCGCGGCCGGCCGCGGTGTAGCCGGCGAGGACCGGTGTGCCCTGCGGGATGACGGTACCGCCCACGGTCATGTCGCTCGTGGGGTAGCGGAACGGGAACCAGCTGACGGGGCCGTCCCAGCGCAGCGTCTCGTCCACGACGTCCGACCAGGTCGCCTTGCCCTCCAGGACGAGGGAGAGCTGGTCGCGGTGCGTGCACAGGGCGCGGACGGCGTTGCTGATGAGGTTGAGGGTGGTCTCGTGGCCCGCGACGAGCATCAGCCGCATGGTGCCTATGAGTTCGGCCTCGCTGAGCCGGTCGCCGTCGTCCTCGCGGGCGGCGATCAGGGCGCTGGTGAGGTCTTCGCCCGGCTCCGCCCGGCGGATCTCGGCGATCGTTCCCATGAGCTCGACGAGCTCCCGTACGGCGGCCATCGCCTCGGCCGGGGCGGTGTCGGTCGCGATGATCACCTTGTTGGACAGGTGGTGCAGGCGTCCCCGGTGCTCGGGGTTCACGCCGAGGAGCTCGCAGATGACGCTCATCGGGAGCGGGAGCGCGAAGTGTTCGCGCAGGTCGGCGACCCCGTCGGGGGAGGCGGCCGCGGCCCGCTCCAGATCGTCGAGGAGCTCGGCGGTGAGTTCCTCGACGCGCGGGCGCAGGCGTTCCACCCGGCGGGCCGTGAAGGCCCGGCCGACCAGGGCGCGGAGCCGGCGGTGGTCGTCCTCGTCGGCGGTGTGCATGCCCTGGGCGTTGGCGAACGCCCGCAAGGGCCAGTCGCGGGGGATGCTGCCGTCGTGCAGGGCGGGGAAGTGCCGTGCGTCCTTGGCCGCTTCGGGGTGGGCGAGGAAATCCTTCAGCGCTTCGTGCCCCAGGACGACCACTCCGGGAACCCCGCCGGGGAGCACGACCCGCGCGACCGCGCCGTGCTCGGCGCGCAGCCGGGCGTTGAGGGCGTGGGGGCAGCCGCCGGCGGGGTCGATCACGTACGGGGTCTCCGGGCCGGACGGGGTCTGCGGGACGGGTGCGGTGTGCGACGACAAGCCGGTTCTCCTGACCTGGTGGACGAAGCGAAGCTCGGTCAACAGTGCGGCCAGGTCGGCTGGTTGGACAAGTGCGCGCCCGTCGTCCTTGCCGAGCGCCAGGCCCCTCCGGCCGGTGCGGCGGGCGGTCCGCTGCGGTCGCCGGGCACGGTCTTCGTGTTGGGCGGGCTCCGGACGGGCGGCCCGTCATAGGGTCGTGGCATGACTCTCGAAGGTGCCGAAGATCTCGAAGGCAGGGTGGCCCTCGTCGCGGGGGCGACGCGTGGCGCGGGCCGGGGCATCGCGGTCCAGCTCGGGGCACGGGGCGCGACCGTGTACGTGTCGGGGCGCAGCACCCGGGGCCGGCGATCGGAATACGACCGGCCCGAGACGATCGAGGAGACCGCCGAGCTGGTCACGGCGGCCGGCGGGCGGGGGATCGCGGTCGTCGCCGACCATCTGGTGCCGGACGAGGTGGAGGCGCTGGTCGGGCGGATCGACACCGAGCAGGGCCGCCTCGACGTGCTGGTCAACGACATCTGGGGCGGGGAGCTGCTCTTCGAGTGGGACAGCACGGTGTGGGAGCACGACCTGGACAAGGGGCTGCGGCTGTTGCGGCTGGGGGTCGAGACGCACGCCATCACCAGCCATTTCGCGGTGCCGTTGCTGCTGCGCGAGCCGGGCGGTCTGGTGGTGGAGATGACGGACGGCACCGCCGACTACAACGCGACCCGCTACCGGGTCTCCTTCTTCTACGACATCGCCAAGTCCTCGGTGCTGCGGATGGCGTTCGCGCTCGGGCACGAGCTGGGGCCGCGCGGGGCGACGGCGGTGGCGCTGACGCCGGGCTGGCTGCGCTCGGAGATGATGCTCGACGCCTACGGCGTGACGGAGGAGACCTGGCGCGAGGCGCTGGCCGAGGTCCCGCACTTCGCGATCTCCGAGACCCCCGCGTACGTGGGCCGTGCGGTCGCCGCCCTCGCCGCGGACCCGGAGGTCTCCCGCTGGAACGGCCAGTCCCTCTCCAGCGGCCGGCTGGCACAGGTCTACGGCTTCACGGACCTGGACGGCAGCCGCCCGGACGCCTGGCGCTACCTGGTCGAAGTCCAGGACCCCGGCCGCCCGGCGGACACCACCGGCTACCGCTAGTGCTGTGACCAGATCCTGACGGCCCCCCGGGTCAGCTCGCGTACCGTGCGGCGCGGGGCCCTGCGCCGAGCGGGCCCCAGGGGGACGGGGGCGGGATGGGCAAGCAGGCTCGCGGCCGATGGTGGGAGGGAGTGCCCGCGGGGATCCGTGCCCGGATCGACGGATTCGTCCTGCAGGACGCGCCGGAGGCATCGGGGTCGGCGCCGCCCGTGACGTCGTCGGCGACCGGTACGCGCACCACGGCGACGGGTCGCCCGCGCCCCGACACGCCTCTCGATCAGGAGTCGTCGGTCCGGCGCGTCGGCGGGGTCGACAGGCGCGTCGTGGCGGTCGGGGCGGTCCGGCACGGAGGCACAGCCCATGCCGGTTCGTGCGGCTGTCGGCCGTCACGGCCGACGCGCCGGCGGAGCACGCACCGGCCTTCGTCCACCGGTCCCCGGCCGAGCGCCACCTCCGAGAAGGCGCGCAGCTCGCGGACGCCACCCGGTGGCGGTGGCGGCCGAGACGGCCGGCGGGGGCCGGCGGCCCGGGCGGCCCACCTCTGCGTCCCCTTCCGCTGCTCGAGCCCGGACACACCGGACGGCGGTGCCCCCCGCCGGCAGTGCCGGGCACCCGTCCGGGCCGGATCGGCCTCGGCGGCGGCCCGTGCGCCTGCGCTACGGGGCCTGGCGGGAGGCCAGGCGATGGGCGAGACCGTCCAGGACGCACTGGAGGCCGAAGGCCCAGATCGTCCCGGGGTGGTAGCCGGCGACCGCGGTGCCGACGCGTCCGGCCAGTGGGTAGCGGTCGGGGTCCAGGGCGCGCTCCAGCAGCGGGGCGCTCACAGCCCACCACTCCTCCTGGCTCTGGCGGCGGTTGTGGTCGGCGTCATCGGCGGCGGCCAGCGCGTTGGCGTGCACGAAGCCGAGCAGGTGGGTCAGGGCGGCGTCCATCTCGGTGTCGGTGAGCCCGATCCCCTCGAAGGCCGCCAGCTCGTACTCGTACTTCCCGATCACCCCGGGTCCCAGGGGCGGGCGGGTGACGGCGAGGTCGGCGATCCAGGGGTGGCGGAGCATCAGGTCCCGGTTGTCCTCGGCCACCCGGGTCACGTGAACCTGCCAGGGCTCCTTCGGGCCCGCGGGCCTGCGTTCCATGTGGAGGTACGCGTCGTCGAGCATCAGGTCGAGCAGCTCGGCCTTGCCGGGGACGTAGGTGTAGACGGTCATCGGCGTCACGCCGAGCCGCTGCGCCAGCGCCCGCATGGTCAGCGCGGCCAGCCCCTCCTCGTCGGCGAGCACGGTCGCGGCGCGGACGACCGCGTCCACGCTGAGGCCCTGCCGCGGGCCGCGCCGGACGGGTTGCGCCGGCTGTCCGGGCTCGCGCCACAGCAGCTCCAGTGTGCGCACCGGGTCTCCGGCACCGCTGCGGTCCTTCACCATGTCCCGGCCTCCGAGCATCGCCATTAATTCACTACACCGTATAGAGTACAACGTATAGAGTAAAGGCAGAGAGTTAGCCGAGACGCCGCACCTCGAGGAGTTCCGTGCACATCGCCGCCGACAACCACCAGGTCATCCAGGTCCGGGGAGCCCGGGAGAACAACCTCGCCGACATCTCTCTGGACATCCCCAAGCGCCGCCTCACCGTCTTCACCGGCGTATCCGGCTCCGGGAAGTCCTCCCTCGTCTTCGGCACCATCGCCGCCGAGTCACAGCGGATGATCAACGAGACGTACACCGCCTTCATCCAGTCCTTCATGCCGAGCCTCGGCCGGCCCGACGTGGACGGACTGCACAACCTGAGCGCCGCCATCGTGGTCGACCAGGAGCGGATGGGCGCGGGTTCCCGCTCCACCGTGGGCACCGCCACCGACGCCTACACCATGCTGCGGATCATCTACTCCCGCGTCGGCACGCCCCACATCGGCACCTCCAGCGCGTTCAGCTTCAACAACCCCGACGGCATGTGCCCGCGCTGCGAGGGCGTCGGCGAGGTCTCGGACATCGACGTGGACCAGCTGGTCGACCGCGACCTCTCACTCAACGAGGGCGCGATCACCGTCCCCGGCTTCGCCGTGGACTCCTGGTACTGGCAGAACATGGCCAACTCCGGCTTCTACTCGCCCGACACGAAGCTCAAGGACTTCACCGACCAGGAGTGGGCCGACTTCCTCCACAAGAGCGCGGTGAAGGTGAAGGCCGGTTCGAACGGCTTCACCTACGAGGGCCTGATCACCAAGATCACTCGGCTGTACCTGGCCAAGGACCGCGAATCGATGCAGCCCCACATCCGCGCCTTCGTGGAACGCGCGGTGATCTTCACCGCGTGCCCGGACTGCGGGGGCACCCGCCTCTCGGCGGCCGCACTGTCCTCGCGCATCCACGGGGTGAACATCGCCGAGTGCGCGTCGATGCAGATCAGCGAACTGGCCGGCTTCGTGCGCCGGATCGACGATCCCGCCGTGGCCCCGATGCTGGCCAACCTCCGGAGCCTGCTCGACTCGCTCGTCGAGATCGGCCTGGGCTACCTCAGCCTGGACCGCCCCTCGGGCACGCTCTCCGGCGGCGAGGCCCAGCGCGTGAAAATGGTCCGGCACCTGGGCTCCTCCCTCACGGACGTCACGTACGTCTTCGACGAGCCCACCACCGGCCTCCACCCGCACGACATCCAGCGCATGAACGACCTGCTGCTGCGACTGCGCGACAAGGGCAACACGGTGCTGGTCGTGGAGCACAAGCCCGAGGTCATCGCGATCGCCGACCATGTCGTCGACCTCGGTCCGGGCGCCGGCACGGCCGGCGGACAACTCTGCTACAGCGGGGACGTGGCCGGGCTGCGCACCTCCGGCACCCTCACCGGCCGCCACCTCGGACACCGGGCGCGGCTTCGGGAGACGGTGCGCACCCCCCGCGGCCACCTGTCGGTGAAGGGCGCCGACCTGCACAACCTGAAGGACGTCAGCGTGGACGTGCCGCTCGGCGTGCTCACGGTGGTGACCGGGGTCGCGGGATCCGGGAAGAGCTCGCTGATCCACGGCTATCTGTCCGGACGCGAGGGGGTGGTGGTGGCCGACCAGTCGCCGATCCGCGGTTCGCGCCGGTCCAACCCGGCCACCTACACCGGGCTGCTGGGGCCGATCCGGACGGCCTTCGCCAAGGCCAACGGCGTCAAGGCGGCGTTGTTCAGTGCGAATTCGGAAGGCGCCTGCCCGAAGTGCAACGGCCTCGGGCTCGTCTACACGGACCTGGCGATGATGGCCGGGGTGTCCACGGTGTGCGAGGAGTGCGAGGGCAAGCGGTTCACCCCCGAGGTGCTGACGTACCGGCTGCGCGGCAAGAACATCAGCGAGGTGCTGAACATGCCGGTCTCGGAGGCGCACGAGTTCTTCTCCACCGGGCAGGCGCGGGCCGTCCTGGGGCGCCTGTCCGACGTGGGCCTGTCGTACGTGCGGCTCGGCCAGCCGCTCAACACCCTGTCGGGCGGCGAGCGGCAGCGCCTGAAGCTCGCGATCAGCATGGCGGAGAAGTCCTCGACGTACATCCTGGACGAGCCGACGACCGGTCTGCACATGGCCGACGTGGACAAGCTGCTGGCCCTGCTGGACCGGCTCGTCGACGACGGCAACTCGGTGATCGTCATCGAGCACCACCAGGCCGTGATGGCGCACGCCGACTGGCTGATCGACATCGGCCCCGGAGGCGGGCACTCCGGCGGCCAGGTCGTCTTCGAGGGCACTCCGGCCTCCCTGGTGGCCGAGGGCGACACCCTGACCGCCCGCCACCTTCGGGAATACGTCGGCGCCGACGCGTAGAGCGGTACGGGGCGCGGGCCCGCGGGTCGCCGGCGGCTGCGGGCTCCGGCGCCGGCCGTCGAACGGCCCCGGCCGGGCCTCCACCGCCCGGCCGGGCCACGCGGCGCGGTACGGCCGCGGGCCCGTGCGCACCCCGAGGCCGGCCCGCCCCGACCCGGCGCCACGCTCCCCTGCGAGGGCTACGGCAGGCGCAGCTCGCGGTCCTCGCCGAGCGGGGCGAAGAACCGCTCGACGTCGGCTTCGGTGACCTCGGCCGGCGTCGCCGGGGTCCAGCGCGGGCTGCGGTCCTTGTCGACGACCTGCGCCCGGATGCCCTCCACCAGGTCGGGCGAGGTCAGAGCGTTGCAGGAGACCCGGTACTCCTGGGCCAGCGCCTCCTCCAGCGTCCCGAGGACCGCGGCCCGGCGCACCGCCGCGAGGGTGGCCTTCAGCGCGGTCGGAGACTTGGCCAGGATCGTCTCGGCGGCCTCCTTCGCCGCCGGCTCGCCCCGGCCGAGCAGCCTCTCCACGATCTCCTCGACCGTGTCGGCCGCGTAGCAGGGGTCGATCCAGGAGCGTCCGCCGGCGAGCACTCCGGGCTCGGGCGTGGCGGCGTACCGCGGCAGGACCTCGTCGGCGGGGGCCGTGGCGAGCGCGGCGGTGAGCTCGGGGAGGCGTTCGGCGGGTACGAAGTGGTCGGCGAGCCCGCACAGCAGCGCGTCCGCGGCGCCGACGGCACTGCCGGTGAGGGCGAGATGGGTGCCGAGCCGGCCGGGGGCGCGGCCCAGCAGCCAGGTCCCGCCGACGTCCGGGACGAAGCCGATGCCGGTCTCGGGCATGGCGACGCGTGAGCGTTCGGTGACGACACGGACGCTGCCGTGGGAGGAGACGCCGACGCCGCCGCCCATGACGATGCCGTCCATGAGGGCGACGTACGGCTTGGGGTAGCGGGCGATGCGGGCGTTGAGCCGGTACTCGTCGCGCCAGAAGCCGGCGGAGGCGGTGTTCCCGGCCTTGGCGTCGTCGTGGATGGCCCGGATGTCGCCGCCCGCACACAGCCCGCGCTCGCCGGCTCCGCGGATCAGGACCTGCCCGACGGCGGGGTCGTCCGCCCAGGCGTCGAGAGCCTCGGCGATCCGCAGCACCATGGGGTGGGTGAGGGCGTTGAGGGCCCTGGGGCGGTTGAGGGTGACCACGCCGGTCCGCCCGTCGACGTGGAACAGGACGGGGTCGTCGTCGGCGCGGGCGCTGGCGTGCGTCTCGGGTTCGGTCTTCACGGCCATCAGTATGTCCGTGACCGCAGTGCGCGCCAGGGGCGGACCGCAGTGCGCGCCAGGGGCGCCCACAGGCCCGGTGCAGCCTGAGCCGGGTGCGCCCCCACGGGAAGGTCATACCCGGCTCTTCGCGGCCCGGCCCGTCCAGGCATCTCACGATGATCATCTTTTCGGTTCAAGCAACTCGCGACTTTCCCCCTCGGCACTCAGGACGGAATACATCGAACGCGAACGAGGCCGCCCGTGATCATTTCGATATGGCCATTCGATGGCGAGAGAGCAGCGAGGTGCGAATTGCCGGGTTTTACCCGGCCATCGATGCGCAAATTGCCGGGGTTTCCACCCCCCTCCGAGGATGTACGAATTGCCGGGGTTTTTCAGTGACGCCGGCCGCCCTTTCCGCCGGGCGTACTTGATCAGGAGGCGGCCGGGTGTCGTGTCGACATGCCGCATTGCACGGCGTTCCGGCATTGATGCGCCCTCGCCCTCACCCGCCGCGCCGGAGACGGGATGCGACGGGGCAGGAGGCGGCGCAAGCGCTCCACCCTCAGGGCTGGAGCGGCTCAGCGGGTGGAGCCGAACGCCGGCACACGAGCGTTTCGCCGTAGGACGGGTGGCCGACATGACTCATGAACGATCCGGGCACCCGGACGCCGACCGGCTCCTCCCCGGACCGGTCGGGCACCGCGGCTTCCCGGCAAGACAGCCTGGTGGCGTCAACATGCAGGGACAGGACCTGCCTGAAGCGTCGTTGGCGCCTCAGCTCAAGAGCGTCGACACCCCAGAGACGGCCGGCCCTCGAGGAGCTCAAGGCCGTGAAAACAGTGCCCAACGCAGTGGCAATCAGCACGATCCACAGGAGGATGCCTCCCACAGCTGGTCCTTTCGAAGGTTGCAACGGCATGGTTCGCCCGGACCGGGGCCCCTGCGATCGATCGGCATAACGCGATGGCATATGCCTGGTTGCGCCCCGTCCCCCGATTGCAGCCATGCGCGGCGACCGGCGGACTCGGCATCTCGCACTGTTCACCGATGATCAGCCGCCCGCCGGCCAGCAAGCCCGGGCCGAACCGGGCCCGCAGCCCGGCGGCGTCCTGCGGCAGGAGTCGCAGACGGGCACGACACCCCCATCCCGCGCACGAGGACTCCGCCGATGGGCCCCGACGGGCCGGAGGGCGACCGTATTGACGCGAACACATTGCCGCCCGACCCGCGGGGCGGCACGACTGCGGGAATAACGTTACAGCTCTTTGTTGAAATCGATATGACAGAACCGGGACTTACCCCTCGGCCACCATCACCCGGATGGCGCATACCCTGACCAACATCGACAGCGTTTATGGAATATGACAACAGCAAAGATCCCCGTTTTTTTCCGCGGAACCACGGAAGAAGACGGGCAGGGAGACGGTTCCCAGAGCGGCGCAATCAAGATCGGGAAGCGGCTTTTCGCTCCGGGCTCGGCCGGCCGTGGCGCGACCCGGAACACGACGCTGGAACCCGAGACTCCGGAAACCGGGCCGAGTGACTCGTCGACGATCCTCGAGGACTTCCTCCATACGATCAGCGTGATCGAGACCGACTTCGGCAGGCGGTTGGGGAACACGGCGGCGTCCGCAACGACTGCCGGCGACTGCTCGGGTGGCAGCTCCCGTGTATGAGCCGTACGGGTACCCGGACATGCAAGGTGTCCACCCCCAGCCGGAGACCTCGGAGTTCTGGGGCTGGCCGGACCACATGCCGAACGCCTCTGCCGGGCAACCGCTCGGCGGACCCGGCGAGGCGCATCCCCCATGGGATCCGGCTGAGGAACTCGCCGGCCTACTCCAGGAGAGCGCTGCACACGGGCAGCGGGAGCCCCTCGCCCGAGGCGACTTCGACCGTACCGGTGCCGCGGCCGACACCATCGGCCTCCTCGCAGGGCTGAAGAACTCCCCTCCCGCGCGTCCGCCCGCAGAAGCCTCCCGGGTGCGCCGGCGGAGCCTGCCGGGATCGCCGGTCGTGCCCCTGCTGCAAACGGGCAGTCTCTTCGCCGCCGCGCTGGTGGGCGGCATCGCCGCCGTGGTGAGCGTCCTCAGCGGCCTGGCCATCTGCGACGCCCTGCGCCACAGCGCCGGGCCCCACACGGACCGCGAAGTGGTCAGCTGGTGGCCCCTGCTGATCTACGGGCCCTGGATGGTCGCCTCGCTGTCCATCCTCAGGTCGGCCCTGCACCAGCGCCGTGCGCTGCATTCCTGGTCGATCGTTCTGCTGTTCTCCACCCTGGCCACACTCCTGTGCGTGGCCCAGGCTCCCAGGACGATCGCCGCCGGGGCGGCGTCCGCTCTTCCCGCCGTCGCGGCGCTGGCCTGCTTCCAGCAGCTGGTCCGCCAGATCACCCTCACGCGGCCGCCTCGCCAAGCCGCTCCGCGGCACCGCAATCCGACGGCTTCCGTGTCCGCTGCGCTCCGGCAGTCGGCCTCCGCCAGACGTGGCCCGGGCGGTGTCACTCCCGGCTTCCCCGCGGCCGACAGCACTGCACTCCGATCGCCGTCCCACAGCAGATTCGGATAGGGCGAATGACGGACGTACGCGTGCGGCGGTGCCCCGTGCGCAGGCCACGGCAAAGGCCGTCCGCCCGGACGGCAGTCCTGCCGCCGGCGAGAGCGATTCGCCGTCCGGGCGCGGGAGCGGAAGACCTGGGCGAGCGTCCCGGCGGGAACCGAGCCGCCGCAGCACGTCGCAAGAGGGCCGATCGCCCCGGGGCGGCGGCCACGAGGGGCGAAGGGGGTGGCGGTTGCTGACTCCTCCCTGGCCAACCCGGTCCTTCCCACACGTCAGAGGGGTGCTCGCCTGCATCTTTGAAACGAAGATCGAAACCGATGGTCACGGGCCGGACCCGGACTCGGTCCGAGGTCCACCCGCTCTCGGCCCTCGCGACGCCGGACCTGAGTCGTGCACCGCGATGCCGCCCGGACCTCACCCCCGCACCCCGGGCGTCCGATCGCGTCGGCCCACCCGGCCGACGTGCCGTAGAGCCCGGTCATGCCCGGGCAGCGGGCCCGGCCCATCGGCTTCTGCGAAGGCCGCACTCCGCTGAACCGAAAGCACAAGGCGCTCCGGCGCCCCACCCCCGACACGAGAGAGCAGCACCATGTACGAATTGACCTATCAGGAGCGGATCCAGTACAAGCGGCGCCAGGACGCCGCCTACCAGGCGGGCGCAGAGGCTGTCTCCAACCTTCGGGCGGCGCTCGCACTCGCCGACCTGACCCTTCCCTCCCTGAGCAACGACGGGCCGGTGGCCGGCCACGGCTTCGTCCGGCTCGGAGGATGCAACGCGGCCTTCGCCAACCGGCTCGCCGAGGTCGTCGCCGCAGGCGCCTACGCTCTGCAGCATCGCAAACGGAAGGCCGGCATGGTGGAACGGCCTCAGGAAGGGCTGCAGCAACAGCGCATCGCCCACGGCGTCGACATCGACGGCTACCGGATCCTGCGGGCCGACGTCCCGGCGGCGCCGGACCACATCGCCGCGTTCCTCCTCGCCGTGCGCGACACCACCAGGCATCCGGCCCGCGTCGACCGCAGGCCTGCGCCGACCCACTGAAGCCGTACCGTCTCACGGACCACGGCCCCGCCGGCGCGCACCGCCATCAGCTCGGCGAGCAGGTCCTCGACGAGCTGATGGCAAGGCCCATGCGGTGGCGCTCCGGACGACCGGGACGTCGGCGCCGCCGTCGTCCGCCCGAGGTCAGTCGCGGGGGCGGGTCCGGTGGACCTGCCAGGCGGCCAGGGCGTCCGTCCGGGCGCCGCCGGGGTGGCGGGCGTGCCAGTCGCGCAGGAAGCGGTTGAACTCGAACTGGGCGCCGACCTCCTGGGGCTCGGCCGCCCGTGCCCGGGTCGCGTGCCAGTGTTCGACGGCCTCGGCGAGGGTGTGTCCCGCGTGCGCGGCGATGTACTCCCGCATGAAGGCGTCGAAGTGGAAGCCGGGGCCGATCTCCCGTACGAAGTACTCCCGCAGCACCTGGCTGCAGCGCTGCCCCTGAGGTATCACCGTCGTCCCGTCGACGGGGGCGGCGAGTTGGCGCCCGGCGCGCCGGGGCGCGGCGGACGCCGCGGCCGCGGGCTCGGGCAGGCCGTCGAGGGCGGCGGCCAGCCGGGCGGTGACGGCGGCTTTCCCGCCCCGGACCGGCAGGCCCATCCGCCGTGCCAGCCCGGTCAGTTCGGCCAGGGTCCAGTACCAGCGCCGCAGTTCCGCGCCGGTCAACGCCGACGACAGGAGGGGACGGACCTCCCCCGAATTCGTACTCACGTTCGCATTCTAGGCGGTTCCCCGAGATCTGCCGCTCGCCGAGCCCGCCGAGCCCGGGAACGCGCGACCCGGTCGTCCGCGAGGGTGCCGGCGCCGACACCGACGCCGACTCCCACGCGGACACCTTCGGATTCCCGCGGATCCGGCAGGGGGGCACCATCCGGTTCACATTTCTAGGTCGCTCGACCTAGAATCTCGCGCATGACTGATGTCCTGCGGCACGATCCGTCCGCTCCCGTCCTGATCACCGGGGGGTACGGAACCGTCGGCGCCGAGATCGCCCGTATGGTCGCCCCCGTCTCCCCGATCCTGCTCACCGGCCGCTCGCCCGAGCGCGGCCGGGCCCTGGCCGCCGAGACCGGCGCCGACGTGCGCGCGTGGGACCTCGGCTCCCCGGCGCCCTTCCGCGCGGACGTCCGGGCCGTGGTCAACGCGGTCAACGACCCGGAGGACCGGGTCCTGCGCGCCGCCGTCGAAGGCGGCGTCCCCTACGTCGACATCACCCGGTGGACGGCCCGGATGCAGCGGGCGATCACCGTGGCCACCCTGCTGCGCCCGACCGCGCCCGTGCTGCTGTCCTCGGCCTGGATGGGCGGAGTGAGCAGCCTGGTCGCCGCGTCGCTCGCCGCCGGCCTGGGCGGCGCCGAGCAGGTGGAGATCGCGGTCCGCTGGGACACGGCCGACCGGTCCGGCGCGGACTCGGTGGAGTTCATGGACCGGCTCGGTGTGCGGTTCGAGGTGGTCGACGGCGGGCGCCGCCGGCTCGCCGCCCCGCTCACGGAAGCCCGTACGGCAGTCATCGACGGGGCTCCCGTACGGGTCGCCCGCATCGACACACCGGAGCAGTTCACCCTTCCGCTGACCCTCGCCGCCTCCACCGCGGCGACCCGTATCGGCTTCGGCTCCCCTGCCGCCACTCGCGCGCTCCTGGCCCTGCGGGGGACCGGCTTCTTCCGCTGGGCCGGCGGGGAGCGCTGGGCGCCGGCGCGCCGGGCCCTGCTGCACTCACCCGGGGACGGCGGTACGGCGCAGCTGCGCGTCGACGTGTCGCACGGCGGGCGCAGCCGCAGCGCGACCGTCACAGACACGCGCGGCCAGAGCCATCTGACCGCCGTCGGGGCGGTCCTGGGACTGCACCGCGTGCTGGGCACCGATGGGGCGGCGCCGCCGCAGGGGGTGGTCTTCCCCGAGCAGCACCCCGACCCGGTCGCGGCGGCCACCCGGCTCGCGGACCACGGCGTACGCGTCGAACGCGACCGCGTGGGGACGGGGGCGGCGGCATGACCCCAGGGAACCCCGGCACCCCCGGGAAGGCCGCTGCGCCGACCCCGAAGGGGGACCGGCGGCGGGCGGCCCTGCTGGACGCCGCGGAGCACGTCCTCGGCTCGGCGGGCGGCGCCGAACTCACCTTGCGGGCGGTCGCCGACGCGGCGGGCGTCCGGCTGGGCCACCTCCAGTACTACTTCCCGGCCCGTTCCGACCTCCTGGCCGCCCTGCTCGACCGCATCCTCGCGGCTTCACTGGCGCGCGTCGCCGCACTCGCGGAGTCCGGTGCGGCGGGCGACCCGGCGGCCGTCCTGGACACCCTCCTCGGCGACCACGACGACCCGTCCCTGGTCCGGCTGTTCACCGAGGTCTGGGCGATGGCCGCGCACGACGAGGACGCGGCCGGGGCCGTCCGCGCCTTCTACTCCGCCTACGCCGGGCACGTGGCCCGCTTCGTCCGCGACCGCTCCCCCGGCCTGGACCCCGTCGCGGCGCACTCCCGCGCCGAGGCCTTCGTGATGCTGATGGAGGGCGCGGCGCTGTTCCGCTCGGGCATCGCCGGCAGGGCCGCCCCGGCGACCGACGCCGTGCTCCGCCGTACCCTGCTCGGCCTGCTCGGGGTGCCCGGCCCCGAGGACGGGGCCGTGTAGGCCGGTTCAGGCCGTAACCGGGAGGGCTCCCGCCGGTTAGCAGCTCGGAAAACGAGGGAGTACGCATGGCACAGCAGCACACGACGTCCCTGCGGCTGCGCCTGCGGTACCGGTTCGACAACCTGGTGGCGGGCGGAACCACCCCGCTCATCGGGTGGCTGGCGGTGGCCTGCCTGGCCGTCGTCGTCCCGGCGAGCGCGGTCCTCGTCTGGGCCGACCGGGCTGCCCCGGCGACCCTCTCGGGGCGGCTCACGGCTGTATGGGTCAGCGTCGGGCAGACCCTCAAGCTCGGGGGTGCGGTCGGTTCGCCCCTCTATGTGCTGGCCTCGGTGACGCTCGCCCTGGTCGCCCTGCTGTTTGTGTCGACGCTGGTCAGTCTGATCACCACCGGCATCAACCGGCGCATCATGTCGCTGCGCCGCGGGCACTCGACGGTGCTGGAGGCGGGGCACACCGTCGTCCTGGGCTGGTCCGACCAGATCTTTCCGGTGGTCTCGGAGCTCGTCGCGGCCAACGCCAACCAGCGCCGGTCCGCCATCGCGGTCCTCGCGCCGAAGGACAAGGTGGACATGGAGGACGAGGTCGCCACGGGCCTCTGCGGCCCGGAAGGCCGTACGGGCACGGGAGCCACCCGGATCATCTGCCGCAGCGGCTCCACCACCGACCCGGCGGCGCTGGCCCGGCTGAGCCCGCAGACGTCGAAGGCGGTCCTCGTGCTGCCTCCCGACGGGGACTCGGGCGACGCCCACGTGGTGAAGACCCTGCTCGCTCTCGACGCCGCGCTCCCCCGCCCGCGCGGCACGGTGGTGGTCGCCGCGGTGCGCGATTCCCGCAACCACCTCACCGCGAAACTGGCGGCCGGGCCCGGCGGGCACGTGCTCTGCGCCGACGAGATCATCGCCCGGCTCCTCGTCCAGACCGCCCGGCAGCCCGGACTCTCCCTCGTCTACCAGGACTTGCTGGACTTCGACGGCGACGAGTTCTACACCGCCGATGCCCGGGATCTCGTCGGACGCGCCTTCGGCGAGGCCCTTCTGGCGTTCACCACCTCCTCGGTGGTCGGCCTGCTGCACGACGACGGCCGTGTCGTGCTCAATCCGGATCCGGGTACGGAGATCGACGCGGGCGACCGGATCATCCTGGTCTCCGAGGACGACGACACGGCCGTGCCGGAGCCGGCGGGCCCCTGGGTCGACGAGGACGCGATCGTCACCGCCCGCGCCCGGTCCCGCTTCGCCGAACGCCTGCTCCTCCTCGGCTGGAACCGGCGCGCGCCGCTCGTCGTCGAGCAGCTCGACGAGTTCGTGAGCCCCGGCACCACCCTGGACGTCGTGGCCCTCGGCGACGGAGCGGCGCGGCGGACCGCCGCCGAGGTCGCCGCGTCGCGCAGCCGCCTCGAAGTGGCTTTCCGCAACGGGGACATCACCGATCCGGAGGTCCTCGCCAAACTGGACGTGCCCTCCTACGACAGCGTGATCGTGATCGGCGAGACGGACCGCGAGAGCGCGCCCCCGCCCCCGCCCGCGACCGCACCCGCGGCGACCGGCACGGCGCTGCCGGCCTCCGCCCCGGAGCCCGGCAACGGCACGGACGACCGGACCCTGGTGACGCTGCTTCACCTGCGGGCGATCGGCGAGGCGGCGGGCCGCGAACTCCCGCTCACCACCGAGATGTCCGACGACGCCAACCGGCTGCTCGCGCCCGCCCGGGCCGGCGCCGACTTCATCGTCAGCGGCCGTCTGATCAGCCTCCTGATGACGCAGATCTCGGAGAGCGGACATCTCGCCGACGTCTTCGAGGAGTTGTTCAGGGCGGAGGGCAGCGAGTTCTACCTGAGGCCGGCGGCGGACTACGTCCGAACCGACCGGGAGGTGGCGTTCGCGACGGTGGTCGAGTCGGCACGCCGCCGCCGGGAGTGCGCGGTCGGCTACCGGCTGCGCGCGCAGGCCGCCACGGCCCCGTCGTACGGTGTGCGGCTCAATCCCGACAAGCGGCAGCCGGTCCGCTTCGGCGAGCACGACTGGGTGGTCGTGCTCGCCGAGAGCTGAGCCACGGGCCTGCGGCCGTCCGTCACACCGAGGTGTGGACCTCCAGGGCGGTGCGCACCGCGGATTCCAGGGCTCCCTCGATCCACGCCGGCTTGATGGAGGTGTGGCAGCCCGCGAAGTGCAGGTTCCCCTCCGCCTTGCGGACGTGCGGGAAGAGCTCGGTGTGCTGGCCGGGCAGCAGCACCGAGGCCTCGCCGTAGGCGTACGGGTCGCGCATCCAGGACTGGGTGCGTCCGACGCCGGTGTAGAACACCTCGATCCGCTGCCCGAACACCTCCTGGACACCGGCCAGGGCGCGGGGATAGCGCTCGTCGTCGTCCAGGGAGTCCCACTTCAGGGCGTCGTCCGACCAGCTGTAGGAGGCGAGCACGACCCCGCCGCGGCTGCCCTCGACGGGGTAGGAGGGCTGGAACATGAACCGGTTGGGGTTGTCGGTGGCCGAGCCGCCGCCGATGACCCCGGCGGCCTCGGGCTGGTCCCGGGTGCGGCTGCGGCAGGCCGCGTAGTGGGCCCGCTGGGCGCCGGAGATGCCGCTGCGCGGTACGGAGGAGTGGGCGCCGAGCAGCGCGCCGTCCTCCGGGGTCTGCCCGAGCTGGTATTTGCGGTACAGGCCGGGCTGCAGGGCTTCCAGTTCGCGCTTCCAGTCGGCCTCGTCGAACTCCCACCAGCGGCGGCTGAACTCCAGCAGCACCTTGGTGGCCGCGTCGTAGTGCAGCTCGGTGATCGCGCGCCGCTTGCCGTAGGAGAGGGCGGGGGTGACGGGGATGTGGCGCAGGCCGGAGAAGGGCACGGTGATGATGGCGGTGTCGCCGGTGAAGGTCTCGCGCTGCACGGGTCGGCCGTCGCGGCCCTCGGAGACGGTGTCGACGGTGACCTTGCCCTCCCCGTGGGTGATCCGCGTGGCGCGGCGGTCGAGCCGCACGATGTCCTCGACCCGGGCGTAGAGGGCGTCGGCCAGGGTGGCGGTGCCGCCGGGCAGTTCGAAGAAGGCCGTGTCGGGGCTGATGAGGGAGGCCCCGATGAAGCTGTGCACGAAGGCGAGGTGGAGGCGGGAGGTGAGGTTCTCGACGGTTCCGATGAGGTCGATGGTGCGCTCGTCGAGTTTCGCCTCCTCGGTCAGGAAGCGGTACATCGACATGTGGCCGTAGCGCTGGATGATGCGGGCCCAGCCTTCGACGAGTGCCTTGTCCTTCCTGCCCTCGATCTCCTTGCGCACGGGGGCGAAGGCGTTGCGGACGATCTGCGCGGCGGGGATCCCCTCGTAGGCCGCCGGCACCCCGAAGGAGCGGTTGAGGGTCTGCGGGCTGCGCGCGTAGTCGGCGCGGCGGACGCGGACGCCGTTGACGAAGATCCAGGTGCGGTAGGCGGGGCGGCCGGAGCCGTCGACGTCGACCAG
This sequence comes from Streptomyces sp. NPDC046349, assembly GCF_055587885.1. Lineage (NCBI taxonomy): Bacteria > Bacillati > Actinomycetota > Actinomycetes > Kitasatosporales > Streptomycetaceae > Streptomyces > Streptomyces sp. NPDC046349. The sequence continues at coordinate 271,449 of NZ_JBVJFK010000010.1, forward strand.
GTGGAAGCGCCGGCGCTCGAGGCCGAGGCTGTCGATGAGGCCCGTGACGAGCGGGTGGCTGTCGGGGATCCGCATCGCGCCGGCCTCGGCGTACTGCTTGGGGTCCGCGAAGGCCGCGGGGGACTTCTCGTGGCCGCCGGTGCGGAAGGTCTTGATCCGGCCGCCGACGCGGTTGCCGTTGGCCTCGATGACGGTGACCTGGTGGCCGGCCTCGCGCAGCAGGTGGGCAGCGGTCAGGCCGGCCGGTCCGGCGCCGACGACCAGCACTTTCCTGCGGGGCATGCGGGAGCGCGGCAGGCCGTTCCTGAGGAGGATGTCCGCGTAGCCGGGTACCAGGGGCTGGTCGTCGTCGCCGCGTACGAGGACGGCGCGGGCGATCGTGAGGCAGGTCTCCCAGTCCGGGCGCGCGGAGCCGGCGGGCGCCTGCGGGGTGCCGGCGGACGCGGTGGCGACCGTGAGGGCGCCGGCTCCCGCGACCACGGCGGCGCCGGCGATGAGCGTGCGACGGGAGGGGCGCCGGCCCGTGTCCGCGGCGGGGTCGGAACCGGGGGCGGGGTCGGAGCCCGGGGCGGGGTCGGAACCGGGGGTCGGGGAAGAGTCGATGATCACGAACCAACTCTCCCGGCCCCGGCACGCCTTGATCGCTGAAAGCCGTCCCGGAGGGGAACAATCACCCGGACGTGCGGCCTCGCCCGCACGGTGCTGACGAACGGAGTTTCGTACGCCGGAGTGCTCTCAGCGCACCAGGCGCACGCGCTGGCTGGTGAGTTCGTAGCGGGCCCCCACGACGGCCAGCGCCCCGGCGGCGATCTTGGCGGCCATCTCGGGCTCCGCGGCCAGCCGCCTGCGCACCAGCCGTACGTTGGAGGTGATCGCGGCGTCGATCCGCGCCGCCCCCCGGAGCCCGCGGTCGATGGCGGGGCGGATCTGGTCGACCAGGTACTGCATGTGGCCCGGGAGCAGCGGTCCGCCCTCCGCGGCCCGCACGGCGGCGGCGACGGCACCGCAGGACTGGTGTCCGAGGATGACGACGAGCGGGATGCGCAGCTCCAGGACCCCGTAGGCGATGCTCCCGAGGACCGCCTCGTCCAGGACCTCCCCCGCCGAGCGCACGGTCAGCAGGTCGCCGAGGCCCTGGTCGAAGACCAGTTCCGGCGGGACGCGGGAGTCGACGCAGCCGAGGACGACGGCGAACGGGTGCTGTCCGGCGACCAGCGTGCGCCGCACGGTGCGCGTCTGGTCGGGGTGGCGCTCGTGGTAGGTGCGCCAGCGCCCGTTCCCCGCGACCAGTTCGCGGAGCGCCGACTCCGGCGTGGTGGGCCGGGATCCGGCCCCTCCCCCGGGTGGGGCGGCGATGGGCACATGGGCGGAACCGGCCACGAGCCCGGCGCCCACGGCGGCCGCGCCCGTCAGCAGCGCCCGTGCCAGCCGACGCCGCCCGGGGACCTCTCGACCTTCGCCTTCGACGCTCACATCGGGACAAACTAGCGGTTCAGCGGAGTTCGGAGCGCGCGCGGGTGACGGTGTCGGCCGCGGCGGGGGTGTCGTGGAGGAAACCGCCCGACTGGTGCTTCCACAGCTTCGCGTAGGCGCCTTCGGCGGCGAGGAGCTCCCGGTGCGAGCCCTGCTCCACGATCCGCCCGCGGTCGAGGACGACGAGCCGGTCCATGGTGGCCACCGTGCTCAGCCGGTGCGCGACCACGAGGGCCGTCCGGCCCTCCATGAGCCGCCACAGCGCCTCCTGCACGAGGATCTCGCTCTCGGAGTCCAGGGCGCTGGTCGCCTCGTCGAGCAGCAGGATCGGCGCGTCGCGCAGGACGGCCCGGGCGAGGGCGACGCGCTGGCGCTGTCCGCCGGACAGCTTGATGCCGCGTTCGCCGACCATGGTGTCGAATCCGTCCGGCAGGGCGTCGGCGAACTCCGTGACGTGGGCCGCCTCGGCGGCGCGGCGGATCTCGGCCTCGGTGGCGCCCGGCCGCGCGAACGCGATGTTCTCCCGCAGCGTCCGGTGGAACATCGCCGGGTCCTGTGGCACGTAGGCGAGCCGACTGCGCAGGTCCGCCTGCCGCAGCCGGCTGATGTCCTGCCCTCCGATCATGATCCTGCCGCCGTCGACGTCCGTCATCCGCAGCAGCAGCCGGGTGAGGGTGGTCTTGCCGCCGCCGGACCGGCCGACCAGGCCGATCTTCGACCCGCTGGGCACGTCCAGGTCGAGGCCTTCGAAGAGCGGCTGCGCTCCCCTGTGGGAGAAGTTCACCCGTTCGAACCGGACGTCGGCGCTGTCGGACCGCAGCGGCTCCGGGGTTTCCGGGTCGAGGACAGTCGGCGGCTGCAGCAGCAGTTCGGTGAACTGCCCGGCCTCCGTCATCGAGCTCTCCAGTCGGCGGTAGATCTGGTTGAACTCGAACATGATGCGGGTCGCGTTGGCGTAGTAGGTGAAGGTGACGATGATCGCCTCCACGCCGTGCTCCGCCGCGCCGAGGGCGACCGCGAGCAACAGGCCCAGCACGTTGGTCAGCACGGAGAGCGGTGCGACCAGCGTGTCGATGCGCAGGTTGCCGTAGTCCCACGAACGAAGCATCAGCCGGCGCGACTCCCCGACGCGGGACCGGTGCTCGGCGGCCTCGCGGTCCTCGGCTGCGAACGCCCGGACCGTGTCCATGTTCATCAGGCTGTCGGCGACATGGCCCGAGACCCGGGCGATCGCCTCCTCGCGCCGGGCGACGAGGGTCTGGCGGCGGCGGATGAGAGGGGTGACGCAGATCGCCGTCAGGGTGATCAGCGCGAGGAGGCCCACCACCAGCATCGGTTCGTACTGCCACAGCACCACCGACGCGAAGAGCAGCGGCACGAAGCTGCCCATGACGGAGAACGTGAGCGTGTCGACGAACTCCTCGAAGCGGGAGGCGAAGCTCAGGACCCGCTTGGTCAGCGAGCCGGCGAAGTTGTCGTGGAAGAACGCCGCGTCCTTCGCGAACAGCTCGTCCATGCCGATGACGTAGAGGTGCTCGATGCCGCGGGCGTCGAGGCGGTTGAGGCAGTGCAACCCGATCCGCCACAGCGTCTCGGCGAGCAGCAGGACCCCGGCGAATCCGAGGAGGTAGGGCAGCATCGCGTCGATGCCTGACGCGCCGTCGGCGATCTCGCCGACGAGCTTGGCGACGACCAGCGGCGCGACGTAGAAGATGCCGATGTTGCCCAGCGCCGGGAGCAGCATGGCGGGAGCGGTCAGCCGGCGCAGGCGCGCCAACTCCCGTCCGTAGTAGCGGAGTGCGAGGAGGACCGAGCCCCTGCTCGGCGTGCTTTCGGGCGATTTTGGTGAACCCATCCCAAACCCTGTGTTGTCGGACCGGCAGGACAGGAGTCGGAGTGTCCCGCACGGACAGCGGGCCGGTCCACGCGTTTTCCCGGCGCAGTGGTGTGACCGGAAAGGCGCACCGGGGCACAGCCCTCAGGCGGTGGCGCCGAGAGTCGCGGGGGTGGGGCCGTCCGGGCGGACGGTGAGGCCGTAGGCGGCCTTGGCCGGTACGGAGTGGAAGTGCGGGACGTGCGCGGGCAGCAGGTGTTCGAGGAGGGCGGTCGACTCCCGGAGGGCGAACTGCAGGCCCAGGCAGGCCCGGGGGCCCAGGCCGAAGGGGATGTAGCTGCCGGGGCGCGTGGGCCGCCGGCCGGGGGTGAGAAAGCGGTCCGGGTCGAAGCGGCCGGGGTCCTCCCAGGTCCCGGGGTCCCGGTGGGTGAGGTAGGGGCAGACGAGGACGTCGGTGCCGGCCTCGACCGCGTACCCGGCGAGGACGTCGTCGCCGACCGCGTGGCGGGGCAGGATCCAGGCGGACGGGTAGAAACGCAGTGTCTCGTGGACGAGGGCCTGCATCGCCTGGCGCCGTTCGGGGGAGCCTTCCGCGCCCGCGGCGAGGGTCCGCTCCCGTGCGTGCGGGTTGCGGTCGAGCAGGACGTGGAGCCAGGTCAGGGTGGTCGCAGTGGTCTCGTGGCCGGCGACCATCAGGGTGACGAGCTCGTCGCGGATCAGCCGGTCGATGTACTCGGGGGACGTTTCGGCCGCCTCCAGCAGCACGTGCAGCAGACCCGGGCCGTGGGGGCCCGCCCCGGCTGAGCGGGCGGCGGCGATGGCACGGCTCGACAGGGCGTCGATCCGGGCCAGTTCGGCGGCCACCGCCCCCTGGGCGGCGACGCCGTCGGCGGGCAGGCTGGGCAGCGCGGCCACCACGGCCTGCACGGCGGCCAGTTCACGTTCGGTGCCGGGATCCAGGGGATGTCCGGTCAGCGACCGCCAGATGGTGTCCAGGGCGAAGCGGCGCATCTCCTCGCCCACGTCGAGGACCTGTCCGTCGCGGGCGTACGCCGCCCAGCGCGCCGCGGTGGTCCGCGCGGCCTCGGCGATCCGCTGCTCGTAGCGGCGCATCCCCCGTCCGGTGAACTGGGACTGGAGCAGCCTGCGTTGGCGCTGCCAGGCATCGCCGGTCGCGGCGAGGACCCCGTCGCCGATCAGCAGCCGGGCCCGGTGCGAACGCTTCACATACAGGTCGGGCCGCAGTGCGAGGACGTGCTGGACGGCTTCGGGTGCGGTGACCAGGACGGTGGGGTGCGGGCCGAGCCGGAACGCGGCGACGCCGCCGATCCGCGCGCGGGCCCGGGCGAACAGGTCGACGAGCTCCCCTCCCCCGGTCCGCCAGTCCTGAACGAGGGCGGGGTCCAGCTCGGGAACCGGGCGGGCGGCCGGGGACGGGATCGGGCCGGGTCGGGCGTGGGTGGCCACGGGTCTGCTCCTCTTCGGCGGCTGTGCGTCGTCACGGACCGGCTTTCGGCATCACGCACTGTAAGGGAGTGCGCGCGGTGCGCGACAGCCCGCCTCCGGCTCCGCACGCCGAGCCGGAGGCAGTGCGAACGGTCAGGAGCCGAGCGCGTCGTCGCGGTGCCAGACGGCGAGTCCGTGTGCGCCCAGGACCTCCGGCAGGCCTGCCAGCGCGGGCAGTTGCTCGATGTGGTGGACCCCCGGGGGCAACGGGCCGGTGAGCAGTTCCCGCGTCGCGTAGGCCGCGGCCAGGGCGGTCACGCGGCTCTGCTCCCGTCCGGTGACGGCGCAGGCCGCGTGGAGGCCGCCGCGCCGGGCGTCGGCCCGGACGGCGAAGCCGTCGCCTCCCAGGTGGATCCGGCTGAAGGCGGCGGTCAGCGCCCGCCGCACTGCGGGCCGGCGGGCGGCCGCCCGCAGCCCGAACAGAGCGGAGGTCAGCGGCCTGGAGTCCAGACACAGCCGGGTGGTCACCTGCTCCACGCCGAGCGTACGGGCCAGCGTGTGCTGGTCGGAGAACGGGAACGGGTGCGCGGTGCGCCTGCCGTGGCCGGGCAGGGTCGTCCGCAGCGGGGCGGCGGCCGTCGGCCCGGCCAGGCCCTCGACGGTCCAGCGCACGGCGTCGACGCCGTGCCGCTCGCCGGCGCCCAGCAGCACCGTGAGGTCGATGCGCTCGGCGCCGCCCACGGCCTCGTGCACCCGGCGGGCGAGGAGGTTGGTCAGGCCGGGGGCGACGCCCACGCTGAGTACGGCCGTGGCACCGGCCCCGGCGGCGAGGTCGTGCAGGTCCGCAACCCCGTCGAGCAGCCGCCGTGTGGCACCGATGTCGACGAGGTGCACGCCGCGTTCCAGGCAGACGCGCGCGACGCCGGTGTCGGGCGGCTCCACGCACAGCACGACGGCCGCCACGTCGCCCAGCTCCTCCAACGTCCGCCGGAATCCTTCCGGATCGGCCACGTCGGCGCGTACGCCGCCGAGCCGGCGTGCCCTGGCCTCGTCGCGCCCGGCGACGACGACCCGTCCCGGAAACCACCCGTCGAGTGTGGAGACCACCGTCGCGCCCACCGCGCCATAGCCTCCGACCACCACGATCCTGTCCGATGTCACTTGTACCTGCCCCAGGGGAGTGAACGACTTCGAAGCGACCGGGCCGTGCGGGTCCTGCCGGCCCCGACGGCCGGGGCGGGGGCGTGGCCGCTCACGCACGCCCGCCCCGGCCCGCCGGGGGACGGTCAGCCCTTGCCGAGGAGCTTGTTCATCTGCGCGATCTCGGCGGACTGGGAGGTGACGATCGCCTCGGCCATCGTCTTGGCCGCGGGGAAGGCGCCCTGGGCCTGCTCCGTCTTCGCCATCGCCACCGCGCCTTCGTGGTGCTCGACCATCAGCTCCATGAAGGCTGTGTCGAACGCCGCGCCCGAGGCGCTCTTGAGCTTGTCCATCTGTTCCGCGGTCATCATCCCGGGCATACCGTGCGCGGAGTGGTCCGTGACCCCCTCGGCGGGCACCTGCTCACCCCAGGAGGCCAGCCACCCGGACAGGGTCCTGATCTCGGGGTCCTGCGCCTTCCTGATGTCCTCGGCGAGCTTCTTCACCTCCGCGGAACGGGCGCGGGAGGGTGCCAGATCGGCCATCTCCACGGCCTGGCGGTGGTGGGGGATCATGCCCTTGGCGAAGGCGGCGTCGGCCGCGTTGTGCCGGCCCTCGGCGGCCGGGGCCTGGGCCGACGCGGTGGCCGACGGGGACGCCGAAGCGGCCGCGGCGCCGTGGCCGTCGTGCCCGCTCGTGCTGTCGCCGCCACCGCAGGCGGCAAGGGCGACGGCGGCCGCGCCCGCCGAGACGGCGGCGGCGGCGCGGCGGAAGAGGGAACGCTTGCTGGTCATGTGCTGCTCCTTGATCCGCAGCCCGGTTCGGGGCATGCGGGAAGTACGGATGAAGAGGGGCCCGGAGCGCGGCCGTTCGCCCGGCGGTGCCGGACGGGACGGTCCGCGCGGGCGGCTCTAGATCCGCAGCAGCTGCAGTTCGGCCAGATCGGGAGGAGCCCGGGCGCCGGCAGCGGCCGCCGGTTCGGCGGCGTCCCACGAGGACGCCCCGGGGACGCCCGCGAGCGCCTCGGCGAGTGCGGGCGGCGAGTAGGCGGAGGCGACACCGGTGGCGGCGCAGGTGGCGTCGGCGTGCTCGACATGGCCCGAGCCGTCGGCGGGGTGCGAGCAGCCTCCGCCCGCCTGCTCGACGGCGGGAGCCGTCTGCCCGGCGGCAGGACCTCCGTGGTCCCCGGCCGCCGCGTGGTGGGCGCCCGCGGACACGGCAGCGGATGCCGGGGCGGGTCCCAGGGCATGCATGCCGAGGATCCCGGTCAGCAACGCCAGCACCAGCACCGACAGTGCCGCACCGCGCGCCGAGGGGCGCGGGTTCGTCGGGCGGCGGGTGCGGGTCACCGGATCATCGTACGGCCACCGAGCGCCGCCGAGCGGCAACCGCTTTCGAGCCATTCGTGCGAACGGGCCTGCCGCCGCCCGTGAAGGGGTGGCTAGGATCACGACATGATCACGGCTCGGTCGTCCTCCGGCGTGCCGCGGATCCGGGGGAACCGGACTCCGCTGGTGCTCCTGTGGCTGACCCTGCTCCTCATCGGTCTGCTCGACGCGCACGGGACCGGCACGGACGGCGGCGACGTGCACCACGCCCGTTCCGCCTCCTCCGCCGCTGCCGTCACCGCCTCCTCGCAGGCCCTCGCGTTCGACGCGCACGGTTCCACGCCGTCCGAGCAGTGCATGCCCGGCCGCTCCGACCGCGGCACCGCTCCCGCGGGCCACCCGCAGGCGGTCGCAGGTCCGGCGACGCCCGCCCTGCGCACGGAGGGGTACTCGGCACCGGGCACGGCCGCCCCGCAGACCTGCGGCACTCCGGCCCGGCCGGCGCACGGGGTCCTGCGCATCTAGCTCCGGCCGTACCCGCGTCCGCTCCCGGCGGTCCGGTGGGCCACGCGGCGCATCCGGTTCACCCTTCCCGGGCGTCCGGGGGTCGCGCCGACCGGGCCCCCCGGACATCGGCGGGACACTCCGCATGACCCGCGGCGCCATCCACCCGCCGCCCGTACCGGGCACCCTCGTCCCCGTCCACGGTCCGAAGCACCTCCCCGGAGGAGCCGTGTCGTTCCACCTGTCCGCCGCCGCGCGCCGCGCGGGGGTCCTCGTGCGGCCGCTGCTCGCGCTGTCCGCGTTCCTCGCCCTGTACGCCTTCACCGCGGCACTCATCGGCTGCCTGGTCCACGACGGTCAGCCGGCCCCACGGCCGGCCCTCGCCCGATCCGCACCGGTCCACCACCACGAGAGCACCGCTCCGGACTCTCCGGGGGTCCCCCACCCCGACGACCCCTGCGTCCTCCATCTCGCGCCGCGGGGCGTCCAGGACCTCGCGGTGCAGCGCCCGGCCGCGTTCCCGGTGCTCGCCACCGTGCTCCTCGCACTGCTCGCCGCGGCGTCGCCCGGCCCGGTACGGCACCGCGCCTCCCCGTCTCCCGGCATAGCGCTCGCGGGCCGCAGAACCAGGACCCGCATCTGCTGCTGGCGGATCTAGAAGCCGTTCGTGCGGCCTGCCCGAAAGGCCGCCGTCCCCTCCGTCCCGTACGGGCCGACACCCCTGCGCGACAGAGGCGGACGAGATGTCACGGAAACATCCGTCTACGAACGAGAGCAGAGGAAGATGTCCTCTCCGTCCACACGAACCGCCCAGCCCGCCCGCGGCGCCGCCCTGTCCGGGCTCGTCGGCAACACCCCGCTCCTGCGCGTGTCCGAGCCGTTCGCCCCCGAGGGCCACGGCTTCTGGGCCAAGCTCGAGGGCTTCAACCCCGGTGGCATCAAGGACCGGCCCGGCCTGCACATGGTCGAACGGGCCCGCGCCCGCGGTGACCTGCTGCCCGGCGCCCGGATCATCGAGTCCACCAGCGGCACCCTGGGCCTGGGGCTCGCCCTGGCCGGCATGGTCCACGGGCATCCGGTCACGCTGGTCACCGACCCGGGACTGGAGCCGTCCATGACGAAACTGCTGACCGCCTACGGCGCACAGGTCAACGTCGTCGCCGAGCCCCACCCCTGCGGCGGATGGCAGGAGGCCCGCCGCGAGCGGGTACGCCGGCTCATGGACCGGAATCCGGGATCCTGGTGCCCCGACCAGTACAACAACCCCGACAACACCGGCGCCTACACGCCCCTCGCCCTCGAACTGGCCACCGAACTGGGGCACATCGACGTCCTGGTGTGCAGCGTCGGCACGGGCGGGCACTCCGCGGGCGTCTCCCGCGTACTGCGGCAGCTCCACCCGCAGCTGGAGCTGGTCGGCGTGGACACGATCGGCTCGACGATCTTCGGCCAGCCCGCCCGGCCCCGCCTGATGCGCGGACTCGGATCGAGCATCTATCCGCGCAACGTCGCCTACGGCGACTTCTGCGAAGTGCACTGGGTGGCACCGTCCGAGGCGGTCTGGGCCTGCCGACAGCTCGCCGGCTCGCACTACGCCACGGGCGGCTGGAGCGTGGGCGCCGTCGCCCTGGTAGCGGGCTGGCTGGCCCGGACCCGGCCGGCGGACACCCGTATCGCCGCGGTCTTCCCCGACGGGCCCCAGCGCTACCTCGGCACGGTCTACGACGACGACTACTGCGCGGCACACGGGCTCCTCGAGGGCCCTCCCGGCGCCGAACCGGACGTCGTCGGGCGCGTCGACGAGAAGGAGGTCACGCGCTGGACCCGGTGTGCGGCGGTCGTCGATCCGCTGTCCCTCGAGGAGCGGGCCGGCGGGTCCCCGGAACGGGCGGAGGGATCCGGCCGGTGAAGGGCACCCTCGCGCAGTTCCGCTCCTACGACCGCAGCGTCCGACTGCTGATGGTGAACCAGTTCACCATCAACCTCGGCTTCTACATGCTGATGCCGTACCTCGCCGCGCACCTGTCCGGCTCGCTGGGGCTCGCCGGCTGGCTCGTCGGCCTGGTCCTCGGCGTACGCAACTTCAGCCAGCAGGGCATGTTCCTGATCGGCGGCACCCTCGCCGACCGGTTCGGCTGCAAACCCGTGATCATCGCGGGGCTGGTCCTGCGCGTCATCGGCTTCGCCGCCCTCGGGCTCGTCGAGTCCGTGCCCGCCCTGCTGGCGGCGTCCGCCGCCACCGGCCTGGCGGGGGCCCTGTTCAACCCGGCGACCCGGGCGTACCTGGCTGCGGAGGCGGGTGACGGCCGGGTGGAGGCGTTCGCCCTGTTCAACGTCTTCTATCAGGCAGGCATCCTGCTCGGGCCGCTGGTGGGCATGGTCCTCACCGGGGCCGGGTTCCGCGTCATCTGCCTGACGGCGGCCGGGATCTTCGCCGTACTGAGCCTCGTACAGATCCGCGGCCTGCCCGCCCGCCGGGCGGACGGGGCGGGCACGGCACCGGGCGCGGCGCGCGAGACCGTGCCGGCCCAGTGGCGCGGGATCCTCGCCAACCGGCCGTTCCTGCTCTTCGCCGCCGCGATGACCGGCTCGTACGTGCTGGCCTTCCAGGTGTACCTGGCGCTGCCGCTGGAGGTCCGCCGCCTCGGTGGCGACGGGACCTTCGCGGGGGCGGCGACGGCCTGCCTGTTCGCCGTGTCGGGGCTGAGCACCGTCCTGTTCCAGACGCGGGTCACCGCCTGGTGCAAGGCGCGCACGACGCCGGGACGGGCCCTGCCCGGGGGTCTGCTGGTGATGGGCGGCGCGTTCGTGCCGCTGCTCCTGGCGACGGCCGTTCCGGTCCCGGACGGGGGTCCGGGGCGTTGGCTCCTCGCGGCAGGGCCGCCGACGCTGGCGGCGCTGCTGCTCGCCGTCGGCACGATGATCGCGTATCCGTTCGAGATGGACACCGTCGTCCGGCTGTCCGGGGACCGGCTCGTCGCGACGCACTACGGGCTGTACAACACGGTCTGCGGGATCGGAATCACCGTGGGCAACCTGCTCACGGGTGCGGCTCTCGACGCGGCCCGGGCCTCGGGGGCGCCGGCGCTGCCGTGGCTGTCCCTGGCCGCCGTGGGAGTGCTGTGCGCCGCCGCGGTCCGGTGGCTGCACCGCAGCGGGCGCCTGGCGGACCCCGTTTCGGCGGGGCGGACGGAGCCGGCCGCCGCCTGACCGGCCCCTCCCCGGCGCGGGTGGTGCGCGGGTCAGGCCCGGTGCTGCCCCGTCGGCGGGAGGCCGGCCAGCAGCTCCCGGGCCAGGCGCAGATGGCGATGGCCCGGCTCCAGCAGGGTCCGGGCGTCGCCGAGGGTCCGGTTCAGCAGGGTGCGGGCCTGCTCGGGGCGGCCCGCGGAGGCGAGCGCCCGGGCCCATTCCAGGCGGGCGTAGATCGTGTGCGGATGATCGGGGCCCATGACCCGGGTGCGGTCGGCCACCAGGGACTCCCAGGCGGCCGCCGCCTCGGCGGTACGGCCCGCCCGGGCCGCGAAGGCGGCGAGGCTGCTGCGGACGGCGAGGGTGTGCGGGTCGTCGCCGCCGAGGCAGCGTTCGGCGTCGGCCAGGAGTTCGACCAGCTGCTGTTCGGTGCGGTCCGGTTCGTCGGCCCGGTACCAGATCAGGCTGCGCCGGGTGGCGAGCACCTGGGGGTCGTCGGGGCCCTGGACCCGCAGCCGGTCGGCGAGCAGCCGGGTCAGTTGCCGTGCCGCCTCGGCCGTGGCGCCCGCCTCGCCGGTGAAGTAGGCCAGTTCGTGCCGCGCGGCCAGGGTGTCGGGGTGATCGGCGCCGAGGACGGACGCGGTGTGGGCGGCCAGGGCGGCGAACCGGCCGGCCGCGGCGTGCGGGTTGCCCGCCTCGCCGGTGAAGAAGGCCAGCTGGTGGCGGGCGGCCAGGGTGTCCGGGTGGGCCGGGCCCAGCCGGTCCTCGCGCCGCCGGGTGATCCCGGCGAGGTCTGCGGCGGCCCGGCGCGGTCGCCCCGCGTCCCCGACCGTGATGGCGAGCAGGAAGTCGGCCCCGGGGACCCCGCCCAGCCGGGCCCGGGACAGCGCTTCGGCGGCCCGCCTCGGCCTCCCTTCCTGGTGGGCCAGCAGTCCCATGTCGTAGGCCCCGGCCGGCGTGACCCTGGTGACGAGGGTCTGCCACAGGTGCTCCGGCACCGGGGGCAGGCCGGGCGCGTTGAGGAGGTAGTCGAAGGCCGTGTAGCCCTGGGTGTAGTTGCCGATGAGCAGCCCGCTGGTGGCGTAGACCGCCGTGCAGGCCCAGGTCATCGCGTCGTCGAAGGGTTCCGGCTGGAGGTCGCCGCCGCCGCGTTCCACCAGGTAGGGGCGGTGCAGTTCGCGCAGGCGGTCACGGCTCACCGGGCTTCGCAGCCCGGCCCGCCGGCAGTCCACGGCCGCCGCGACCACGGCCGCGCCGCGCGGATTGGCGCCGGGCGTCCAGGCGTTGTGCCATGCGGCGAGCAACTCGGGTCCGGCGGCCAGGACTTCCGCGATGCCGAAGCGGTCCCCGGCTCGCAGGGCCGCCCTGATCCGCGGGTCCTGTCCGTGTGCGGCGGCCCGCCTGCGCTCCTCGGGGGACCAGTGCCGGGCCAGCCGTACCACCTGCGCCTGCCGGAGCACGTCCCGCTGGGTGCGCCAGGCATCGCGGTCGGATCCCGTCAGCCGGCTCTCCTCGCGGGCGTCGAAGCGCCGGAACTCCTGGGTGCGCATGGTCGCGAGCACCACCCGGCGCCCCGGCGCGGGCGCCGACAGCGCGGCCAGCATGGCGGTCGTGAGCCCTCCCGCGCCGAGGAACTCCTCCAGGTCGTCGAGCCACAGCACGGCCCGCCGCCGCTTGGCGGCCACGCGCAGCGCCTGCGGGAGCGCGGTCCTGCCCAGGGGACGGACGAAGGCGTGGCGGGGGAAGAGCGCGCGGGCCACCTCGTGTGCCAGCCGGGACTTGCCGGCGGTGGACTCCCCCACCACCAGGACGAAGCCGGCCCGGCCGAGGGCCTCGCGCAGCTGGGGTTCCACGTCGCGGCGGATGTACGCCGGGGGCGGGGCCGGGGTCCGGCTCCCGTCGGCAGGATGTCCGTCCGCGTGGTGGGCGCCGGCGGGCTCGGGGCGGTCCACCTGACGCAGGGTGGGGATGCGGCCCGCCGCGGTGCGCAGCAGCGCGTCCGCGCCGGTTCCGGTGGCGGCCCCGCCCGACCCCGTACCCCGCTGGGGCGCCAGCCGCTCGGCTGCCAGGCCGGAGAAGGCGGTGACGGCGGCGCCGATTCCGGTGGCCCACGCCCCGCTGGTCCACAGCGCGGCCAGGGCCAGGGCCGCCGCGCCGAGGCCGACCGCCCCGACGTAGGCCGGCCAGCCGCGCACGCGGCCGTTCTCCCGTACGAGCAACACCGGCATGCCGCCCCCCACACGTCCGCGCCCGGCCCCCATTTTCACCCGTGCGGGTGATTTCGGAACCCGGGGCGGCACAGTGCGGGCCCCGCCTGACCGGATGTCAGCGGTCGGACGAGGCCTCGACACCCCCGCCGGGGAGCGGCACTCGCAGGATCATCCCTCCTTGACGAGCACGGTGATGTTCCGGTTGCGGATCAGGATCCGTTCCACCTCGTCGCCGATCTCGAACTCGCCTTCCACGTCCGTGGGCGTGATGACCTGGGCGACGGTCCCGGTCGGCGGGACCTCGGTCAGCTCCAGATGGAGTTCCTCGGGGACCGGGACGAGCGGTGGGGATGCCAGGGCCAGTTCGAGATCGAAGCCGGGGGTTCGGCACTGACAGGTGCCCTTCACCGTGACCGTGCGCCCGCCCTTGCCCGTCCGGTGGGCCGTGGCGGTGAAGTCCTCGGCACCGGCTGCACAGGCGAATCCGTTTCCGTATCCAGACATGTCTTCTCCCGTCGTCCGTTCGCTGGTGGCTGATCACATGCGGATCCAGTCTCGGCGCGGTCGGCGGGGGCCGCAAACAGAGGCGGGGCGGGCCGTCAGGCCGGATGGCCGGGCGTGAGGTCGGTGACGCGGCTCAGGAGCAGCAGCGGCGGCCGCTTGGGGGCCGCGCGGCTCGCCTCGACGGGTGCGAGCAGGAATCCGATGTGGTCTCCGCCGTCCGTGTGCCCTTCGATCCGGCCGAGGAACCAGGCGGCGGCGTCCTCCAGGATCGGTGTGGGGGCGTGGGGCGACCGCCGCCAGGCGACGTGCTCGAACTTGTCGGTGTCGTCGCCGGTCCGGCCGCCGAAGAGCTCGGCCGTCCCCTTCTGGTCGTGCCGCAGGGCGTGCACGGCGAGGTGGGAGGCCGTCCGGGCGACCGTGTACGTGTGGTTGGCCTTGGAGAGCCACACCATGAACCGGGGCGGGTCGATGGAGCACTGGGAGGCGAAGCCCACCAGGCAGCCGGCGCGCCGGTCCCCGGCCGCGGCCGTCACCACGTACACCGGGTGGTCGAGTACGTCGGTGAACGCGTCCAGCACCGCCACGGTGACACTCACCCTCTCTGACCTTCTCGGCCGCTCACGACCCCGTCTGCGGACCCCATCGTCCCACCGGTCGTCCTGGTGGTCACTTCGGCCCCGGAGGGATCGGCGGGTCGCGTTTGCCACCGGGGATCGGGGTCAGACGCGAGATGTACGACGCATCCGTGCACCGATCTTCAGGGAGTGATCAGTCGTGTCCGACAAGGAGAAGAGCCGGGCCAAGGGCGAACAGGTCAAGGGCAAGATCAAGGAGGCCGCCGGCCGCGCGGTGGGCAACGAACGCCTGACCGCCGAGGGGCACGCCGAGAAGACCAAGGGCAACGCCCGGCAGGCCAAGGAGAAGATCAAGGACACCTTCAAGGAATGACCCGCCGCACGTCGGCGGCGAAGGGCGGCGCCGGCCGCCGACCGGTCACACCGGTCGGCGGCCGGCCGCACGCGGAGTGCGTCCGGCAGGCGTCCCGGAGGCCTCAGATGGACGGGCTGCCGCCGAGGTTCCACAGGAAGTCGCCCTTGCCGTCGTCGGCAAGGTCGTAGAGGAGCCCGGCGTCGCCCGTGATGCCGCCCGCCGGTACGGAGGTCCACGGGGTCCAGCAGACGTAACCGCCGCCCGCTTCGTTGGAGTTGACGGCGTTCTTGTAGTTGCACACGGTGCTGGCCTTCATGACGTCGTTCTTCTCCAGGCGCGTGCTGAGCAGCAGCTTGTTGAACTTGCCGCTGCCGCCTTCCTGCCAGCTGAAGGAGGCGGAAGCCCGGACCTTGCCGCTGAAGTTCCGCCAGACGCACACGCGACTGGTGAGGTCGGTGTTGAACCCGCTGGTCGGGAGTTCGATGTGCTGGTAGCCGGTACAGCGGTACTCGTCGGATGCGGATGCCGGGCCGGCCAGGCCGATGACGACCGTCAGCGCGACGGCCGACACCCCGGCCAGACGTAGGCGTGATACCACAGGTCCCCCTCACATGGATCGCTACTGCGAAGACCCTAGGTGCCGGGGCACAGCACAGCAACCCAATTGCCTTGGCATTCACCCGATATCAGGGTGCGACACCCATCCGGCGCAGCTTTGCACAGGCCACTGAGCCGCTGGGCGGTCAGGTCAGGGCGAGCACGACCGGGCCGCCCGCGGGGTTCACGCGGGCGGTCCACCGGGGCGGCAGGTGCAGGGAGCGGGACGGGGAGGCCGTGAGCGGGAGCCGCCGCCGCCACAGCGGCCGGCCGTCCTGCGTCACGGTCACCTCGGGGGCGGCCACGGCTTCCGCGCAACGCAGCAGCAGCGGTCGCCGGGCGATGCCCGTGACGCGGTTGGGCGTCACCCACACCAGCGGGGCCCGGACCTGTAGCGGCGGGCCGGGCTCCGGCCATGGGGCGCCGGCGAGGTGGGCGAGTACGCCGGCCGCCGCGGCGGCGCCCTCCGCGGCGGCGGTGGCCGCGCGTTCGATGCCGTGGAGGGCGTTGCCGACCGCGAAGACGCCGGGCGCGGCGGTGCGGAAGGAGGCGTCCACGCCGGGGCCCCGGGTGCCGGGGTCCAGGGGGATGCCGCCGCGGCGGGCCAGTTCGTGGTCGGGGATCCAGTCGCCGGTGAAGACCACCGTGTCACACGCGAGGAGGCCGGTGCGGCCGTCCCGGTGGTGGATCAGCACCCCGGTCGGCCGGCCCCGGCCGCGCAGTTCGCCGACCGTCGTCGCCGTGAGCAGTGGGATGCCCGGTACTGACGCCGCGCGCGGGTGTTCGGTGATCATCGCCACCACGTCTGCGCCCGCCTGCCGGAGCGTGGCCGCCGCATGGCGGGCCACGGGCTCGGCGCCCACCACCACGGCCCGCCGGCCGACGGGCAGCCCGTACGTGTGGACCGCCTGGAACAGCTCACCGGTGGTCATCACCCCCTGCGTGCGTGAGCCGGGAACCAGCCGGGCGCTGCGC
This sequence comes from Streptomyces sp. NPDC046349, assembly GCF_055587885.1. NCBI lineage: Bacteria > Bacillati > Actinomycetota > Actinomycetes > Kitasatosporales > Streptomycetaceae > Streptomyces > Streptomyces sp. NPDC046349. Next base: position 287,579 of record NZ_JBVJFK010000010.1, read on the forward strand.
GGGCGCTCCCGCGCGCCGGTGGCGAGCACGACGGCCCGGGCCGTGATCCGTTCCAGGCCCGCCGGGCCGGTGGTCTCCAGGCAGCGCGGGCCGGCCCAGCCGGTGGCGGTGACACCGGTGCGGACCGAGGCCCCGGCGGTGAGCGCCGCCCGTACCGAGCGCCGCGCGTACTCGGGACCCCGCAGCCAGGGGAGCGGCGGCCGGCCGAAGCCGCCGTGGTGGAGATGGCGCGGCATGCCGCCCGGCTCCTGGTCGCGTTCCAGGACCTCGACGCGGCCGACTCCCGCTCGGGCCAGCCGGGCGGCCAGGGCCAGTCCGGCGGGGCCGGCGCCGACGACCAGCACATCGGCCCGCACCTCGGTGCGGTCCGTACGGCCGGTACGGTCCGTGTCGTTCACCGGCGGGCCTCCTCGAACAGGGCGCGGACGGCGGCTCCGCAGTGGAAGCCCTGGCAGCGGCCGCCGCGGGCACGGGTGCGCCGCCGCAGGCCGTCCGGCGAGGCGGGCGGTACGGTCGCGGCGAGCGCGTCGCGGATCTCCCCGCGGGTGACGCGTTCGCAGTGGCAGACGATCCGGCCGTACTCCGGATCCGCCGCGATCATCGCGGCGTCGCGGTACGGGCGGGGGAAGGCCTCGCCGAGGTTCGGCATCCGCACCGGTTCCGGCTCGCGTGCGCCGGTCACGGGCAGACCGCCTTCGGCGAGCAGTTCCACCACGTGGGCGGCGATCGCCATCGAGGCGGTCAGGCCCGTGGAGCGGATCCCGCCCACGGTGACGTACCGCTGTGCGGGATGGGCGCGGATCGCGTAGTCCTCCTGTCCGGTTGCCGCGCGCAGCCCGGCGTACACGGCGGTGACCTCCTCGTCGAGGAGCGCCGGCAGGATCCGCCGGCCCTTCTCCCGCAGCAGCGCGAGCCCTTCGGCGGTCGAGCCGGTGTCCGTCTTGTCGTCGAGGTCCTCGGCGGTCGGCCCGAGCATCACGTTCCCGTACACGGTGGGGGTGACGAGCACTCCCTTGCCGCGTGCGTCGGGAACCGGCAGCAGGATGTGGCGTACCAGGCCGCGGGCGAGTTCGTCGAAGACGATCAGCTGGCCGCGGCGGGGCGTCACCGTGAAGTCCGCATGGCCGAGGAGCCGGTCGATCTCGTCGGCGTACAGGCCGGCCGCGTTGACCAGGTGCCGGGTGCGCAGCGGGCCCCGGCCGGTGGCGAGGGTGTGCGGTTCGCCCGGGGCGACCGCCCGCACATGGCAGTTGAGGTGGAGGTCGACGCCGGCGCGCACGGCCTGGGTGGCGTACGCGAGGGTGGTCGTCCAGGGGCAGATGAGGGACTCGTCCGGTACGTGGAGGGCGCCCAGCACGCCGGGGCCGAGCTGCGGTTCGCGGGCCCGTACCTCGTCCGCCGGGAGGATGCGGGCCGCGTGGTAGCCGTTGCGCAGGGCCTTGTCGGCGAGGCCCGGCAGGGCTGCGAGCTGTTCCCCGTTCCAGGCCACGAGCAGGGCGCCGACCGGTTCCACCGGGATGCCGGTGTCGGCGGCGTAGGCGGCGAGCAGCCGCTGCCCGTCGCGGACGAGCCGGGCCTCCAGGGAGCCGGGCACCGCGTCGAAACCGGTGTGCAGGATGGCGGTGTTGGCCTTGGACGTTCCGTCGCCGACGTCGTCGGACGCGTCGATCAGCGCGGTCCGCAGCGGGAGACGGGCCAGTTCGCGGGCGATGGCCGAACCCACCACGCCGGCGCCGACGACCGTCACGTCGTACGGGTCGCCGCCGGGCAACGGGCCGTGCCGGGTCAGGGTCATGCGGGGCCGGCAAGCAGGGCGGACACCGCCGTCCGGAACCGTGCGCGGCGCTCGGCGGCCTGTCCGCGGCCGGCCTTGGGTTCGTAGACGGCGGACGGCTTCCAATCCGGTACGGCGTCGTGCACGGCGAGGGAGGGGTCGAGGCCGAGCCGGGCGACGGCGCCGACGCCGAGGGCGGTGGCGTCCGGGAGCGCGGACACCTCGACGGGGATCTGGAGCAGGTCGGCCTGCGTCTGCATGAGCAGGGCGGACCGGGTGAGTCCGCCGTCGACGCGCAGGGTGGCCAGCGGCGTGCCGAGATCGGCGGCGACGGCGTCGGCGAGCTCGGCGACCTGTGCGGCGATGCCGTCGCACAGCGCGTGCACGAGGTGTCCCGCGGTCGTCTCGAGGCCGAGTCCGGTGACCGATCCGCGCAGGTCCCCCCGCCACCAGGGGGCGGCGAGGCCGGCGAGGGCGGGGACGAAGGTGACGCCGCCGGCGTCGGGGGCGGTCCCGCCCACGGTGTCGATGTCCTGGGCGCCGGAGATCACTCCGAGGTCGGTGAGCCAGCGGACGGCGGACGCGGCCGTGTAGACCTGGCCGTCCAGGCAGTAGCTGGTCTCGCCGCCCAGGCGCCAGGCGACGCAGCCGACGAGCCCGGTGGTGCTGCGGCGGGGGCGCGGGCCGCTCTGCGCGAGGAGGAACGCTCCCGTGCCGTAGGTGCACTTGGCGGTTCCGGGCTCGGTGACGCGCTGGGCGAGGAGTGCGGCCTGCTGGTCGACGAGCAGCCCCGTCAGGGGGAGCGGGGGCCCGAAGGCGGTGGTGGTGCCGACCCGGGTGTCCCCGTCGACGACTTCGGGCAGCGGTTCGCCGGTGAGGCCGAAGGCGTCGAGGGCGGCCGGTGACCAGTCGACGGTGTCGAGGTCGAGCAGCTGGGTGCGGCCGGCGGTCGCCGCGTCGGTGACGAAGGCACCGGTGAGCCGGTGCACCAGCCACACGTCGCTGGTCGTCACGACGCCCTGCCGGGTGAGGTGACGGCGTATCCAGGCCATCTTGGGCGCGGCGAAATACGGGTCGAGGGGCAGGCCCGTCCGGTCCTGCAACGCCGCTGCGTGCGGGGCCAGTTCGGCGCACAGTTGCTCGGCGCGGCGGTCCTGCCAGACGATCGCCGAGGTCAGCGGTTCTCCGCTCGTCGGGTCCCAGGCGAGGACGGTCTCTCCCTGGTTGGCCAGGCCCACCGCAGCGACCGGTTCGCCGGCCGCGGCGAGGGCGGCGCGCCCCGCGTCGACGACCGATGCGAGCAGCTCGCGGGGGTCGACCTCCACACGGCCGCCCGGCAGGTGGCGGGGCCGCACCGGCGCCGATGCGGAGCCGATGACTCCGCGCACGGGGCAGACGACGAGGGCCTTGGTTCCCGAGGTGCCCTGGTCCACAGCGAGCACCGGGCCCGTCATCACCACTCCGTCCTGGGTGTCGCACGCGCGATCGCCTCCGGGAAGCCTTCACCAGCGGACGCCGCCCCGTCAAGATCCATCCGCGCGGACGGGGCCTCCTGACGAGAATTCACATCTTGTATATGGCTTGATACTTGCATTCGAAAAAGTTTCACATCTCGAACGCTCATAGTCACTCTATAGTGATCGCCGATCACCAGGCGCGAAGGCCATGCGATGCGAGGACCGATGACCACGACCACCGCAAGACGCGCCCGTCCCGACTACCCGCAGACCGGGGCGAGGTGATGGCGGGCGGCGACTTCCGGCCCGTCTACCACCCCGCCGGCCACGACAACGACCTGCGGGTGGCCGTGCAGGACCTGCGCACCGGACGCTGGCTGGCGATGGCGCACTTACTGGACCGGACGGACGGCTGGGGGCTGTGGACCCAGCGCACCCAGGTGCTCGCCGCGGTCGCCGCCGGATCCGACGTGGTCCAGGCCTGGCGGGCCGAGGAACCGCGCAGCGTCGCAGCGTCCGTCATGCACACCCGGGTCGTCGTCGAGCGCGCCGTCCGCGCCCACAGGGCGCGCCACCCCCGTACGCGCGAGCTGTGGCAGGAGGCGTGGGCCGCCTGCCGCGACTCCGCCGAGCTCAGCCCCGCCGACCCCGTGCCGTGGGTCTGCCTGCTCGCGCTGGCCCTCCTCGACGAGCACCGTTCGATGGACGAGCACCGGCAGCCGCCGCCCGCCCTGATGCTGCCCCGAGGCCCCTGGGGCATCCTCGCCCAGGTCGACAAGCGCGACCCGCACAACCGCGAGGCGTACCACCGGATGCTCCAGTTCGTGTGCGCGGCCACGCCCGGACCGCTGACCGAGGCCGCCAACTTCGTCCACTGGGCGTCCGGTTCGGCGCCGCCCGAGTCCGCCGTCCATCTCCTGCCGCTCTACCTGAGCATCGAGCGCTACCGCCGCGAGCGTGGCCAGGAGAAGGCGCTCGACCTCCACTGGGTCGCCGAGGACGCCGTCCGCGACGCCGGTAACGCCCTGAACACCTGGTTCCGCCACAGCGACCTGCGCCGCGCCTCCCAGCTCGACCTGAACCACCTCGCGCACGCGCTGTGGGGGGCACACCTGTTCGGCGAGGCGGCACAGGTCTTCGGCGCGATCGACCGGTACTGGACCACCCTGCCGTGGGCCCACCGCACGCGCGACCCGGCCGACCAGGAACTGGCCATGGAGGTCTTCCTGCGGGCCCGCGCCCGCAGCCTGACGGCCCGGAGCTGACCGCGCGGGCCTCCGTCCCGCGCCCCCGCCGGTCCCCCTGCCCGACCCCCGCTCCTCACGACCCCAGGAGGTACTCCCCCATGTCCCGAACCGCGCCGACCGTCCGCCAGGACAGCAAGGCCCCGCCCCGGCGGGACGAGGAGGAACGGCTCAGGGAGCTCGGCTACCAGCCCGTCCTCGCCCGCCGGATGGGCGGCTTCGGCAACTTCGCCATCAGCTTCTCGGTCATCTCGGTCCTGTCCGGCTGCATGACCCTCTACGGCTTCGGTCTGGGCACCGGCGGTCCGGCCGTGATGCTGTGGGGCTGGGCCGGCGTCGGCCTGTTCGTGCTCTGCGTGGGCCTCGCCCTGGCGGAGGTGACCAGCGCCTACCCCACCTCGGGAGCGCTCTACTACATGGCCGACCGGCTCGGCGGGCGCCGGTGGGGCTGGTACACCGGCTGGCTGAACCTGCTCGGCCTGCTCGGCGCCATCGCCGGCATCGACTACGGCGCCGCCCTGTTCACCGGCGCCTTCCTCAACCTCCAGTACGGCGTCGAGCCCACCCCCGGCCTGACGTTCGTGATCTTCCTGTGCATCCTGCTGCTGCACGCCGCGCTCAACCTCTTCGGCGTCCGCCTCGTCAGCGTGCTGAACTCGGTGAGCGTCTGGTGGCACCTGGGCGGCGTCGCCCTGATCGTGGGTGCCCTGGCCTTCATACCCGACCAGCACCAGTCGCCCTCGTTCGTCTTCACCGAGTTCGTCAACGACACCGGCTGGGCCAACCCGTTCTACGTGGCGGCGGTCGGCCTGCTGCTCGCGCAGTACACCTTCTCCGGGTACGACGCCTCCGCCCACCTCTCGGAGGAGACCTCCAACGCCTCCGTCTCCGCCGCCAGGGGCATCGTCCGGGCCATCTGGGTGTCCTGGGTGGCGGGCTTCGCGCTGCTCGCGGGCCTGACCTTCGCCATCCAGGACTACGCGGCCGTCCAGGGCACCCCCACCGGTGTGCCGCCGGCCCAGATCTTCATCGACGCCCTGGGCTCCGGCGGCGCCACCGCCCTGCTCCTCGTCGTCATCGTCGCGCAGCTCTTCTGCGGCAACGCCGAGGTCGCCGCAGCGAGCCGGATGGTCTTCGCCTTCAGCCGCGACAACGCGCTCCCCGGTTCCGCCCTGTGGCGCAAGGTGAGCAGCCGTACGCAGACACCGGTCCCGGCCGTGTGGCTCTCCGTGGCCGTGGCGGCCGTGCTGGCGCTCCCGTCGCTCTACTCCGCCACCGCCTACGGGGCCGTGACCGCCATCAACGTCATCGGCATCACCCCGGCCTACGCGATCCCGATCTACCTGCGGCTGCGCGCCGGGAACCGGTTCCAGCCCGGCCCGTGGAGCCTGGGTCGCTGGAGCAAGCCGATCGGCTGGACCGCCGTCGTGTGGGTGGCCGTCGTCACCGTGCTGTTCTGCCTGCCGCAGAAGTCACCGGTGACCATCGACTCGATGAACTACGCGGTGATCGCCCTGGCCGTCGTCCTGGTCCTGGCCAGCGCCTGGTGGTACGCCGCCCGGCGCTCGTACGGGACGCCGGCGGCCTACGGCAACGCCCGGGAGCAGGCCGAGATCGCCGAGGGCATCGTCTGACCCGGCCGTCCGGCCGGCCGCGCGCGCCCCGCCGCACCGGGGCGCGCGCTGTCGTCTCAGACCAGTTCGGGCTGCTGTTCGCGCCGCTGCTGCGGCACCTGCGCCACCGCCTCGGCCCGGCGTTCCCACCGCTTGGTGATCCGGACGTAGCCGTAGATCACCGAGACCATCGACAGGACGACCAGCGGGCCGAAGACCCACGGGTGTGCGGCCATCTCCATCGACAGGTAGCGGTACGACAGCAGGAGCGCGACGAAGACCGCGGTGCCGTAGGCGACCAGCTGGATGCCCTTCCGGTCCCGGCCGTGGTCGAGGGTCCGCAGCCCGGCATCGATCGTGAGCGTGAACACGACACCGGCGACGATGTCCGCGCCGTAGTGGTAGCCGAATCCCAGCGTCGCCCCGAGCGTCGCGATCAGCCAGAACGTTCCTGCCCAGCGCAGGGCACGTGGAGCCCTGCGGGAGTGGATGAAGATCGCGGTGGCCCACGCGGTGTGCAGGCTGGGCATGCAGTTGCGCGGCGTGAACTCGTCGAACGGCATCGGCTGCGGCGTGGTGACCGGCGGCGGCGTGTTCGGCCAGAGCTCGGCCAGCGCCCACTGGCCGCCGTCGGCGCCGTACGCGAAGATCGGCCCGACCACCGGGAAGACCATGTAGATGCCCGGCCCGAGCAGGCCGATGGCCAGGAAGGTGCGCACCAGATGGTGGCGCGGGAAGCGGCGCTCGACCGCCACCTTGCGCAGCTGGTACAGCGCGACGACGACCGCCATCACCGCCAGCTGGATGTAGACGAATTCGAGGACGCGGAAGCCGACCGCTCCGGTGGCCTCGACGATCCGGCCCGCCACCCATGACGGGTTGCCCAGCGCCTGGTCGGCGGTCGCCACGTACTGGTCGAGCACGGTCGGGCGGGTCTTCGACGTGATCAGCAGCCAGGTGTATCCGGTCTTGCGGCCGGTGACCAGCAGCAGGGCCAGTCCGACGCCCTGGAGCAGCAGCATCCGTTCACGGCCGGTGCGGCGCGTGAGCGCGATGACGGCGCAGGCCAGTGTGACCAGCAGGGCGCCGTTGCCGTACATCATCTCGGCACCGACCGCCCAGCGCACGAGCCAGAAGACGAGGTCGATGCCGACCGCGGCGCCGATCGCGATGAACCGCTGCCGCCAGGTGAGCACGACCAGCATCAGGGCCATGCTGGCATAGAGCACCGTCCCCGACTTGGGGGCGAACACCACCTCCCGCGCCTGGTCGGTGATCGGCCCCCGCACGCCGTAACCGCGCGCGGCGATCTCCAGGGCGATGAGGAATCCGAGGGCCACCGCACCCACCGCGCCCCAGAGCACGACGCTCGGGCGACGCCATGCAGCGGACTCGGCTCCGCCGCCCTTTCGCGAAATCGCTCGCTTTTCCGCAGATATCAATTTTTCAGCCGATGTTCATATTTTCAACCTGATCATTGTTCGCTCGAACATGTTAGCGGAGCTGGTGGGCCGGTTCGGAAAAGTAAGGAAGGCCACAGCGGTGAAACCGGGGGCGGCGATGCACACCGGGCGGAATGCTGAATTCCCCACCCTCAACACAGGCTGTCCCAGGAGTGGAGGGCGTCGAGGGCGGCGGTGCGGGTGGCCGGCTCGGCGACGGCTTCAGGAGCCGGCGTGAGGAGGTAGTCCGCGACGGGGGTGAGCAGAAGGGGTGTGCCGGGGCTGGGGGTGAGGAGACGGGCCTCGCCCCAGGTGTGGCGGATGACGGTCCGGCGGAGCAGGGCGCCGTGCCGGGTCCGGAGCCGCCGGGGGCCGGGCGGGGCCTCGCCGCGGCGGCGGTGCTCGGCGGCCAGTTGCGGGGTGAGGGCGGTGCGGACGGCGGCGAGCGGGCCCAGGGGGAAGTACCCGGCGGCGTGGTCGAGCAGGGCCGCGGCCTCGGGCGCCAGGCGGTAGGCGCCGAGGACGGCCGCCGCCTCGGCCGCCTCGAAGGGCCGGCCGGTGAGCCCGGCCACGTCGAGAAGGGTGAGCGGGCCGGGCGGCCGGGCCGGTTCGCCGAGCCGGGACTCGGCCAGGGCGATGAGGCACTCCACGTGGTCGTCGGCGACCAGGTACGGCCGCACGGGGACGCCCCGGCCGTCGCCCGGCAGCGCGGCGGTGGAGAGGTGGACGCGGTACCAGGGGTCGACGAGGGGGTCCTGCGCGGGCCATTGGAGCGTGACGGCGGTGTGGTGGGGGCGCTCGCCGAGCAGGGAGACGTCGATGTGCTCCACCGGGTGGTCGGTGACCAGGCGGATGACCGCCTGCCACAGGGCGGCCTCGTCGGGGGCGACCAGGTCGAGGACCTCCAGCGGACGGAGCAGGCCGGCCGGGTAGTACCCGCCGAGCGGGAGGCCCCGGATGGGGCGCACCCCCGTGGAACGGGCGAGTTCGGCGGCCAGGCGGGTGTACCGGCCGACGCGGTCCCGGGCCCGGCTCAGCTCGGCACGGGCCGGCCCGCCCATCCGGACGCCGTCCCGTTCCAGGGCGGAGAGCACCAGATGGGGCAGATGGCGTCCGGCCCGGGCGCGGTGCAGCAGTTCCGCCGGCCCGGCGGCGGGGTCGGCGTCGAGCAATCTGTACAGCAATGGGGTGTTCACGGACGTCCGCCTCCGAATGTATGGTCGGGCCCGGCGCCACCGGCGGCCGAGGGGGGCGGGCGCGGTGTCCGGACGGTCTCCGGCGTGCCCGCGGCACGGTGCGATTCTTTACCGCAAGGTTCAACACGTGATCACCACAGGCTCAACAGACTCTCGACACCGAGTGCGACGCTGTGGTTAAAAGGTGACACAAATCGAGACATGGGCGCCGAGCGGGGGCGGGCACCGTGTTCTGGGGCTGGGGGCAGGACTTGGTCGATCTCCGTTTCTCATTACTCGGTCTGATGCGGGCTCACCGGGGCGCTACCGCGCTCAAGATCGGGAGCCCCCAGCAGCAGGCGATGCTGGCCGTCCTCCTGCTGCGGCCGGGGCACTCCGCGAGCGCCACCGACCTCATCACGGCGCTGTGGGGAGAGGACCCGCCGAGCGCGGCGATGACCACGGTGCGCACATACGCGTGGCGATGGCGCAAGGTGCTGGACGCCGGCGGCAAGGGCGGCGAAGGCGACGGTGCGGGAAGCGACCGGCCCGCGTCGAGCGTGCTGGTGTCGATGGGGGACGGCTACCGGCTGGTCCTGCCGAAGCTCGCCGTCGACGCCGCGGAGGCGGAGTCGCTGGCGGCCGAGGCGGAGCGCACCGCGCGAACCGATCCGCTGCGCGCCCGGGACCTGCTCAACCAGGCGCTGGAGCTGTGGCAGGGCGAACCTCTGGCCGGCGTGCCGGGCCCGTTCGCGGAACGTCACCGGCAGCGGCTGGAGGAACTGCGGCTGACGCTGCTGGAGGAACGGATCGGGCTGGACCTGGCGCTCGGCCGCTACTCGCGCTGCATCCCGGAGCTGACCTCCCTCACCACCGAGCACCCCCTGCACGAGCGGGCGTACGAGCTGCTGATGCGGGCGCTGTACCAGGCCGGGCGGCAGGCGGACGCGCTGGCGGTGTACCGCGGGGTGCGACAGCTGTTCCTCGCGGAGCTGGGCGTCGCGCCCGGCGCGGACCTGGAGCAGCTGCACCGCAGGATCCTGGAGGGCGACCCGTCGCTGGCCGCCCCGGAACCGGTCCCCCCGGCTGCGCCCGTGGACCGGCCCGCAGGACAGCGGCAGCCGGGGCGGGAGACCGCCGGCGCCGACGGCTCCGGCCCCGGGGCCGGGCCCCGGACGCCCGAACCGGACCGGCACGAGGGGAAGAAGGGACAGGATGCGGCCCCCAGACCGGCGGCCGCACCCCCAAGACCGGCCCAGCTCCCGCCGGACGCCGCCGACTTCACCGGGCGCACGGCACCGGTCCGGGTGCTGGACGAGGCGCTCGGCACCCCTTCGGCGCAGGCGCTGGTGATCGCCACCGTCGTCGGCATGGGCGGCGTCGGCAAGACGGCGCTGGCCCTGCACGTGGCCCATCGCGTCCGGGAGTCCTATCCGGACGGCCAGCTGTATGTGGACCTGCGCGGCTCCGACCCGGTGCCCGCCGACCCCGAAGCGGTGCTCAGCAGTTTCCTCGCGGCGCTCGGGGTGCCCGGGGACGCGGTGCCCGACGGGCTGGACGCCCGCTCGGCGCTCTTCCGGTCCGTCGTCGACGGGCGGCGGCTGCTCCTGGTGCTCGACAACGCCAAGGACACCGCGCAGATCCGGCCGCTGCTGCCCGGGGCGGTCGGCTGCGCGGTCCTCACCACCGGGCGCACCCGGCCGGCCGGGCTGCCGGCCACCGTGCACGTCGACCTCGACGTGTTCCACCCGTCCGAGGCGCTGGACCTGCTCGGCCGCACCATCGGCGCGGACCGGCTCGCCGCCGAACGCGACGCGGCGCTGGAGCTGGTGGTGGCCTGCGGGTACCTGCCGCTGGCGGTCCGGATCGTGGCGGCCCGGCTCGCTGCCCGGCCGGGCTGGACGGTGGAGACGCTCAGCCGCCGGCTCCAGGTGGAACGGCGGCGGATCGACGAACTGCGGATCGGCGACCTCGCGGTGGCGGCGGCCTTCGAGCTGGGCTACCGGCAGCTCACCGCCGACCAGGCACGCGCGTTCCGGCTGGTCGCCTCGGTGGACGGGCCGGACATCGGGCTGCCGGCCGCCGCCGCTCTCCTCGACCTCGACGAGTACGACGCCGAGGACCTGTTGGAGGCCCTGGTGGACGTGGCGATGGTGGAGTCGCCGTTCCCCGGCCGCTACCGCTACCACGACCTGCTTCGCTCCTTCGCCCGGCGGCGTCCGGTGCAGGAGGCGGGCCCCGCCGCCGCAGGCTGTGGTGCGGTGGACGGCGGGGAGGCGGTGGCGGCCCGGGACCGCCTGCTGGACCACCTGCTGGCCACGGCCTGCACAGCGTTCCAGCACGCGGTTCCCGGTGATCCCGCGGCGGGCGCGCTGGGTCCTGCCCGGTCCCCGGGGGTGCCGCTGGCCGGGTGGGACGCGGCCCGCGAGTGGACGGCGGCGGAGCGCCCCGGTGCGGTGGCGCTGGCGGCCCAGGTCGCGGCGGAGGCGGCGGGCCCGGCGGCCGGCGCCGCGGCCGGTCCCCCGGGCGCGGCGGCGGACGGCTTTCGGGGGACGGCGCTGCGGCCGGCGATCGACCTGCTGATCGCGCTGACCCCGTTCGTGCTGACCCCTCCCAGCCGACAACTCGCCGCCACCGCCGACGCGCTGGCCGAGGCGGCGGTGCGGCACGGTGACGTACGGGCGGCCGGACGCGCGCACTTCCTGCGCGGGAACGTCGCCCTGGCGGCGACCCGGCTGGACGCCGCCGAGGCGGCCGCGCGCCTGGCGGTGGACGCGGCGCGGACCGCCGGCGACACGGTGATCCTGCGCCAGGCACTCAACGACCTCGGCCTGATCTGCCAGTTCCTCAGCCGCTACGACGAGGCGGTGGACCACTACGACGAGGCGCTGCTGCTGGCCAACGAGTTGGGGCACCGCTCCGGCGCCCTGGTGACGACCGTGAACGCCGCGCTGGCTCGGGTGCGCAGCGGGCGCGCGGACGAGGCGGTGGAAATCTGTCACGAGGTGCTCGCCGAACTGCGGACCCGGCAGGACGATCCCGGCCGGGCCTACACCCTGTACGTACTGGGGCTGGCGCTGCACGGGCTCGGGCGGCACGAGGAGGCGGTGACCTGGTTCCGGGAGTGCCTGGCGGTGGCGACGGGAGCGGGTCTGCGGGACCGTGCGGCGCACGCGCGCTACCGGCTGGCGGACAGTCTGCGCTCGCTCGGCCGGGCCGGCGAGGCACTGGACCACGCCGGGCAGGCGCTGGTCCTGTGCGAGGAGCTGGGGGCGGAGCGGGACCAGGCTCAGGCGCTGCTGGTGCTGGGCCGCTCGCTGGCGGACCTGGGGCGCGGGGCCGAGGCGGGGGTGCGGTTGCGGCAGGCGTACGAGATCTTCTGCCGGCTGGGGCTGCCGGAGGCGGCCGAGGTGGCCTGCCTGCTGGAGCAGCCGGCTCTGGCCCTGGCCGAACCCTGCGGGCTGGAGGCCTGAGGGCTGTCCCGAAGGCTCGTCTCTTTCGGATCTTGTCGGTCGAGCCCTCGTCGTCCGGTGCCGGGCGGCGCGGGGCGGAGGGGGAAGTCCCCTGCGAGCATCGGCGGCCGACGACGACGCGGCGAGGTGCGGTGCCGGGCGGCGAGGGCCCGGCAGGATCCGGAGGGGAGGTCCTTGGGGGCGTCCGGCGGATCGGGGTCGGACAGCCCTTCGGGGGCTTCCCCGTGGCGGTCGGGCTGCCGGTGCGGGTCAGGAACCGGTGCTGTTCCAGTCCTTGTCGTCGGACGGGGAGGGGGTCGGCGCCGGGGCCTGATGGGTGCTGACGGTCCCGCCGCCCTGCCCGGTGCCGGTGCCGGTGGCGTCGTCGGCCATCGCCGCCCCGGCCGCGCCCAGGGCGATCAGCGTGCCGAGGCCGAGGCCCGCGACGGCCAGGCGGACCCGGGTGGCAGCATTGTTCTTCGCGCGGTTCGCCATGACTGCTCCTGAGGGATGTCTTCCCTGGTGGGAAGGGGGCTTCCGGGTCTTCCCGGAGTGCTCCGGGCTGATGGGAAGAGCATGGCAAGGCACGTTCAACAGCCGATCGACGCGCGAGCACCACGCGTCGATCGGCTTCGTTGATCGGGGCGTCGATCGGCTCCGGTCGGTCGGCTCCGTCGGTCGACACACCGGTCAGGCGGCCTCGCGGATGTGCAGGGTGCAGCACTTCACGCTGCCCCCGCCCTTGAACAGCTCGGAGAGGTCCACCCCGACCGGCCGGAAGCCCCGCTCGCGCAGCCTGGCCGCGACCCCGGTGGCCGCCTCCGGCAGGACCACGTTCAGGCCGTCGCTCATCAGGTTGAGCCCGAACACCGCCGCGTCCGCCTCCCCCACGAGCACCGCGTCCGGGAAGAGCCGGCGCAGCACCTTCCTGCTGCCGGCCGAGAACGCGCCCGGGTAGTACATGACCTCGTCGTCGTCGAGCACGCTGAGCGCGGTGTCGAGGTGGTAGAAGCGCGGGTCGACGAGGTCCAGGCCGACCACCGGGCGGCCGAGGAACTCCTGCGCCTCCGCGTGCCCGGCACTGACGCTGCGGAAGCCGCGCCCGGCGAGCAGGTGGGTGCCCGTCAGCAGCAGGTCCCCCTCTCCCTCGTTGACGTGGACCGGCTCGTGGACGGTGAATCCGCCGGCCCGGAACCACTCCAGGTAGGCGGGTCCCTCGGCGGCCCGCTCGGCGTTGCGGAACCGGGCGCCGAGCACTCGGCCGTCGACGACGGTGGCGCCGTTCGCGGCGTAGACCATGTCGGGCAGGCCGGGCAGCGGGTCGATCAGGTCGACGCGGTGGCCGAGTTCGGCGTACAGCTCGTACAGCCGCTCCCACTGGGCGACGGCGAGGCCGGTGTCCACCGGCTTGGCGGGGTCCATCCACGGGTTGATCGCGTAGCTGACCTCGAAGTGGGTCGGACGGCACATCAGGAAGCGGCGCGGACGGGCGGTACGGGTCATGGAGGGCTCCGGGAGGGTGCGCACGGGGGTTTGGGCGGGGCGGTGCGGGGCGGCAGCGGTGCCGGTCAGGTGTGCGCGGGGCGCTCGGGGAAGCTGCGCAGGCCGCGGAGCGGGCTCGCCAGCAGGACCAGGCCCGCCGAGAGCAGGACGCCCGCCATGATCCAGAGGGTGGTGCGGGCTCCGAGCAGTTCGCCCAGCCAGCCGCCCAGCAGGGCGCCGACCGGGATGGCGCTGAAGTTGACGGTGGAGGCGCTGGCCCGGATCCGGCCGATCATCGCGGGCGGGCAGTAGGCCTGGTAGAAGCTGCCGGCGATGACGTTCCCGGCGATCACCCCGCAGACCGCGACCGACCAGGCCACCGTGCTCACGGCCAGCGGCAGCCGCTCCCCGGCCATCGGCAGCAGGAGGATGAACGGCGCTCCGACCAGCTCGCAGAGCAGCAGTCCACGGGCCGTCCCGAACCGGCGGGCGATCCGCCCGGCGAGCGCGGCGCCGGCCAGGCCGCCGACGGATACGACGGCGAAGACGGCGCCGACTCCGCCTGGTGTCACGCCCACGGTCCGGACCAGGAAGATGGTCTGCACAGCCTGGATGCCGTTGAGGCCGAGGTTGCCGACGGCGGCGAAGCTCGCCAGCGTGCGCAGGTAGGGGTCGTGCGCCAGGAAGCGGACGCCCTCTTTGATCTCGCGGAGGATCCCGCGTCGTTCGGAGACCGGCGGGGGCTTCTCCTCGGCCTTGATGGACCCCACGCAGAGGGCCGCCACCAGGTAGGTGAGCGCGTCGGCGAGCAGACCGGTGACGGCGCCGAACGCCTGGGAGATCAGGCCGGCCAGGCCCGGGCCGGCGATCTCCGCGGCTGCGTCCCCGGAGCGCAGTTTGACGTTGGCCTCGAGCAGGTCGGGCTTGGCGACCAGTACGGGCAGGACGGCGCTGTTCGCGGTGGACAGGAACACCTTGACCGCGCCGGCCAGCAGGGCGACCACCACCAGCTGGGCCATGGTCAGCAGGCCCAGCCAGCCCGCCACCGGCACGCTGCCGAACAGCACCAGCAGCAGCAGGTCGCACACCAGCATCACCTTCAGCCGGGGCCAGCGGTCCACCCAGGCCCCGGCCAGCAGGCCGAGGAAGAGCCACGGCACCCAGGCGGAGGCGGTGAGCAGGCCGACCATGAACGGCGAAGCCTCCAGGGTGACGACGGCCACCAGGGCGAGCGCGACGTTCCCGACGGCGGTGCCGAGGCCGCTGGTGGTCTCACCGATCCAGAGTTTGCGGAAGTTGCCCTGCGCCCAGAGGCCCCAGCGGCTCTTGCGCGGCACGTCCCCCTCGGGGGGCGACGGCGGTTTCACGGAGGCTGTGGTCATGGCGGGTCACGCTCCAAGCTTTTGGGCGAGCACGGCGGCGATCCGTGCGACGGGCTCCGGCTGCGTCATGGCGCCGTGCGTGCAGGTGATGCGGTGCTGCTCGATGCGGCCGTCGACGTACGGCCGCCAGGCCCGGCCGTAGGGCCAGTCGGCGGGCTTGTCGAGGGTGGCGCCGAAGAAGACGGCGTCGCCGCGGTAGTGGCCGGGCACGTGCTCGGCCATCAGCTTGGCGTTCTGCTCGAAGACGTCGGGCAGGACGGCCGCGGCCTCGCCGAGCAGTGCGGTGAGGTCGGCCCGCCCGCGTCCGTCGGCCGGGTCGTGGCCGAGGGAGGCGAGCAGTTCGGCGAGGGTGTCGGCGGGGTCGTCGGCGGGCGGGGTGCCGTCGGCGGCGTGCCGGGCGGGGTCGGCGGGCAGGCCGTCGAGGAGGGCGAGCAGGGCGACCTCCTGGCCGGCCGTCTGGAGGACGACGGCCATGGCCTGGGCGACGACCGCGCCGAAGGACCAGCCGAGCAGGTGGTAGGGCCCCTCCGGCTGGACGGCGCGGATCTGCCGTACGTAGTCCTCGGCGATCTCGGTGACGGAGGACGGGAAGCCGCCGCGCAAGCCCCGTGCCTGGAGGCCGTGGACCGGCCGGTCGGGGTCGAGGTGGCGCAGCAGTCCGGAGTAGACCCAGCTGATGCCGGCGGCGGGGTGGACGCAGAACAGCGGGGGCCTGGTGCCGCCCGTGCGCAGCGGGAGCAGGACGTCGAGGGCGCTGTCGGTGCCGGTGGCCTCGTCGGCGGCTCCGGCGCGGGTGCCCGCCGGGCCGGCCGGGCCGCAGTGCCGGGTCAGGCACCGGGCCAGGGCGGCCACGGTGGGGGCTTCGAAGAGGGCCCGCATGCCGAGGTCCGCGCCGAGTGCGGTGCGGATCCGGCCGAGCAGCTTCATCGCGAGGAGGGAGTGGCCGCCGAGGTCGAAGAAGCCGTCGTCGATGGAGACCGGGCCGGGCAGGCCCAGGACCTCGGCGAAGAGGCCGCAGAGCTGTTCCTCGTCCGGGGTCCTGGGAGCCCGCCCGGTGGGCGCGGCGTGGAACTCGGGCGCGGGCAGGGCGCGCCGGTCGACCTTGCCGCTCGCGGTCAGCGGGAGCGCGTCGAGGGCGACGATGGCGGCGGGGAGCATGTGGCCGGGCAGCGACTCGGCGGCGTGGGCGCGCAGTTCGGCCGGGTCGAGGGGGCCGTCGGGCACGACGTGGGCGACCAGCCGGGGGCCGGTGGCGGCGTCCTCGTGGACCGTGACGGTGGCGGCGAGGATCCGGGGGTGGCGTGTGAGCACGTACTCGATCTCGCCGGGTTCGATCCGGAAGCCTCGGATCTTGACCTGCTGGTCGGTGCGGCCGAGGTAGGTGATGTCTCCGTCGCGGGTGCGGCGGACCAGGTCGCCGGTGCGGTACATCCGCTCCCCCGGGGCGCAGGGGTCGGCGACGAAGCGCTCGGCGGTGAGCGCCGGGCGCCCGAGGTAGCCGCGGGCGAGGCCGGCGCCGGCCAGGTACAGCTCGCCGGGGACTCCGGGCGGGACGGGGTTGAGGTGCTCGTCGAGGACGTGGGCGCGGGTGCCGAGGACGCTGCGGCCGAGGGCCGGGCGGGCGGTGGCCGTGACGGGCTGGGTGAGCGCGTCGACGGTGGCCTCGGTGGGGCCGTAGAGGTTGTGGGCGGTGGTGGCGGGCGCCTCGCGCAGGCGTTCCCAGAGGGCTTGGCCGACGGCCTCGCCGCCGAGCAGGACCACGCGCGGGGCGGGTGCGTCCAGCAGGCCTTCGTCCAGCAGCTGTTCGGCGTAGGAGGGGGTGACCTCGATGACGTCGACGGACTCGGCCTCGAGGTGGCGGACGAGGGCGGCGGCGTCGCGGCGGACCTCGTCGCCGATCAGGTGCAGTTCGTGGCCGGCGATCAGCCAGAGCAGGCCGTCCCAGGAGGCGTCGAAGCAGAGGGAGGCGGTGAGCGCGACGCGGCAGCGGCCGTGCTCGCGCTCGGTGGCGCCGATCGGGCCGGTCGGGCGGCGGTGCGAGGCGAGGAGAGCGGCGATCGAGCCGTGGCTCACCACGACGCCCTTGGGGCGGCCGGTGGAGCCCGAGGTGTAGATCACGTAGGCGGCGTCGGCGGCGGCCGCGAGGGGCGGCGGGTTCTGCGCGGCGACGTGGTCGGTGCCGTCCTGCGGGGCGGCCGTCAGGACGGGCAGGCCGGCGAGGAGTTCGGGCAGGGGCCAGCCGTCGCCGGTCACGGCCAGGGCGGGTGCGGCGTCGGCGAGCATGGCGGCGGTCCGGTCGGCCGGGTGGCCGGCGTCCAGCGGGAGCGAGGCCGCGCCGGCCTTGAGTACGGCGAGCAGGGCGATCACGGTGTCCGCGGAGCGCGGCAGGGCGAGGGCGACGACCGTCTCCGGGCCGGCGCCCGCGGCCGTCAGGCGGTGGGCGAGGTGGTTGGCGCGGGCGTTCAGCTCGGCCCAGGTGAGCCGGGTGTCCCCGGCGACCAGGGCGGTCGCCTCGGGGGTTCGGGCCGCTTGGGCCTCGAAGGCGGCGGGCAGCAGCTCCGCGTTCGGCGGCAGCTCCTCCTCGATCGGGACGAGTTCGGTGCGTTCGTCCGCGGAGAGCAGATCGGCCCGGCCGATGGGGAGGTCGGGGCGGGCCGCGACCGCCGTCAGCAGGCGGCCGAAGCGGACGGCGACGGCCTGCGCGGTCTCCCGGTCGAAGAGGTCGGTGGCGAAGTCGATCGCGCACTCCAGCCCGGCGGGCGCCCCGTCGGCGTCGAAGGACTCACCCATGGCGATGGACAGGTCGAACTTGGCCGCGCATCCGCCGACCGGTTCGACGGTGGCCGGCAGGCCGGCCAGGTCGAGCGGGGCCCCTCCGGAGCCGTCGGCCCGGCCGGCGCCCTGGAGCAGCAGCATGACCTGGAAGAGCGGGTGGCGGGCGAGGGAGCGGGCCGGGTTGAGTTCCTCGACGAGGCGCTCGAAGGGCACGTCCTGGTGGGCGTGGGCGTCGAGCTGGGTCTCGCGGACGCGGTGGAGCAGTTCGGTGAAGGTCGGGTCGCCGGAGGTGTCGGTGCGCAGGACGAGGGTGTTGACGAAGAAGCCGACGAGATCGTCGAGGGCCTCGTCCGAACGGCCGGCGACGACCGATCCGATCGGGACGTCGGTGCCGGCCCCGAGCCGGGTCAGAAGCGCCGCCAGAGCCGCCTGGAAAGTCATGAACATGGTGACGCGGTGGTCGCGGGCCAGCCCGGCCAGCGCCCGGTGCAGTGCGGCGTCGAGCGGAAGGACGACGCGGTCGCCGTCGTGGCCGCTGTCCGCGCGCCGGGGGCGGTCGACGGGGAGCGACAGCTCCTCGGGCAGACCGGCCAGGGCTTCGCGCCAGTAGGCGAGTTGGCGGGACACCAGGCTCTGGTGGTCTTCCTCGTCGCCGAGCAGCTCGCGCTGCCAGAGGGCGTAGTCCGCGTACTGCACCGGCAGCGGCTGCCGGTCGGGCGCCGAGCCGTCGCGGCGGGCGGCGTAGGCGGCGGCGAGGTCGCGCAGCAGCGGGTCCATGGACCAGCCGTCGCCGGCGATGTGGTGCAGGACGAGGACGAAGAGGTGCTCGTCGGCCGCGATCGGGAACAGGTGTGCGCGGAGCGGGAGTTCGACTGCCAGATCGAAGGGGGTCGCGGAGCACTCGGCGAGGGCGGCCGCCGGGTCGGCGGGCGGGTCGGTGCGGCGGTCGAAGGGGATCCGGGCCTCGGCGGGCGGGATGATCCGCTGACGGGGTTCGCCGTCCCGCTCGGTGATCAGCGTCCGCAGGATCTCGTGCCGGGCGACGAGGTCGCCGAGGGCGAGTTCGAGGGCGTCCGGGTCGAGCGGGCCCGTCAGGCGCAGGGCGAGCGGGAGGTTGTAGAGGGCGCTGGGGCCCTCCATGCGGTCGATCAGCCAGAGCCGCTGCTGGGCGAAGGAGAGCGGCAGCTCGTACGGGCGCTCGCCGGCCGTCAGGGCCAGTCGCGCCCCGGCGCCGTCGAGGCGCTGGGCGAGGCCGGCGGCGGTCGGCGCCTCGAAGACGTCCCGGACGCCGATCTCGGCCGCGAAGACCGTGCGGACCCGGCTGACCAGCTGCATGGCGAGCAGGGAGTGCCCGCCGAGGGCGAAGAAGTCGTCGTCGGCCGAGAGCTGTCCGCTCGCGCCCAGGACTTCGCCGAACAGGCCGCACAGGAGTTCCTCCCGCGCCGTACGGGCGGCCCGGCCTCCGGCGAAGAGCTGGAAGTCGGGGGCGGGCAGGGCGCGCCGGTCGACCTTGCCGCTGCCGGTCAGGGGCAGCGCGTCGAGGGTGACGACCGCCGCCGGGACCATGTGGGCGGGCAGCGACTGCGCGGCGAACCGCCGCAGCTCGAGGGCGAGTTCGGGGCTCGGTGCGGTGACTGCGCAGTGCGCGACGAGGCGCCGGTCGCCGCCGTCGCTCTCGTGCGGGGTGACGACTGCCTGGCGGACGGCCGGGTGCCGGGCCAGCTCCTGCTCGATCTCGCCCGGCTCGATGCGGAAGCCTCGGATCTTGACCTGGTGGTCGGTGCGGCCGAGGTAGGTGATGTCTCCGTCGCGGGTGCGGCGGACCAGGTCGCCGGTGCGGTACATCCGCTCCCCCGGCGCGAACGGGTCGGCGACGAACCGCTCGGCGGTGAGCGCGGGCCGCCCCAGGTAGCCGCGGGCCAGGCTGTTCCCGGCCAGGTACAGCTCGCCGGGGACCCCGGCGGGAACGGGGTTCAGGTGCTCGTCGAGGACGTGCGCGCGGGTGCCGAGGACGGTGTGTCCCATGGTGGGGCTCTCGGAGTCGGCGTACGACTGGAGCAGGGTGTCGACGGTGCACTCGGTGGGCCCGTAGAGGTTGTGGCCGGTGGTGGCCGGGGCCTCGCGCAGGCGGGTCCACAGGGCCTGCCCGATCGGTTCGCCGCCGAGCAGCACCACGCGCGGCGCGGGTTCGTCGAGCAGCCCTTCGGCGATGAGCTGTTCGGCGTAGGTGGGGGTGAACTGGAGGGCGTCGAGAGCCTGGTCGCGGATGTGGCGGACCAGTGCGGAGGGGTCGCGGCGCAGGTCCTCGCCGATCAGGTGCAGCTCGTGGCCGGCGACCATCCACAGGAGGCTGTTCCAGGAGGCGTCGAAGCAGAGGGATGCGGTCAGCGCGACGCGCAGTCGGCCGTGGGCCCGCTCGGGCCCGGCGAAGGTTTCCGCCCGGTGGGCGGCCAGCAGTCCGGCGATCGAGCCGTGGCTCACGACGACGCCCTTGGGGCGGCCGGTGGAGCCCGAGGTGTAGATGACGTAGGCGGCGTGGGACGGGGTGACGCGGACGGGCGGGGCGTCGGCGGGCCGCTCGGCCCAGTGCTGTTCGCCGGCGTCCAGGACGGCGGTGCCGACGAGGCCCTGCAGCGCCTCGGGCAGCGGCCATGCGGCGTCGGTGAGGACGGCCGCGGGGCGGGCGTCGGCCAGCATGTGGGCGGTGCGTTCGAGCGGGTACTCGGCGTCGAGGGGGAGGAAGGCCGCGCCGGCCTTGAGTACGGCGAGTTGGCAGACGACCGTCTGGGCCGAACGGGGCAGGGCGAGCGCGACCACGTCCTCGGGGCCGATGCCGGCGGCGGCCAGGCCGTGGGCGAGGCGGTTCGCGCGGGCGTCCAGCTCGGCGTACGTCAGCCGGGTCTCCTCGAAGACGAGGGCCGTCAGGTCGGGGGTGGCGGCCACCCGGGCTGCGAAGGCGGCCGGCACCAGGGGCTGGTCGGCGGGCAGCGGCCGGTGTCCGCCGAGGAGCGCGGCGCGTTCGCCGTCGGCCAGCAGGTCGGCGCGGCCGATCCGGATGCCCGGCCGGGCCGTCATCTCGGTGAGCAGCCGGCCGAAGCGGGTGGCGATGGCCTGCGCGGTCTCCCGGTCGAAGAGGTCGGTGGCGAAGTCGATCGCGCAGTCGAGTCCGGCGGGCTCGCCGTCCGGTTGGAAGAACTCCTCCAGTGTGATGTTGAGGTCGAACTTGGCGACCCCGGTGTCCGCGGGCAGCGCCTCGGCGCGCAGGCCGGCCAGCTCCGGCTCGCCGCCGGTGTTGGACTGGAGGACCAGCGCCACCTGGAAGAGCGGGTGGCGGGCGAGGGAGCGCGCCGGGTTGAGTTCCTCGACGAGGCGCTCGAAGGGCACGTCCTGGTGGGCGTAGGCGCCGAGTCCCGTCTCCCGGACGCGGTGGAGCAGTTCGGTGAAGGTCGGGTCGCCGGAGGTGTCGGTGCGCAGGACGAGGGTGTTGACGAAGAAGCCGACGAGATCGTCGAGGGCCTCGTCCGAACGGCCGGCGACGACCGATCCGATCGGGACGTCGGTGCCGGCCCCGAGCCGGGTCAGCAGCGCCGCCAGAGCCGCCTGGAAAGTCATGAACATGGTGACGCGGTGATCGCGGGCCAGCCCGGCCAGCGCCCGGTGCAGTGCGGCGTCGATGGGGAGGGTGACCCGGTCGCCCCGGTGGTCGGCGCGGGCGCCGCGCGGCCGGTCGACGGGGAGGGTCAGCTCCTCGGGGAGGTCGGCGAGGGTGTCGCGCCAGTAGGCGAGCTGACGGGAGACCAGGCTGGCGGGGTCGCTCTCCTCGCCGAGCAGCTCGCGCTGCCACAGCGCGTAGTCCGCGTACTGCACCGGCAGCGGCTGCCGGTCGGGCGCCGAGCCGTCGCGGCGGGCGGCGTAGGCGTCCGCCAGGTCGCGCAGCAGCGGGCCCATCGACCAGCCGTCGCCGACGATGTGGTGGAGGGCGAGGACCAGCACGTGGTCCTCGGGGCCGACCCGCAGGAGGGTGACGCGTACGGGCGGTTCGGCCGCCAGGTCGAAGGGGCGGCGGGCGGCCCGCTCCACCTGCGAGTCAACCGACTCCGGTGCGCAGTGGAGCAGTTCGACGGGGAGGGTCGCACCGGTCGCGGGGAGGACGATCTGGTGGGGCTCGCCGTCGTGCTCTGCGATCAGCGTGCGCAGGATCTCGTGCCGGGCGACGAGGTCGCCGAGGGCGAGTTGCAGGGCGTCCGGGTCGAGCGGGCCCGTCAGGCGCAGGGCGAGGGGCATGTTGTAGAGCGCGCTCGGCCCCTCCATCCGGTCGATCATCCAGAGCCGCTGCTGCGCGGAGGAGAGCGGGAGGCGTGCGGGGCGTTCGCCCGGGGTCAGCGCGAGGCGGGCGGTGGCGCCGTCGAGGCGCTGGGCCAGGCCCGCCGCGGTGGGCGCCTCGAAGACGTCCCGGATGCCGAGTTCGGCGCCGAGGACGGCGCGGACACGGCTGAGCAGCCTGGTGGCGAGCAGGGAGTGTCCGCCGAGGGCGAAGAAGTCGTCGCCGGCGGAGACCGGTCCGGTGAGGCCGAGCACTTCGCCGAACAGGCCGCAGAGGATCTCCTCGCGCGCCGTGCGGGCGGCCCGGCCGCCCGCGGCCGCTGCGAAGTCGGGGGCGGGCAGCGCGGACCGGTCGAGCTTGCCGTTGACGTTGAGCGGCAGTTCGTCCAGTGCCGTGAAGGCCGCCGGGACCATGTAGTCGGGCAGGGCGGCTGCCGCGTGGGCGCGAAGCGCGGTCGCGTCGAGCGGGGTGCGCGTCACGACGTAGGCGACCAGCCTGGTGCCCGCCGCACCGGCCGCGGCGTCCTGGTACGGCAGGACGGCGGCCTGGAGGACATCGGGGTGGGCGGCCAGTACGGTCTCGATCTCGCCGGGTTCGATGCGGAAGCCCCGGACCTTGACCTGGTGGTCGGTGCGGCCGAGGTACTCGACGCGGCCGTCGGGGCGGCGGCGGGCGAGGTCGCCGGTGCGGTACATCCGCTCCCCCGGCGCGAACGGGTCGGCGACGAACCGCTCGGCGGTCAGGGCGGGCCGGCCCAGGTAGCCGCGGGCCAGGCCGGCGCCGCTCAGGTACAGCTCGCCGGGGACGCCCGGCGGTACGGGCCGCAGGCCGGCGTCGAGGACGTGTGCGCGGAGGTTGGGCAGCGGGCTGCCGATGAGGGGTCGCGGGTCGCCGGCCAGCCGGTGGTACAGCGCGTCGACGGTGCACTCGGTGGGGCCGTACATGTTGAGGACGACGGTGTCGGCGGCGGCGGTGAGGGTGGCGCTGAGGGTCTGGCCGAGGGCCTCGCCGCCGACCATCAGCAGGGCCGGCGGACAGCGGTCGAGGAGGCCCTCCTCGACCAGCCGCTCGGCCTGGCCGGGGGTGACGTCGAGGACGTCGGCGCCGGTGACCTCGACGTGGCGGACGATGGCGGCGGCGTCGCGGCGCAGGTCGTCGTCGAGCAGGTGGAGCTCCTGGCCGGCGACCATCCACAGCAGCGCCTCGAGGGCGGTGTCGAAGGAGAGCGAGGCGGCCTGGGCGAACCGGAACCTGCGCTCCGGGTGTGCCTGGCGGGCGGCGGCGATGGTCTCGTCGCGGTGGAAGGCGAGCAGGTTGGCGAGGCCGCCGTGGCGGACCACGACGCCTTTGGGGTGGCCGGTGGAGCCCGAGGTGTAGATCACGTAGGCGGCGTGGGCGGCGGTGACGCGCACGTTCGGCGCCCGGTCGGGCCGCTCGGCCCGCTGCTGCTCGTCGACGTCCAGGACGGTGGCGCCTGCGAGGCCGTCCAGGACGTCGGGCAGCGGCCATGCGGCACCGGTGAGGACGGCCGCGGGGCGGGCGTCGGCCAGCATGTGGGCGATCCGCTCGCGGGGGTGGTCGGCGTCGAGCGGGAGGAAGGCCGCCCCGGCCTTGAGCACGGCGAGTACGGCGACCAGGGACTCGGCGGAGCGGGGCAGGGCGAGCGCGACCACGTCCTCCGGGCCGGCGCCGGCGGCGGCCAGGCCGTGGGCGAGGCGGTTCGCACGGGCGTCCAGTTCGGCGTACGTCAGCCGGGTCTGCCCGAAGACGAGGGCGGTGTCGTCCGGGGTCGCGGCGACCTGGGCGGCGAAGGCGTCCGGTACGAGGACGTCCGCCGTGCCCGCCCGGTCGGTGTCGTGCCAGCCGGCCAGCGCGGTCCGGCCGGCTTCGCCCAGGACGTCCAGTTCGGCGACGGGGCGGTGCGGGTCTTCGGCGGCCTGGGCGAGAAGGCGCGGCAGGGCGTCGGCGAGGCGTTCGGCGGTGGCCCGGTCGAACAGGTCGGTGGCGAACTCCAGGCCGCCCTCGACGCCGCCGGGGGTGCCGTCCGGGCGGTGGCGTTCGGAGAGGCTGAGGGTGAGGTCGAAGGCGGTCGTGGGCAGGCCGAGCGGCTCGTGGGCGGTGCGGGTGCCCGGGAACTCGGGGCCGCCTCCGGCGGTGTTGTCGAAGGCGATCATCACCTGGAAGAGCGGGTGCCGGGCCAGGGTGCGGGCCGGGTTGAGTTCTTCGACGAGTCGCTCGAAGGGCACGTCCTGGTGGGCGTAGGCGGCCAGGTCGGCTTCCCTCACCCGGGCGAGCAGCTCGGCGAAGGTGGGCCGGCCGGTGAGGTCGGTGCGCAGCACCAGGGTGTTGGCGAAGAAGCCGATCAGGTCGTCGAGGGCGGGGTCGAGGCGGCCGGCCAGCGGGGTGCCGATCGGCAGGTCCTCGCCGGCGCCGAAGCGGTGCAGCAGGGTGGCGTAGGCGGCCTGGAGGACCATGAAGAGGGTGGCCCCGTGGCCGGCGGCGAGGTCCGCGAGCCGGCCGTGGAGGTCCGCGTCGATCTCCAGCGGGACGACGTCGCCGCGGTGGCTCGCGACCGCCGGGCGGGGGCGGTCCAGCGGGAGCGGCAGCTCGTCCGGCAGGCCCGCCAGTGCCTGCCTCCAGTGGGCGAGCTGGCGGGAGAGCACGGACTGCGGGTCGGTGTCGGGGCCGAGCAGCCGGTGCTGCCACAGGGTGTAGTCGGCGTATTGGACCGGCAGCGGCTCCCGTCCCGGTGTCGCGCCCCCGAGGCGGGCGGTGTAGGCGTCGGCGAGGTCGCGGAAGAGGGGCCGCAGGGACCATCCGTCGCTGGCGATGTGGTGCATCACGAGGAGCAGTACGTGCTCGTCCGGGGCCTCGGGGCGCAGGTAGGCGTGGAGCGGGACGTCGGTGGAGAGGTCGAAGGTGTGGCCGGTCAGCTCCTGCACCGGGCGGTCGGTGATCGTGAGCAGCGGGGCCGGGGGCGCGGGCAGGACCCGCTGGTACGGGACGCCGTCGTGTGCGCCGAAGACCGTACGCAGGCTCTCGTGGCGGGCGACGACGTCGTGGAGGGCGCCTTCGAGGGCGTCCGCGTCGAGCGGTCCGGTGAGGCGCAGGGCGAGGGTGACGTTGTAGGTGGCGGCGGGGCCTTCGGCCTGCCCGAGGAACCACAGCCGTCGCTGGGCGAAGGAGACGGGCAGGTGCTCGGGCCGCGGTTCGGGGCGCAGCACGGGACGGGCC
This sequence comes from Streptomyces sp. NPDC046349, assembly GCF_055587885.1. NCBI lineage: Bacteria > Bacillati > Actinomycetota > Actinomycetes > Kitasatosporales > Streptomycetaceae > Streptomyces > Streptomyces sp. NPDC046349. Next base: position 312,933 of record NZ_JBVJFK010000010.1, read on the forward strand.
GGGTCGGTGGCGAGCCGGTCGGCGAGGGCGGCGACGGTGGGTGCCTGGAAGAGGTCGCCGATGGCGAGTTCGGCGCCGAGTTCGGTGCGGGCGCGGCCGACCAGGCGGGTCGCCAGCAGGGAGTGGCCGCCGAGTTCGAAGAAGTCGTCGTCGATGGTGATGTCGTCGATACCGAGGATTTCACCGAAGAGGGCGCACAGGGCGCGCTCGCCCTCGTCGCGGGGGGCGCGGCCGGCGGTGTCTGCGCCGAGTCGGGGGGCGGGCAGGGCGCGCCGGTCGACCTTGCCGTTGGCGTTGAGCGGCAGCGCGGGCAGGAGGACGACGGCCGAGGGGACCATGTAGCCGGGGAGCGTGGCGGCGGCGAACCGCTTGAGTTCGGCCTCCAGTTCGAGCTGTTCGTCGAGGGTGTGGCCGGTCACCGAGCAGTAGCCGACGAGCCGGGTGTCGCCGGGGCGGTCCTCCCGGGGGATCACGATGACCTGGCGGACGGCGGGGTGGCGGGAGAGCACGGCTTCGATCTCGCCGGGCTCGATGCGGAAGCCTCGCAGCTTGACCTGGCCGTCGATCCGGCCGAGGAATTCGATCGCGCCGTCGGTGCGGCGGCGGACCAGGTCGCCGGTGCGGTACATCCGCTCGCCGGGCGCGTACGGGTCGGCGACGAAGCGTTCGGCGGTCAGCGCGGGCCGGCGCCAGTAGCCGCGGGCGAGGCCGGCGCCGGCGACGTACAGCTCGCCGGGGACGCCGGGCGGGACGGGCTGGAGCCGGGCGTCGAGGACGTGGGCGCGCATGTTGTCGAGCGGGGCGCCGATGGGCGGCCGGGGGCCGGTCAGGTCGGCGGGCGCGAGGGGGTGGTGCGTGGCGAAGGTGGTGGCTTCGGTCGGGCCGTAGACGTGGGCGAGCAGCAGGTCGGGGCAGTGGTCGAGGACGCGCCGCATGAGGGTGCCGGAGGCGGCCTCGCCGCCGGTGCAGACGGTCCGCAGGGCGCGGAAGGTCTCGGGGGCCTGCTCGGCGACGAGGTCGAACAGGGCTTTGGTGAGGAAGACGGCGGTGACGTCGTGGCGGGTGGCGAGTGCGTGCAGGGCGGCGGCGTCCAGGTTGCCGGGTGGGGCGACGACCACGGTGCCTCCCGACAGCAAGGGCGTCCACAGCTCGTAGGTGGCGGCGTCGAAGGCGTGCGGGGAGTGCAGCAGGATCCGCCGGTGGCGGCCGTCCTGCCAGCGGCGGTCGGCGGCGAGGTCGACGACGTCGCGGTGGCGTACGGCGACGCCCTTGGGGGTGCCGGTGGAGCCCGAGGTGAACATCACGTAGGCGAGCCGGTCGGGATGGACGGGCACGCCGGGGGCGTGCGCGGGGGCGGTGTCCTCGTCTCCGGAACGGACCACGACGGCTTCGTGCGGGAAGCCGGGGTCGGCGCGGTCGGTGAGCAGGACGGGCGCGGCGGTGTCGGCGAGGAGCGCGGCCATCCGCTCCGGCGGCAGGCTCGGGTGGAGGGGGACGTAGGCGCCGCCGGCCTTGAGCACGGCCAGGGTGGCGACGACCAGGTCCGCCGAGCGTTCCATCAGCAGGGCGACCGGGGACTCCGGGCGGACGCCGCAGGCGGCCAGGTGGTGGGCGAGCCGGTTGGCGCGGGCGTCGAGTTCGGCGTAGGAGACGGTGCCGCCGTCGTGTGCGAGCGCGACCGCGTCGGGGGTGCGGGCGGCCTGGGCCGCGAACAGTTCGGGAAGCGAGCCGGCCGGGACGGGCGCGGCGGTGGCGTTCCACTCGTCGCGCAGCCGGGCCCGCTCCTCGGGGGCGAGGATGTCGAGGGTGCCGATCGGCGCCTCGGGGTCGTCGGCCGCGGCGGCCAGGAGCCGGCCCAGGCGCTCGAACAGGGTGGTGACGGTGGCGCGGTCGTAGAGGTCGGCGGCGTATTCGACGGAGCCGGTGAGGCCGGCGGGGGCGCCGTCGGGGGTGTGCTGCTCGGTGATGCCGATGTTGAGGTCGAACTTGGCGACCCGCAGGCCGAGTTCCTCGGGCTGCGCCTGCAGTCCGGGCAGGCCGCCGAATTCGCCCTCCTCGTGGTTCTGGAGGACGAGGAGGGTCTGGAAGAGCGGGTGGCGGCCGAGGGACCGGGCCGGATTGACCTCCTCGACGAGCCGCTCGAACGGCAGGTCCTGGTGGGCGAACGCGTCGAGCTGGGATTCCCGGGCCCGGCCGAGGAGCTCGGCGAAGGTGGGGTCGCCGGAGGTGTCGGTGCGCAGGACCAGGGTGTTGACGAAGAAGCCGACCAGGTCGTTGAGGGCCTCGTCGGAGCGGCCGGCGACGCCGGTGCCGAGCGGGATGTCGGTGCCGGCGCCGAGCCGGGTGAACAGCGCGGCGAGTCCGGCCTGGAGGACGGAGAACAGGGTGGCGCGGTGCCGGCGGGCCAGGCCCGCCAGTGCGGCGTGCAGTTCGGGGCCGTAGCCGAACGCCACGGCGTCCGCGGCCCCGGTCGGGGCGGGCGGACGAGGGCGGTCGGTCGGGAGCTCCAGCTCCTCCGGCAGACCGGCCAGAGCCTGCCGCCAGTAGTCGAGCTGACGGCTCATCATGCTGCCGGGGTCGCTCTCGTCACCGAGCAGTTCGCGCTGCCACAGCGTGTAGTCGGCGTACTGGACCGGCAGTGGCTCCCAGTCGGGGGCGTGGCCGCCGAGGCGGGCGGCGTAGGCGGTGGAGAGGTCGCGCAGCAGGGGGCCGAGCGACCAGCCGTCGCCGGCGATGTGGTGGAGCACGACGAGCAGCACGTGCTCGGTGGACGGTTCGCCGGCGGCGGGCTGGGCGGAAGTGAGCGAGAAGACCGTGACCCGGAGGGGCGGTTCGGTACTCAGGTCGAAGGTGCGGGCGGCGGCCCGGTCCCGCAGGGCGGGGTACTCGTCCGGTGCGCATTCCACCGTCTCGAAGTCGATCCGTGCCTGCGCCGACGGCAGAACCTGCTGTACCGGGACTCCCCCGGTCACCGGGAACACCGTGCGCAGGGCCTCGTGGCGGGCGACCACGTCCGCCGTCGCGGCGCGCAGCGCGTCGGTGTCGAGCGTGCCGCGCAGGCGGACCGCGAACGGCAGGTTGTAGAGCGCGGTCGGCCCTTCGATCTGGTCGATCAGCCAGAGACGCTGTTGTGCGTACGAAACCGGGATCACGGTGCTTCCTCTGCTCACGTCACGGCGTGGATGGTGTTCGGGGTGCCTCAGGCGGGGACTGCGGTCGTCGGGCGCACCGTGGGCCGGCAGTCGAGGAGGTCCACGGGGCGGCCCATCGCGACGGCGATCCTCCGGTCGCCGCCGAACGGGTCGCGGCCGTGCGCGCAGAGCACGTTGTCGACCAGCATCACGTCGCCGACCTGCCAGGTCTCGCGGACGGTGGCGGCGGCGTAGGCCGCGTTGAGGGCTTCCACGTCCTCCCGGGAGAGGGGTTCGCCGTCGCCGAAGCCCGTGTTGAACGGCAGGCCGCCGGGTCCGAACTCCTCGACCATGGCCTCCCGGATGTCCGGGTCCAGGGACCACTCGTTCCAGAAGGCGAGGTGGTTGAACCAGACCTCCTCGCCGGTCTGCGGATGGTGGATCGTGGCCGAGCGCAGCTGGCTGGTGCGCAGGTTGCCGTCCGGCTGCCACTCCCAGGCGATGCCGTTCTCCCGGCAGTACCGCTCGACGTCGGCCCGGTCCTCGGTGCCGAACGCGGTGCGCCAGCCGAGGGAGATGTAGTCGGAGTAGTTGCGGGTGAGCGTCCAGCCGGAGGTCCGGCCCCGCTCGGCGAGGTGGTCGGGCAGGGCGGCGAGGACCTTGCGGACGTCGGCGGTCGGGGTGGCACCGCCGGTCGCCGGGGCGGTCAGGCAGGCGAAGAGCAGCCGGCCGGGGAAGGTCAGCGTGTAGCTGTTCTCGTTGTGCATCCGGATGGACTGGGCGGGCGGCAGGTCCGTGGATGAGAAGACGCCGTCGCCGAAGTCGCTGCGCGGGGTGGCCTTCTCCCGGTACGGGGTGGGCTCGGGGACCAGCACGTCGCGGACGGCGGCGACGTCCGCGGCCTGCGCCACCGGCAGCCCGCGCAGGAAGATCGTGCCGTGCTCGTGCAGGGCGGCGGTCAGCGCGGCCTCGTGCTCGCGCAGCCACTCGCAGGCCCCGGCGAGGCCGCCGGTGGCCGGCACGTGGGCGAGGGCCGGGCGGCCCGGGTTCAACTCCCAGTTCGGCATGGCGGCGCTCACCGCTGGTCGATGGCGGCGAGCAGGCTCGCCGGACGGATGTCGGTCCAGTTGGCCTCGATCCAGTCGAGGCACTCCTGGCGGGCGGCCTCGCCGTGGACGGTGGTCCAGCCGGCCGGCACGTCGAGCCAGACCGGCCAGAGCGAGTGCTGGTTCTCGTCGTTGACCAGGACCAGGTAGCCGGAGTTGTCGTCCTCGAACGGGTTGCTCATGGTGGTCTCCGTAGCGTGAGAGGTGCTCTGGGGTGCGATTCGAAGGTAGGGGCGCCGGACGGGCCGGAGCGGCACAAGCTCCGGCAGGTGAGCGGCAGTTGCGGCGCTGCCGGGTCCACCGTGCTCAGCGGGGGGTGAGGCGGACCGGGAAGTGGTCCAGGCCGAAGTTGATGACCGAGCGGTTGTAGGTGGCGGGCCCGGTCGGCTCGATGGCGGCGGCCTTCTCCAGCGCGGCCGTGTACAGGGCGCCCAGTTCGGCCTTGGCCAGTGGGGCGCCGATGCAGTAGTGGGCGCCCAGGCCCAGCGCGAGGTGCTTGTTGGGCGAGCGGTCGAGCCGGATCTCCTCGGGTTGCTCGAAGGCCTCCGGGTCCCGGTCCGCCGACCACACCCAGACCGCGACCCTGTCTCCGCGGCGGATCCGCTGTCCGCCCAGCTCGACGTCCCGGGTGGCGGTGCGCAGCGTGTGCAGCCCCACCGAGGTCCAGCGCAGGAGTTCGTCCACGGCGGAGTCCATGGACACCTCGCCGTGTTGCAGCCTGCGCCACAGGTCGGGGCGCTGGACGAGGGTGTGCAGGCCCATGGAGGCCGTGTGGCGGACGGTCTGGACGCCGCCCACGACGATGTTGTCCAGGTTGAGCACCACGTCCTCGATCGGCAGCAGCCGCCCGCCGACCTTGTAGGTGGCCATCATGGAGATCAGGTCGTCGCGCGGGTCGGAGCGGCGCAGCATCACCTGGTGCATCAGGTAGGGGATCAACTTCTGGTGTCCGGCGCGGCGTTCTTCCGGCGTACGGCCGAGGAAGGCCACGTCGCAGACTCGGACCACCATGTCGCGGTCCTTCTCCGGGACGTCCAGCAGGTCACACATGACCGCGAGCGGCAGCGCGGAGACCACGTCGACGAGGTCCACCTCGCCCTGCTCGACGGCCCGGTCGAAGAGCTCGCCGGCCCGTTCGGTGATCGAGCGGGCGGCGCCGCGCACTCCGCCCTTGGAGAAGAACGGGTTCGCCGGGGCGCGCAGTTCGCGGTGGCGGGGCGGGTCGGTGAGGGCCATCATCCGGCCCGAGCCGACCGGTACGTTGCCCTGGCCCGAGCCGAGCAGGGAGCCTGACTCCGAGCTGAACACGGCCGCGTTGCGCAGCACGTCCGCCGACTCCCGGTAGGTGAGCACGGACCAGACCGGCCCGTCGTCGACGGTCTCGGTGCGGTGGACGGGGGCCTCGCGGCGCAGCCCGGCGATCAGTTCCGGGGTGTCGGGGCGGGCCCACAGGTCGGGGTCGGTGAGGTCGACGGCACCGCCGGGGGCGGTGGGGGCGGTGGTGGCGGTGCGGTCGGCGGTGGCGGTGGCGGTGGTCAGCATCACTGCTCCCTGGAGGCGTGGCGGGGCGCGGCGGGCACCGGACGGTCCGCCGGGAGAGAGGTCAGGAGAGAGGCCAGGAGATCGACCGGCCCGGGCCGGTCCACGGTGGCGAGCAGGTGCCCGCCGGGGACGACGCGGTGGCCGAAGGCGCCGCGGGTGTGGGCGGCCCAGCCGGCGAGGCCGGTGGTGGCGAGCATCGGGTCCTCCGCGCCGGCCAGTGCGTGGACGGCTGAGCCGATCGGCGCGTGCGGGCGGTGGCGGTAGGTGGCGCTCACGGCGAGATCGGTGCGGATGGCTCCGAGGGCGAGCTCGGCCAGGTCGGGATGGGCCTGGACCGACTCGTCCAAACCGGTGAGCCGGAGGAGTTCGGACGCGCCCAGGTCCCTGGTCCCGCGTCCGGTCCACTCGGCGGGGCTGGGCGCCCCCACGGCGACCACCAGGTCGGGGCGGCGGTCGGCGGGGAGCGCGCGGGCGACCTCGTAGGCGAGCAGCGCGCCGAAGCTCTGGCCGTAGAAGGCGAACCGGCCTCCGCCACCGCCGGCCAGGTGCGGGGTCAGCGCCTCGGTGACGGCCGCGACCAGGGCGTCGAAGTCGGGCGGCATCGGGTGGCGGCTGCGGCCGCCGCGGGCCGGCGGGCGCAGCGCCCAGACCTCGGCCACGGGGGCCAGGGCACGGGCGAGCGGTGTGAAGGCGGTGGCGTCGCCGCCGGCGTGCGGGAAGCAGAACAGCCGTACGGGACGGTGGGCTTGGGGTACGGGCACGAACAGCCAGTCCCCCTCGACGCGGGGGCGGGCGGTGCGCGCGGGAGGGGTGGAGGTGCTCATCGGACGGCCTCGCGGCGGGCGGTGAGGGCGGGACGGGCGGCGGCCGGGCCGGCCGCGGCGGCGCGCCGGACGGCGGCGGTGAAGCCGGCCAGGTCGGCCGCGTCCAGCAGGTCGCGGAGCTGGAGTTCGACGTTGAGCTTGCGGCGCAGCAGGTGGACGACGCGCAGGGCGGCGAGCGAGTGGCCGCCGAGGGAGAGGAAGTCGTCGGTCTGCTCGATGTCGGGGACCCCGAGCACGGTGCGCCAGACCTCTGCGACCTGCTCGTCCACCCCGCCCTGCGCGGCCGGGCCGACGGCCTGCGCCGCCGCGGGAGCGGGCAGGGCGGCGTGGTCGACCTTGCCGTTCGGGGTGAGCGGCAGGGCGTCCAGTACGGTCAGCGTGGACGGCACCAGGTGGGCGGGCAGGGTCCGGCGCAGCTCGTCGAGCAGATCGGCCGGGCGGAGCTCCGCCCCGGTGACGTAGCCGGCCAGGCGGTGGTCCCCGGGGGCGGCCTCGTGCAGGGTGACGGCGGCGGCGGTGACTGCGGCGAGGGCGCCCAGTGCGTGCTCGACCTCGCCGAGCTCGACGCGGAAGCCGCGCAGCTTGACCTGGCGGTCCACCCGGCCGACGTACTCCAGCAGGCCGTCGGCAGAGCGGCGTGCCTGGTCGCCGGTGCGGTACATACGGGCGCCGGGCTCGGTCGCGAACGGGTCCGCGGTGAACCGGCCCGCGGTCAGGCCCGGGTGGCCCGGATAGCCGTGTGCGAGGCCCGGCCCGGCCAGGTACAGCTCGCCGACGGCGCCGGCTGCCGTCACGGGGGCGAGGCGGCCGTCCAGCAGGTAGGCGCGTACGCCGGGAAGCGGTTCGCCCAGGTGCGGGCCGGGGCCGGTGATCGGGGTGGTGATGGCGTCGACGGTGCACTCGGTGGGCCCGTACAGGTTGAGGGCGTCGATGCGGGCGTCGGCCAGCTCGCGCCAGGTACGGGCCGGTACGGGCTCGCCGCCCATGAACAGGCGGGGGACGCGGGCGCCGGCCAGCGGTTCGCGGAGCAGCTGCCAGTGCGAGGGGGTCAGGTCGAGGTCGGTGACGCGGTGCTCGGTGAGCAGCCGTACGAGGCGGGTCGGTTCGGCCCGCTGCGTGTCGTCGATCACCACCAGGGTGTCGCCGCGGCAGATGCGGATCCACTGCTGGACGGAGGCGTCGAAGGAGACGCTGGCGTTCCAGGCGACGACGCCGGGCTCCGGGCGGTAGGCACCGCTGAGCTCCAGGGCGGCGACCAGGTCGGCGACCGCGCCGTGCGGGACCTCCACGCCCTTGGGGCGGCCGGTGGAGCCGGAGGTGTAGATCACGTAGGCGGAGTCGAGCGGGTGCGGGGTGAACGGGACCTCCGGGCTCCCGGCGGCCGGGGCGTCGGCGTCCGGGCGGAGCACCGGGACGCCGGCCGGTACGGAAGGCTGGGCGTCGGCGCTGACCACGGCGGCCAGGCGGGCGTCGGCGGCCATGAACGCGATCCGCTCCGCCGGGTAGGCGGGGTCGAGCGGGACGTAGGCGGCGCCGGCCCGCCAGGCGGCGAGCAGTGCGACGGGCAGGTCGGCGGTTCGGGCGAGGTGGACCCCGACCCGGTCCCCGCGCCGCACCCCGGCCGCCCGCAGGGCGCGGGCCAGGGCGGCGGTGCGGCGGTCCAGGGCGGTGAAGTCGAGACTGCCGTCCACGGCGTGCACGGCGACCCGCCCGGGGTGCGCGGTGACGACGCCGCGCAGCCGGGCGAGCAGGTCGGCGGTGACGGTGGACGGCTCGGCGAAGGTGGTCATGCGGAACTCCTCGTTGGTCAGGTGCTGCGAAAAATGGACGGATCACGCTCTGGTGCGGCCCTGCCCGGCCCCGGCCGGACGGCCGGGCGGTACCGGCGCTGCCCGGACGGCCGGCGGCGCGGCCGGGACCGCCGGGCCGGACGGAACCCCGGGGTCGCGGCGCGGGCGGGCCGTGCGGCAGTCGGCCCGGGACCCGGCGACCGCGGTCTGCGGCAGGCCGACGGGGCGTTGCCCCGGGTGCCGGACCGGAACGGGCACGCCACCCGGCCCGGCCGGGCCGAGAGCCGGACGGGACCGGCACCACCCGCCGCACAGGCGGCAGGCCGACCGGACCGGCCCGGCCGGACCGAAGGCGGGCGGACCGGTTCGGCCCGCCCCAAGGGCGGCCTGGCAGGCGCGCTCCCCTGCCCGGTGCGGACGGCGGTGCGCGGCCCGTACGGGCGCCGCACCCCGGCCCCGACCGGGGCACCGCCAACAGCCGGCCGAACCGCGGCCACTCGCCGCGCGAGCGGCCGCCGTACCCGCTGCCACCCTGCGGAACCGGCACGGCCTGCCGGGCCCACGGGGCGTTGCCCCGGTCAGGGCCACCCGCTACGGCCCGCCCGTAGGGCCGACGGCCGTCCGACCAGCATCCGGACGGACCCGGCACCACGGCCGCAGGCGGTCTGCGGCACGGGTTCCGCCACATCGGCGGAACCGGCACGGCCGTTCGGGTCGGCGGTTCCCGGTCCGATCCCGGGCGGGCGTCGGACCCCCGACCGGTCGGCCCGGTGGTCGGGGTCGGCGCCACCCGCCGCAGGCGGGCGGCCCGCGGCGGTGGGGCCCCGGCGGCAGCCGGGCGGGCGGGGCGGGCTCCGCCCTGGGTCTGTAAACGGGTCCGGTGCCTCCGGGTCGTGTCGTCCGGGTCGTGTCGCTCGGCCCCGCGTCGGCTCGGGTGCCGTGCGTGGCACGGCGGAGAGGGCTCCCGTGTGCCGGACGCCCGGGTGATCCGACAACGCCGCGAGGTGCGCTGCCGGGCGGCGCGGGCCGGCAACATCCGAGCGAGACGGCCCAGGTCCGGGCGGGGCTCGGGCCTGCCGGCCGGGCAGGACCGGTGCCCCGTGAGTTGCCCCGGGTCCGGTGGGTCGCTCGGCCGGGCCCGGTCCGCCGGCGGTCGGTGGAGCCCGGTCGACGGCCCGGGGCAGGGCCGCCGTCGGGCGACCCGCGGGCCGGGTCCGGTCAGGCGGTGGCCGACAGGCGGGCCAGGGCTTCGGTGTAGGCGTCGATGAACCGCTCCGCCGTGGCGTCGTCCACCACCGACCGCTGGTGGTCCACGGCGAGCAGTACGCGCTGCGAAACCGGGTCCTGGATCAGCGAGGCGCCGAAGGCGAAGCTGTTGGGCTCGTGCCGCAGCGTCGGCTCGCAGCCGATCCGGCCGTCCTCGATGCGCGCCGCGCTCAGCCGGCCCAGCGCATGGAAGCGCAGGTAGCCGAACTGGCTGTCCAGCGCGGTGTCGGCCATCATCCGGGCCAGGCGGGCGAACGGCACCCGGCGGTGCGGCATCATGTCCAGCTCCTCCCGGTGTACGTGCCGTACGAGCGCGGCCAGGTCGTCGCCGTGCGGCTCCGCGACGAGCGGGACCGTGTTGAGGAACAGCCCGTACACCTCGGTCCCGCCGAGCCGTTCCAGGCGGCCGTTCATCGCGAGCCCGGTGGTGACCCGCCGGCGCCCGGTGATCTCGGCCAGCGCGTGCAGGTGGGCCGCGAGCGCGACCGACTTGACCGGGACGGCGACGGCATCGGCGACGGTACGCAGTTGCCCGGGGGCGTCGGGCAGCACCCGTTCGACCGTGCGCGGCAGTTCATGGACGTTTTCGCTGCCCGGCCAGAGCTGGCCGGTGGCACCGTCGAGCCGGCTCCGCCAGTACGCCAGGGAGTCCGGGTCGGCGGCGGCCTCGCGTTCCACGGCGACGAAGTCCCGGAAGGCGGTGCGCGGCGGCGGCGTCGGCGCGGAGGCCGGGTCGGCGGCGAGCGCGGTGTGCCGTTCGAGGATCTCGGTGAGGAGGGAGGTGAAGCTCCAGCCGTCGAGGATGGCGTGGTGCTCGGAGATGGTGAGCTGGAAGGCGTCGTCGGCCAGCCGCTGGACGGTGACCCGGAAGAGCGGTGGTTCGGCGAGGTCGAAGGGCCGGTCGCGGTGGTGCTCGAAGACCGCGCGGACCTGGTCGTCCTGCTCGGCCGCGGCCGATCCGCGCAGGTCCGCGAACTCGACGGGCACGGGCAGCGCGGCGTGCACGAGCTGGAGCGGTTCGCCGTAGCCGGAGAGGTCGAGGCCGGTGCGCAGGACGGCGTGGCGGGCCATGGCCTCCTCGACGGAGCGGCGCAGCGCGCTCTCGTCGAGGTCGCCGGATATGCGGTACGAGTTGACGTTGTGGTAGCTGTCGGTGCCTCCGGCGACCTCCATGTGGAAGACCATGGAGAGCTGCATCGAGACCATCGGATAGGCGTCGGCGATCCCGGGCGGCAGCTTGTCCCGGTCCTCCTCGGCCATCAGTGCGAACGGCCGGTCGGCGGCGGGGTCGGCGGCCGCCGGGCGGGCCAGCGGCAGCAGTCCGGCGACGGTCGGGGCGTTGAAGACGTCCCGCAGGCTGACCTGCCAGCCCCGGTCGTGCAGGGCGCCGGCCAGCTGGACGGCGCGTATGGAGTCGCCGCCGAGGTGGAAGAAGTCGTCGTGGACGCCGATTCCGCCGACGCCGAGGACCTCCGTCCAGACCCCGGCGAACAGTTCCTCCTCCGGCGTGCGCGGCTCGACGTGGCGGCCGGCCGCCGCGGGTGCGGCACGGTCGGGGTCGGGCAGCGCGGCCCGGTCGACCTTGCCGTTGACCGTGAGCGGCAGCGCGTCGAGGACGGTGACACTTGCCGGGACCATGTACTCGGGCAGCGAGCGGGCCAGGAAGGCCCGCAGGTCCGCGGGCCCGGCCGGGGAGCTCCCGGTGACGTACGCGGCGAGCCGGTCGTCGTGGACGGTGACGACGCACGCGTCCACCTCGGGGTGCGCGGCGACGGCGTTCTCGATCTCGCCGAGCTCGATGCGGAAGCCGCGCAGCTTCACCTGCGAGTCCGCCCGGCCGAGGTACTCCAGGCCGCCGCCGGGCAGCCGCCTGGCGAGGTCGCCGGTCCGGTAGAGCCGGGCGCCGGGCGGACCGTACGGGTCGGCGACGAAGCGGCCGGCGGTGAGGCCGGGGCGGCCCCAGTAGCCGTGCGCGAGGCTGCCGCCGCCGATGTACAGCTCGCCGGGGACTCCGGGCGGGCTGGGGCGCAGCCAGTCGTCCAGGACGAGCGCGGTGAGGTGCGGCATGGGTTCGCCGACAAGGCTGCGCTCGAAGCCCGCACCGCCCTCGGCGACGTCGTGGGCGGTGACGTGGACGGTGGTCTCGGTGATGCCGTAGAGGTTGCAGAGCCGGGCGGGCGGCAGCGGCTCGAGGTCGTGCCAGCGCCGGACCGCGGCGGGGTCGAGCGCCTCGCCGCCGAGCATGATCCACCGCAGGGCGGGCAGGGCGCGGGGGTGGCGGCGCAGGGCCGGTTCGAGCTGGCGCAGCGCCGAGGGGGTGAGGCAGAGGTGGGTGACCCGTTCCGCGTCGAGCAGGCCGGCGAACTCGTCGGGCGAGCGGCTGGTGAGGTGGGGTACGACGACCAGGCGGGCGCCGTGCAGCAGGGGGGCCCAGAGCTCCCAGACCGTCCAGTCGAAGGCGTAGCTGTGGAAGAGGGTCCAGACGGTGTCCGGGCCGAAGCCGAAGTGGTCCCGGCCGGAGTCGAGGAGCCGGCTGACGTGCTCGTGGGCGACGGCTACACCCTTGGGGCGGCCGGTGGAGCCGGAGGTGAGGATGAGGTAGGCGATGTCGCCGGGGCGGCCGGCGGCGGGAGGCCGGACGGCCGGGTGGGTGGCGATCTCCGCCGCGTCGGCGCCGAGGTCGAGGGTCTGCCAGGGGCCGTCCGGGGCGCGGTCGGGCCGGTCGGTGAGGACCAGGGTGACGGCGGTGTCGGCGAAGACCAGGGCGGCCCGGTCGGCCGGCGCGGCCAAATCGACCGGTACGTAGGCGGCGCCGGTCTTGAGGACGGCCAGGATGGCGGTGGGCACGGCGGCGGTGCGTTCCAGCAGCAGGCCGACCCGGTCGCCGGGGCGGATGCCTCGGGCGAGCAGGGTGTGGGCCAGGCGGTTGGCGCGGCGGTCGAGTTCGGCGTAGTCGAGGGTGCCGTCCGGGTCGCTCACGGCGGGCCGGTCCCCGTACGCGTCGGCCGCGCGTTCGAAGAGGTGGTGCAGGCAGTGTCCGGGGTCGAGCCGTGCGGGGCGGTGCGGCTGCCCGGCGGAGGTGAGCCGGAGCACGGTGGCATCGGGGTCGGCAAGGGCGGCGTCCAGCAGGCCGGCGTAGTCGGCGGCGAGGCGGCGTACGGTGCCGGCGTCGAACAGGTCGGTGCTGTACTCGGCTTCGCCGCGCAGGCCGCCGCCGTCGGTGTCCTCGAAGACGGACCAGGTGAGGTCGAACTTGCTGGTGCCGTTGGAGCGGACGGTACGGCGGGCGGTGACCGCGGAGCCCAGGGCGAGCGGCGTGGAGTCCTCGGTGTGGGCGCCGAACACGACCTGGACCAGGGGCGGGTGCTGCGGGCTGCGGGTGGCGCCGAGCAGGTCGACGATCTGGTCGAAGGGGACGTCGAGGTAGCCGAAGGCGTCGAAGGCGGTGTCCTGGAGGTCGGCGAGCAGGCCGCGGAAGGTGGCGTCGGGCGCGAGCCGAACGCGCAGCGGCAGCAGGTTGACGAAGTAGCCGAGCAGGTCGGCGAGTTCGGGACGGTTGCGGGTGGTGACGGGGGTGCCGACGAGCAGGTCGTCCCGACCGGTCCAGCGGCCCATCAGCATGGCGAAGACGGCGAGTTGCACGGTGTACGGGGTGACGCCCTCCTGTTCGGCGAGCGCCCGCACCCGGGCAGCGGCGCCGGGGGCGAGGTCGAACGGCTCGGTGGCGCCGCGCCGGCTGCGCTCGGCCGGCCGGGGCCGGTCGCCGGGCAGTTCCAGCAGGGTGGGGGCGCCGTCGAGGCTCTGCTTCCAGTGGGCGAGGTGCTCCTCGTAGGAGGTGTGCTGCTCCTCCTCGGCCCAGTCGGCGTACTGGGTGCTGAGCGCCGGCAGGACGGGGGCCCGCTCCTCGGCGGACGCACGGTACAGCTCGGTGAGCTCGTGGTCGAAGAGCTCGGCCGACCAACCGTCCCAGACGATGTGGTGGACGACGAGCAGGAGCGTGGTGCGGTCGTCGGCGAGCCGGAAGGCCTCGGCGCGCAGCAGCGGCCCGGTGGCCAGGTCGAACGGTTCGGCCGCCCGTTCGGCGATCAGCTCCTCGGCACGGCCGCCCCGCTGGGCTTGGGGCAGTTCGCGCAGGTCGGTGACGGCGAGGGGTACGGGCAGGGCGGGGTGGACGTGCTGGCGGGGGCCGTCCGCGTGCAGGACGAAGGTGGTGCGCAGCGCCTCGTGCCGGGCGCTCACCCCGTCCAGCGCCCGCTGGAGCAGTACGAGGTCGAGCGGACCGGTGACGTCGTACGTCCAGGGGGTGGTGTAGGTGGCGGCCTGGGGGTTCCACCGGTCGAGGAACCACAGGCCCCGCTGGAGGCCGGTGACCGGGGCGGTACGGACCGGGCCGGCGGGCGGCACGGCTGCCGCTCCGGCGGTGGGGGCGGCGGGCGGCTCGGCCGGCGGGCGGCTCGGCGGCGTGGCGGGCAGGTCGGCGGACGGGCTCACGGCCTCGTTCCCTTCGGTCGGACGGGCGGGCTGGCGGGCGGGGCGACGGGCCGGGTGCCGGACGGGCTGACGGGTCGGCTGACGGGCCCGCTGGCGGGCCGCCGGGCGGCGTGGCGCGTCATCGCGCGGCCAGCCGTTGGGCGATGGCTGCGACGGTCCGGCCGCGGAAGACCACCTGCGGCGGAACCCGGGTGCCGGTCTGCCGGGAGAGCCGCATGGCGACCCGTACGGCGGCCAGCGAGTTGCCGCCGATGCGGAAGAAGTCGGCGTCCGGGCCGAGGTCGTCGGCCAGTTCCAGGACATCGCGCACGGCGTCGGCGACGAGCCGCTGGTCCCGGTCGAGAGGGTCGGCCGGGGCGCCACGGCGGCGCTCGGCGGGGGCGGGCAGGGCGCGGCGGTCGACCTTGCCGTTCTGGTTGAGCGGCAGCGCGTCCAGTACGTCGAGCGTGGCCGGCACCATGTGCTCGGGCAGCAGACCCGCCAGGTGGTCGAGGAGCGCGTCCGCGTCGGGCGCCTGCGCTCCGGCGGCGGTGACGTACGCGGCGAGCCGTCGGTCGCCGGGGGCGGGCTCGTGGACGGTCACCGCGGCCTCCGCCACGGACGGGTGGCGGGTGAGCGCGTCCTCGATCTCGCCGGGCTCGACGCGGAAGCCGCGGATCTTCACCTGCTCGTCGATCCGGCCGGTGATCTCCAGGACCCCTTCGGCCGTGCGGTGGCCGAGGTCGCCGGTGCGGTAGAGGCGTTCGCCGGGCGCGCCGAACGGGGAGGCGACGAACCGTTCCGCGGTCAGCCCGGGCCGGCCCGCGTATCCGAGGGCGAGCCCGCCGCCGGCCGCGTACAGCTCGCCGGTGGTGCCGTCCGGGACCGGCCGCAGCCGCTCGTCGAGGACGTGGACGGCCTTGCCGTGCAGCGGGCGGCCGATGGGGATGGAGGCGCCCGCGGCGTCCTCGGGGGTGGCCCGGTGGCTGGTGGTGAGGCCGAGGCTCTCGACCGGGCCGTAGCCGTTGGCGACGACCAGGTCCGGGTACTGGTCGAGGGCCTTGCCGACGTGGGTGACGGAGGCCCGCTCGCCTGCGGTGAAGGCCACCTTGAGGTCGTCGTAGGTCTCCGGGAACTCCTCCAGCAGGAAGTTGAACAGGCTGGCGGACAGCTGGAGCTGGGTGACGCCGTGCCGGCGGGTGAGTTCGGCGACGGCCTGCGGGTCGGGCCGCTGGCCGGGCTGGAGCACGCACACCCCGCCGAAGGCGAGTGCGCCGTACAGCTCCAGGGCGAAGGCGTCCCAGGAGACCGGCGAGCACTGGAGCCACACCTCGTCGGGTCCGAAGCGGGCGTAGTCCTGGCCGAGGTAGGTGGTGGTGAGGGCGCGGTGCGGGACGGCGACGCCCTTGGGGCGGCCGGTGGAGCCGGAGGTGAACATCACGCAGGCGAGGTCGGTGCCGGTGACCGGCAGGCCCGGGTCGTGGCCGGGGCGGGATGCGACGGCGGCGGCCTCGGCGTCCAGGTCGAGGTGGCGGGAGACGGGGAACGGCGGGCCCGCGTCGCGGTGGGTGACGAGCAGGGCGGCGCCGCAGTCGGCGACCGCGCCGGCCAGCCGCTCGGCCGGGAAGTCCGGGTCGAGCAGGGTGTAGGCGGCTCCGGCCTTGAGGGCGGCGAGCAGGGCGACGACCAGGTCCGGTCCGCGCTCGACGAGGACGGCGACGGTGTCGCCGCGGCCGATGCCCCGGGCGCCGAGGTGGTGGGCGAGTCGGTTGGCCCGCTCGTTCAGGGTGCCGTAGTCGAGGCGGTCCTCGCCGCATACCAGGGCGAGGGCGTGCGGGGCGCGGGCGGCCCGGTCCTCGAAGAGCGTGTGCACGGGGGCCTCGACGGCGGTGGCGAGGGTGCCGAGCCAGGCCTCGCACAGTTCGGCCATGGTGGCCGGGTCGAACAGGTCGGAGTCGTACTCGAAGCGGCCGGTGAAGTCGGTGCCCCGGTCGTCGACGGAGATCGACAGGTCGAATCGGGAGACAGGGTTGGAGTGGAGTTCGCGGGTGACGCGGGTGCCGCCGATGGTCAGCGGGCGGGTGTCCAGCGGGTGCAGTTCCAGCAGGACCTGGCAGAGCGGGTTGCGGTCCTCGGTCCGGTCGTCGGGGCGCTCCTGCATGACCGCGCCGGCGATGGCGTCGAACGGCGCCTCCTGGTGGCGGTAGCCGTCGATGGCCACGTCGCGGACGTGGCGGACCAGGTCGCGGAAGTCCATCCCCTCGTCGAGGCGGACGCGCAGTGGCAGCAGGTTGATGAAGTAGCCGATCAGCGCGTCGAGTTCGGCGCGGCCGCGGACGCTCACCGGGGAGCCGAGCACCAGGTCGCGCCGGCCGGTCCGCCGGTGGAGGGTGAGGGCGAGCCCGGCGAGCAGCACCATGAACGGGGTCGCGTCCTCGCTGCGGGCGAGAGCCCGGACGGAGTCGGCGACCGGGCGGGGCATCGCGAAGCGGTGGAAAGCGCCGCGGAACGCCTGGAGTTCGGGGCGGGGCCGGTCGGTGGGCAGGACGGGCTCGGTGGGTGCGTCGCGCAGGTGTTCGCGCCAGTGGTCGAGCTGCCGGTCGGCGCTGCCGTCCTGGTGCTGCCAGGTGCTGTAGTCGGCGTACTGGACGGCGAGTTCGGGCAGGTCCGCCGGCCGGCCGGCGGCCAGGGACTCGTACAGGGCGGCCAGTTCGGCCTCCAGGACGGGCAGGGAGCCCTCGTCCCAGACGATGTGGTGGCACAGCAGCAGCAGGGTGGCGGTGTCTGCGGTGCGGTAGAGGTGGGCGCGGACCAGCGGGCCGGCCTCCAGGTCGAAGGGGACCAGCGCGGCCTCGGCGAGCAGTGCGTCCACGGCGCCGGGAGAGGTCTCCACCACGGTGAACGGCAGCTCCATGGACGGGTGGACCACCTGTCGGGGGCCGTCCTCGCGCAGCTCGAAGGTGGTGCGCAGCGCTTCGTGCCGGTCGATGACGCCGGCCAGGGCCCGACGGAGCAGCTCCGCGTCGACCGGCCCGTCGAACCGGAACACCCAGGGCACGATGTAGGTGGGCGCGCCCGGGTTCCACTGGTCCAGGAACCACAGTCCGCGCTGGAAGTGCGCCAGCGGCGCCTCGGCGGCACCGGTGCGCTCGAGCGGCGGGCGCTCGCCGTCGTCGGAGGCGGCGGTGACCGCGGCGGCGAACCCGGCGAGGGTCGGCGCGTCGAAGATGGTGTACGGGGAGACCATGCCGAACACGTCGAAGACGCGGCCGACCACGCGCACGGCGGTGAGGGAGTCCCCGCCCAGGTGGAAGAAGTTGTCGTCGGCGCCGACCTCGGGCACGCCCAGTACGTCGGCCCAGACCGCCGCGATCAGCTGCTCGGCCGGAGTGCGGGGCGGGCGGTGGCCGGCGGCCGGCGGGGCGGGTTCGGCCTGGGGCTCGGGCAGCGCCGCCCGGTCCACCTTGCCGCCGGCGGTGAGCGGGAAGGCGTCCAGGGGGGTGACGGTCGCGGGGACCATGTGCTCGGGGAGCCGCTCGGCCAGGTGGGCCCGCAGCCCGGCCGGGTCGGGGGCGCCGCCGCCGGTGCCGGTCACGTACGCGGCGAGCCGGCCCTCGTGCGCCACCACGACCGCCGCGGCGACGTCCGGGTGGCAGGCCAGCACCTGCTCGACCTCGCCGGGCTCCACCCGGTAGCCGCGGACCTTCACCTGGTGGTCCGTACGGCCGACGAACTCCAGCGGTGCACAGGTGCCGGACCGGCGGACCACGTCGCCGGTGCGGTACATGCGGGCGCCCGGCTCCGGCGCGAAGGGGTCCGCGACGAACCGGCCCGACGTCAGGCCCGGGCGGCCGTGGTAGCCGGAGGCCAGCACCGGCCCGCCGAGGTACAGCTCACCCGACGCACCGGGCGCCACCGGGCGCAGCCGGTCGTCCAGCACGTACGCGCGGCGGCCGCCGAGCGGGCGGCCGATCGGGACGGTGACGGCCTCGCCGGCGCCCGGGCCGGCCGTCTCGTGGACGGTGGCGGTGACGACGGTTTCGGTGGGCCCGTAGGCATTGAGCAGCGGGACCCCGGTGGCGGCGCGCCAGCGGTCGGCGGCGGCCGGGTGCAGCCGGTCGCTGCCGGAGATCATCAAGCGGAGGGTGCGCGGCGGGCGGGCGTCGTCCCGCAGTGCGGCGACCACTTCCTGGAAGTAGCCGGCGGCGAGGTTCGCCACGGTGACCCCCTCCGCGTCCAGCAGCTCCAGCAGGGCTGCGGGGGCCAGGAGTTGCTCCTGCGGTACGACGATGCAGGCGCCGGCCGAAAGGGCGGTGAGGACCTGTTCGACGGCCACGTCCACGGTGGGACGGGCCAAGTGCAGCACCACGTCGTCCTCGGTCAGGCCGAAGCACTCGACGGCGGCGGCCAGGTGACCGGTCAGCGCGGCGAGGGGGACGTGCACGCCTTTGGGGCGGCCGGTGGTGCCGGAGGTGTAGATGAGGTAGCCGGCGGAGCCGGGTCCGGGCCGGTCCGGATCGCGTTCCTCGCCTGCCGGCTCGGCCCGGCCGTCGGCCTCGGCCAGTTCACCGCCGGTGTAGGCGAGGGCGGCGCCGGCGTCCGCACGGATCCAGCGGTTGCGCTCCTCGGGGGCCTCCCGGTCCAGCGGCAGGTAGGTGGCGCCGGCGCGGAGCGCGGCGAGCAGGCCGACCACGTGGTCGAGCCGGTCCCGGCCGGTGACGGCCACCGTCGCGCCGGGCGCGGTCCGGGCGGCGATCCGGGCGGCGAGGGCGCCGCTCAGCTCGTCCAGCTCCCGGTAGGCGACGGTCCGGGCCCCGAGCCTCAGGGCCGGGCGGTCCGGGTACCGGCGTGCGACGGATATGAAGGGAAAACCGCGAGATTCCATCATCCAACCCCGATGAATTAACGACGCTGCGGGTAGTCGTCTCGACGATAGGGCCGCTTTTCCGGGCGGATCGGCAGATTGCCCGGAAGGCGATCGGCAGTTTCAACTGCCGCTCCGGAAGTGCCTGCGACGGGCCCGGAAGCCGCAGAGAGGGCAGCCCGCCGCGGCGCGGACGGCGCCTCGACGGGCTGCTGGAAAGGCCTTTTCGGTTATCCGGCCGCGGGAATTTCCGGGAAATCCGGGGACCATACGTCGTGACGGTCCAGTGCGTCCGGGGAGTATTTCCCGAGCGCGCTGATCAGCAGTCGGAGTTCGAGGGCGAGGCATTCGGTGAAACGGGTCAGCCCGGCCTGCGGGTCCTCGGCGGCGGCGAGCAGGGCCGCCCGGCCGAGCCCCACCGCGCGGGCGCCGAGCGCCAGGCTCTTCACCGCCCGGCCGCCTTCCCACATCCGTCCGGAGACCAGCAGGCACGGTGGGGGCCCGGCGGCAGCCAGCCGGCGCAGGCACTCGGCGAGCGGCAGGCCGACCTGGGCCGGGAAGGCCCCGGGCGCCCAGCCGGTGCCGCCCTCGGCGCCGTCCACGGTGACGGCGTCCGCACCCGCCTCGGCGGCCACCCGGGCGGCCTCGGCGACGTCCCGGCCGGGGTGGAGCTTCACCCAGACCCGGACCCGTGGGAAGTTGTTGCGCATGAGACGGATCTGCTGGCGCAGGATCTCGGCCGTGAAAGTGCCGGGGGTACTGGAGCGCAGCACGCGGCCGTCGCCGAACACGTCGTCCAGCCCGTACCGGTCGCCGATCCGGGCGGCCGCCTCGGCGTCCAGGACGGTCATTCCGCCGAGACCCGGCTTGGCTCCCTGCCCGAGTTTCAGTTCGAAGGCCAACCGGCCGGATTCGAGGAGCGGCAGCGCCGCCGGGTCGCTGTGGACGAGGTTCCACACCTCGGCGTCGGCGTCCTCGGTGGACTGCTGGACGGCCACCCCGCCCCGCCCCTCGGGCAGGTGCTCGGCGTAGGCGCGCAGGCGGCCGAGGAGCGCCCGGTCCGCCGCCTCGCCCTGCCTGCCGTAGCCGTTCACGGGGACGACGTTCTCGCCGATCACCATGGGGATGCCGAGCGCGCCGGCCTGCCGGGCGAGCGCGAGACCGAGATCGCCGCCGGCCGCCCGGGTGGAGCCGAGCGCCGACACGTACACCGGCAGGGACGAGGTGAACCCGCCTATGCCCGTGGTGAGTCCGACGTCGCGGTAGTCGGGCTCGCGGCCGAGGTCGATCAGCCGGGCGAGGCGCTGCGGCATGAGGACCGGCGGGGTGATCCGCAGGGCGTCGAGCGGATCCCGCTCACCGTCCGGCCGCCGGTCTGCGTCGTGCTCCGCGCCGAACAGGACCCGGCCGTAGTCTCCGGGCGGCGGGAAGGCGGCCGCCGCGCCGGCCCGGGCGCGGCGGCGGACCTCCTCCTCGGGGAAGCCGGGCGCGGACAGGTCGCTCACGGGGACACCACCCCGGCCAGCTTCGGGAAGGCGCTGGCCTGCCAGACCGCGTCGAGCCCGGCGACGTAGCGGGTCAGCCGCTCCACTCCGATGCCGAAGCCCGCGCTGCCCGGCACGCCCTCGCGGACCAGGTCGAGGTACCACCGGTACTTCTGCGGATTCTCGCCGGTCTCCCGCATCCGGGTGACGATCTCCGCGTAGTCGTTGGTGCGCTGGCTGCCGCTGCACAGCTCGCCGTAGCCCTCGGCGGCGATCAGGTCGAAGTTCTTCAACAGGCCGGGCCGTTCGGGGTCCTCGCGGTCGTAGAAGCCGCGTGAACCCTTGGGATAGTCGGTGACGAAGAACGGCCGGTCCCGCTGGGCGGAGAGCAAAGCCTCACCGTCCCAGTCCAGTTCGGCGTCGGGGCTCTGGGGGTGGCCGAGCCCCCGCAGCTCCGTGACGGCCTCGGCGTGCCGCATCCGGCCGAAGGACCCCTTCAGCAGCTCGGTGAGCGCAAGCGTGTCCCGGCCGAGTTCGGCGAACTCCTTGGGCAGCTCGCGGACCGTGCTGTCGACCATGTGCACCACCAGCTCCTCGACGAGCTGTACGGCGTCGTCCCTGCTCGCGCCGGCCATCTCCACGTCGAGCTGGTGGAACTCGGCCAGGTGGCGGCTGGTGCCGGCGGTCTCCAGCGGCTCCAGCCGGACGTTGGGGGCGATGCAGAAGATCTTGTCGAAGGCCAGCAGCGAGGCCTGCTTGTAGAGGATGGCGCTCGTCATCAGCTTGTAGCGGTGGCCGTAGAAGTCGACGTCGACCTGTTTGGAGCCGCGCGAACCGGGGTCGGTGACCGGCCCGATGATCGGCGGCAGCATCTCGGTGAAGCCCCGTCCGCGCAGGAACTCGCGGGCGGAGAAGAGGAGCTGGTGCTGGATCCGCAGCGCGCTGCGGGTGGCCGGGGCCGTCAGGTGGCGCCCGGGGTCCGGGATGGGTGCGGCGGGGGCCGTGTGCCCGTCGGTGGTCATGTGGTCGGTCCCAACTCTCGTCGTGGCGTGGACGTCGTAGGCGGCGGTACGGGCATGCGGGGCGCGCCGGGGGCGGCAGCGGCGGCGGAGGGGGCTGCGGCGCGGTCGTCGTAGGTCCGTTGGACGTGGGAGAGCGCCGAGATCAGTCCGGCCGCGCCGAGGATCGGCGGACGCGGGCCCTCCTCCGCCAGACCGGCGATCGGCATCGAGCCGACGCTCGACCAGAGAAGGCGGCCGTCGGGCGCGAGGGAGGTGCGGGCCCGGCCGGCGTTGTCGGGGTGCAGGCAGTAGGGGACGTCCAGGTAGCCGGCGGCGAAGGCGCGCACCAGGGCTCGGCCCACGTCCGCGTCCAGCTCCAGCACGGCGCCGATCAGCGCCCGTGCCTCGGCCTCGATGCCGGTGTCGGCCATGGCGAGGCGGTCGAGGCGGTCGAAGCCGCCGGATGCGCCGGGATCGTCGAGGCGGTCGAAGCCGCCGGGGGATCCGGCGGCGTGCGGGCCGGGAAGGGCGGTCGGCGCCGGGCGGGAGCGCTCGTCGGCGGCAGCCGCGGCGGCGGTCTCCAGCGCCCGGACGTTCTCCCCCACCGTCGGTATCCGGTGCGCTTCGGCTGTGGTCTTGACGATCAGTCGGGCGGCGCCGGCGCGCACCGCCAGCCGGGCCGCGTCCTGCAGCAGCAGCCGGGCTCCGCCGGGCGTGCGCGGGAAGACGCCCATGTAGGCGTAGAGGACGACGTGGTGGTCGACGTCCGGCAGGAGTTCCCCTGCCAGCCTGCCGAGGACGGTGAGGGCCTCCTCGTCCTGGCGCGGGTCGGCCTGCTGGGCGTAGCTCAGCGAGACGGAGGCCAAGCCGTGCTGGCGGAAGAACAGTGCCTCCAGCACGCTGACCGCGATCAGCAGGCTCGGCGGGCAGAGCTGGCCCATCAGACAGCCGCCGAAGGTCTCCAGGTGCGGCTCGGCCCCGTACTCCCGGGTCGACGCCAGCAGTTCGCAGCTGCGCCGCCAGGCGGCGACCGCTTCGCGCAGCGGTGTACGGCTGTACGGCAGGCAGTACGAGACCGGCCCGCCCTCGGTGGCGTCGAGGCCGACCGCCAGCAGTGCGCGGACGATGTGCTCGGGCATCGCCGACCCGTGCCGGACCTGTACCGGGAAGCGGGCGTCGGCGACGCCCCGCAGGACGGCGCGGGTGGTGTCGGCGGGGTGCGTGGCGATCG
This sequence comes from Streptomyces sp. NPDC046349, assembly GCF_055587885.1. Classification (NCBI taxonomy): domain Bacteria; kingdom Bacillati; phylum Actinomycetota; class Actinomycetes; order Kitasatosporales; family Streptomycetaceae; genus Streptomyces; species Streptomyces sp. NPDC046349. Next base: position 335,642 of record NZ_JBVJFK010000010.1, read on the forward strand.
GGTAGCCGTTCAGGCCGACGCCCTCGGCCAGCGCGCGCCGGACGGCTTCGAGGTCGCCGGTGCGGGTGTAGCTGTCGAGGGTGACGGTGCCGACGGTGACGGCGTCCGCGTCCCGGGTGGCGCGCAGGCCGTCGCGCATCCGCAGCGGGTCGGCCATGCCCATCCTGGGCTGGACCACCAGGGTGCCTGCCGCCCGTGCCCGGGCGACGAAGGCGCCGAAGCCGGAGGGCGACACCGCTGCGTCGGTGGGTACGGCGGGAGCGCCGCCCCCGGCGGCGGTCACAGCAGCACTCCCGACCCGGCGGGCAGTGCCCGCGCCTCGGATCCGGGGGGCATCGCGCGCGGCCCGGCGGGCAGCGAACCGACGAAGGCCTGGAAGTCCAGCACCGAGCCGCCCTCCTCGAAGACCCCGTCGAAGCCCGCCGTCAGCAGCGCCCGCTGCCGGGCCGGGGTCCCGGAGCCGGCGCCGGAGATCCCGAGCTTGCCGCCGATCACGGTCGGCGTGCGGGCCAGTTCCCGGCAGGCGCGCAGCGCCTCGATCACCCGCAGTCCGTCGTTGAAGCCGTGCCCGTTGACACTGCTCAGGACGATGAGGTCCGGGTCGATCCGGCGGCACTCGGTGACCAGCAGCTCGTCCGGCACGCACGCGCCCAGGTTGGTGACCCGGTGTCCGAGCTCCTCCAGCAGCAGCTGGAGGAACACCAGGTTCCAGGTGTGCGAGTCCGAGGCCATGGTCGTCACGACGACGTCCAGAGCGGTCGGCTCGGCCTTTCCGTGCTGCTCCACGGCATGCTGCTCCACGGCGCAAAACCCTCTGTGTCGGTGGGTGGATGTCCGGGGGGCGGGCCCGCCCGGCCGTGGACAGAACGCTAGGGAGGTTCCGGGCACCGGACCGGCAGCTCGCCCGGCAGGATGCGGGCAGTATCGGCGCAGACCGGACGCGTGGGCCGGGGCCTGTACGGGCAGTGGAACCCCGTCGTGGGCCCGATCGTGGAACCCGGTCGTGGAACTGGCTCGTGGGCCCGATCGTCGAACCCGGTCGTGGAACTGGGTCGTGGAACCCGGTCGTGGAACGGAGCCGCCGACAAGCGTCAGCCCGCCGCCGCGAACTCCGCGTACACACCGGCCCCGCACAGGCGCCGGCAGAGGTTCAGCACGGTGAACCGGACGCCGTCGCGGGCCGGGACGCTGCGGATCAGTCCGCTCGCCAGCAGCTCGTGCAGCGCCGCCAGGCACTCCTGCGGCGGCCGGCCGCTCAGTTCGACGGCGTCCTCGCCCGACCAGTCCCCCGGCGCGGCCGCGAGCCGCTCCAGCAGGTCCCGCTGGCCGAGCGTGAGCCGGCCCAGGGCGGCCCCGAGCACCGCGCCCACGTCGGCCCGGCCGCCGAACCCGGCCGGGGGCGGAGCCAGGGGGAACGGGCCGTCCGTGAGCCGCGCCGCCAGCTGGCGCGGGGAGAGCACCGTCGACCAGCCTGCCACCAGCTCCAGCGCGCCGGGCAGGCCGTCGAGCTGGCGGCAGATCGAGGCCACGGCCGGCGCCTCCTCGGCCTCCAGACGCAATCCCGGCCGCAGTCGGCGCAGGTGCGAGAGCAGCAGCCGTACGGCGCCCACCTCGGCCAGCGCCACCGGGTCGTGGTCGAGTTCCGGTCCGGGCGTGGGCAGCGGGGCGAGCGGGATCACCTGCCCGCCGGGCAGCGGCTGCGGCGCCCTGGCGGTGATCAGCACCCGCAGGCCGGGGCAGCGGTGGAAGAGTTCGTCCAGCAGGGCCGCGTCCACGCCGGCGTCGGCTCCGTCCAGCACCAGCAGGGTGGGCCGCTCCCCCGTCGTTCGGGCCGGCCCGGCGACCGACTGGCGGCCGCAGTCGATCCAGCGCACCGACCACCGTGAGGCGAGGTGCAGCCGTCTCGCGACCTCCAGGACCAGCCTGGTCTTGCCGACCCCGCCGAGGCCCGCCACGGTCACCAGCCGGTCGCCGTGCACGGCGAGGGCGTCGATCAGCACCTCGACCTCCAGTTCCCGGCCGACGATCGCCCCGCGGGCGACCGGCGGCGCGGTCGGCTCGTCGCGCGGCTCCTCGGCGAGTGCCTGCCGGCGCGCGGCCGCCTCGAAGCTGGTCCGGTGGTGGCCCTCCAGCCGCAGTGCGTCGGCCAGCAGCCGGACCGTCTCCTGCCGGGGGCGCTGGACCCGCCCGCTCTCCATGTCCCGGATCGCCCGGACGCTCAGCGTCGCGTGATCGGCGAGCACCTGCTGGGTCAGTCCGACGCGCTCGCGCCGTATCCGGAGCAGCTCTCCGAAGCCCGTCGTCGACTGCAGCGACGTAACACCGTGCATGCCTAGTCCACCTTCCGTGGGTTGGCCAAGTACCGGGGACCGAGGGGCCCGGGGGCCGTACGGCCCCCGGGGGCGGCAGCGACCGGTGGTGACCCTCGGAGCCGTCGTTCCCCTTGTCGCCGATGGTCGCCGCCCCGGCTCTACGGCCGATCAACGACGGATCACCACGCACCCGTGCGGTCGTACGGAAACGCCCGAGGGGCCGTTCCGGATCGCTCCGGAACGGCCCCTCGGCACGGGATGGGGAGTGCTCAGTGCTCGCAGAGGGAGAATTCCCGCTCGAAGAGCTCCTTGTTGTGCTCGTCGACGAAGAACTTGCGTTCGTGCATGAGTTGTTCGCGGTAGGCTATGGCCTGTTCCAGCGTCATGGTCGAGGTCTCGGCCCACGGTTGCTGCGGCGGCACGTCGGAGGTCGAGACGATCGTTTCCGACGGGTCGACCAGGAAGAACGCGAGGATCTTGCGGTGTCCCGGGCGGGTGCGGTCCTCGAGGCGGAAGTCGCCGACGCGGTGCTGCAGGATGTTCGGGAACGCCAGGCAGCGACCCGCCGGCGTCGAGGCCGATCCCAGTACCTGGTTCAGCGCGTCCTCGTCCTCCAGGCCGTAGACCTCGCGCACACCGTTGTCGTCGTTCTGCTCGTAGTACGGGTCGTCCAGGGCTGCCCGGAAGCTCAGCCGGCTCTCGGTGATGTTCTCGCTGTCCCAGTAGTAGATGCCGGTCGAGACGATCCGCTCGTTCAGCATCCCCTCCACGTGCCAGGAACCGCCGGCGTACTCGGGCTTGTCCGGCGTGAGGTGAATGGTGGCGAGCTTGACGATGACCTGGAGCCGGCGACCGCGCAGGTCGACCCGGGTGGATGCGCCGGGCGTCCCGGGCGGGGTGAAGTCGGGGGGCTCCGGGATGACCGGGCGGCGGTTCTCCCACCAGCCGTCATGGGCCGCCTCCCACGCGCGGAGGGCTTCCGCGTGGGCCGCGGGATCACTGTAGGAGGACTCGTGCGGGTACTCCGGTTCGGAGTCGTACCACCCGTAGGGATCGGCCTCGATCCGCAGGGGCCGCGGATGACGCAGGTCGGTGAGCACGTTCTCCCACAGTGGGAGCATCCGCGCGAACACGTCCGGCAGGACGGCAGCCAGTTCGCGATGGGTGTCGGGGTGGAGGTTGTTGACGTACGAGCGGAACGCGACCTGGCCGTCGCCGGTGACGTCCACATCGGTGGGCAGCCACTGGAACTTCTCCGAGAACTCGTACTTCGAGTAGCGGTTCGTGGGGTTCCGCCAAGCCCGTTCGGGTGCGCCGCTCACCTCGTTCACCAGGCAGAACAGCGAGGGGTGGACCAGATCCAGTACCTGGCCGTCCGAGCCGGGGTGCCAGTCGAGTTCCTCTTCGGGGACTTCTTCCAGCACCCGGACCGCCTCGCGCAGCCGGGACCTGAGCTTGTCGTCGACGAGTGTGTCCGACTGCCACACCCCGTCGACGCCGGACACCTCGATGCCGGTTCGGGCGTCCCGCAGCGCGGCGTAGTGGTCGAGTTCGGCGAGGACGTAGCGGACCTGCCGTTCGTTGAGGCCCTGTGCGAGCGCTTCCCGCGTCCACCGGGCGGCGATGTCGGCGTCGTTCATCTTCTCGAACCACCCCGGCTTCGCCCGAAGGTGCGCACTGCACTGCATGATCTCGAGTTCCCGCAGGGTTCGGGGTTTGGCGAACGATATGGAACGGGACGCGTTGAAGGGCAGCGGGAAAGCAGACAGGCCGGTCAATTCTTCGGGTCCCTACAGTCGGTGTGCGGTGGCCGGAAGAATAACCCGGCGCACTGACACCGCAGCCCCGCACGGCCACCCCCTGTGACCGTCGCCCAGCCCGTCGACGGCAGAACGCCGGCCGAAACAGCGGCCCGGGAGGCGGAGCCACACGAGCGGATCGAGCAGCACCGTAGTCGACGGGGGACCGTACGAGCGCTCCAGCACGGCACGCGGTGCACGCACTGGTCACCGACCTGATTGCCCAGCAACACGGAGGCAGGCCCCAACCGGTGCCCACGGGGACGCCCCTTGGCCCTCGGGCCCGCCCCCGCTCGCAGACGGGGCGCCAGGTGGCAAGCGCCTCAGGGAGCGGGATGATGCCGCGTCCGTTCGGCCGGGAGGCCATCCGGTTCGGCAGGGCGCGGTGGGCGCCATCGCCGTCGAGAGGCCCGCCTCACCGCACCCGCGGAAGCGTCGACCGGCAAGCCGGCGGCCTGTCGGTCGTTGCCGGTCTTCTGCGCGTCGAGGCTCCGGGTTCGCCGGCCCGGCGCCGCCGGCCGCGGGGGTGGCAGGATCCTGGCTCATGGCGACGAGAGATGGCAGCGATGAGGCGTACGTCGTGGGGTTGTGCGAGCGGATCCTCGGGGAGAACGCCCTGACGCAGCACAGGTTCGACTGGCTGCTCGGAGATCCGGGATCAGGCGGCCGGCGGGTCCAACTGCCGGTCGACGCCCACTGGCCGGGCCATCAGCTGGTGATCGAGTACCGCGAACTGCAGCACGACCGGCCGATGCCCCACTTCGACAAGCCGGACCGCCTCACCGTCAGCGGTGTCCATCGCGGCGAGCAGCGCGCCCTGTACGACGCCCGGCGGGACGAGCAGATTCCCGCGCACGGGCTGCGTCTGGTCGTCATCCGCCCCGCCGACCTGGATGCGGACGGCCGCGGACGACTGCGCCGCAACGAAGAGGCTGACCTCGCAGCCCTGCAGAAGATCCTGGCCCGCTCCTGCGACGAGGACCGGGTCACCGACACCTTCCGCACCTGGCTGCTGGCCGAAGGCTGGACACCCACCGATCCCGCGGACCGGTGGACCGACCTGGAAGCCGTACGCGGCTCGCAACGGCTGATCTGTGAGGTCAAGGGCCGAACCAGTGAGAAAGGCATCGACGCCGACATCGCCTACGGACAACTGCTGCGCCGCATGACGACCCGGGACCCGCACACGCGCCACGCCCTCGTCGTGCCGTCCTCTTCCCTCAAGGCCGCCGCACGCGTCCCGGCCCACGTCCGGCACATCCTGCGCATCGACGTCTACGAGGTGACGGATGACGACCGGGTGCGTCGGCTGACCGACTGATAGGCCCCCGATCGGCTGATCGGCTGCCGGACAACGGGTGTTGCGGCGCGAAGTCGCGTCCAAGCCGGTGAGAGTCGAGATCCGCCGGCGTGCTGGAGATCGCACCCCGCCTGCCCGCCGGCGCAGCCTGGGGCGGACAGCGGTGGAGAGGGGCCGACTGCTGGACGTCACGCGGGCTTCGGTGGCAGGGATGGGAGTCCGCTGAGTGCCGTCCGGCAGGGCCGAAGTCGGTGCCCAGGATGGATGCGCGACGCCTCGCCGTACCCGGCCCGGGGGCACGGGCTTTGTCCGCACAGCTGTGCGGACGTTAGGGTCTGACGCCTTGATGAGGAAGGTGGGCAATGGGGCTCATGGATGCGGACCACGCGCGGCTGGTCGTCGCGGCGCAGGCCGGGGACGACCGGGCGCGCGAAGAGCTGATCGCCGCCTACCTGCCCTTGATCTACAACATCGTCCGCCGGTCGGTGAGCGGACATGCCGACGTCGATGACGTCGTCCAGGAAACGCTGTTGCGCGTGGTGCGCGACCTGCCCGCCGTGCGCGCCCCCGGCAGCTTCCGCTCCTGGCTGGTGTCGATCACCCTCCGCCAGATACAGACCCATTGGCAGCGGCACCGCGTCGCCGCCGGCCGGACGACGGCCATCGACGAGGCGGCCCACCTCCCGGACGCCGCCCCCGAACCCGAGGACGCGACGATCCTGCGGCTCCAGGTGTCGGATGAACGCCGCCGGATCGCCGAAGCCGGCCGGTGGCTCGACCCGGACCACCGGGTGATGCTCTCCCTGTGGTGGCAGGAACGCGCCGGACTGCTGAGCCGTGAGGACATGGCCGCCGCGACGGGCCTCTCCGCCGCCCATGTGGGAGTGCGCCTGCAGCGCATGCGCGAGCAACTGGATCTGAGCCGGACGATCGTCACCGCGCTCGAGACCCAACCACGCTGTCCGCAGCTGGGTGAGACCGTCGCCGACTGGGACGGTCTGCGTACCTCGGTGTGGCGCAAGCGGATCGCGCGGCACACCCGCGACTGCCGGGCCTGCACGGCGACGACCGCCAACCGGGTCTCCGCCGAACTGCTGCTCCTCGGCCTCGTGCCCCTGGCCGTCCCTGCCGGGCTCATCGCCGCGCTCACCGCCAAGGGTCTGCTGTCCGGTTCAGCCGCGAGCGCCGCCGGGCTGGCCACGGCCCCCGTCGCCGCCGGCACGGCGACGGCGGCGGCGACGGCGACGGCGGCGACGACGACGACGGGAGGCGGTCTGCACGGCGCGCTGACCGGCAAACTCCACGCGGTGACCGCTCATCCGCTGGCGAGCCTAGCCGCCGGCGCGGTGCTCATCACCGGGGCAACCACCTACGCGGCCTGGCCGGAACCGGCGCCCCGGACGCCCGGCGTCGTCGCCGCTCCCGCGGTCGGCGATCCCGCGCCGATCCCGTCGAGCGCCCCCACCCCGGCCGGACCGCCCTCGGCGAGTCCGTCCGCGGTCGCGGGCACGGTTCCGCTGGGCGCACGATCACTGGAGTCCGTGGACCAGCCCGACCTGTACCTGACGTATTCCGGCGACTTCGCGACGCTGGGCCGGGTCTCTGCGTCCAGCGGTGCGCAGACACGGCAGCGCGTCACGTTCACGGTGGTCCCTGGGCTGGCCGACACACGGTGCGTCACCCTCCGTGCGGCCGACGGTCGTTATCTGCGGCACCACTATCTGCGACTGCGGCTGAGCACCGACGACGGCAGCGAGCTGTTCCGCAAGGACGCCACTTTCTGTCCGCGCCCCGGGGCGGTCGCGGGGTCGGTGGTCCTGCACTCCTCCAACTACCCCGGGTCGGTCCTCCGCCATCGCGACGGCGGCATCTGGCTCGACGGCTCCGACGGCAGCCGGGCCTTCGCCGGTCAGGCCTCGTTCGTCGTCCGCAAGGCCTGGTCCTGAGAAGCGCTCCGTGAACCTTCCGGACCGGGCCGCGCGGTAACAGTCGGCGAACCGCCGCCGGACTCCGGCACACGCAGTTCACCACCGGGCAGTGAGCCGCCCGCGCGCCGCGCGGCGTCCGGGGCCGGTCCCCGTGCGTCGACCGGCACCTCGCCCCACCCGACGGCCTGAGGAGCGGCACGGCAACCGTCCACCGCCGCCGTGGGAGACACCACCGCCGAGCAAGGGCGGCCTTCCCTTCCCCGCGGCCGCCCACGGGCGACCGGAACGCGGGGCTCGGCGTAACACTTTTCGCCTGCGAGATGCATCACGGGGCGATCGTCGGGGCGGCCCCGCATTTCCGTTACGCGGCCCTACGCCCGCCGGCCTCCACTTCGTGGGGTTCTTCCCGCCGCTCACCGTGCGAGCCGACGTGAGCGGTTCCCCCACCTCCCCGTAGGCACATACGCGAAAGAAAGCGCCCCATGACGCGACATCCCCGAGAGCCCCGCGCCACCCGTACGCAGGACCGGCGCCTCGTCCCGCACCGCACCCGCCCCGCGGCGGATCAGGCCGTCCCGGCCGACACACCCGCGATCACGCACCCCGAGGCGACCCGAGACCACCGAGGAGCAGCATGAAGGGCCTGCACCGGCGCGGTCGGCACCGCCGGACCCTGACGATCGGACTGTCGGCCGCCGCGCTGGTGGCGGGGGTCATGACGCTCCTCCCCAGCTCTGCCGGAGCCGCAACACCCCTGGGCACGCACGCGGCGCCCTCGGGCAGGTACTTCGGCACCGCGGTGGCCGCCGGCCGGCTCGGCGATGCGAGGTACGCCGCCATCCTGGACCGGGAATTCAACATGATCACCCCGGAGAACGAGATGAAGTGGGACGCCATCGAACCGTCCCGCGGCAAGTTCGCCTTCGGCCCGGCCGATCAGATCGTCAACCATGCCTCGGCACACGGCCAGCGCCTGCGCGGCCACACCGCGGTCTGGCACTCGCAGCTCCCGTCCTGGGTGGGCTCCATCGGCGACGCGAAAACACTGCGCGGCGTGATGAACGACCACATCACCACCTTGATGACCCGCTACAAGGGCAAGATCCACTCCTGGGACGTGGTCAACGAGGCGTTCGCCGACGGCTCCACCCAGCACCGCAGCTCGGTCTTCCAGAACGTGCTGGGCAACGGCTTCATCGAGGAGGCGTTCCGCACCGCCCGGGCGGCCGACCCCTCCGCCAAGCTCTGCTACAACGACTACAACATCGAGAACTGGTCGGACGCCAAGACCCAGGGCGTCTACAACATGGTCAAGGACTTCACGTCCCGTGGCGTGCCGATCGACTGCGTCGGGTTCCAGAGCCACTTCGGCGCCGGCGGCCCCCCGGCGAGCTTCCGGACCACCCTGGCCAACTTCGCCGCCCTGGGCGTCGACGTCCAGATCACCGAGCTGGACATCGCCCAGGCGTCGCCGACCCACTACGCCGACACGGTGAAGGCATGCCTGTCCGTCGCCCGGTGCACCGGCATCACCGTCTGGGGCATCCGCGACAGCGACTCCTGGCGCAAGGGCGAGAACGCCCTGCTGTTCGACGCAAACGGCAACCCCAAGGCCGCCTACACCGCCGTCGTGAACGCCTTCAAGGCGGCCACCGGCACCACCCCCGGCACCGGCACGATCAAGGGCGTCGCCTCCGGCCGCTGCATCGACATCAAGGGCTCCACCAGGGCCAACGGAACGCAAGCGCAGCTGTGGGACTGCCACGGACGGCCCAACCAGCGCTGGACCCACACCTCCGGCAAGCAGCTGACCGTCTACGGCGACAAGTGCCTGGCCGCCAGGGGCAACGGCACGGCCAACGGCACCGCGGTGGTCATCGAGGACTGCAACGGCAGCGCCGGCCAGCAGTGGAACGTCAACGCCGACGGCACGATCTCCGGGGTCCACTCCGGGCTGTGCCTCGACGCCATCGGCGCGGCCACCGCCAACCGCACCGGGATCCAGCTGCACTCCTGCTGGTCCGGCGGCAACCAGAAGTGGGCCGGCCCGTCCGGGAAGCCGGCCACGGCAATGCCCGCCCCGACGGGCACCTGTGCCCTCCCGTCGCGGTACCGGTGGACGTCGACGGGCGCGCTGGCGCAGCCGGCGAACGGGTGGGCCTCGCTGAAGGACTTCACCCACGTGACGCACAACGGCAAGCACCTGGTCTACGGGTCGAACTTCTCGGGATCCGCGTACGGCTCCATGATGTCCGGGCCGTTCACGAACTGGTCGGACATGGCCTCGGCCCGCCAGACCGGCATGAGCCAGGCCGCGGTGGCCCCCACCCTGTTCTACTTCGCTCCCAAGAAGATCTGGGTGCTGGCGTACCAGTGGGGCCCGTGGCCCTTCATCTACCGTACGTCCAGCGACCCGGCCAACCCCGACGGCTGGTCCGCGCCGCAGCCGCTGTTCACCGGCAGCATCCCCCGCAGCGAATCCCCCACCGGCCCGATCGACCAGACCCTGATCGCCGACGACCGGAACATGTACCTGTTCTTCGCCGGTGACAACGGCAGGATCTACCGGGCGAGCATGCCGATCGGGAACTTCCCCGGCAACTTCGGCTCCTCGTACACGACCGTCATGAGCGACACGGCCGACAACCTGTTCGAGGCGCCGCAGGTCTACAAGGTCCAGGGCCAGAACCAGTACCTCATGATCGTCGAGGCGAGGGGCGCGAACCAGGCCCGCTACTTCCGCTCCTTCACGGCCTCCAGCCTGAGCGGCTCGTGGACGCCGCAGGCCGGCAGCGAGAGCAACCCCTTCGCGGGCAAGGCGAACAGCGGCGCCACCTGGACCGACGACATCAGCCACGGCGACCTGGTCCGCGACAACCCCGACCAGACCATGACCATCGACCCCTGCAACCTGCGGTTCCTCTACCAGGGCAAGGCGCCCACAGCAGGCGGCCCCTACGACCGACTCTCCTACCGGCCGGGCCTCCTCACCCTGCAGCGCTGACCTGCCCCGATCCACCGTGATACGCAAGGAGAACAACTCCCCATGAAGAACCCCACGAACGGCGGGCGCCGCGGACGTCACCGCCGTCGCTGGACCGGGACCGGCCTGCTGCTCGGTGTGCCCGCCGTCCTCGTGCCGTACCTCCTGTACGTGCAGGACGACTCGCAGGCCGCGACGGTCGACGGCAATGCCTACTACCGGCTGGTCTCCGTACGCAGCGGCAAGGCGCTGGACGTCGACGCCTTCTCCACCGCCGACGGCACCCGCATCCAGCAGTGGAAGGACCAGAACACCGCCAACCAGCAGTGGCAGCTGCGCCCCACCGGGGACGGCCACTACGAGCTGGTGAACCGCAACAGCGGCAAGGTGCTGGGCGTAGCCGGCGATTCGACCGCTCAGGCGGCCGCCGTCGAGCAGCAGAGCGACGGCTCCTCCACCTCCCAGGAATGGCGGATCGACGAGGTGAGCGGTTCCGACGCCGTCGTCCTCACCTCCCGCAGGAGCGGCCAGGTCCTGGACGTCGCCGGCGGCTCCACGGCCGACGGCGCGGCCGTCATCCAGTACCGCGGCCACGGCGGCACCAACCAGCAGTGGAGGCTGGTGAAGACGGCCGTGACCAATGCGCCCGGATCCGGACCGTACACGTGGCGAAACGCCCAGGTGGTGGGCGGCGGCTACGTCACCGGCCTGGTGTTCAACCCGCGGGAGAAGGGCCTGCTGTACGCGCGGACCGACATGGGCGGCGCCTACCGCTGGGACACCGGGGCCGAGCAGTGGATCCCGCTGACCGACTGGATCGGCGAGAAGGACTGGAACCTGCTGGGCGTCGACGCGCTGGCCACCGATCCCGTCGACCCCGCCCGGCTTTACCTCGCCACCGGCACCTACACCAACAACTGGGCGGGCAACGGAGCGGTCCTGCGCTCCAAGGACCGCGGCCGCACCTTCCAGCGCACCGACCTGCCCTTCAAGCTGGGCGGCAACGAGGACGGCCGCGGGGCGGGCGAACGGCTGGCGGTCGACCCCGCGGACAACGGCACCCTGCTGCTGGGCACCCGCAAGAACGGCCTGTGGCGCAGCACCGACCACGGCGCCACCTGGAACCAGGTCCCCTCGTTCCCCGTCAAGGACGGGGCCGGCAGCGGCGCGGGCATCTCCTTCGTGACGTACGGCCCGGCCGGCAGCAGGACGGTCTACGTCGGCGTCGCCGACCGGTCCACCTCCCTCTACCGCTCCACCGACGGCGGCAGCACCTGGCAGGCCGTCCCCGGGCAGCCCACCGGCCAGCTGCCGCAGCACGGCGTGCTCTCCGGCGACGGCTCGCTGTACCTCACGTACACCGACGCCCTCGGCCCCAACGGCGTGACGGGCGGCTCCGTGTGGAAGCACACGCCGGCCGGGGGCACGTGGAGGAACATCTCCCCCTCCCAGGGCAACTACGGGTTCTCCGGTCTGGCCGTCGACCCGCGCAAGCCCGCCACGGTGATGGTCACCACCCTCGGCCGCTGGTGGCCGGAGGACGAGATCTACCGGACCACCGACGGCGGCACGACATGGAAGGCACTGGCCGGCAAGTCGGTACGGGACGCCTCCGCCGCCCCGTACGTGGGCACCGGCACCGGGCACTGGATGACCGCCCTGGCCGTCGATCCCTTCGACTCCGGGCACGTGCTGTACGGCACCGGCAGCGGCGTACTGCGCAGCAAGGACGCCAACGCCTCCGACAGCGGCGGCGTCAGCCACTGGAGCGTGGGGGCCCGCGGGCTGGAGGAGACCGCGCTGCTCGACGCGATCGCCCCGCCCGGTGGCGCCCACGTCATCACGGCCATGGGCGACCTGGGCGGATTCCGCCACGACTCCCTGACCGAGGTGCCCCCCGGGCGGCTGAAGAACCCGATGATGACCAACAGCACCTCCATGGACTTCGCACAGTCCAACCCCTCGATGATGGTCCGCGTGGGCCGTGGCGGCGCGCAGGACGGCGCCTACTCCACCGACGGCGGCCACAGCTGGAACGGCTTCGCGTCCGAACCGGTGGCCGGCGCCGACAGCGGCCGGGTGGCGCTCTCCGCCGACGGCTCGGCCATCGTCTGGACGCAGGCCGGCCAGGCCCCGTACCGCTCGACCGACAAGGGCGCGAGCTGGTCGAGGGTCGGCGGCCTGGGCACCGGTGCCGTCGTCGTCGCCGACCGCTCCTCGGCCGGGACGTTCTACTCACTGGCCGGCGGCACGCTCTACGCCAGCACCGACGGCGGGGCGACCTTCAGCGCCCGGGCCGCCGACCTGCCCGCCGACGGCCGGCTCAAGGCCGTCCCCGGAGTCGCGGGGCACCTGTGGATCGCCGGCGGCGGCCAGGGGCTCCTGCACTCCACCGACGGTGGCCGCACCTTCACCAGGCTCGCCCCGGTGCAGGCCGCCTCCGCCCTCGGCTTCGGCAAGGCCGCACCGGGCGCCTCCTACTAGGCCCTGTACCTGATCGGCACCGTCAAGGACGTCACCGGCGTCTTCCGCTCCACCGACAAGGGCGCCACCTGGCTCCGCGTCAACGACGACGCCCACCAGTGGGGCAGCATCGGCGGCACCGGCGTCATCACCGGCGACCCCGACGCCTTCGGCCGCGTGTACGTCGGCACGAACGGACGCGGCCTCCAGTACGGCGACCCGTCCTGACCCCGCCGCCCGGGCAGGGCCGCAGGCACAACCGTGCCGGAACGGCTCCGCCTGCGCGGTTGCGGCGTCACCGTCCGCGCGACCGCCCCTGCGACCCGGCGGGGCGTCCGCCGAGGTCTGCCCGTTCCTTCGGGCGGGGATAGCCTCAGCCGACTGCGCGGCCCGGCGCGAGTGTGCCCTTCGCCAGGGCAGCACGCTCCCGGACCGCGCAGTCGGCCCCCGCAGCCCGCGGGGCCAGTCGTCCGTGCGCAGTGCTGCGTAGGCCCCATGGTGGCGGGTGTCGGCGCACCGGCTGACGGAGGCGTTGTCGCCGCGCCGTCGGCCGGGCTCCCTAACGGTCGGCGGCCTGGTCGGGCCCGGTCTCCTGGTCCACCTCGCGGCTGCGACCACCACGCGACCACATCCGCCGGCTCGGTGAGAGGTCGTCCGGCGGCTCCGCTCCGGCACCGTGGGCCTTCAGCGCTGCGGCGTCCCGGCCGCGGGCTGACGTGCGACCACATTGCGACCACCATGGCCCAGAACACACGAAAGGCCGCCCTCCCATAAGTGAGAGAACGGCCTCCGACCTGCATGAAGCAAAGTCGGGACGACAGGATTTGAACCTGCGACCCCTTGACCCCCAGTCAAGTGCGCTACCAAGCTGCGCCACGTCCCGATGTACCTTCGACCTGCGGGTTTCCCCGTGCTCGGCGGCACATGCAGAACATTACCCCACGCCGAGGGGTGTGCATGCACGGGTAATCGGCAAGGGAGAGGATGGGGTCGTGGACGCACGGGACAGGGACGCGGAGGGGCGGGCGAGGAACGCCCGTCCGAGGGATGGGCTGGGGCGGCCGCTGCCCTACGGGGCGGCCGGGACGGAGCGGCAGCCCGAGGGGGTCGTGCGCTCGCCCGCGCAGACCGTGCGAGAGGCGCAGCGGCTGCTGGACGCGGGGATGCCCTTCCACGCGCACGAGGTCTTCGAGGACGCCTGGAAGTCCGGGCCGGAGGCCTCGGCCCCGCTGTGGCGGGGGCTGGCGCAGCTCGCGGTCGGGCTGACGCACGCCGCCCGCGGCAACGCGGTGGGCGGGGCGCGGCTGCTGCGGCGCGGGGCCGACGGGATCGAGGGGATCGAGGGGCTGCGCGCGGAGTCGTACGGGATCGACGTACCGGGCCTGGTCCGGTGGGCCCGGGAACTGGCGGGCCGGGTGGAGGGGGCCGGCCGGGCCGTCGACGCCGCGCGGGAGGCTCCGCGCCTGGGCGTCGGCGACAGCAGCGGCGGCGGCAGCAACAGCGGCGGCAGCAGCGGCGGCAGCGACGGCGGCCGTCCCTAGAGGGCGGGCTGGAGAAGGTCCCAGCGGTTGCCGTACAGGTCTTCGAAGACGGCGACGGAGCCGTACGGCTCGTGCCGCGGTGCCTCCAGGAAGCGGACGCCCTCGGCGGTCATCCGGGCGTGGTCGCGGGCGAAGTCGTCCGTGTGGAGGAAGAAGCCGACACGGCCGCCGGTCTGGTCGCCCACTCGGGAGCGCTGCGCGTCGTCCTTGGCGCGGGCCAGCAGCAGGGCGGACTCGGTGGCGCCGGGCGGTCGGACGACGACCCAGCGGGAGCCGTCCGGTCGGGCCGTGTCCTCGACCAGGTCGAAGCCGAGGGCACGCGTGTAGAAGTCGATGGCCTCGTCGTAGTCGTGGACCACGAGGGCGGTCAGGGCGATGCGGGATGACATGGGCCTATTGTGGCCCCGGTTCCCAGGGCCGAGGCCCCGGGTCCGGGCTTCCCACGAGGACCACGTCCAGTGTGCGGGGGCCGTGGACGCCCTCCACCCGGTCCAGTTCGATGTCGCTGGTCGCCGAGGGGCCGGAGATCCAGGTCAGCGGGCGGCCCGGGTCCAGGAGCGGCAGTGCCTCGGGGACGGAGTCCACGACCTGCCCGGGAACGCGTACGAGGCAGACGTGGTGGTCGGGGACGAGGGTGATGCGGCGGCGGCCCTGGTCCGGGCCGCCGTCGAGGACGATGGTGCCGGTCTCGGCGATCGCGAGGGCGCAGCCGGTCACGACGGCGTCGACCCGGTCCAGCTCCCGGGGCGTCTGCGCCGCGCGGTCGGTCACGAAGGTCAGGGACGGGTCGGACGGCAGACCGAAGCCGAGGTCCGGCGGGAGCTGCACCGTCGCGGCGTCCGCGAGCAGCCGGCCCAGCAGGTCGCGCAGGCCGTCCTCGTCGGTGCGGTGGACCCGCGCACGGTATTCGGCGAGGTTCGCCGCGAGCAGGTCCACGCGCTCCTGCGGGGTGCGCGTGCCGTGTACGCGCAGGTAGTCCCGCGGGATGTCGGCATCCGGGCCGGGGCCCGCCGACGGGGCCGTCTGCGGCACGGCCCGGCGGATGCGGGCCAGGATGCGGTCCTTGCTGGTCACTGCGGGGTTCCCCGTTCTCGGGCCCACCAGTCGCGGAACGACTCGGCGGGTACGGAGGGCAGCTCGCGGGTGTCGGTCCAGGCCCGGCCGGGGCCGGGCAGCCGGCGCGGCGCCAGCCTGCGGGCGCGGGCCAGCAGGCGCTCCCCCGCGCGCAGGGCCCTGGGGCGGTCCAGGAGCAGTCGGGCGGCGCGCGCTGCGGCGCGTTCGGCGGTGTGCCCGTGCGCGGGACGGATCCGTACGCGGATGCCGTGCCGGGTCACCGGACCGCCCTGGGCCACTCGTTCGCGCAGGTGGATGAGGATCTCGGGGATGTCGATGGCGACCGGGCAGACGTCGTAGCAGGCCCCGCACAGGGTGGAGGCGTAAGGCAGTGAGGCGTCGATCTCGCTGCCGGTTCCGCGCAGTTGGGGGCTGAGGACGGCGCCGATGGGGCCGGGGTAGACCGATCCGTAGGCGTGGCCGCCGGCCCGCTCGTAGACGGGGCAGACGTTGAGGCATGCGGAGCACCGGATGCAGCGCAGTGCCTGGCGGCCGGTCTCGTCGGCGAGGGTGTCGGTGCGGCCGTTGTCGAGGAGGACGAGGTGGAAGGCGGAGGGCCCGTCGCCGTCCGCGCCTCTCGAGGGGCCCAGACCGGTCCACATGGTGGTGTACGGGTTCATCCGCTCGGCCGTCGAGGAGCGCGGCAGGGTCTGGAGGAAGATCTCCAGGTCTCGGAAGGTGGGGACGACCTTCTCGATGCCCACGACCGAGATCAGCGTCTCGGGGAGGGTCAGGCACATCCGGCCGTTGCCCTCGGACTCGAAGACGACCATGGTGCCCGTCTCGGCGACCATGAAGTTGGCGCCGGAGACGGCGACCTTGGCGCGCAGGAACTTCTCGCGCAGGTGCAGGCGCGCCGCCTCGGCGAGTTCCCTCGGGTCGTCGCCGAGCGGGTCGGGCGCCGGGCGGCCCCAGCGGCCCATCTCGGCGCGGAAGATGTCGCGGATCTCGGCCCGGTTGCGGTGGATGGCGGGCACCAGGATGTGGGAGGGGCGGTCCCGGCCGAGCTGCACGATGAGTTCGGCGAGGTCGGTCTCGTAGGCGGTGATCCCGGCGGCTTCCAGGGCCTCGTTGAGACCGATTTCCTGGGTTGCCATCGACTTGACCTTGACGACCTCGCGCTCGCCGGTGGCGCGGACGAGTTCCGTGACGATCCGGTTGGCCTCGTCCGCGTCGACGGCCCAGTGGACGGTGCCTCCGGCGGCGGCCACCGCCGCCTCCAACTGGAGCAGGTAGCGGTCGAGATGGCGCAGGGTGTGGTCCTTGACGGCCTTGCCGGCGGCGCGCAGCCGGTCCCAGTCCGCCAGCTCGGCGACGGCCCGTGCCCGCTTGTCGCGGATGGTGTGCGTGGCGTGCCGGAGGTTGGCGCGCAGCACGTCGTCCCGTACGGCTGCGCGGGCCGCTTCGGGGAAGGCGGGCATGCCGAGGTCCGTGCGGGTCATGTCAGCGGTTCCTCCTCGGTCGAGGCCAGGATCTCGGCGAGGTGCAGGGTCCGCATCGGGCTGTCCGCGCGGCGCAGGAGTCCGTCCAGGTGGGCGAGGCAGGAGTTGTCGGCGCCGCACAGCACCCCGGCTCCGGTGCCGGCAGCGGAGGTGATCTTGTCGGTCCCCATGGCGGCGGAGACGTCGGGGTTCTTCACTGCGAAGGTGCCCCCGAACCCGCAGCACTCCTGTGCGCCCGGCAGCTCGACCAGGTCCAGGCCCTTCACCGCGGCGAGCAGCCGCCGGGGCCGGTCCCCGAGCCCCAGGCCGCGCAGGCCGTGGCAGGAGGGGTGGTAGGTGACGGTGTGCGGGAAGTACGCGCCGACGTCGGTCACCCCGAGCACGTCGACCAGGAACTCGGTGAGCTCGTACACGCGCGGCGCGAGTGACCGGGCCGCGTCCGCGGGCTCCGTGCCGCGTCCCTCCCGCTCGGCCTTACGTCCGATCCGCGGGTAGTGCTCGCGGATCATCGCGGCGCAGGAACCGGAGGGGGTGACCACGTACTCGTGGCCGGCGAAGGCCGCCGCGGTGCGCCGCACCAGCGGTTCGGTCTCGTGCCGGTAGCCCGTGTTGTACAGCGGCTGCCCGCAGCAGCTCTGGCCGGCGGGGAAGTCCACGGCGACGCCGAGCCGCTCCAGGAGGCGGACGACGGCGATGCCGGTCTGCGGGTACAGCGCGTCGTTGACGCAGGTGACGAACAGGGCGGCACGCATGGTGGGCACAATAGCCGGGTGAAGAAGTTCTCAGTGATCGGCATAGGCGCGGGCGACCCGGACCATCTGACCCTCCAGGCGGTCAGGGCGATCGGCGCGGCGGACGCATTCCTCATCCTGGAGAAGGGCGAGGAGAAGGCGGATCTGACCGGGCTGCGGCGCGCGATGCTCGACGCGCACGCCCGCCCCGGCCACCGGCTGGTGGAGGGCCGCGACCCGGACCGGGACCGGGCGCCCGCCGACTACGCCCCGACGGTGGACGGCTGGCGCAGCGCGCGGGCCGAGCTCTTCGAGCGGTTCATCGCGCAGGACCTGGCGGACGGGGAGACCGGTGCGTTCCTGGTGTGGGGCGACCCGTCGCTCTACGATTCCACGCTCGCGATCCTCGAAGAGGTGCTGGAGCGCGGCCGGGTGGCCTTCGAGCACGAGGTCGTGCCCGGCATCAGCAGCATCTCCGCGCTGCTGGCGCGGCATCGGACCAATCTGAACCGGGTCGGCCGGCCGGTCCAGATCACCACCGGGCGGCGGCTGGCGGAGGGCTGGCCGGCCGACGTGGACGACGTGGTGGTGATGCTGGACGCGCGGCACGCCTTCACCGCCCACCTGGACCAGGACCTGTACATCTACTGGGGGGCCTACGTGGGCACCCCGGACGAGATCCTGGTGCAGGGCAAGCTGGCGGAGGTCGCGGGGCGGATCGAGGATCTGCGGACCGAGGCCCGCGCGCGCAAGGGCTGGATCATGGACACGTACCTGCTCAGGCGTTCCTGAGCAGCTGGTCGGGCAGGGCGGCGGCGAGGCGTGCGTACTCCTCGGGCCGGTTGTAGATCTGTCCGCAGATCCGGATGCCGCCGCCGCCCGGCCAGGGCCAGATCAGCACTCGGATGCGCAGCCGCGCCGCGATCTCCTCGCGCAGTGCGCGGGCGCTGTCCGGGGTCTGCGCGATGCCGGACGGCAGGCGCAGGGTGCGCATGGCGAGGCCCTCGGTGTGCGGGAGCGGTGTGAGCCCGGGGATCTCGGCGAGCAGCGCGGCGCCGTGGGCGGCGAGGGTGCTGTTGTGGGCCCGCACCTTGGCCGCGTCGAGGGCCTCGATGAGGTCGAGTCCCTCGGGGGCGGCGAGCCAGCCGGTGTAATCCGCGGTGGCGCGGTTCTCGACGGAGCGCGGGAAGCCGTGCCCGTCCTCCCAGGAGGGCACGAGCGCCCGGATCCGGTGGCGGTGCTGCGGGGCGACGGCGAGCAGCGCGGTGCCGGACGGGGCGTAGCCCCATTTGTGGAGGTTGCCGAACCAGAAGTCGGCGCCTGTGGCCAGGGGGTCCGCGAGCATGCCCGGTGCGTGGGCGCCGTCGACGACGGTGGTGACGCCGCGCTCGCGCAGCTCGGCGATCAGCCGGCGCGAGGCGATGATCCGGGCGGTGGGCGAGCTGACGTGGTCGAGTACGGCGACCCGGGTACGGGGCGTCAGCGCGGCCAGCACGGTCTCCCGGACGGCGTCCTCGTCGGGCAGGGCGGGGTCCAGGGCGACGGTGGTGACGGGGGCGCGGCGGGCGGCGGCGGCGGTGACGGTGCCGTAGCCGTGGTCGGTCACCAGGATCTCGTCGCCGTCGGCGAGCGGGACGGCGTCGAGCGCGAGGTTGGCGCCTTCGGTGGCGTTGGCGATGAAGGCGAGGCCGTCGGGGTCGGCGGCCAGGTGCGCGGCGATCCGGGTGCGGGCCTGTTCGAGGCGGTCCGGCAGGGTGGTGAAGAAGGCGTCGGGATCGGCGTGGACCTCGGCGCGGAGCGCGGCCTGGGCCTCCTGGACGGGCACGGGGACCGCGCCGAAGGAGCCGTGGTTGAGGTGGGCGACGCGCGGGTCGAGGCGGAAGAGGGCGGGCCCGCCGGGGAACTCGCCCGGCTGCGGGCGCCCGGCGGGCGGCTCGGCGTGGCGGTTGTCGGGGCGTGTCGTCTCGGTCACGGGACCTCCGGGGTGCGGCGCGGCTGTCGCCCGGATCATCTCCCGCCGCCGGTGCGGGCCGGAAGGCCCCAGCCGTCCGGCAGGCCGGAACCGGGCGGCCCCGCGCGACCGGCGTGGTTGCGGGGCGGCCGGGGCCGCCGGCCTCGTCGCGTGCGGGGCCGGGCGGGCCTGTGGCTCGTGCCCGCCCGGGGGGGCGGGCCGGGCGGGGCTGGGGCTCGCGCGGCTCGCGCCCGCCCGGGTGGCGTCCTCTGGGTGAGCGGCCGTGCCGTCCGGCGGCCCAGGCACGGCCGGACCCGGGGGCGCCGGCGTGCTCCGCCGGGCCCGGCCGGGGCTACGGTTCGCGCCCGCTGGTCGCCGCGTAGTACTGGAGGTCCTGCACGTCCACCTTGTGGTCCACGCGGTACGGCAGGTCGACCTCGGCCGTCGTCTTCCCGTCCCGGACGACGTGGGCCCCGCTGGTGCCCGTCTTCAGCGGCAGCAGCTCGGAGTGGATCCCGGCGGGGGCGTCGTGGCTGCCCCGGGCCGTGCCGACGGTCGTGCGCACGACCGCGGGTGAGGTGAGGAAGCTGAGCACCTCCACCGTGTCGCGGGCCGGGGCGCTCCCCCTGCGCAGCGACATCACCACCGACTGGTCGCCGGTCGGATCGGCGTCCGCGAACTGCGTGCGCGCGGTGAGGTACAGGGTGTCCCGGACGATCTTCGGCCAGCCGCCCGTCTTGAACCGGGTCAGGTAGTACGAGGTCAGGTCGAGGTAGGCATGGCCGTTGTGGAGGGACGGCGCGAACTGGCTGCCCTCGGAGTAGTCGTTCCAGGTGGTGAGCTGGACCCAGTCGGCGCCGTCCTCGATGGCACGGGTCCATGTCGCGCGCAGGGTCGCCGTGTTGCCCGCCTCGTCGTAGATGCCCTGGTTGGGGCGGGCGTCCTGGACCGACACGGGCTGCATCCAGATCTTGCCCATGCCGTGGGCCCGCCGGACGTCGCGGCTGGAGCTCTCCTGGCCGACGTAGCTGCGGCTGCCCCACTCGGAGAAGCCGTGGCTGATCGGGGCGAACTCGCCGCTGTGGGCGCCGAAGTCGAGGAAGAGCGGGACGAAGGCGGTGCGGATGCCGTGGTCGGCCCCGAGGATCCGGATGACCTCCGTCCACCAGGCCGCGTTCTTCGCCTCCGCCTTGAAGGGGGAGACGACGAGCCGGCCGTCGGGGAGCCGGTGCGCGGCGGAGGCGTCGGCGAGCGTGGCGAGCGCCTCGGCGAGCACGCGAGGGTCGTCGGTCTTCAGGGAGGTCATGTCCGGCATCAGCATGATCTTGAAGGCGGGGTCCACCGAACGGGCCGCCGCCATCAGCAGGTTGGAGCGGTCCCAGTTCTTGCCGGAGAGGGAGAGCAGGTCGAGGGTGAATCCGTCGATACCGGCGGCCCGGGCCGTGCGCACCTCCTGCTGGAGGTTGGCGTACTCCCAGTCGCCGCCCTTGGGTGCGACGGGCAGCGGGCGGTCGCGGAGCAGGCCGCCGTACCGGCCGTGTTTGCCGCTCTCCCCGTCGGGGTTCAGGTAGTTGCGGGTGTAGTAGTCGCGGTCCGCGTCCGCGTTGTCGAGCGAGAGCGGGTACGGGGTGAAGTAATGCGCGAACACCAGCTTCCTGCCCGCTTCCCCGGAGCGCAGGGCGGCCGGCTGGGGCATGTCGAAGGGCAGGGCTCCCGCGGGGCGTCCGGCCCCGGAGTCCAGCGCTCCCTCGGGATTGCCCTTGGCCGCCGCACCCTTGGTGGGCGCCTGGCTCTGCTCCGGCTGCGGGGCGGCCGGGTCGCCGGCGCCGGGTGCGGAGCCGGGCGCGGGGGGCTGCGCGGCGGAGGCCCGGGCCGTGGCGTTCTGCGGGGGCGTCCCGCTGAGCGGGTCCCAGGCGATGCCGGTGGCGGCGCAGACGCCGACGAGGAGGAAGCCGGAGAGCAGCAGGGCCAGGAGCGGCCTGCCACCCCGAACGGCCGGCCGCCGCCGGTGCGACACCGGTCGTGCCGTCCGGTCCGCGCCGCGCGTTCTTCGTCGTGCTCGCCGGTCCGTGCGCCGGTCCGCTGTCATCGTGCTCCCTCCACGAATACACCCCGGTGGGGGCTGGACAGCAGTAGAGCCCATTACCGGCTCCCGGACAACCGTTCCCCGCGCCGCGGGCCGGGCACGTACGTCACACGGGCGACGGGAACTACGCAGAGCGAAGGCCCGGTCGGAGCGGGTGCGATGATGCCGGCATCCTCCGGGCGCTCGACGGTGCGGCCGCCGTACGGGCGTCTGCGACTCCTCCACCGTCCGATCCTGTGCTCGAACAGCCGGATCCGGTGGCCCGGTTGCCGGTCGGATCTGCGGCCGCGCCCTCCGACGGCGGGGCGGCCGGTCGTCGAACTCGAAGCCGCGGGCGAAGGCGGGGCGGGCGAAGGCGAGGCTGTCGCCGGTCCCGTCCCGCTACGGGGAGCGGTGAACGGCGGGCACAGGTCGGGCAGTAGGGGCCGGCGGCGAGCGTGGCGTGCCGGCTGCGGACGCGCCTCGCCCGGTGCGGCCGCTCCTCTTCCGTGGGCCTCCAGGTCCACCACGGTCTGCCGGCAGTCCCCACGGCTCCCCCTCTGCGGCCGGTCGGACCCCAGCCATCCGGGACGACCCGCCGGGCCGCGGGGCGGGGTGGGTCTGACCTGGGCGGCAGCGGACCCACAGATCGGAATGCGACATTCCCCTAGCGATACGGCGCAAGTGGCGCATAATCGACGTCATACGGCCGAAAGATCCCTGTGGGCACGGCCGCGCTTGGTCACGCATGCGATGGGGGGCATCGTGCCGATGAGGGAATCAGGGTCGACCGGAAGGCTCCCGGCGACGTCCGCCGAGATGTCCGGGCTGCTCACCGCCGTCCGGCGGGGGCGGGTACTGACGGTGGCGGGCGGGTTCCGGGAGCCGCGGAGCCTGCTGGTGCGGGAGATCGCGCGGCGGCTGGCTTCCAACTTCTACGACGGCGTGGCGGTCGTCGAACTCGGCCCGCTCGAGGGCGGCTACGGTGTCCGCGAACTCACGGCCGAACTGGGCTCCGTGCCCGGCGTTCCCGCACCGCCCTGCGGGACGACAACGTACGCCGCGTCCTGGCTGGCCGAGCGGGACATGCTGTTGGTCCTGGACGGCACCGAGCAGCTCGGCCAGGACGCCGTGGCCTGGCTGCGCAAGCTGCTGGCCGTGGCGCCGGGGCTGCGGATCCTGGCCGCCGGACGGTCCCCGCTGGCGTTCGACCAGGAGCGCATCCACCGCCTCTGACCGGCGCCGAGGGCTGCCCCCCATGCCGTCAGGGGGCGTCGGCCCGCCCGTCGGCGAGCAGCCCCGGGACCACCTCCTCCTCGGACCGGCCGTACACCCCGGGCCGGACGGCGCACGCTTCTCCGCACCGCTGCCGGCGTTCACCGCCATCGGGTTCGGCTCGTCCTGTACGGGCCCCGGGGGGCGCGGACGGGTTCCGGAAACGGGTCCGCCCCGGCCGGGCACGGGGCCGGCCGGGGCGGAGCGCGTCAGCGGGTGTCAGCCGAGGAGGCCGAGCGCCTCGTTGAAGGTCGCGGACGGGCGCATGACCGCCGCGGCCTTGGCGGCGTCGGGCTGGTAGTACCCGCCGATCTCGACCGGGGAGCCCTGCACCGCGATGAGCTCGCCGACGATGGCCTCCTCGCGCTCGGCGAGGGTCTTGGCGAGCGGCTCGAACGCCGCGGCCAGCTTCGGGTCGTCGATCTGGCGGGACAGCTCCTGCGCCCAGTACAGGGCGAGGTAGAAGTGGCTGCCGCGGTTGTCGATGCCGCCCAGCTTGCGGCTCGGCGACTTGTCCTCGTTGAGGAAGGTGCCGGTCGCGCGGTCCAGCGTGTCGGCCAGCACCTGGGCGCGGGCGTTGCCGGTGGTGGTGGCGAGGTGCTCGAAGCTGGCCGCCAGCGCGAAGAACTCGCCCAGGCTGTCCCAGCGCAGGTAGTTCTCCTTGACCAGCTGCTGGACGTGCTTCGGGGCGGAGCCGCCGGCGCCCGTCTCGAAGAGGCCGCCGCCGTTCATGAGCGGCACGACCGACAGCATCTTGGCGCTGGTGCCCAGCTCCAGGATCGGGAAGAGGTCGGTCAGGTAGTCGCGCAGCACGTTGCCGGTCACCGAGATGGTGTCCTCGCCGCGGCGGATGCGTTCCAGGGAGTACTTCGTGGCCTCGACCGGGGAGAGGATCTCGATGGTCAGGCCCTCGGTGTCGTGGTCCGCGAGGTACGTCTTGACCTTGGCGATCAGCTGCGCGTCGTGGGCGCGGGTCTCGTCGAGCCAGAACACGGCCGGGGCGCCGGTGGCGCGGGCGCGGGTGACGGCGAGCTTGACCCAGTCCTGGATCGGCAGGTCCTTGGTCTGGCAGGCACGGAAGATGTCGCCGGCGGCGACCTCCTGCTCGATGACCGCGTTGCCCGCGGCGTCGACGACGCGGACGGTGCCCGCGGCGGCGATCTCGAAGGTCTTGTCGTGGCTGCCGTACTCCTCGGCCTTCTGCGCCATGAGGCCGACGTTCGGCACCGAGCCCATGGTGGCGGGGTCGAAGGCACCGTGGGCGCGGCAGTCGTCGACGACGACCTGGTAGACGCCGGCGTAGCTGCTGTCCGGGAGGACGGCGAGGGTGTCGGCCTCGTTGCCGTCCGGGCCCCACATGTGGCCCGAGGTGCGGATCATGGCCGGCATGGAGGCGTCGACGATGACGTCGGACGGCACGTGCAGGTTGGTGATGCCCTTGTCGGAGTCGACCATGGCGAGGGCCGGGCCCTCGGCGATCTCGGCGTCGATGGAGGCCTTGATCGCGTCGCCGTCGGGCAGGGCGCCCAGGCCGTTCAGGATGGCGCCGAGGCCGTCGTTGGGCGACAGGCCGGCGGCGGCGAGGGTCTCGCCGTAGCGGGCGAAGGTCTTCGGCAGGAAGGCGCGGACCACGTGGCCGAAGATGATCGGGTCGGAGACCTTCATCATCGTGGCCTTGAGGTGCACGGAGAACAGGACGCCCTCGGCCTTGGCACGCTGGATCTGGTCGTTGAGGAAGGTGCGCAGCGCGTCGACGTGCATGACGGACGCGTCGACGACCTCGCCGGCGAGGACCGGTACGGACTCGCGCAGCACGGTGACGGCGCCGTCGGCGGCGACGTGCTCGATGCGCAGGATGCCGGCCTCGGCCATGACGGCGGACTTCTCGGTGGAGCGGAAGTCGTTCTCGCCCATGGTGGCGACGTTCGTCTTCGACTCGGGGACCCAGGCGCCCATGCGGTGCGGGTGCGTCTTGGCGTAGTTCTTGACCGAGCCGGGGGCGCGGCGGTCGGAGTTGCCCTCGCGCAGGACCGGGTTGACGGCGCTGCCCTTGACCTTGTCGTAGCGGGCGCGGACGTCGCGCTCCTCGTCGGTCTTCGGGTCGTCCGGGTAGTCCGGGAGGGCGTAGCCCTGGCCCTGGAGCTCGGCGATCGCGGCCTTCAGCTGCGGGATCGAAGCCGAGATGTTCGGAAGCTTGATGATGTTGGCTTCCGGGGTCTTCGCCAGCTCGCCGAGCTCGGCGAGGGCGTCGGCGATCCGCTGGCTCTCCTCGAGGTACTCGGGGAACAGGGCGATGATCCGACCGGCCAGGGAGATGTCACGGGTCTCGACATTCACACCGGCCGTCGACGCGTACGCCTGGATCACAGGCAGGAAGGAATACGTCGCGAGGGCCGGGGCCTCGTCAGTGTGCGTGTAGATGATGGTCGAGTCAGTCACCGGATGCTCCGCTCCACAGTCTGCGTCTCTCGTCTGCAACATTGCTCGACATCAAGATATCTCGTGATCGGGCCGGTCAGCACAGCCCCCGGCCGCCAGTCCGCGAGACGCACGTCACGCCGCCGCCGATGGCCCAGGAAAAGCCGAGAGCGCCGCCCGCGGCTGTTCCAGCCGGTGCGGCGCTCGGGCCATCAGGCCTTGATCAGGCCTGCACGCCTGATCAGGCGGCGAGGACCTTCGGGTCCGGGCCGTACTGGTTCGGCTGCGGCTGACCGGCGGTGGCGGTCAGGACGAGCAGCCAGATACCACCGATGAACGGGACGAAGGCGATGAAGTACCAGGCGCCGGACTTGCCGAGGTCGTGCAGACGACGGACGGTGACCGCCAGGGACGGCACGAAGGTGCCGAGGATGTACAGGCCGACGAGCAGCGGGTAGGTGCCCAGCACGCCGTCGAGGATCATCAGGACGACCGCGACGGCCACGTGGAAGAGGGTGAACATCCAGTACTCCTGGCGGCGGGCGCGGCCGGAGAAGACGGCGTACTTCTTCAGGACGTCGGTGTAGTGGTTCATGAGGGTCCCCCCAGAGGACAGTCGTTCGGGCCCGTCCTGCTGGAGCAAGCCGGGGCAGAACTTATGCCCCCCTTACGTCGCGGTCAAGCCAGTTGTCGTGACGCCAAATCGGCCGGACCGCAGGATTTCCGGCACCGAAGATGAGACTGGGGGGCACAGGAGTGGCGTCGTGTCCGGGGAAGTCCGAAACATCCCACTCGCAGGCCTACTTGACACCCCGCCACTCACCTCGATCGTTACCTACATCGTTACCGCACTGCGACACCGCGGCACGGGGCGCCGGGAGGAGGTTCCGCGCCCCGGGCCGCGGCGGCCGTCAGCCGATGTGGAAGGAGTCGCCGTAGACCTTCCAGTCCAGCGGCGGGTCGAGGTTCAGGTTGCCCTTCCGGAGGAAGACCCGCTGCGCGGTGTCGACCCGGCTGGTGTCGCTGTGGGCCTCCTCCTGCTTCATGGCCCAGACCCGGGCGTCGAGGAAGGCGTTCAGCCAGGTGGTCTCGTCGCCGCCCCGGGACGGGGGCTTGGCCTTCGACAGGGCACGCCCCCGGATGCTGCGGAAGCTGGTGGAGTCGGTGCCGTCGCCGTGCATGACGATGGCGTCGTAGTAGATGAACTGGCCGAGTACGCCGACCCCGTCGGACTTGCCCTGCTTGACGGACGGATTGAAGTAGACCCGGTCGCGCTCGCGGTCCTGGGCCTTGCGGAACTCGGCATCCTGGGCCGCCTTGACCCAGTCCCGGGTGAAGTTCGGGTCGAGGCCGGCGTGCGAATCGCTGCCGTCGACCTCGCGCAGGGCAGGCAGGTACTTGGCGAGGACGTTGCCCGGCTTGACCTGCGTGTAGTACTCGACGAGGTCGAGCATGTCCCCGGTGCCGGAGCAGAAGCCGATGATACCGGCGGTGTAGCCGCGGCCATCGCCTATGTCCTCTATGTACTTGTACTGCGCCTTCCAGTCCAGGGAGGAGTTCTCCGCACTGGAGACGATCTTCATGGCGATCTCCTTCTTCGCCGGATCGTCGAGTCCCGCGGCGGCCGTGGCCGCCACCGTCGCCGCGGGCTGCGCCGCGGGGTCGGGGGCAGCGGTCGCGTGGGCGGCGGCGGGTGCGGCGAGGAGCGCGCTGCCGAGCAGCGCTCCAGCCGCCAGCATCTTGCGATGGGGGGTGAACACAAGCCCTCCATGGGGGGAGTTGAGGCGTCCCGGCTTCGTTAGGAAACTTTACTGCCAGATCTGAGGGAGCCTCAAGACCCCTGTGTCGAAAGGCAATTCCTGCGCACCGGACGGCCGGGGCAGTGATATGGACCGTGGTACGGACCGTCAGGTGCGGCTTCGAGGGCACCCGTTGGGGGGCGGGATGCCGTAGGCCGTGACCGCCGAAGGGCTCGGCCCGCCGCGCCGGCCCGGAAGCCATGGCCGCGCCGTCGCGGTGTCTTCTGATCACCTGTCACGGTCCGGGCACCATGCCCTCCTCGATCCGCCTGCGCGCCTCGGCGTCCCCGACGATGATCCGCGAGGTGCCGGGGAGGTCGCCGGCCGTGACGTCGGCCGCGCCCCGTACCCGGCCCGGGACGCCGCCGCCCCGACCCGGGTCGTACTCGATCACCATGGCGGTCCGACCGCACAGGAGGGAGACCCAGCCGTGCGGACCCGCTGCGACGGAGGCGCTGCTGTAGGGGCCCGCCGGACCGCGGCTGCTCCCCTCGCCCGCCCCGGGCCACTTCGACACCAGCCGGATCGGGCCCGCCTGCGGGTCCGATCCGGGCGTGGCGAGGATTCCGCACGAGTCGCCGGTCACGTAGGCGATCAGGCGGCCGGGCCCGTACCGGACCTCGGACAGGATCGTGGCGGGACCGGCGACGTCGGCCGGGAGGCCGCCGTCCGTCCGGACCGCCGGCAGCCGGTTCAGCGGTGTGAAGCGGGCGCCGCCGGCGGCTCCTTCCCCGTCCGGGGCGGCCCCGCCGCTCCCGCATCCCGCGAGCGACAGGGCGACGACGACGGCCACGACCGCCGCGCGGCGTAAGCCTCGGGGCACGTCAGAGCCAGCCGTTGCGGCGGAAGCCGCGGTGGATGACGAAGCAGGCGAGCGCCATGACGCCGAGGACGAGGGGGTAGCCGTAGGTCCAGTGGAGCTCCGGCATGTGGTCGAAGTTCATGCCGTAGACGCCGCAGACCATCGTGGGGACGGCCACGATCGCCGCCCACGCCGTGATCTTGCGCATGTCCTCGTTCTGGGCGACCGTCACCTGCGCGAGGTGCGCCTGGAGGATGGAGTCCAGGAGGTTGTCGTAGGCGCCGATCTGCTCCGTGGCCCGGGTGACGTGGTCGGCCACGTCCCGGAAGTACGCCCGGATCTCCGGCGGGATGACCGGTATCGGCTGCGTGGCCAGCTGCTGGAGGGGGCGGCCGAGCGGGGCCACCGCTCGCCGCAGTTCCAGCAGTTCGCGCTTGAGCTGGTAGATCCGACCCGCGTCACCGCGGCCGCCGTTCTCGCTGAACACCGCGGTCTCCACGGCGTCGATGTCGTTCTGCACGGCGTCCGTGACGGCCACGTAGTCGTCGACCACGTGGTCGGCCATCGCGTGCAGGACCGCCGCGGGCCCCCGCAGCAGCTGGTCGGGAGCGGCTTCCAGCTCCTCGCGCACCGGCCCGAGGGTGCCGCGGCCGCCGTGCCGGATGGTGATGACGAAGTCCTGGCCGGTGAAGGCCATCAGCTCGCCGGTCTCCACCACCTCGCTGGTCGCGGTGAGCTCCTCGTGCTCCACGTAGCGCACGGTCTTGAAGACGGAGAACAGCGTGTCGCCGTAGCGCTCCACCTTGGGCCGCTGGTGCGCGTTCACAGCGTCCTCGACCGCGAGCGGGTGCAGGCCGAACAGCTCCGCGAGGCCGGCGAGCTCCGCCTGCGCCGGCTCGTGCAGGCCGATCCAGACGAAGCCGCCGCCCGTCTTGCGGACCCGGCGCAGCGCCTCCTCGACTTCCGCGCAGTCCTCCTGCCGTACGCCGTCGCGGTAGACCAGGCAGTTGACCACGGAGCTGCCGAGCGGGGAGCGGGCGGGGTGGCTGAGGTCGACGGCCCGCCGGTAGCCGCGGCGCACGGCCCGGCGCAGGTTGCTGAACATGGACAACGGCGTAACTCCCCTTCGGCGGATCAGCGGCCAGTCTGCCATCGTCGCCGCGCGGCCCCCGCCCGGGCTCACCCCCCGGGCTCAACCCCCCGCGCTCAACCCCCGGCCGGCGCCCGCCGCCTCGGGCGGCGCTTCAGACCCGGTCGATGAACACGCTGGTCGACTTCACGCGGGCCGTGGCCCGTGCGCCCACCTCCAGGCCGAGCTCCTCGACCGCTTCCCTCGTCAGCAGCGACACGATGCGGTGCGGGCCGGCCTGGATCTCCACCTGCGCGTCGACCGTACCGAGCTTCACCCCGGTGACGATGCCCGGGAAGGAGTTGCGCGCCGAGGTGTGCGCGGCCCCCTCGCCCTCGGCACCCTCCTGGGCGGCCTCGACGCAGAACGCGGCCAGGTCCGGCCCGTCCACCATCCTGCGGGTGCCCTCGCGGCGCGTGGGGAAACGTTCGGCGTCCGCCCAGCGCCGGGCGGTGTCGATGCTGACGCCGAGCAGCCGGGCGGCCTGGCCGATCGTGTAGGACTCCATGGTCGGCAAGCGTATGCGCCGGTCCGGGCGATCATGCCGAAGGGTTGCGCAGCGCCTCCGCCGCCGCCTGCGCGACGGTGTCCGCCACCAGCGACAGGGCCGGAGAGTCCAGCTTCCACTGCTGCCAGTAGAGCGGTACGTCCAGCGGTCGCCGGGGCACCAACAGCACCAGCTCTCCCGCGCGGATCAGCGGACCCGCCTGCTGCTCGGGCACCAGCCCCCACCCCAGCCCGGCCACGACCGCGTCGCGGAAGCCCTCGGACGTGGGCACGTGGTGCCGCACCGGCCCCGCCCCGGCCGCCCCGTCCCCGGTCAGCGAGCGTACGAAGGCGTCCTGGAGGTCGTCCTTGCGGTCGAAGACGATCGTCGGCGCCTCCCGCAGGTCACGCTCCGGCACGCCCGTCAGGTACCGGGCGGCGAAGGCGGCGCTGGCCGTCGGCAGGTACCGGGCCAGCCCCAGCATCCGCACGCTGCACCCGGCCACGGGGTCCGGGGAGGAGGTCACCGCGGCCATGACCTGCCCCTCGCGCAGCAGCGTGGTCGTGTGCGACTCGTCCTCGCGGTGCAGCTCGATGCAGACCGGCGGATCCTGCGGGACCCTCGTCAGCGCCGGCAGGAACCACGTCGCGAGGGAGTCGGCGTTCACCGCGATCGGCAGCCGCACCGGGCCCCGCTCGTCGGCCATACCCAGCTCGGCGCGCGCGTCCCGCTCCAGCCGGGCCAGCTGCCGGGCGAAGCGGACCACCACCTCCCCGGATTCCGTGGCCCGTACCGGCCTGGTCCGCATCAGCAGAACGCGGCCGGTGCGCTGTTCGAGGGCCTTGACCCGCTGGCTCACCGCCGAGGGCGTCACGTGCAGGGCGGCCGCCGCCGCGTCGAAGGTGCCCTCGTCGACCACGGCGAGGAGGGTGCGCACCTGGTCCAGGGGAAGCTCTTCCATCACGAGCGCTAATGGTACGTAAAAATCTTTAGCTGTACTGAAAGGTGTCTGCTGCCTACGGTCGGAGCCATGACACACGGCACCATCACCGCGGCCCTGGCCGGCTTCGGCACCGGGCTCTCCCTCATCGTCGCCATCGGCGCGCAGAACGCCTTCGTCCTCCGTCAGGGCGTGCGCCGCCACGCGGTCCTGGCCGTGGTCGCCATCTGCGCCCTCTCGGACGCGCTCCTCATCGCCCTCGGCGTCGCCGGCGTCGGGGCCTTCGTCACCGCGTGGCCCGCCGCCCTGACGGTCGTGGGGCTGGCCGGGGGCGCCTTCCTCGTCTGCTACGGGGTGCTCGCCGCGCGCCGGGTGCTGCGGCCCGTCCCCGGCGCGGCCCTCACCGCGGAGGGAGCCGCTTCCGGATCCGCCCGCCGGGCCGTACTGACCTGCCTGGCCATGACCTGGCTCAACCCGCACGTCTACCTGGACACCGTGCTGCTGGTCGGCTCACTGGCCGCGGACCGCGGCGACCTGCGTTGGGCCTTCGGCATCGGCGCCGGACTGGCCAGCCTGACCTGGTTCACCAGCCTGGGCTACGGCGCCCGGCTGCTGAGCGGCCTGCTCGCCCGCCCCTCGGCCTGGCGGGTCATGGACGGCCTCGTCGCGGCGACGATGGTCACCATGGGCGGCCTGCTCCTGGCCCGCGCGTAGCCCCGCCGGGGGCAGCAGACGGGACGAGCGTGCCCCTCACCACGCCCCCGAAGGCGCGGGCCGCAGGCCCCAGGCCCAGCCGGGACCGGGGCACCACAGGCCGCACGCCCAGCCGGGACCCGCAGACCCTGCCGGGACCGGGGCCGCATGCCGCGGGCGCAGCGGGGCCGGCGGCCCAGCCGAGACCGGGGCCCAGCCGAAACCGCAGGCCCAGCCGCGACCGGGGATCCAGCCGAAACCGCAGACCGAGCCGGGACCGGGGCCCAGCCGAAACCGCAGACCGAGCCGGGACCGGGGACCCAGCCGGGACCGCAGGCCGCCGGCCCAGCGGGGACCGGGGCCCAGCCGGGACCGGGGCCCAGCGGGGGCCCGAGGCCCGGCCGGAACCGGGCCCGGCCGGGACCGCAGGCCGGGACCTGCAGGCCGCGGGGACCGCAGGCGCGGCCGGGGGGCCGATCCGGCCGCCCCCGCGGGCGTCCGCATGTCGGCGGTGGCCGCCGGGCGCGGGCCCGGCATAGTGCTCCTGCCGACGACCCGAGCCCCAGGAGCCCGCCGTGCCCGACCGCCCCTCCCCCGACGCGGTGCGCGCCTACTACGCCGCGCAGCCGGCGCCGCTCGTGGCCGCCACCGGGATCGTCCTGGACGCCCGCGGGCGGGTCCTCGTACTGACCCCCTCGTACAAGACCGATCAGGAGCTGCCGGGCGGCACGGTCGAGGACACCGAGACGCCGGAGCAGGGGCTGGCCCGCGAGCTGCGGGAGGAACTGGACCTCGGTGTGCCGGTCGGCCGGCTGCTGGCGGTGGACTCGCGGCCGCCCGGCTCCCTCGGCCGTTCCCTGATCGTCCACGTCCACCTCGTCGGACCGCTCTCGCCGAAGGAGGCCGCGGCGATCTCCTTCCCCGACGGGGAGATCACAGCGGCGCGCTGGCTGCGGCCGGAAGAGGCCTGCACGGTGCTGCCCGCCCGTGTCGCGCCCCGGCTGCGGGCCGGACTGGCCGCCCTGCACACCGGCTCGTTCGCCCATCTGGTCGAGGGCGTCCCCCAGCCCGGATCGCCCGCCGGCCTGGACCCGGCCCGGCGCGCGGCCTTGGAGCACGCGGGCGTCCTCGACGCGGCCAGTCACCGGGCCAGCCGGCCGAAGGCGCTGACCGCGGCGAGCGTGCTGTTCACCTCCGCCGACGGCCGGATCCTGCTGGTGCAGCCCGCGTACGGCCGCACCGACCGCTGGCACCTGCCGGGCGGCGGCGTCGACAGCGACCTCGGCGAGGTCCCGCGGGCCGCCGCCCGGCGGGAGGTCCGCGAGGAGCTCGGCCTCGACCTGGCCCCGGGCCGCCTGCTCGCGGTGAACTGGTCGCACAAGCCCGGCCGTCCGGCCCGCATCCGATTCCTGTACGACGGCGGCGTCCTCGACGCGTCGGCGCTGGCCCGGATCCGGCTGGACGACAACGAGCTCCTCCAATGGCGCACCGTCGCATCCGAGGAACTCCCCGCCCTGGTCAAGGGCGCCCTGCGGCGCCAGATCACCGCCTGCCTCGAAGCCCGGGCCAGCGGCGCCGGCCCGCTGGAGCTCCACGCCGGCCGCCTCTGACCCGCCCTGCGGGGCCGCGGAGCCCGGGTTACCGTCGGCGGCATGGACGGTGATCGCCGAGGGTGGCGCCAGTGCTTGCTCAGCGGGGCGGTGTTCGCCGTGTGCATGGCCGGCACCACGCTGCCGACCCCGCTCTACGGCCTGTACCAGGAGGAGTTCGGGTTCTCCGAGCTGGTGGTGACCGTCGTGTACGCCGTGTACGCCTTCGGGGTCATCGGCGTGCTGCTGCTGGCGGGCAACGCCTCGGACGCCGTCGGCCGGCGGCCGGTACTGCTGGCCGGCCTGGGCTTCTCCGCGGCAAGCGCCCTCTGCTTCCTGTGCGCCACCGCGATGGGCTGGCTGTACGCGGGGCGGCTGCTGTCGGGACTGTCCGCCGGGCTGTTCACCGGAGCCGCGACCGTGTACGTGATGGAACTGGCGCCGCCCGGCGGGGCCTCCCGGGCCACGTTCGTGGCGACGGCCGCCAACATGGGCGGGCTCGGCTGCGGTCCCCTGCTCGCCGGTGTCCTCGCGCAGTACGCCCCCTGGCCGCTGCACCTGCCGTTCGCCGTTCACCTGTTCCTGGTGGCCGTGTCGGCCGCCGTCCTGCTGGGGCTGGACGAGACGGTGCGGGACCGGCGGCCGCTGAGCACCGTGCGGCCGCAGCGGCCCGGCGTGCCCCCGCAGGTGCGGTCGGTGTTCGGGCCCGCGGCGATCGCCGCCTTCGTGGGCTTCGCGCTCTTCGGGGTGTTCACCTCGGTCAGCCCGGCCTTCCTCGCGCAGTCCCTCGACGTGCACAACCGGGCCGTGAGCGGGCTGGTCGTCGCGCTCGCCTTCTTCGCCTCGACCGCCGGGCAGCTTGCGGTCGGCCGGGTCGGGGTGGGGCGGTCCCTGCCGCTGGGCTGCGCGGGCCTGCTGGCCGGGCTGGCGCTGCTCGCGGGCGCCCTGGTGTGGGACCTGCTGGCGCTGGTGGTGGCGAGTGCGCTGGTCGGCGGGGTCGGGCAGGGGCTGGCGTTCCGCGGGGCACTGTCGGCGGTGGCGGGCGCCTCGCCGCCGGACCGGCGCGCGGCGGTGGTCTCCACGCTGTTCGTCGTGGCCTACGCGGGCATCTCCGTACCGGTGATCGGCGTCGGACTCCTCGTGGGACCGATCGGCCTGGAGGGCGCCGGGCTGGTGTTCATCGCGTGCATGGCCGCCCTGGTCTCGGCCGCGGCCGTCTACCTGCTGCGGCGGCCGGTGCCCGCGAACGCGTGAGCGCGGGCACGTGTGGTGCCGGTCGTGCGGGGTGCGGGGCCGCGAACACCGCCGCCCCGCGGCGCGGAGCGGCGGGGCGGCGACGTCGAACACGCAGTCGGCGGGATCAGACCGCCGGGACCGGGTAGGTGGGGTACTCCACCCCGGAGACGTGCTGGACCACGCGGATGACCTGGCACGAGTAGCCGAACTCGTTGTCGTACCAGAGGTAGAGGATCGCGTTGTCGCCGTCGACCTTGGTAGCGCCGGCGTCGACGATGGACGCGTGGCGCGAGCCGACGAAGTCCATGGAGACGGCGTCGGGGGCCGTGGTGAAGTCGATCTGGCGCTTCAGCGGCGAGTTCAGCGAGACGTCGCGCAGGTGGTCGAGGACTTCCTCACGGGTGGTCTCACGGCCCAGGCGCAGGCTGAGGATGGCGATCGAGACGTCCGGGACGGGAACGCGGATCGAGCTGCCGGTGATGGGCGCCTTGAGGTCGGGCAGCGCCTTCGCGACGGCGGAGGCGGCGCCGGTCTCGGTGATGACCATGTTCAGCGGCGCGCTGCGGCCGCGGCGGTCGGCCTTGTGGTAGTTGTCCAGCAGGTTCTGGTCGTTCGTGAACGAGTGGACGGTCTCGACGTGGCCGCGCAGGACGCCGTACTCGTCGTCCATGGCCTTCAGCGGCGGAACGATCGCGTTGGTGGTGCAGGACGCGCAGGACAGGATCCGCTCGTCCGGCTTGACGGTGTCGTGGTTGACGCCGTGCACGATGTTCGGGACGTCGCCCTTGCCCGGGGCGGTCAGGACGACCTTGTCGATGCCCGGGCGCAGGTGCTTGGACAGGCCCTCGCGGTCGCGCCACTTGCCCGTGTTGTCGATGAGGATGGCGTCCTTGATGCCGTACGCCGTGTAGTCGACCTCGGAGGGGTCGTTGGCGTAGATCACCTTGATCGCGTTGCCGTTGGCGACGATGGTGCTGTTGGCCTCGTCCACGGTGATCGTGCCCTGGAACTGGCCGTGGATCGAGTCGCGGCGCAGCAGCGACGCGCGCTTGACCAGGTCCTGGTCGCCGCCGCCGCGGACGACGATGGCCCGCAGGCGCAGGCCCTTGCCGGAGCCGGCCTTCTCGATGAGCAGGCGGGCGACCAGGCGGCCGATGCGGCCGAAGCCGTACAGGACGACGTCGCGGCCCCCGCTGCGCTCCAGCTTGTTCTCACCCGTGGCGCCGGCGACGGCCTGGGCGGTGAACTCCTCGACCGAAAGGCCCTGGTCGTCGGCCTTGTAGGTGGCGGCGAGCATGCCGAGGTCGATCTGGGAGGGGCCGAGGTCGAGCGCGGTGAGCGCCTGCAGGAACGGCATGGTCTCGGTGACCGACAGCTCCTCGCCGTCGATCTGCCGGGCGAAGCGGTGGGTCTTGAGGATGCTGACCACCGATTTGTTCACCAGGGAGCGGCTGTGGAGCAGGATGTTGACGTCCCGCTCCCGGTGCAGCTTCCCGATGATCGGGATCATCGCCTCCGCGATCTCCTCGCGGTGGTTCCAGTTGGTGAACGAGTCCTCGTTGACAGTCACAGGCTTTTATCTTTCGAGCTAGGCGGCGCTCATATGCTAACCCCACTACTCATTGGCCGCTTAAGGGGTACCCGCCCGAAGGGCCGGTGTCCCGGTTCGATCCGGTTCACCCCGGAACGCGGCCCGGCTCAGAACCTCCTGCGCATCCTCAGCCTCATCGGGCGGCCGTCGGGGTCGACGAGGGCCCGGTGCAGCAACCGGGCCGGCAGCCGCTGGGGGACGGGCAGGTCGGGAGGGTCGTAGCGGCGCAGCCGGCCGGGCGGGCGCGTGCCCCGGCAGCCGCCCTCGTACCAGGCGTCGAGCGCCGCGGCGGCCGCCCGGAAGGCCTCGAAGGCCTCCACGGGGTCGCAGAGCACCTCCTGCACCGATCGCGCGGGCGCACCGTCCGGGTCCGCGAGGTCCGCGTCCGCACCGTCCGGGTCCGCGAGGTCCGGGTCGGCGAGGTCCGGGTCCGCGAGGTCCAGGTGCTCGCGCATGAGCTGCAGGCGCAGCTCCCGGGCGAAGACGCGGGCGCCGTCCCCGAGCCCTCCCGGGTCGCGCGGACGGCGCGGGTCCCGGCTCTCGTCGTGGACGGCGCAGCCGAGTTCGGAGTCGTGGGTCCACGAGCGGAGGTTGATGTTGTCGGACCCGACGGACGCCCACACGTCGTCGATCACGCACACCTTGGCGTGGACGTAGACGGGGGTTCCGGCATGGTTCTCCAGGCCGTACACCGCGACCCTGTCGCCGCCGGCCCTGCGCAGCTCGGCCAGCGCGCTGATCCGCCCGATCAGGTTCATCGGCAGGGTGAGCCGTCCGTCCTCGTCCGGGAAGGTGGGGACGACGCCGATCATCCGCAGCCCCTGCTGTCGGCGCAGCGCCTCGGCGAAGCCGGCCACCACGCGGGGCGACCACAGGTACTGGTCCTCGAGGTAGATCAGCGCACGGGCACGCCGCAGCGCCTTGAGGTAGCCGCGGGCGATGCTGCGCTCGCCGTCGGGGGCGAAGGGGTAGCCGAGCAGCAGCCGGTTCGGGTAGGTCCGCAGCAGCTGGACGGTGTGGGTGCCGCACGGCTCCGGATCGGGTGCCTGCGGCGGCAGCCGGTCCGCGCTGACGTCCTCGCGGTGCTTGCGCTCGCGCAGGCGGGTGAGGGGGCTGCGGCTGAGCGGCGCCGGATCGTCCCAGCGTTCGCGGAAGGCGGCCTCGACGTCGCCGACGACCGGTCCGCGCAGGGCGAGCTGGACGTCGTGCCACGGCGGGTGCGGCCCGTAGGCGGCGGCCAGGGGCAGAGACTGGCGGTCCCCGTGGTGCCGGGCGTCGTCGTTGCGGTTGTGGCAGAGGTCGATGCCGCCGACGTACGCGACGTCCCCCTCGGGGCGGCCCGGGTGGCGCAGCACCACCAGCTTCTGGTGGTGGGAGCCGCCGGGCCGCACCCGCATGTCGAGCAGGCACTCGCCGCCGGCCCGGGCGAGCTCCTCGCCGAGATGGAGGTTCTCCGTCTGGCTGAAGTGGAGGCTGTCCAGGTGGGAGCGCCACAGCAGGCCCTTGACCATGACGCCGCGCTCGGCCGCCCGGCACAGGACCGTGCCGATCTCCGTGCCCGGCCCGTCGAGCCGCTCGTCGGGGTCTCCACGCCAGTCGGTGAACAGCAGCAGGTCGCCGGCGCGCATGGCGTCGACGCCCGCCAGGAGCTCGGCGAAGTACGAGGCGCCGTGGACCAGCGGCCGTGCCTCGTTGCCCCAGGACCAGGCCGCGCCGTCCGGCCGCCGGTCGTCCAGGCGCGTCGCGGGGTTGCCGCGTTCGCCACGGACCAGGAGCCACTGCACGCGGGTCATCGGACCGTCCCTCCCGCCTCGTCGAGCCGCTCGACGAGGATCATCGCCACGTCGTCCGCCAGCCGGTCCTCGGTGTGCCGGACCAGTGCCTGGCACAGCCGGTCCAGGAACTCCAGGGGCCCTCGGTCGGGCATCGCCTCCATGGCCTCCGGCAGGGCGAAGAAGGTGTTGCCGCGGTCACGGGCCTCGTTGACGCCGTCGGTGTGCAGCAGCAGCCGGTCGCCCGGCAGGAAGGAGTAGGTGTCCGTGGTTCCGGGCGGGCCCTCGATGAACTCGCCGAGGCCCAGCGGTGGCAGCGGGGTGCCGGGCACGAGTGCCCGGACCTTGCCGTCGTGCAGCAGCAGCGGCGGCGGATGGCCGCGGTTGACGACCTCGACCACGTGCCCGTCGGGCACCTGGGCCACCACCGCCGTGACGAAGCCCTCCACGAGCGCCTCCTCGTCGACCGCGCCCGGCACGGCCGCGTCCCGGCGCATGGCCGCCTCGCAGTGCCTGACGACGTCCACCAGGTCGTCCTCGTAGTACACGGCCTCCCGGAAGGCGCCCAGCACGGCCGCGGCCGTGCGTACGGCGGGCAGGCCCTTGCCGCGTACGTCGCCCACGATCATCCGGATCCCGTACCGGGTCTCCATGGCCTCGTACAGGTCCCCGCCGATCTGCGCGCCCTTCTCGGCCGCCACGTACAGGCTGGCGGCGCGGAGCGGGCCCAGCCGCTCGGGCACGGGCCGCAGCAGGACCTTCTGCGCCGCCGAGGCGATCCGGCGGATCTGGCTCAGCTCCCTGGCGCTGCGTGCGCGGGCCATGCGGCTGGTCGTCACGCCGGCCAGCGACACCAGGAAGAGGGCGAGGAAGTTGCTGTAGACCTGCTGGCTGCCCCACGCCTGGTTGTACGTGGCCGTGGTCACGCTCACGGCCACGGCGAGGCCCGCCGCGGCGAGGGTTCCGCTCGGGCCCATCGTCACCGCGGCCAGCGCCGGCGTGGCCACCAGGAGGGGACCCGTGTACAGGACGTGTGCGGGCGTGAACTCGATGGCCAGCACCAGGAGCGCGATCGCGAAGGGCACACATTTCGCGAGGACGAAAAGGACCTGGTGGCCGCCGCCTCCCGGGCCGGGAGAAGGGCGGATGGGCAGCCGCATGCTTACAGCCTGCGCCGCCGGTGCTCGTCGTCGCCACTCGCCGCCACCCGCCGACGCACACAGCCACCCGTCGGCGCCCACCGCCGGCAACCGCCACTCGCCCCCGGTCCCGCCTCCGTACGGCCGACCTCGCCGCCGTCCCGGCGTGGCCCGGCGGTCCGGCGGGCATGTGCTTGCGTGCGCACGCGCAGCGGGAGCAGGGAACACGAGCACTCGAGGAGCGGCAGGTGAGCAGCAGCCCGGTGGACGACGACCCCGCCCCCCGGCCGGACACGGCCGGCGGCGGGCCGAGGGTGTCGCGCGCGGAGTTCGACGCCCTCTTCGCCTCGGTCGGCACCTGGGGCCGGTGGTCCCCGGCCGACCGCGGTGCCTGGAACCGGGTCACCGCGGACCACGTGCGTCGGGCGGCCGCCCTGGTCCGGTCCGGCACGACGGTGCAGCTGGGCCTGCCGTGGAACACGCGTGGCGGACCGGACAACAGCAGGCCGGCCCTGCACTACATGTCCGACCTCGGCGACGTGGAGGCCCCGGAGCCCGCCACCCACAAGGACTTCATCGCCGCCGACTACCACGGCAAGGCCGTGAGCCACCTGGACGCGCTCTCCCACGTCGCCTACCGGGGCCGGCTCTACGACGGCCGCCCGGCACGGGAGTCCGTCGACGCCGGAGGCGCCCGCTTCGGCTCGGTGGAGGCCCTCGGCCCCCTCGTCACCAAGGGCGTGCTCCTCGACCTGCCGGCCGTCCTCGGGACGGACTGGCTGGAGCCCGGC
This sequence comes from Streptomyces sp. NPDC046349, assembly GCF_055587885.1. NCBI lineage: Bacteria > Bacillati > Actinomycetota > Actinomycetes > Kitasatosporales > Streptomycetaceae > Streptomyces > Streptomyces sp. NPDC046349. Next base: position 374,931 of record NZ_JBVJFK010000010.1, read on the forward strand.
CGTGCGGTCCGCGCGCGGGACGTCGCCGCCGCGGAGCGGGCGCTCGGGGTGACGATCGACGAGGGCTGCGCGGTGCTGCTCCGCACCGGCCGCTTCCGCAGGCGCCGCAAGCTGGGCCCCTGGGACGCCGACGCGGCGTGCGCGGGCTTCCACGTGGACGCCGTGCCGCTGCTGGCCGAGCGGGCGATCGCCCTGCTCGGCGGTGACGGGGACAGCGACGTGCGCCCCTCGCCCGTCGAGGGCGTGCACTCCCCCGTCCACGCGCTGGCCGTCGCCGCCATGGGTGTGCCGCTGCTGGACAACCTGGACCTGGAGGCCCTCGCCGGCGCCTGCGCCGAGGCGCAGCGGCACGAGTTCATGATCGTCGTATCGCCCCTGAGGGTGCCGGGCGGGACGGGCTCGCCGGTCAATCCGGTCGCCGTCCTGTGAGGTAGCGGCCCCATGAGGGAGGGCCAGCACTACAAGAACGCACCTATCCGGGCATATTGCTTTAAAAGCGGAGGAATATACTCGGAAGGCACTCGCGCGGTGCGGACATCCCGGTGCGGCAGGTGGCTCGGCAAGGGGAAGTGGTGCAGATGGGGGTCACGGGAGGCCAGATCAGCCCCGTACGCTCCCGTGAGCGGTTCCTGCTGGGCGAGTCGGTCGAGGGCAGCGTGCGCGCCCCCATCCTGAACTCGTGGATGCGCAGCCGGATGCTGGGTATCGCACCGGAGCAGACGGACCTGCCCTTCACGGACGACTTCGATCCCGACAGCCGGCTCGTCCGGGCCGCGGTCCCGGTCCTCGACGAGCTCCAGAGCAGGTTCTCGGGCAGCCAGATGAACATCTCCCTCGCGGACGGGAACGGCACGGTGCTGCAGCGCCGGTTCGGGGAGCCCGCCCTGGCCGGCCGGCTGGCGCCCATCCAGAGCGTCCCCGGATTCGTCTTCGCCGAGCGCTACGCGGGCACCAACGGCATCGGGCTCGCGCTCGCCGAGAGGCGGTTGTGCCAGGTCTACGGCGCCGAGCACTTCGCCGAGCGGTCCCAGTCGAACGCCTGCTCCGCCACCCCGATCCGCGACCGGTTCAGCGGCCACGTCATCGGCGTCCTCTGCTTCGGCTATCCGCGCAGCTACGAGGACCCGGCCCTGCCCGTCCTGGTCTGCCGGGCGGCGGAGTCCATCGAGCGGCGGCTCATGGAGCAGAGTTCGGCCCGCGAGCGCGCCCTGCTGCGGACCTATATCGGCGCCCGGCTCCGCGCCGGCGCCGGGGAGGCCGACGACGACGGCCGGCTGATCCCACTGGACGATCTCACCGACGGCGGCCTCGACCCGCAGGACCAGATGGTCCTCAAGGCGAGGGCCACCGAGCTCATCTCCAACCCGCAGCGTGCCGCGGTCGAGGTGCCGCTCTCCCACGGGCGGGAGGTCACCCTCCTGAGCAGCCCGGTCACGAGCCTCTCGGGTGTGGAGGGCGTCGTCGTCGAGGCCGTGCTCACCGGCGACTCCCCGCCGGCGCACCACCTCGCCGCCTCGAAGCCCACCGCCTCCGCCCTCGGCGCCCTGGCCCTCGCCGCGACGGAGCGCGCGGAATCACTGCCCTGGCACATCACCGACGCCTCCGCCGCGCGCCGCACGACCGGCGGCCCGGCCGAAGCGCCCGGGCCGGGCGCCGACTCCCCGCGCGGTGTCCCGGCCGCCGCCCCCGGCGCGGTCCGGGGCCTCGTTCTGGTGGGCGAGCCCGAGGTGGGCAAGTACGCGGTGGCCGCACGCCGCCGCCTGGAGCTGCTGGCCGAGGCCAGCACCCGGATCGGCACCACTCTGGACGTGCGCCGCACCGCCTGGGAGCTCGCCGAGACGGCCGTGCCGCGCCTGGCCGACTACGTCACGGTCGACCTGCCCGGGGCCGTGCTGCGCGGCGAGGAGTCCGCCGTCCCGCAGGACGACCTGCACCGCACGGTGGTACACGGCATCCGCGACGACTGCCCGTTCTATCCGGTCGGCCACCAGGTGCGGCTGGACCCCGGGACCCCCCACATGCGCTGCCTCCAGGGCGAGCCCGCCGTGCTGGAAACCGACCTCCAGACCACCACTCCGGCATGGATGATCCCAGGCCTCGAACACGCCCGGGGAATCCTGGCCCACCACGTGCACTCCATGATCTGCGTCCCCCTGCTCGCCCGTGGCGTACTGCTCGGCATCGCCACGTTCTACCGCTCGCAGGACCCCGCCCCCTTCGGGGAGGACGACAGCCGGCTGGCCCAGGAACTCGCGGCCCGCGCCGCCCTGTGCATCGACAACGCCCGCCGCTACACCCGGGAGCACACCCTGGCCCTGGCCCTGCAGCGCAGCCTGCTCCCGCGAGGCCTCCCCGAGCAGGGGGCCGTGGAGGTCGCCCACCACTACCAGCCGGCCGAGTCCGGGGTCGGCGGCGACTGGTTCGACGTCATCCCCCTCTCCGGCACCCGCGTCGCCCTGCTGGTGGGTGACGTCGTCGGGCACGGGCTGCACGCCGCCGCCACGATGGGCCGGCTGCGCATCGCCGCCCGCAACTTCGCCGAGCTGGAACTGGCCCCGGACGAGCTGCTCACCCACCTGGACAACCTCCTGGTGCGCCTGGACCGGGAGGAGGAGGACGCGAACGCCACCGGCAGCAACGGCATCGTCGGCGCCACCTGCCTGTACGCCGTCTACGACCCCACGTCGCAGGTGTGCACGATGGCCCGCGCCGGCCACCCCCCGCCCGCACTGGTCCACCCCGACGGCGGCGTGACCTTCCCCGACCTGCCCGCCGGACCGCCCCTGGGCCTGGGCGGCCTGCCCTTCGAGACAGCCGAGGTCCGGCTGCCCGAGCACAGCACCCTGGTCCTGTACACCGACGGCCTCGTCGCGGGCCGCCACCGCGACGTCGACGTCTCACTCGAGCAGTTGCGCGCCGCGCTCGCCCACCGGGACCGGAAGCCGCAGGACACCTGCCGGGCCGTCATCGAGGCAGTGGCGCCCGAACACCCCGACGACGACATCGCGCTGCTCGTCGCCCGTACCCGTACGGTGCCCGCCGACCGGATCGCCGCGTGGGACCTGCCCCCGGACCCGTCCCTCGTCTCCGACATCCGGGGCGCCGCCACCCGGCAGCTCGCCGCATGGGGGTTGGACGAACTCGCCTTCGCCGCCGAGCTGATGCTCAGCGAGCTGGTCACGAATGCGGTCCGGTACGGCAGCGAGCCCATCCAGGTACGGCTGATCCACGACCGTTCCCTGATCTGCGAGGTCTCCGACGGCAGCAACACCGCCCCGCACCTGCGGCGTGCCGCCACCACGGACGAGGGCGGACGCGGCCTGTTCCTCGTCGCGCAGCTCTCCCAGGCCTGGGGTGCCCGGTACACCGCCCGCGGCAAGGTCATCTGGGCGGAATGCGCCCTCGACGCGGCATGACCGGCAATGTCGGACATGTCGCGATAGCGCCAAGTAGCATCCTGACTGTTCCGCATCACAGCAAGACCTCCCCCGGCGGCCCCGGAGAAGTCCGTGCATGACACCCCCGTCACCTCGAGCCCGCCCCCGCGCCCCGACGGAGAACCCCTCGTCCGGATACGCGGTCTCAGCAAGCGGTTCGGCGGCACCCTCGCCCTGGACTCGGTCGGCCTCGACATCCGCGGCGGCAGCGTCCTCGCCCTCCTCGGGCCCAACGGGGCAGGCAAGTCCACCCTCATCAAGGTGCTTGCCGGGGTTTACCACGCCGACGCGGGCGAGGTGACGGTGGCCGGACATCCGCTTCCCTCCGAGGCAGCCCTGCGCCACATGTCCTTCATCCACCAGGACCTCGGCCTCGTCGAGTGGATGACGGTCGCCGAGAACATCGCCCTGGGCACCGGCTATCCCCTGCGCCGAGGCCTGATCTCGTGGCGGAGGACCCGGGAGCGCTGCGACGAGGCCCTGCGGATCGTCGCCGGGCACCTGGACGCCGACGCCCGGATCGCCGACCTCGCCCCCGCCGAGCGGTCCCTCGTGGCCATCGCCCGCGCGCTGGCGGGACGGGCCCGGCTGTTCGTCCTCGACGAGCCGACCGCCACCCTCCCGGCCGCCGACTGCGCCCGGCTCTTCGGCGTCCTGCACGCCCTGCGCGCCCGCGGACACGGCGTCCTCTACGTCAGCCACCGGCTCGACGAGGTGTACGAGGTCGCCGACAGCTTCGCCGTCCTGCGCGACGGCCGCCTCGTCAGCCACGGCCCCCTCGCCCCCTACTCCCCCGACCGCCTGGTGCGCGACATCGTCGGGCACGAACCGGCCCGCCGCAGGCCCGTGACGGCGTACGTCGCCACCCCCGCGGCCCCCACCGCGCCTGCGTCCGCGAGGTCTTCCGCGGACCGCCGCCCGGCCGTCCTGAGCCTCGACGGCGTGTCGACGGCCCGCACCGGTCCCGTCACCCTGGTCCTGCGCGAGGGGGAGGTCCTCGGCATGGTGGGCCTGACCGGCGCCGGCCACATGCACCTGGGCCGCACCCTCGCCGGCGCGCTGCCGCTGCTCGGCGGCCGGGCGCTGCTGGACGGCCGCCCGTACCGGCCGCGCACGGTGGCCGCGGCCCTCCGCTGCGGCGTCGGCTTCGTGGCCGGCAACCGTCAGGAGGAGGGCTGCGCCGCCGATCTGACCGTCCGGGAGAACTTCCTGGCCAACCCGCGGGCCGCCGGTGTGCCGGCATGGCGCTGGACCGGACCGCGGCGCGAACGGGCCGAGGCCCGCGCCCTGATCGAGCGGTTTTCGGTGCACCCCCGCGACAGCGAGGTGCCCATCGCCGCCCTGTCCGGCGGCAACCAGCAGAAGGTGGTCGTCGGCCGGTGGCTGCGGGGGAACCTGCGCCTGCTGGTCCTGGAGGAGCCGACCGCCAGCGTGGACGTCGGAGCCAAGGCGGCGATCCACCGGATCCTCGACGAAGCGGTCGGGGCCGGCCTCGCCGTCCTCCTCGTCTCCACCGATTTCGAGGAGGTCGCCGACCTCTGCCACCGTGCGCTGGTCTTCGGCCGCGGGACGGTGACGGCCGAGCTGGCGGGCGGGACCCTGAACGTCACCGAGCTGACGCGCACCGCCTCGGCCCTGCCCGCGATCACCGGAAGCGGTCCGGGCCGGTGAGCCGCCGGCGCGCCCACTTCATCGGCACCTACGGCCTGCTGACCCTCACGGTCCTGCTCTTCCTGGTCTTCTCCCTCGTCCTGCCGGACACCTTCCCGACGATGGACAACGTCTCCTCGATCCTGTCCAACCAGTCGATCCCCGCCATCCTCGCGCTCGGCGTGACGGTCCCCGTCGCGGCCGGCCGGTTCGACCTGTCCATCGGCTACGGCCTGGGACTGGCGCACGTCATGGTGATGCACCTGATCGTCGACGAACGCTGGCCGTGGCAGCTCGCCTGCCTCACGGTCGTCGCCGGCGGGGCACTGGCCGGCGTCGTGAACGGGATCATCGTCGAGTTCGCGCGCATCGACTCGCTCATCGCGACGCTCGGAACCGGGAGCATCATGTACGCGGCGACCGGCTGGATCACCGACGGCAGCCGCATCGTCCCGGGCCCCGAAGGCCTCCCGGCCGCCTTCACCGGCCTGTACGACGCCACGTTCCTCGGACTTCCGCTGCCCGCCTTCTACGTGCTCGTCCTCGTCGCCGCCCTCTGGGTGCTGCTGGAACGGCTGCCGCTCGGCCGGTACCTGTACGTCATCGGCTCCAACCCCCGGGCCGCCGCGATCCTCGGCATCCCCACCCACCTCTGTTCCGTCGTCGCCTTCGCCACATCGGGCCTGATCGTCGGTTTCGCCGGGGTCCTCCTCGCGGCCCAGCAGCAGATCGGCAATCCGAGCGTCGGCCTGGAATACCTGCTGCCCGCGTTCGTCGGCGCCCTCCTCGGTTCCACCGCGATCAAACCGGGCCGAGCCAACGCCCTGGGCACCCTCGTCGCCGTCACCGTCCTGGCCGTGGGCCTCGCCGGGATCGGCCAGCTCGGCGCGCAGTTCTGGGCGACGCCGCTGTTCAACGGCGCCACCCTGCTCATCGCGGTCGGCCTGGCCGGCTATTCCGCCCGCCGCCGGCTGCGCGCCAGCGCCGCCGCGACCGGTGGGGCCACGCGGGCCCGGCACGGTCGGCAGGACGCCCCCTGAGACCACCTCGCAGCGCACACAGCGTCAGGAGCACCGTGTACCCCAACCGCATGATCCTCCTCGCGGCCGCAGCCCTCCTCACGGCGGCCGTCGCCGGATGCGGCGGCGGCCCGGCGGGCACCACCGGGCCGTCGGCGGCCGGCTGCCCGGCCGTTCTCGAACAGGCCCGGGCCGACGTACGGAAGGCCGAGAGCACCGACAGCGCGTGGACCGGCCCCACGACCGGGCCCGCGGCGGCCCCCGGCAAGAGCATCGTCTACGTCGCGCAGACCATGACCAACCCGGGTGTCGCGGGAGTCGCGCAGGGACTCCAGCAGGCCGCCAGGGCCATCGGCTGGCGGGTCCGGGTGATCGACGGTGAGGGCAGCCCGGCCGGGATCCAGGCGGCGCTGAGCCAGGCCGTCACCCTCAAGCCGTCGGGCATCGTCATCGGCGGGTTCGACCCCCGCCTGACCTCACGGCAGGTGGCACGCGCCGACGCGGCGGGCATCCCGCTCATCGGCTGGCACGCGGTCGACTCACCCGGCCCGAGCAGGACCCCGCCGCTCTTCACGAACATCACCACGAAGGTGCAGGACGTGGCGAGGATCAGTGCGGACTGGGTCATCGCCGGGTCCGGGGGCGGAGCCGGTGTCGTCCTCTTCACCGACGACTCGATCCCCTTCGCCCGGACGAAGGCAGACCTGATCAAGGCGCGGCTCGCCGACTGCCCCGGCGTGGAACTCCTGGCGTACGAGAACATCCCGATCCCGGACGCGAGCCGGCGCACCCCGCAGCAGGTCTCCTCCCTCCTGTCCCGCTTCGGGAACGAGTGGACCCACTCGGTCGCCGTCAACGACCTCTACTTCGCCGATGCCGCCCCGGCCCTGCGGGCCGCCGGAAAGCCCGGCGGCGGACCGCCCTCCAACATCGGTGCCGGTGACGGCGATCCGTCCGCCTTCCAGCGCATCAACAGCAGGCAGTACCAGGCCGCCACCGTTCCGGAACCGCTCTCGCAGCAGGGCTGGCAGATCGCCGACGAGTTCAACCGCGCCTTCGCCGGGCGGCCCGCCAGCGGCTACGTCGCCCCCGTCCACGTCGTCACGGCCGACAACAGCGGCGGGGCCACGTCCTGGGAACCGCGGGGTTACCAGCAGGCGTACGAGAAGATCTGGCGCGGGTAGCCCCGGGGCGCCCGCTCAGGCCACCGGCCGGGCCTCGGCGCGTACCGGGGCCTGCCGCGGAGCGTCCGCGCGGTCGCGGCGGAAGACGATGTCGGCCATCCGGCGCTCCGGCCCCCGGCGGCGCAGGACCTGGTAGGCGACGAAGGCCGCCGGGCCGAAGAACACCTGGGCGGGGATGATGCCGGGGGCGTCGCCGGTGGCCGCCGAGATCAGGTGCAGGGCGGCCACGGGCGCCACGGCCCCGAAGAGCACCACCAGGGCGATCCCGGTCCGCAGCCCCGGCCTCCCGTACGCCTTGTAGGCGGTGGTGGTGAACAGGGCGTAGGCCAGCAGGTCGCCCATGCCGACGACCGCGCCGAGGTCCTCGCCGATGCGCAGGCCCGCGGCCGGTGCGTACGGATAGCCCTGGACGGCGTCGGCGAGCTCCTGGGTCAACGGGACGACCCAGGCGAAGAAGGCGTCGTAGGCGGCGAGGGCGAGCAGGAACCACGCCACGTTCTTCAGCCGCATGCCGCCCTGGACGTTGAGGTTAGTGGCGGAGACGACGACCAGGCCGACGACGCAGCTGTTCGCCACCCAGTACGGCGGCGCGGTCTCGCCGAAGGCCAGGTGCGTGACGAGCACACTCGCGATCAGTGCGGTGATCAGCGACCAGCGCAACCGGCCGTTGCCGATGAGCGGCTGGTAGCCGACGGACAGTCCGCCGGCGAAGACCAGGGCGAGCACGCATGGGAGGACGACGCCGGGCAGCGCGAGGTAGACGTACGGCAGGGCGAGGACGAAGCCCATCATCATGAAGATGTCGCGGCCGTTGAAGACGCCGACGGGCGGCCTCGCGGTGCGGACGGCGCGGAAGTACACGATGGTGGCGAAGACGACCGCGAGCGCGAGGGCCGCGGTGACCGCGAGCTGGAAGAAGACCGTCATGCGTGGCTCCGGGTGAAGGTGTGCTCCAACAGGTCGCAGCGGAGGGGGAAGCGGCGTGCGGCCGCCTCGTCGTCCAGCGGCAGGACGGTGACACGGGCCTCGATGCCGCGTGCCAGCAGCCGCTCGGTCACCTCGGCCGTGGTCGCGGTCCGCGAGGCGACCTCCACGTGGAGGCGGCCGTCGGGTCCGGTCCCGGCCCGGTGGCGCAGCGGCCACGGCATGCCCGGGGTGCCGTCCAGGGCCTCCACGACGTCGCGCGGCGTGACGACCGAACCGGCGGTGCGCAGGAGGGTGCCCGCCTTGCCGAGGATCTGCGAGACGGCGGGTACGGCGGCCAGTTCGCAGTCCGGTTCGCCCTCCAGAGTGCGCACCACGTCGCCGGTGTTGTACCGCAGCACCGGCATGCACTCCCGGTAGGGGTAGTACGGCGTGACGGTCAGTTCGCCGAGCTGTCCGGGGGCGACGGGTTCGCCCGTGTCCAGGTCGAGCACCTCGGTGTACCCCATGTTGGGGTCGATGTGGAGGTGGCGGCGGCTGCAGGTGCGGCCGCCCACCGGGAGCAGTTCGGTCATGCCGAAGTTGTCGCCGATGGTCTCGGCGCCGAAGGTCTCGCGCAGGGCCAGGACGAGGGCCGGCGACACGATCTCGCCACCCGCGTAGATCGACCGGAGGCCGAAGTCGTCCGGCCCGTATCCGCGCCGGCGGGCCGCGGTGAGCATCCGGGCCAGGTAGCTGGGGTTCCCGGTGAGCAGGGTGGGGCGGGTGCCGTTGCGGCCGAGCAGGTGCTCGACGGACTCCTCGGGCGGGACCTGGCCGACCACGTGGCAGGAGGCATTGACGAGCCGGCAGACCTCGACGTCCTCCTGTACGGCGGCCGTGGCCCGGGAGCTGAGGTTGATCTGCATCCGGTCGCCGGGGCGGATGTCGCCGCGCAGCACCACGGAGAGGGCGATCAGCGCGGGCCAGAGCTCCATCTCGTAGCGGGAGAGCCACATCTGGACGGGTCGGCCGGTGGTGCCGGTCGTCTGGGTCGCGAGGTAGGGGGTGCTGCACAGGAAGTCGGCGGGGCGCGCGATCAGGTCGGCCTTGCGGGTCACCGGGATCCGGGTGAGTGTCTCGGTGGTCAGTCCGTCGAGGTCGGTGCCGGCGAGCCGCTCCCGGTAGAAGGGCGAGCGCTTGGCGAGTCTGCGCACGGTCCGCTGGAGGGCGCGGTTCTGCAGGTCGCGCCGCTCGTCCGGGTCGGCGAACGGTCCGTCGGCCAGTTCGTCGACGTCGTCGCCGAGCGAACCGAACTCCTCGAGCGTGGCGAGGGCGTCGGCGACCAGCCGCTCCACGGCCCGTACGTTCAGCTTCCGGCCGAACACCATGGCCATCGCCACCCGGACCTGCCGGACACCGGTCTCCAGCACTCGTGCCTCCCTAAGGCGTGAAGAGAAGGGGTGGGGGGGGGGGGGCGCCCCCCCCCCCCCCCCCCTCGTCCGGCGGGAGAAAAAAAAAAGAAAAAGAAAGGCATCCTGGGAACCCCGA